>JAFQOW010000022.1 GCA_017412055.1 Lachnospiraceae bacterium | reverse complement strand
TGTCTAGAGGGACTTGCTCCGCTTTGCGAGCCGAGCACGGTCAGCGTTAGCTGACATATTCTTCTCGTGCGAGTGCTCATCCTCGCGGAGCGTTTTTTATGATATAGGAAGTTCAGAGAACTTTCCTATATCATAAAAAAGGCACAGTCAATAAGACTGAGCCTTTTTTATTAGAGCCGTTACAATTAGTCAACTGTAACGATTTCCTTCTTATTGTAGCTTCCACAAGCCTTACATACTCTATGTGGCATCATTAATTCGCCGCACTTTGAGCACTTTACAAGATTTGGAGCTGTCATCTTCCAGTTAGCTCTTCTCTTATCTCTTCTTGCTTTTGAAGTTTTATTCTTTGGACAAATAGACATGGATTACACCTCCTTAAAGCTTTTAAAGACCTCCAAGGCTTTCGCCATTCTTGGGTCTAATTCTGTGGTATCACAACCACAACTTCCATGGTTGAGATTTTTGCCACATCTATTACAAATTCCTTTACAGCTATCGCTACAAAGAACCTTCATAGGTAAATTCACTAAAATCTCACCGTAAGCAAACTTAGTTGCATCAAAATCTGTACCTTCGATAAAGTCCATCTCATCCAATGCTGCTTCCTCTTCGGAAATATCACCACTTAAGTTTACTTCTCTTAAAGTTTCTATCTTTAATTGTGTGCGAACAGACTCTAAACATCTTCCACATGGAATATCAAGTTCAATATCTATGTCAGCTTTAATCTCTACCTTGCTATCACCGATATTAGTAAATTCTAATATCATCGGTTTTTTAGCAACTATAGGATAACTAGATGACTTCATATGAAAGCTTTCCATATTAAGTTCAGCTTCAAGTCTTTTTACTTTACCTGTTTGTGATAAAAGCGGATGTAAATCTATAAGCATAATTACCTCTCTTAAATCGCACCTTGAACATTATAACCATATGTTGTGGTTTTGTCAACAAAAATATACAAAAACATATAAATTAATGTACTACTTTACTAATTCTAATGTTTCCTGTGCAATCTTTAACTCTTCGTTTGTTGGAATAACCATAACCTTTACTTTTGAATCCGGAGTAGATATAGTTCCCTCTACACCTCTAAACTTGTCATTAGCCTCCTCATCAATAGTAATACCAAGATATGTGAAATACTTACATATTCTAGCTCTCATAGGTGCATCATTCTCACCTACACCTGCTGTAAATACAATTGCATCTACACCATTCATAGCAGCTACATAAGAACCTACATATTTAGCAACTCTATAAGCGAATGCCTCTAATGCCACCTCAGCTCTGTGGTTTCCTTCCTTTGAAGCCTTTGTAACATCTCTGAAATCACTTGAAACACCGCTTATTCCCAAAATACCTGACTTCTTATTTAAGATTTCAACCATTTCATTGATATCTTTTCCTTCTTTATTTGCAATAAACTGAACTGCAGCAGGATCAATATCTCCACTTCTTGTACCCATTATAAGACCTTCAAGAGGAGTAAGACCCATACTAGTATCTACACACTTGCCATTTAAAACAGCCGAGCATGAACCACCATTACCGATATGACATACGATAACCTTAGAATTATCCTTATCTAAACCAGCTACCTCTATTGCCTTCTTAGAAACAAATGCATGAGATGTGCCATGGAAGCCATACTTACGAATGCCATATTTCTCATAATATTCATATGGAATAGCATACATATAAGCCTTCTCTGGCATTGTCTGATGGAATGCAGTATCGAATACAGCTACATTCTTTACGCCTGGCATAGCATGCTCACAAGCTTCAATACCAATAAGGTTTGCAGGATTATGTAATGGACCAAAATCAAAGCACTCGCGAACTGTAGCTTTAACATCTTCGTTAACTACTATTGATTCAATATATTTCTGTGCTGCATGAAGAACTCTGTGTCCAACTGCTGAAATCTCTTTAACATCAGCGATAACACCATGTACAGGGTCAACAAGCATATCAAGAACCATCTGTACTGCAACCTTATGATCTGGCATATCCTTTTCTACTACACAAGAATCCTTTCCACTAGGCTTATGTGTAAGAGCTGAGCCCTGAATACCGATTCTTTCGCAAATACCCTTTGCCATAACTGTTTCGCTAGTCATATCAAAAAGCTGATATTTTAATGATGAACTACCACAATTTATAACTAATATCTTCATTTTATACCTCCTGCGCCTGAACTGCTGTAATTGCTATAACACCTACGATATCCTTTGCAGAACATCCTCTTGATAAATCATTAACTGGCTTTGCAATACCCTGACACATTGGTCCATAAGCCTCTGCCTTAGCAAGTCTTTGAACAAGCTTATATCCTATATTACCAGCATCTAAATCTGGGAAAATAAGTACATTGGCATTACCTGCAACCTGGCTGTTAGGTGCCTTAGACTGACCAATGCTTGGTACCATCGCAGCATCTGCCTGAAGTTCACCATCTATCTCAAACTGTGGTGCCATCTCCTTTGCAATACGTGTTGCTTCTACTACCTTATCTACATCTGCATGCTTTGCTGAACCCATAGATGAATGTGAAAGCATAGCAACCTTAGCCTTTGCGCCTACAAGTGCTTCAAAGCTCTCTGCTGATGAAACAGCAATAGCTGCAAGCTCTTCTGCGTTTGGATTCTGATTAAGACCACAATCACCAAATACAAAAGTTCCATTCTCGCCATATTCACAATTAGGAACATCCATAACAAAGAAGGCTGACACAAGCTTTGTTCCTGGCTTTGTCTTAATTATCTGCAATGCTGGCTTAAGTGTATTAGCTGTTGAGTGACAAGCACCTGAAACTACACCATCTGCATCACCACACTTAACCATCATACATGCATAAAACATATATTCTTCATGGAGAAGCTTTGTGGCATCTTCCTTTGTCATACCTTTAGCTTTTCTAAGCTCTACAAGTGTATCAATATACTCTTCAGTCTTTGCATATGTAGCAGGGTTGACAATAGTTGCTTTTGAAATGTCAAGACCTTCGCTATTTACTGCTACCTCTTCATCAGAACCAATGATAATAATATTTGCAACATCCTCTGCAAGAATTTCAGCTGCAGCCTCATAAATTCTTCTGTCCATAGACTCTGGCAAAACGATAGTTTTCTTGTTTTGCTTTGCTTTTTTCTTCATTTCATCAATAAATGCCATAACAAAATTCTCCTTTACATAAATCTGGCACATCCGTACCCATAATATATTTGAATTATACCTCTTTAATTTATTGTATACAAGTCGAATTTTGGAAATATATTGTATTTTAATCAGTACATTTATAAAATCATCTTTATCTTCTTCCGCCACCTGGTTTTTGCATACCTTCTCCAGGCATTTGACCTCCTGGCATCTGTCCTCCTGGCATTTGTCCGCCCATGCCTCCCATGCCTCCCATGCCGCCAGTAGCATTTCCAACTGTATTTATAGTATCAGTTACCTCAAATGTTTCATATACAGTACCACCTTCATAAGAACCACTACAAATTCCGTCTACTATCTCACCCTCTGCATTTCCACCTACAGATACTGTGTATTCTTCGTTTGTCTTAAATAAAGATGTACATAACACCATATTATTATAAGATTTTGCTGATGAAAAAGTGATTATAGGATTACCATTTGCGTCTGATATATTAACAAGCTCTCCTGCCTTTATTTCACTAGTAAAACCAATCATTACAGAATTTACAGTAGTATCATTTGGCATCTGTGCCATCTGGCTATAACCAACGGCCAATAAAAATCCATCTGTCATATCACATGAACTGCTATAGTCAAATGCACCATTTCCACCATTAGCAGGACCATCTACTATTATATATCCACCATTTATGCTAATAGTTCCATTAGAATCCAAACCATCACCACTAGCATTTACATAAATATATCCACCGTTATATGTCAATGTTCCAGTTGAACCGCCAAAATTATTCATTCCTGGTCTGCCCATACCAGCGGATGCATCATTACCACCAGCAGCATTAAAGCCATCATCAGTTGATACAATATGAATATCACCATCATTTACTGTAATATTAGTAGCTTCAATACCTTCGTAGCACTGTGTAATATTGATTTCTCCTTTATCTATAACAAGTGTATTATCCGCGTGCATTCCATCATCACCTGACTTAATTTCATATTCACCATTTTCAATAGATATGCTTCCATTGCTATGTATAGCATCGTCCTCAGAATTTATGACAAACTCTCCATCATTTATAGTTATGTCCACACTTGCCTTTACTGCCTTTTTACTTACAGTATCTGACTCTGTATTATTTTCCTCCATGTCCATACCAGGTCGCATAGGGTTATTTTTATTCCCCCACATATCGTTGTTTCCCCAGCTTGTAACCTTAGCACCTTCACCAGTTGTAATATTAAACTGTCCGTCCTTTATTAACAGACATGTCTCTGCAGCGATACCATCCTGACCTGATGTTATATTATATGTTCCATTCTCTATTAATATAAATCCTTCACCTTCATCTACATTATTGCTAGAACACATTCCATCGCCATCTGCTTCAATGCTTATATCTCCATCAAGTATGGAAATAGAATCTTTTCCTTTAACACCATGATTTACAGCTTTTACATCAATATTTCCACCTGTAATAGTTAAATCATCCTTTGAATATATTCCATTATTAAAATTGCCATTAACGATAAGTGTTCCTGTTCCAGCTATTACCAAGTCATCCTTAGAAAATATGCAGGCATTTGGCTCTTCCTCTGCTTCATCATCATATACATAATCACTTCCATCTGTAAATGTATTCGTAGTATCAGCCACAAGAGACAATACAACCTTTTTAGCATTTTTAACATAAACGGCTGATGAATTATCACAAGATACATCCACACCGTTTAAAATAAGTGTTACCACCTTATCATCACTGTCTGGTATATCTACAATAATCTGTCCATTATCAATCTTTCCCCCTAATACATATTCACCTGATTCAGTAATTGTAATTCCTTCCCCATTAAGAGAAATCACGTTATTATAATTGTCCAAATCACTTTTGGTAACTGATAACTTCTCCTTATCGCTGAAATTTACATCTATATCAAACTTTTCTGATACAATATTTTCATTTGACTCATTATCATCACCACTATTAAGGATTTCGCTAAAGCTATCAACCAAGCTCTTATTATCATCCTCTTTTTTATCACATCCATACATACTGCTTAATGCAATAGTAAATATTAAACTTAATGAAATAAATTTTTTTCTCATATATACCTCCAATTATTAAAGCCAGTATTCATTTTATATAGTATAATAGACTTTACAAATTCTATTTTACATAGTAATGTGATTATTATGTGATATTAAATCAAATTTAATGTGTTAATAATATTTTAGAAAGGTAAAAACAATGAACGTAGTTGGACTTATAACTGAATACAATCCTTTCCACAAAGGTCATGAATATCATATAACTAAAGCCAAAGAGCTAACTGGGGCAAATCACGCTGTAGTTATAATGAGTGGCAATTATGTTCAACGTGGTACACCTGCATTTATGAATAAACACGACCGCACTGAAATAGCCTTAAAGCATGGCGCTGATTTAGTTTTGGAGTTACCATTGCCCTTTTCTTGCTCAAGTGCTGAATATTTTGCTTTGGCAGCAGTCTCTGTATTACACAAAACAGGTATAGTAGATTCCATATGCTTCGGAGCTGAAACTGACGATTTAGATTTATTAAAGAAAATAGCATATATATTGACAGATGCCAAAAATACATCCACACATCCTATAAATCATTTTATAAAAAAATATATAAAAAATGGTGCAAGCTATGCCAGTGCAAGAGCTATGGCTTTATGCGAATTTATAGACAATGAGGATATTAAGTCAATTATAGAACAGCCAAATAACATCCTTGCCATAGAATATCTTAAATCACTTACTATGTTAAACTCACATATAAAGCCCTTTTTATTAAAAAGAACTATTTCAAGCTATCATGATATTAGCACAAATGATTATATGTACTCTGCTTCCAGCTTAAGAAAAGGTTTTACTGAGGAACAATACTTAGAGACCATATTTAGCTTTGATGATATTTACAAAAAAAACTATAACTTCTCATATCCTATAGCAGAAAACGATTTTGACTATATAGTTGCAGCAAAGTTAACAGAAAAAATACATTCAGACACTAATCTTACTATATACAATAATATAGATGAGCAATTAGCTAATAGAATAATAAACAACTATAAAGAATATGGTTATAAGGGTTTTAATGAATTTTGTATGACATTAAAAAGTAAAAATCTTGCCTACACATCCATATGTCGTGGTCTATTAGCCATACTATTGGATATTAAAAAAAGTGATATGAATGAATATTTAAATAATAACATATGTAACTTTGTAAAAATTTTAGGTTTCAATAAATCAGCAAGCAAATTATTAAACCAAATCAAAAACAAATCCAACCTCACCATTATAGGTCAGTTATCAGAAATGCAAAATGATGATACGCTAAACGGTATTGATAGAATGATGCTAAATAAAAGTATTTATGCAGATGAATTATATAACAGCGTTGTAAGATTAAAATATTCAAATGACATTCCAAATGAATATCGACGAAAGCTAATAGTTAAATAGTAATACCCTCCTTACTGAATTGTCCAGTAAAGAGGGTATTCTCATCCTATGGAGTGATTTACCATTCTTATTTACTCTATAAATTATTTACAATTTTTAATTTTTTTATCACATAAGATATAGGTTGATATAAAACAAGCATTATTATAAAATTCCCAATACAATGTACTATATCCCATGGTATACCTGCTATCCACCAAGCTATTCCCAATCTGATTCCCGTCGATAATCCACTTGAAAATGCTCCAACTATAATATGTGGAATTGTACACAATGCTCCATAAAATAAACCAAAGATTCCTGAAAAAATGCTCCAAAACCAAACTGATTTACAATTTTTAAACATATAGCATATAAAAACTAATAATGGCCATACAAATAAATACATAATCCACCACAAATGAATTCCATATATAGCTCCCTCTATAACAATAAAAACAGGAACTACAAATAGAATTTTTCTGCCAAAATATATTGTAAATATAATAAGCCAAAACGTTGTCAATTCAATATTAGGTAAAAACGACAATGCTACTTTACATACTTCAATAATAGCTACTAGCACTGCAATTAGTGTTATATCCTTTATTGCAACTTTCATTATTTTACTCCGCAGCTGACGTATATACTATAGAACAAACATCTCCATCTTCTATGGGTTGCTCAGAGATACCATAATTACAGTATTCATCATTTATTAAAAATGACCAATATGCACCGTCTAAAGTATAATCAGCTCTAACACCATTAACTGTATCAATCATCATTCCAAAATCACCCTCTGTGCCGGAATATGTAAGACCCTCAGCTTCGTCCATAGCTTCCTTTAGATATTTAGCATCTGTTTTTAGCTCATATGTTGTAACCTTTTTATCACTGTCTACTACTTTGATTACAATTTCCTTGTTGCCTTCTACCGGTTTTTCTCTAAAAATAAAATAAATGGCAATAAAAGCAACTACAACTGCTACTAACGCCACTAAACCGATAATAATTTTCTTCTTATTCTTTTCCATTTTTTCTCCTTCCGACCAATTTCCTCGTGGTCTAAGCGTGAACATAACAGGCAGGTCTTCTGACTTTAGCATCAACATCTGATTTTGCCTTCCCACAGAATATTTTATAGGTCTGCAGTGGCTTATTTTTTAACCAGACTCCTCTATTACAGCGACGGGCTCGTGCAGGACTCACACCTGCTTCCCTTTTCACCAGAACCCCAGATTACTTATCTTTCATCTGCTTCTGGCACCTGAAATGTATATTAATTTGTAACTCCACTAGAATATCATATGCTAATTATTTTGTAAACAAATATGATTTTAAAAATTCAAAAAAGCCAATAACATTTGTATTATCTAATTTATTAAGGTTATAAGAAATAACAATATCTCTCTGACATAATGCTCCTTCTATTTCTAATAATTTAACATGCTTTTCATCTACACTTCCCCATGTAAATTCCGGCCAAAAGCCTACTCCCATATTAGCCATAATCATATTTTTTACAGCTGTAGGATTATCACTTTCAAATATTATTTTAGGTTTTACACCCAATTCCTGACATAGACTATCGCATATTGCCGAAAACTGTTTTAATCCTGCTAGTGCTATAAACCCTTCATCCATTACAGTTTTTAAATCAATTGATTTCATAGAACTATATTTTTCATTATTAGGAACTGCGAGATATATTTTTTCATGACATATAAATTCATTGATATTTTCTATATTTTTATCACTATTATTGCTTATTCTTGTAGTAATTTCTATATCATACAAAGCATCCTGACTATTCTGCAATAATTGAAAATTAATATCCTCATTTTCCTTTTTATATTCAATTATGGCATCCGTAATTAATGCTGAAGCAGCTAAAACATTTAAATGTATTGTTTTATCTGCCAGCTTTGCCATTGTATGTAGCTTTTCTGGCAACATATCTAATTGTTCCATTATAGGAATCAGCTTTTTCTGCAAATATCTTCCATATTCAGTAAGCACAATATTCCTACCCTTAGACACAAACAACGGAACTCCTAAATCATCCTCTAATCTATGAATCGCCTGGGTAAGAGATGGCTGGGCAATATGAAGCTTTTTAGCACTATTTGTTATATGCTGACTTTCCGCCACTTCTAAAAAATATCTCATTTGATTTAATTCCATCTAATATTCCCTCCTAAAATCCATAGGTTAAATACTATTATTTTCATAGATATTATATATTTGAATTATGGATTTAGCAAGCATATAATAACAACGAAATAAAAAAAATTAAATTTATGGAGGAAATTATTATGACAAATTTCTTAGAAGCTTTTATGTTAATATGTTTTGGTTTATCTTGGCCTATTTCACTTTATAAAAATATCAAAGCTAAGACTGCAAAGTCTATGAGCTTACAATTTACCCTTTTAATAATTACTGGATATATTTCAGGCATCATTGCAAAAATTGTAAATGAAAGCTTTAATTATGTGCTCCTTATATATATTTTAAATCTTCTTATTGTATCAGCAAACATTGTTGTATACTTCATTAATCTTAATTATGATAAAAAGCATGAATTAGCATAATTCGTTACTTGGAAATATCTTTTTAAAAAAAATTTTAAAAAAATCCGTAAAAACTTAATTTTACAGCAAAAAGGCGCCCTACGCGCCTTTTCATATATACAAACCAATATATACTTTTTTACTCAGAAACCTTCTCGTTAATCTTAGCAAACATTTCTGCACGGATTTCCATTACTTTTTCTATAACTTCATCCTTATTTACCTTCATAGAAATTGACTTATCTCTACTTACAATTTCCACTAGTCCTTCTTTAAGATTCTTTGGTCCAACGATTACTCTTATAGGTGCTCCGATTAGGTCTGCATCAGCAAACATTGCACCTGGACGAACATCCTCTCTATCATCATAGAGAACTTCCATACCATTATTATTCATCTTTCCATAAAGTTCATCTGCAAACGCCTTAGCCTCAGCATCATCTGCTCTAAGAAGACACATATGAATCTCCCAAGGAGCAATTGAAATAGGCCAAATTGGACCGTAATCATCATGCTTAACTTCACATACACTGGCAGCCATACGACCTACACCAATACCATAACAACCCATGATAGCATCCTTTGTTTCGCCGTTCTCATCAAGGTATGTAAGTCCCATTGATTTAGAATATTTTGTACCAAGCTGGAAGATATTACCTACTTCTATACCTCTTTGAACTGTAATGGTCTTCTTTCCACAACATGGACAAATACCACCTTCTACAATCTTAGCTGCATCTACATATTCTACAGCACCATAATCTCTTTCAATATTAAAGCCTGTAAAATGATAATCTGTCTTATTAGCTCCAACCACAAGATTATCAAGTCCCTTAAGTGAGCTATCAAAGAATACTGTTACATTCTCTGGAAGGCCCTTTGGTCCGATAAATCCTGCTACGATACCTGATTCCTCTGTAATCACAGCTGGATGAATATTTTCACCAACAAGCTTAGAAAGCTTAGCTTCGTTTACATCAAGGTCACCTCTAATGAATACGATAACATATGCATCATCTGCATTCTTCTGATATACAACAGCCTTACATGTCTGTGTTACAGGTACCTTAAGGAAGTTACCTACATCTTCAATAGTCTTTTCATTTGGTGTATGAACCTCTGTTAAATCTCCCATAGGAATTAAGTTCTCATTTTCAATAATGCTGTCAGCGGCTTCCATGTTTGCTCTATAATCACACTCTGTACAGATGGCAATTGAATCCTCACCTACTGGTGTAAGAAGCATATACTCATGAGATACACTACCACCCATCATACCTGAATCAGAGGCAACAGCCACAACCTCTGGAATACCGCATCTTGCAAAAATTCTATTATAAGAATCATAACACTTCTGATAATAAGCCTCTAAGTCCTCCTGTGAAGTATGGAATGAATATGCATCCTTCATAGTAAACTCTCGCACTCTGATAAGACCTGCTCTTGGTCTAGCTTCATCTCTAAACTTTGTCTGAATCTGATAAATCATAAATGGATATTTTGCATAGCTGTTAGCATATTCCTTTACAAGCTGAACAGAAGCCTCCTCGTGTGTCATACCGAGAATCATTCTCGAACCGCTTCTATCCTTAAATCTTAAAAGCTCATCTCCTACACTCTGATATCTGCCTGACTCATCCCAAAGACTACCTGGAAGAACAACTGGGAACATAACCTCCTGACCGTCGATTCTATCCATCTCTTCTCTGATGATATTCTCAATCTTTCTTGTAACTCTCTTAGCAGGTGGATATAAAGAAAAGATACCATTAGCTACATTCTTAATATATCCGCCTCTCACCATAAGTGCATGGCTATCAACCACACAATCTGATGGACGCTCCTTAAATCTATTTCCTACTAAATTCTTAATTTTCATTTTGTTAACCTAGAGCCTCATATAAAGACTCTTTCCTTTCATTAATGTCAATATTTTATACTAATTACTTAAGCTCTTCAAAAGGGCAATCTCTTTAGCATAACCAGCTTCATCATTAGGAGTTTCCAATATAAATGGCTTATCCTTAAGGGCTGGATGATTGATAATTCTCGTTATAGCATCTATACCTAAATGACCTTGACCTATTTTCTCATGCCTATCCTTATGAGTATCAATATCATTCATACTATCATTTAAATGTATAGCTTTTAATCTATCTAGACCTATAACTCTATCAAACTCAGCTATAACTTCGTCAAGCTTATTTACAATATCATATCCTCCATCCCAGATATGGCATGTATCAAGACATACTCCAAGCTTATCCTTAAGCTCAACCTTATCAATAATTGCTTTAATTTCTTCAAAATTCCTTCCCACTTCACTACCTTTACCAGCCATAGTTTCAAGGAGTACTGTTGTAGTCTGCTCTGGCTTTAGAACCATATTCAAGACCTCTGCAATCATCTCAATGCCTTTTTCAGCACCTTGTCCTACATGTGAACCTGGGTGGAAATTATAGTAATTATTAGGAGTATATTCCATTCTTCTAATATCGTCCTTAAGCATCTCTATAGCAAACTGACGGATGTTTTCTTTTTCAGCACAAGCATTCATAGTATAAGGTGCATGCGCTACAAGCTTGCCAAAATTATTTTCTTTTGCCAATTTAAGAAAAGCTTCAACATCCTTTTCATCTATTTCTTTTGCACTACCCCCACGGGGATTTCTTGTAAAAAATGCAAATGTATTTGCACCTAATTCTATAGCCTGCTTTCCCATAGCTAAATAACCCTTAGAAGCAGACAAATGACATCCAATATACATTGTGTCCTCCTGATTATTTATGATTAGGGTCCTCACTCTTGTTTGGAGCCTCCACCTCAGTCCTAAGCCTGCGGCTTGGACATGAGTTTCCTCCAAACTTATCCGTTCGGACTGTCATCAAATTATTGATTAGGGTCCTCACTCTTGTTTGGAGCCTCCATCTCAGTCCTAAGCCTACGGCTTGGACATGAGTTTCCTCCAAACTTATCCGTTCGGACTGTCACGAGTTCTCTGACCAAGGTCAGAGAACTCGTGACTATATTATCACTTATCTGATAAATCTGCAATATCATAGCTGACGTTTACAGCATTTCTACGATAATCTTTATCAAACTTTTCATAAATTCTTCTAAGAATCGTATTTACGTCAATTTCATCTACGTTTAATAGAATAACAAGAAACTGACCACTACTAAATCTTGTGCTTACGTCAGTATTTCTTAAAGCTGACTTTATAGCCTCATTCATACAATACATAGCATATTCCTGTTCTTCTATATCAAAATTATCATAATCCACAGGCTCTAAAGTCAACATAATTAATTGCATATTATAGTCAAATCTATTAACCATATTTAAAACAAGATCGTACATCTTCTTAAATTCATTAAAATCAACATTAATAGCTCCTTGTGATGTTCGATTTGCCTTAAGAGTACTAACCATTCTTTCCAAATCTACAGAAGCCTTCTTATTATTTATACTCTCTAACTGTGAATATAAACAATATCCTGCTTTTCCAGAATGTTTAATATGATACAATGCCTTATCTGCATTACGTACAGCATTAGCATACAATTCTTTATTATTTGACATATACATACCTACTGATAATGTTGAATACTGAAGATATATATTATCCTTCTTCACTTTATCAAATTCAGATATTATATTTTCAATAATAGTAACTGCTTCTGCTTCATCTGCATTTGGAATATAGCATAAAAACTCATCTCCACCCACTCTTGCTATAATAGCTCTATCTCCATGTTTAAGTAATATTTCTCCGAGATTTTTCAATACATAATCGCCTGCAAGATGTCCTAAATTATCATTGGTTTTCTTTAAATTATCCAAATCAATAAATGCGAGACATCCAGTTCTATTTCTAACAGCTTCAGCTATTCTGCTTTCTCCTGTTTTTCTATTCAGTACACCTGTTAAAACATCAAATATATCATTCTTCTGATTATCTTCAATATTTTTAACAATTTGATTAAGTAAAATACTACTTTCTTCTGATAATGTAGGTTCACTAACCATTACATCATCCTTTTCTTCAATCTCAAGCTTATCCTCTTTTAAAAGTCTTAAAAAAACATCTACAAACTTAGGGTCAAACTGTGTTCCTCGACCTCCCTCAAGTTGCTTAAATATATCTTCCTTTGATAAATTATCACGATATACTCTCTTACTGTTCATTGCGTCATATGCATCTGCGATACATATAATTCTAGCTATCTCTGGTATCTCATCACCTGCCACACCTAATGGATAGCCTTTACCATCATATCTTTCATGATGATATTTTGCTCCAAGAGATACGCCTGCTATAGTTCTTATATCATTTAAAATATCACCACCGATATTTGTGTGTGACTTAATTACACCAAATTCTATCTCTGTAAGTTTACCCGGCTTATTAAGAACACTATCGGGGATTCCGACCTTACCAATATCATGCAAAAGTGCTACATATCTTAAATTGCTAATCTTATCCGTTGTCCACCCAAGTTCTTTGGCAAGTCTGGCACTGTATTCTGACACTCTTACCGAATGTCCCTTTGTATAGCTATCCTTAGCTTCAATCATACTGGCAATAGTCGCTATTGTTTCAAAAGAAATCTGTTCTATCTGCCTTGTTTTTTCTTCAACCTTCTGTTCTAAATCTTTCATAAGCTCAGAAAGAGAAATAACATTTTTAATTCTATTAATCATTACTTCTGGAATAAATGGCTTCTTAATAAAATCCATTGCTCCCATATTAAGACCTTTAACTTCGCTTCCTACCTCTGTGTCAGCTGTAAGAAATACTACAGGTGCTGTACTATTGGCATTTTCAAGCTCCTTAATATGTTCAAACACCTCAAAACCATCCATTTCAGGCATAACAATATCAAGTAAAATTAAATCCACCAAATTATCCTTAAGATAGCTTAAAGCCTTTTCACCTGATTTTACAAGAATAAGCTTATATTTATCCTTAAGCACTTGTTCAACCATTTTTAAATTAGTTACATTGTCATCAACTGCAATAATTCTTTTCATAAAAACACCCGACCCTTTTGTACTTTGCCTTAATTCTTAAAACTATGAATAGGAGCTGGAATTCTTCCACCTCTATTCACAAACGCATCACATGAGAAATTATTAACAGGCATAACTGGAGCATATCCAAGAAGTCCACCAAATTCTACCATCTCTCCTACCTTCTTACCTGGCACTGGAATAATTCTAACGGCAGTAGTCTTTTGATTAATCATACCGATAGCTGCTTCATCTGCAATAATTCCAGAAATAGTAGTAGCCTTAGTATCCCCAGGAATAGCTATCATATCTAAACCTACTGAACAAACACAAGTCATAGCCTCAAGCTTCTCTAATGTAAGAGAACCTGCATTTACAGCATCTATCATTCCCTGATCTTCACTTACAGGAATAAATGCACCACTTAAACCACCCACATAAGAAGATGCCATAACTCCACCCTTCTTAACCTGATCATTAAGAAGTGCTAATGCCGCTGTAGTACCTGGAGCGCCTACTCTTTCAAGTCCTATCTCTTCCAATATCTCTGCAACCGAATCACCTACAGCTGGTGTTGGTGCAAGAGATAAATCTATAATACCAAATGGCACACCAAGTCTCTTAGAAGCCTCCTGTGCTACAAGCTGACCAACTCTTGTAACCTTAAATGCAGTCTTTTTAATAGTTTCACAAAGAACCTCAAAATTCTTTCCTCTAACCTTGCTTAAAGCATTCTTTACAACACCTGGACCAGAAACACCTACATTGATGATACAGTCTGCTTCTGTAACACCGTGGAATGCACCCGCCATAAACGGATTATCATCAGGAGCATTACAAAATACTACAAGCTTGGCACATCCAAGACATTCTGCATCCTTTGTAATCTCGTCAGTCTCGACGATAACTTCTCCCATAAGCTTAACTGCATCCATATTAAGACCAGTCTTTGTGGAACCCACATTAACAGAACTACATACTCTATCTGTACATGCAAGAGCCTGAGGAATCGAACGAATCATCATCTCCTCTGCAGGAGTCATACCCTTAGACACAAGACATGAATAACCACCGATAAAGTTAACTCCAACTTCCTTAGCAGCTTTATCAAGAGTCTTCGCGATGCTTACAAAATCATCAACTGACTTACAGGCAGATGCACCCACAAGACCAATAGGTGTAACAGATATTCTCTTATTTACGATAGGAATACCAATCTCCTTCTCGATTTCATTACCTGTAGACACAAGATTTTTCGCCTTAGTAGTAATCTTATTGTAAATTTTTTCATTAAGCTTTTCTATATCGCTATCTATACAATCAAGAAGACTGATACCCATAGTAATAGTACGAACATCAAGGTTCTCGTGTTCAACCATATCATTAGTTTCTTTTACTTCAAATAAATTAATCATAATTTTTCTCCTACTAATCTATTCTTACAAGCGATGCATAATATTGAATATATCTTCTGACTGCATTTTAATCTGAACACCAATCTGCTCACCTAACTCAGCCATCTCGTCACTAAGCTGTCCAAACTGCTTACTAGCATTATTTGCATCTACTATCATCATCATATTAAAATAATCCTGTACGATTGTCTGTGAAATATCTAAAATATTAACATTATTCTCTGCTAAATATGTACAAACCTTTGCTATAATTCCTACTGTATCTTTACCAACTACAGTGATTACTGTCTTCTTCATATGAACCAACCTCTCATTCATAGTTTTTATATTTTAGTTGCTAAATAATATTTTAGCTTATCATTACAATTATATGTGAAAATGCTTATTATTTCAACTACTTAAAAATAAATTTTGGCATGGTACATATAATATTATCGTTTCGGATATTTATATATACACCATACCAAAATCTTATTTAATAAAGCTTATTACCACAATTTGTACAATACGCCATAGCAACCTCCTACACCGCTATACACTCCATAACCCTATCTCTCCATGCCACTTCGATATCAAAATCATCCGCCTTATATGGACTATCACTTAAATTAATCTCTGCTCTTACACTAGCATAAGCAAGCTCTGGATAATTATTCTCCTTACTTAAATGACCAAGATATATTTTCTTCAACCTATCAGATAATATCTCATCAAGAAGTCGCCCCGACATCTCATTACATAAATGTCCGTGATTACTTAATATTCTCTGCTTCAAATAATATGGATATGAACCAACCTGAAGCATCTTTATATCATGATTAGCCTCAAGAAGCACTGCATCTAAATCCTTCAGATTATCTACTATGTAATCATTGTAATGTCCCATATCAGTAGCTATAGCCACTGCCTTTGAGCCATCAACGTTACTGATACGATATCCACAAGGCTCTGCAGCATCATGTGATATGGAAAATGGATGTATCTTTAAACTTCCTATCTCATAATCTTCATCAGCATACACACCATTAAGAAGTGACATATCCACCTTATCTAAATATTTTGTCTTTGCCGCTTCTTCTATGGTTCCGTTTGTTCCATATACTGGAATATGATGCTTACGAAGAACAACTCCTAAGCCACCGATATGGTCTGAATGCTCATGAGTCACTAATATTCCACTCATATCTGACAAAGTAAGACCAATAGTGTTAAGTCCCTCTTCTATTCTTTTTTTACTTATGCCTGTATCTATAAGCAAATGGGTATTATCATCTCCAACATATATACAGTTGCCGCTGCTACCGCTGGCAATACTCATCATTCGCATAACATGCCTCCTAATATTTTGAAATAAATATCATCAATCAAAATTTAATTATTATAACATTCTTTTTTGATATATTAGTTTATATTTTCTAATATAGCCACTACAAAATCATATAACTTTGTAATCGATGAAATAGAAACTCTCTCATCAGTTGTGTGTATATCATACATCTGTGGACCAAAGGAAACCACATCAATATCTGGCTTTTTCTCCAATATATAGCCACACTCTAAACCAGCATGTATAATTTCAACCTTAAGGTCCTCATTATATTTCTTTTTATATATATCGCAAAGTAGCTTCTGTAATGGTGAATTAGCTTTATAAGTCCACTCTGGATATTCGCCATCTGAACTAAACTCACCACCTGTAAGCTTAGCCAAAGTCTCTATCTTTTCAGCTATATAATTCTTTCTACTCTTAACAGAGCTTCTCAACGACATACTTATATCTACTATGCCTGCCTTAGTCTTAAGAATACCCATATTTAAAGAAGTTTCAACTAATCCATTCATACCAGGCACTCTGTACTGTGGTCCAAATGGAACTACTTCCATAAATGCAAGTATATTGTCAGTCATCTTTCTAGAAGCCGCATAGAAAATACCATATTCACCATCTGAAAGACTTATATTTAAATCAGCATCAGATAAAGCAAATTCATTTTTAATAATATCTACCACTTCATTAAAAATAACCTCTAGCTTAGCCTTCTTTTCCTCAACCTCTTCATGACCGTGAAGAACAAATATACCCTTACTTTCCTTTGTGATGACATTATCCTTATCGCCACCATTTAAAGATGTGATTCTTATAGCTATTCTATCATTAATATACTTAAGAACTCTGCCAAGTACAATATTAGCGTTTGCTCTTTCGTTGTGAATCTCAGCACCAGAATGTCCGCCCTTAAGTCCAGTTACATCAATCTGGTAGATAACACCAGCCACTTCTGCTGACTCCATATTGAACTTAACATTAGTAGACTTTCCACCAGCGCATCCCACAGTGATAACACCATCATCCTCACTATCAAGATTAAGCATGTACTTACCATTAATATCTGACATATCAAGTCCCATAGCGCCATCCATGCCTGTTTCCTCATCACTGGTAAATATTATCTCAAGCTCAGGGTGATTAATGGTACTGTCATCAAGAAGAGCAAGTCCCACCGCTACAGCGATACCATCATCAGCACCAAGAGTTGTCTTATTAGCTGTGATAAAATCGCCATCTACTATAAGCTCTATAGGGTCCTTCATAAAGTCATGAGTGCTATCAGCATCCTTCTGAGCCACCATATCCAAGTGTCCCTGAATAATTACAGCTGGTTTATCCTCAAAACCTGCTGTAGCAGCCTTCTTTATAACCACATTATTATATTCATCCTGTCTTACATAAAGGTTGCGCTCCTTGGCAAAATCAACACAGTAATCACTTACTGCCTTTGTATTTCCTGAACCTCTAGGTATATTAGAAATCTGTTCAAAATAGTAAAAAACCTTCTCAGGCTTAAATCCATAATTTTCAAGCATACATCTATCCTCCTAACATATACTTATATAAATATACTACAAAGTTACAATATAATGAAGAAAAACTTTTTAACTTTTTCAATACTTTTTATATTTTTTCTAATGCTAACTAAAATGGACATAACCAAAGTCTATGCCCTAAAGGGCTTAAATCTCTGGTTATTTTCTGTTTTGCCTACATTACTGCCATTCACTATAATCAGCTCCATTCTATTACACATAGAGGCATTTTCAAAACCTCTTAGAATTTTAAAAAAGTTTACTAAAACAAACTTCAACGAACATATTCCTTTTATCGTAATATGCGGTCTTTTCTGCGGTTGTCCAATAGGGGCAAAACTATCGGCAGATACATATAGACAAAAGAAAATATCTGGCAAAACTGCCACATTTCTACTATGCTCCTTAAGTAGCTTAAGCCCAGCATTTATAATAAGCTTCGCTCTACCTTCTAGCTTATCCATTAACATAAAAATAACACTATATATTATAATAATACTATCTAACATAATAGTTGCTTATACAATAGTGCATATCTTACATATACAGGATGACTCATTAGCTATCGAATATCCCGCTGCTAACAATAATACCAACATTCAAAAAAGTACCACTTCACTTACAGATATCTTTGAAAACTGTATCCTCTCTTCCTTTGAAATACAAGGCAAAATCGGTGGATACATAATAATATTTTCTTGTATATCTGGTATATTTATACAGACTCTTCACTTAAATCCTTATGTCTCACTTATATTTAATTCTTTATTAGAAATAAGTAGCGGACTTGGTACTTATAATTCTTTCGCTTTAAATAATCACTATATTTCATTAGTTACTGCTTTAACATCCTTCGGCGGAATATGTACCTTATGTCAGATATTTTCATGTATTAAAAATGTTAATATTCCTAAAAAGTGTTTGGTTTATAGTAAACTTTTGTCAGGTATACTTGCATATACATTTACATATATTTTCCTCAGCTAGCTGCTAACTACGCTTATATATAATTATAACCAATTGAAACAAATTCAACTGGTTATAATTATAGCTATCTATCCAATAACATTTTACGCACACTTTCAAAACTATCTTCTATAGGTGCTATTCGACCATTCTCTATATCATCTTCAGCATATTCTAATATTTCCAAAAGCTGTTTTTTATTTTCATTTCCATTGAAATCTATAATTTTATTATCGCCAATTAACACATGTACCTCCCAAATCCTAATCAGCACTATATCTATAATTTTATATTCCAATAAATCTATCCAAATATAGAATAGATAATCAAAACTAACGTTATCCCTATACTTATTCCCCAATAAACTAAAAACCATTTAATATGTTTTGATGCAATTATACCCTGCTTAACATCCTCTGTTTTCTCGTAAATTTTAGAATATTTTACAGCCATATAAAAATGTATAAACATTACAAGCCAATCAATTAATAATAATCCAGATAAAATCCAACCCATATCTATCTCCAAATACTATTTATTCTTTAAACAACTTAATGTTTTATAAACATATAGATTCCAACCTATAAGACACACTACCATTATTCCAATTGTTACTTTAAATACCATGGAATTTACCCAAATACCCACAAGCATTAACATTCCAAAAATAGCAACAATCAGCAGATTAATTGGTAACGCATAGCCAATACACCATCGTATCTTATATGCACTAGGACTTACAAATTCATTTCTATCAATATCAAGCTTACCACTTAACACTTCAAAAGCTTTTATCTTTTTCACCTTATTTGCCTTTAACTCTATATATGTACTACTTGTCCTAAACTGAATATATGCATCAAAAGGCTTACCAAAAGGATTATTATCACCTGTTCCTGCAAAAAAGGAAAAAATCCAATAAAAGAACATTAAAAGCCATCCCCATTTACTAGAAAGAACAATATTCTTAGCTCTAATAAGTATCTCATCTTCACTTGTGGCATCTATAATTCGTTCTCCTATTTCATTAACATTTGAAAAGTTTTTTAGTCCATTGACATATATTTCATATTCAAAATTGTCGCTTCCAAATTCATAATCCTCTATTTTAATAACCATATTATCCATCTAAGCTTATTCCTAATCTATTGTATATTTTTCAATAAAGATTTTTTACCTATCTATTATAGTTATTGAAATTTATTATCACTGTTTATTTTATCACTATGCATATATAGTGTAAACTAAAAGATAACAGGCCCCTGTTTTAAGAACGCCCTATTTTCTACCAAAACCAATATTTTCTTTTAACCAATACATAACCAACTATAACTACAATTAATATACATACACCAGCCATAATATACCACATATTTATATCGTTATCCGACAACTTATCATTTGTAATAAGATATTTCCCTTCTGTATCAATAGTAAATCTATTTATATCTTTAACATCTATACGCTCATATTTATTTTTATCATTATTATAAAGATATAAATATTTATGATTTGTAACTATTTCACTAAAATCCAAAATCATCTTTCCACAAATTTTATCTTTTAACTCAAACTTTATATCATCTGATGTATATTCTAGATTTAATGATGTATTTAATTCATTGTCACAATTGACTATATCTTTACCAGCAATATTTATGATATAATCTTTTGCTTTTATTTGAAACTCAATAGCATAATATATGCTAACATCACTCAAAAAATTATTTAATCCATCTAGTTCTTTTTTTGTTATATAACACACTTACTTTCTTACCATAATAGATTATCGGCACATAAAATAATATATAAACCATATAAAATTCATATTCATCTCTATTCTTAAATAAATCAAAAATCAAATTGCCATCATAAATATTTTTTAAAAATATAATACCTATAGTCGAACTAATACAAGTTAATCCAAAATATACTTTACAGTGCTTAACAAAAAACATAATTCCTTTCCAATGTATTTTCCACATAACATAGATATTTGTAATAATAAATATTAGTACCATTAGCCAATGATATAAAATGTATTTATATACCACACTTAATATAATAAGATATATCAGGAAATATAAAAATCTTTTAAAATACCAATCTATATCAATTTCCTTATCGCCTATATCATTATACTTTTTTAATATTGCTTCTATTTTTCCATTATTTTTTAATATTTCGTATTGTGAATAAATCAATCTATGTATTAAAATAATTGCATAACAAGTTATAGTTATAACAAATAAAAATATGAGTATTACACTATATTTTTCATCTTTAGGAATTGATATACATATAATATTGACAACAATTAATTCAAGTAATTCTATACAAAAAATAACCATATATTTTCTATTATTATATTTATTTATAGGATCAGATTCTTTAATTAATGCCTCTGCGCTTAATAAAATACTAAACATAGCTACCAAATATGCAATTATTGCCACACCACTGTAAAATATTCCGAAATCAGATTTACCATATCCTAATATTGCAATACATCCATATATTACAGTACTTACATAGAAAATTATACTATATCTATATCTCATTATTAATGTAGTTTCTGTTGAACGTTCTTTCATACTTCTTATTTTCCTTATAATAAAAGCTTATTCAATTTCAAATGCTTTACTTAAATATATATCACTTGAAATTAAAAATTTATTAAAATTATTTTTATTACGTTAACATCATTTCGTTATATATCTGTTATAATAACATAATTATAACGAAATGATGTTTATTAATATACAATATATATGTCAGACCGATAAATAATGTTCTTTTATTTCAAATATTATTTATCATATTTTTATAAATTGATAGATTAACATCCTGTAAAAAAATATACTATTTCGCTAAATGTTTATTCAATTTAATTTTACATTCTAACTGTAATGAATTATTAGGAAAAACCTTCTCTACATTACTGAATAATTGATATGCTTCTTCAAACAATTGATATCTTACTAATACTAACACCAACTTAAGGCAAATAACATAATCTATATATTTCTTTTTTAATGCTCCATCTACAAAATAACCTTTATTCTCTATAAAATTTTCTAAAAAAAGATTATTTATCGCTAAATCATCTAACTGTAATTGCTCTTCTAATATATTTAGCAATATTTTTTTAGTATAAATATCTTTCTTTCCCCAAATAATCAATTTTTCAAAGATTTCTATAATCTTTTTTCTTTCACATGCATTAACATCATTATAATTTTTAAAAAAAGTATATACATATATATAATAAAATTTCTCTTGTCTATTTATATGCATATACGCAGCAATATCACCACTTACAAAATTATTATTACCTATAGCCATAAAAAACATAACCATATTTATTAACATACTAATTATTGTTATAAAATTAGGATATTTGATACATATCAATAAACTGCATACGCCAATTAATAAATTACAACAAGGCGCTACAATTATAGCAGTTGCAATTCTGTTTTTTAACTTACAATTACTTGAAAAATCATCAATTCTAGGAATTACAATACCAAGGTACCCTTTAAACCTATCACATTTTAATTTAACTTTTTCGTTATCACAAATTTTCAAACCAAACAATGTGATACTGTTAATTTTAATACCTTGTATCATATAAGCAACCATATGGGTAATTTCATGTATGCAAATATACATATGAATCAAAAATATTGTGCGTACAACAAATAATTTACTAATATATATAATCAAAATATCAACTACGCAGATTATTATACAAAATAATAAAATTTTAATACTATTCTTCATATTTTTTTCCCCATATAATATGCCAAATAATATTAAATAAAACAATAATTATAATTCCTATACAATACGCTATAATTTCATGTGACAAACCAAAAACATTAATTATAAACATAACCATAAAGCAAATTCCAAATAATATTTTTTTGTATAAAGAATTATACCTCTTGTCATATTCTTTTTTCTTTTCAACTTTTATTTGCTCAAACAATTCTTTATTTTCTTTATCCAAAATACAACACATCCCTTTTTTATTTTTTACATCGCATTGAAATTTCTTCAATGCGATGCTGATATTAAGTATCAATTATATTGTTATTGTTTTGCTTCTTAAAAAACGAGCTTTAAAAGAAAAACTCTTTCCTTTTAAGCTACTAATTCCATAATTTACTGCAAATCCTGCTATAGTAGAAATTACTGTCCCAAACGACAAAAGAAAAGCACCAGCATAAAGAGTTCTTAATCCAGCTGTTCCTAATTCAATAGCAGCCGCAATTGCAACACCCATTGTTCCTAAAACAGCTATGCATTTACCTGTTGTTAATGATCCACCAATAGCAGCTAATGCTCCAATTATAAAACTATTATTTTTAATTTTCAACTTAACAGTTCCGCCTCCTTCCACATAAGTCATCTCTTCCTCATTCATCACAACATAGTTACTTGGCATTACTAATGCCCCGTCATAACACATATCCATTTCTTGTAACAAAACTCAATTTGGTGCAAATTATAATATTTTACCCTACTATTATCAATCCATTTTACACAAGCGGTAATTTATTTACTCAAACGGTATAAAAATTGATTGCTAAAACATATTAGCAGATATTCACTTTTTTGTGTAAATATGTCCGTATTCTGTCGACTTATGTCCGTATTCTGTAAAAAAACCCCCTTATATATAAATACCAGGGGGCCTTTCTCTACATAACCTTAAATACAAAATAGATGAGTATATAAATAACCACTATAAATCCCACCGCAACAACTGTAGGAAGTAGCATCATCTTCATAGCGCCAAAATATGTCTTTATAATCTCCTTTACTGGCGAGCTCGTATGTCTCTTTGACATCTCAAATCTTGTCGAAACATTAGACATATCAGCCAATGACCTTCCATCATCTATATATGTTATCTTTTCTTTTTTCTTTTTCATAGACTAAATCCTTTATAAAACATTCTAGGATAAAATCATCTGTTAGAGATTCATTTATCCTAGAAATTTTCATCATATGAATTAAAACAATTAATTATTCATCAAGTAAATGACATGCTGCGAAATGTCCCTCACCGTATTCCTTATACTCTGGAGTAATATGCTTACAGATTTCCTTAGCATATGGACAACGAGTATGGAATCTACAACCCTTTGGTGGATTAGCAGGTGAAGGTATATCACCGTTAAGCACTATACGATTCATCTTTACATCCGGGTCTGGATATGGAATAGCTGAGAACAATGCTTTTGTATATGGATGCAATGGATTCTCAAATATATCCTTCTTTGTACCAAACTCCATCATAGAGCCTAAGTACATAACACCAATCTTATCAGAGATAAACTTAACTACTGATAAGTCATGGGAGATAAATACGTATGTAAGATTTAAATCCTGCTGTAATTTCTTTAAAAGATTTATAATCTGTGCCTGAATAGATACGTCAAGAGCTGAAACAGGCTCATCACAAACTACTAAGCTTGGATTAACTGAAAGTGCTCTCGCGATACATATTCTCTGTCTCTGTCCACCAGAGAATTCATGTGGATATCTCTCATAGTAATAATCTCTAAGACCACACTTCTCCATTAAGTCAAGAACATAATCCTTAACCTCAGCCTTTGGCACAATGTTATGAACTAACACTGGCTCTGAAAGAATTCCACCTACAGTACTTCTAGGTGGTAATGATGAATATGGATCCTGGAAGATAATCTGCATCTTCTTACGGATATCTCTCATCTTAGCAGAATTATAATTAGTTATATCATTACCCTCAAAAATAATCTGACCGCTTGTAGGCTGGTGAAGCTTTAAAACTGCTCTACCCATAGTAGTCTTACCACAACCAGACTCACCAACTATACCTAATGTTTCACCTGGCTTAAGCTTAAATGATACATCATCTACAGCTATAAGCTCCTGTGTAACCTTTCCTGTTATCGTCTTCTTTAAAGGAAAGCACTTACGTAAATGGCGAACCTCAAGAATAGCTTCAGGGTCAAAGGGCTTCTTTGAATCCTGCTCTATAATCTCTTTTCTTTTTTCTTGAAACTTTGCTGCTTCTGCAGCATCGTCATAAATAATATTATTATCAGCCATTATTCTTGTCCTCTTCGTACAAGTGGCATGCTACGAAATGTGTTGGGCTAACCTGAACCATCTCAGGATAATCACCATTACACTTCTTCACACACTTTGAACATCTTTCCTTAAAATAACAGTAATTTGGCATATTTACAGGGTTTGGTACATTACCAGGAATATTAAATAACTCCTCATCCTTTGAATCCAATGTAGGCTTAGACTTCTGTAAACCTATAGTATATGGATGTAATGGATTATGAAAAATCTCTGAAACTGTACCCTTTTCAATTACACGGCCAGCATACATAACTACTACATAATCTGCCATCTCAGCTATAACACCAAGGTCATGTGTAATAAGCATAATCGAGCCATCTATCTTACTCTTTAAATCTCTAAGCAAATCAAGTATCTGTGCCTGAATTGTAACGTCAAGGGCTGTTGTAGGCTCATCTGCAATAATAAGTCTAGGATCACTGGCAAGTGCCATAGCTATCATAACACGCTGACGCATACCACCTGATAACTCATGTGGAAATGAATTATATACTCTCTCTGGCATAGCTATTCCAACTAAATTAAGCATCTCTATAGACTTAGCCTTAGCCGAATCCTTAGTTACACCTTCCTTATGGATAAATGTAACCTCATCAAGCTGCTGTCCAATAGTAAATACTGGATTAAGTGAAGTCATTGGCTCCTGGAATATCATAGCTATCTCATTACCACGAATCTTATAAATATCTCTAATAGGCATCTTAGCTATATCATAAACCTTGTCGTCTTTTTCCTTAAAACGAATCTCACCAGAATATATCTGACCAGTTGGTCCCTGAATAAGTCTCATAACTGACATACTTGTTACTGACTTACCACAGCCAGACTCACCTACAATACCTACTGTAGCATTCTTTGGCACATCAAAGGATACACCGTTGACAGATTTTACTACACCCTGCTCTGTAAAGAAGTATGTATGTAAATTATCTATCTCTAAGATATTATCATCATTCTTCATCTTAGTTAAATACTCTGATTCATCAGCCTTACGATACTTATATGCCTCTAATCTCTTCATCACTTTAGCATTTTCTTTTGCTATAGCGCGAATCTCTTTACCTGAAAGATAATCTCTCTTTTCAGTCTTTTTTGTTTTATTAAAAATACCCATGGCTTATCTCCTCGCTTTCGGATCAAGTGCATCACGCAAACCATCACCTACAAAGTTGAAGCCAAGTACCGCGATAACGATACATACACCGGCTGGAACCCAAACATTTAAGTGATTCTGCAAAATGTCCTGATTTGTGGAAATAATATTTATCATTGTTCCCCATGCTGCATAAGGCGCCTTTACACCAAGGTTTAAGTATGAAAGAGTTGCCTCATATAAAATCATACTACCAAGGCTTAAGCTCATCTGAACGATAAGCTGTGGCATAACATTAGGAACAAGATGCTTGAAGATTTTTCTTGATGTTGAATATCCCATAGCCTCTGCAGCTACCATATACTCCTGCTCACGAAGTGAAAGTATCTGGCCTCTTACAAGTCTTGCTGTGCCTGGCCAAGAGATAAATGTAAGATAAATCATCAATAAGTAAATTCTGTACTTAGCATCAATATCTGATGAATCTAAAATCGTACTAATAATAAGCAAAATCGGAATACCTGGTAAACATATAAGCACATCACAAAGTCTCATAATGATATTGTCTATAACACCACCAAAATATCCAGCGATACCTCCTAAAATGACACCTAATACAGTGATAAGGATAACAGCTAAAAAGCTTACTATAAGTGATATTCTTCCACCATACATAAGTCTTACGAAGATATCATAGCCTTCATTGTCAGTTCCTAAAATATGCTCTGACGAAGGTGCGTCAAGGAAGTTATCCTTTAAGAACTTCTCTGTAGTCTGTCTAACAGTATACTCCTTGCCGTCTACAGTATATGTAACTTCAGAGGTTGCATACTCTGTCTTTCCGCTCTCATCCAGCTCTATTTCGCCCCACTGTGTGTAGATTAATGGTCCTACGAAGCTAAATAAGAACAAGCCAATAACCATTATCAAACCGATAATACTAAGCTTTGATCTAAAGAATCTTCTTACAACCATACGTGTAGGCGACATAAGTCGTACCTTTTTATCAAGAGGCACTTCAGAATCTTCTACTTCATCTACTTTTGCTTCAGAAACTTCAACAGTTTCTTCTGCTTCTGAAGTAATATCAATATTTTTATTATCTTCCATGAATTGCCTCCTTACTCTAATTTTACTCTTGGGTCTACTACAGCATACATAAGGTCTGCTAAGAGCACACCTACTACGCTAAGTAATGCTAAGAACATATTGTAACCCATGATAAATGGAATATCTCCTCTATTCATCGCATCAAGGGCGATATTACCGATACCAGGTAAGTCGAATACCTGCTCAGTAATAATAGCACCTGAGAACAATGAAGGAAGAAGTCCTGCAAGGGATGTTACCAGTGGAATAAGTGTGTTTCTAAAGGCATGCTTATTGATAACCTTCTTTTCCTTAAGTCCCTTTGCTCTCGCTGTACGAATATAATCTGAATTCATAACCTCAAGCATATTTGTTCTTGTCATTCTCATTCTCGCACCGATACTAAGGATAACAATAGTAAGAATTGGAATAAATGCATGTCTTAAATAGTCAACAAGCAATTCAATTCCTGAGTAAGAAACTGTAGCATTGACAAGACCAGAAGCTGGGAACCATCCAAGCTTCAAGGCTAAGAAATCCTTAAGCATGTTACCAAAGAAGAACGAAGGTAATGAAATACCTATCATAACAAGTATGGTAACAAGATAATCTCTAAAGCTATACTGATGTGTAGCCGCTGTGATACCAAGTGGTATAGCGATTAAGAACTCAAATACTGTCGCGATTAATGCGATAATAAATGAAATTCCCATGTGCTCTACGATTACATCAGCAACTGGTATTCCGTATACAAAGCTTGTTCCTAAGTCGAACTTAACTAATGAACCTAACCAGCTAAAATAACCCTCTAATATACCCATTAAACTATTATCGCCAAGTCCATACATCTCATACATGGCATTTACCGTCTCCTCACTAACGGTTGCACCACCTTGATTGATGGCGTTGATTTTATCTTGGATAAAATCAACAGGCATCAATCTGATAAGGAAGTATATAATCATGGAAACACCCATGAGAATGAAAATGGCCATTACTATTCTTTTTAAAATATATTTTAACATAAGCCACTCCGTTTATTAGTCGGCGAATTCAATCTCCCAAATTCTATCTAATGGAGAAGAATATGGATTCAACTCACTCTCAGAAGGAAGACTTGATTTGTCGATTACCTTTGAATTATATGCATACAATACGCTTCTCTGATATACAGGAAGTTCGATTGCAAGTTCAAGAATCTGCTCCATAGCAAGCTTGTAAAGCTCTGAACGAGTAGCCTTATCATTTGTAGCACGAGCATCATCAATTAACTTACTTAACTCATTTAAAATCTTTAATTCCTCAGATGTACCACTATTCTTAAGGTAGTTGTAACCCCATGCAAGAGTACTTGTTGCTGTAGAATCCTTATGGTAAACCTGATATAAATCTGGGTCTAATGCTGAAGACCAAGCTGCAGCCCAAACCTGTAATGAACCTGTGTTAATCTTTGTAAGTGCCTGTGTATCACATACAACCTCTACTTCCCATCCTAACTCATTAAGAAGTGCAGCTGCATCTCTGAATACCTTATATGTAGGGTGATCCTGTAAGCTTGAACCAGCAATTGTAAATGTAATCTTTAAGCTAGAATCACCTGCGCTTACACCAGCCTCCTGCATGTACTTCTGGATATTACTTGTAGCTACATCCTTGTTCCATGTACCAAGCTGT
Source organism: Lachnospiraceae bacterium (assembly GCA_017412055.1). Lineage (GTDB taxonomy): Bacteria > Bacillota > Clostridia > Lachnospirales > Lachnospiraceae > SVEL01. The sequence continues at coordinate 31,663 of JAFQOW010000022.1, read as the reverse complement.
GGATAATCAAATCCGTTATCTGTAGCATCTGCTCCCTTTGGATAAGCCCAGCTAACCATTGACATTGGCCAGTAAATCTGTGAAGCAGTACCTGCACGGTAGTAGTCAAGAGCAAGTGATGTGTTCATAGCACACATAATTGCCTTACGAATGTTAATATCTGTAACCTTTGAAGAGTTGATACCTACGTAACCATAACCTAACTGGTCACCTGAAAGTGTAATCATACCCTTTTTCTTTAACTTACCTAACTTCTCATAGTTATCTGTTGTAAGTGATGGTGAAATATAATGTACATCACCCTTCTCTAATGCTGCGATAGCATTCTGTGAGCTTACAACCTGATAACGAATCTTATCAATCTTTGGATTGTCAATACCTTCGCCTACAGTTTCAAAATTCTTATTTGCTTTGAAGTAAACTACGTTATTTACATAGAAGTTACTCTCTGATGGGTTATCACTATTCTTTGAATCTGTTGCCTTGTATGCACCAGCACCCATAGGAATTTTAATATTTCTTGTTGACTGAACAATATCTGTCATAAAGCTGAAGCTTGCGAACTCTACACCAAACTTATTGTTTGCAATATCTAAGCCCACCTTGCTTCCCTCACCATAGTAGTGAGCTGGAGCTACAGGAATAGCAAAGTTCCAAATAGCCTTAGGGTCGATACCATTAATAGTAATCTGTAATACGTCATATTCACTGTCATTTGTTACTGTACCATCATCATTGTGTGAAGATGCAACTGTATATTCTGTACCATTTACAGTAATCTTGCTACCAGCCTTATCTGTATGGCCTAATGATACGATACCTGAAATATTCTCTACTAATAAGCTTCCATCACCCTGAACGTTTTCATGAAGGATAACTTCTTTAGCCTTAGCTGTGTACTCATTTCTTAAAGTAGCAGCTGTTGCCCAATACTGAAGAATTACATGTAATTCTCTAGAAATCTTATCCTTAAATACATAATCTATAGCATCTTCCTTTGTCTTAATGCTATCTGGATATGAAGCTGTTAACTTTTCAATCTTAGTTCTGTCAATCTTATTGTCTGAATCCTTAGCATACTCTACTTCTACATAGTTTTCAGCAAACATAAAGCAGAATACTTCATCATCAAACTCTTTAAAGCCCTTGTATGGCTCATCTGTGTATGATTCCTGAGCGCTTTCATAGTCAGATTCAAGCTCTTCCTTGAATAATTTTAATGCATAATCATAATCTTCAAGTAAATTCTGGCTTGTTACGCTTGAAGCATCATTTGAGATAGCTGTCTTATAACCTGAGCTTACATTGTAAGCAAGAATTGCAGCCTTCATAGCATCATAGTTAACTTCCTTTGTAGCTGAACCCTTAAGCTCAGAGTTAAAAAGGTTAATTAATTCGTTTAATCTAGCATTTGCTCTAGATGTAGCCTGTGAAGCGATTAAATCATCACTATCATCAGATGCAGAACCTACAGTCTGTGTTCTATACTCTGATAATCCAAGGATATCTGTTGAGTAAAGTGTAGATGAGCCTGTGTATACAGGATCTAAGTATACATAATAATTGAATAATACGTCATTCATTGTTAATGGCTTGCCATCTGAGAACTTGATACCATTCTTAAGAACAAATGTATAAGTTGTAGTATCAGATTCTTCCTTAATGTCATAATCCTTAACAACTACTGCTTCGTCGTCACCATATGCAACTTCAACTTCACCGTTTACATAATTCGAACCAAGCATACCAATCTGTGTCATTGATACGATAGTTCCGTCACTTGCTGATGTAGAGAAGAATGGATTAAACAATCCATCTAACTGGTCTGTCATCACAACAAATGCATCTGCCTTCTTATCCTTACAGCCTGTGAAAGCTGACATTGTGCCTACGCACATTGCAAGACATAGGATAAGAGAAATAATTTTCTTTTTCATGTTTCTTTCTCCTTTATGTTTATTACTCAGATACTATTTCTACAGTTACAGCATTTCCTTCATTGGAAATCTTAACACTTTCAGGCTTTTCACCAACAGCCTGAACCTTAATATCTGGATTTTCTACCACATTTGCATTTCCCATGCCACAAAGTAATCCGATTGAATAATCATCTACACCAAAGTAACATGAAGAATCTATGTTTAATGTGCTTGAAACTACTTTAACGCCCTGAATATCAGCTTCATCTGCAATAATACCTGCTAATAATCCAAAGCATGTACCCTGCATACGAGTACCTGACTTAATAGTAAAATTAACATTTTCAAACGTTACATCAGTAAGTGAAGAACCTTCTGCAAGGTTACCAAAAAGTCCCGAATTAACTTTTGAATTGTTTGTCTGAACTGCCTCAATATTCTTAAAGGTATGTCCATTACCCTTTATATTTCCTGTGAAATTACCATGCATAAGCGAGCTTGGCCATATCTGATCTGTAAAATCAAGATCTGCAAAAATCTCATAGCTTCCACTTACACTAGCATTCTCTATAAATTGCTCTGCTGTGTATACTCTGTACCATTCGCCTTCTGACCAATCTACATATAATTTCATCACATTATCTTTTGCTGTACCTGTAGCATAATCGATAACTCCTCTATGCTTTATAGTTTCGCTATCTATTACCTTTTTTCCTGCAGCATCTGAATAAACATTAAGGAATGTATATCCCTCTCTCTTAGGGAAATCATTCATACTAATCTTACCAGTCTTTTCATCCCATTTTGGAAGCTTTATCTCTTCCATTACAGTCGGATCAAAAGATAATGTATCAATTATCTCTCCATTATCTAATGAATAGAACTGAATTTCAAACATTGGAATCCATGCAGCATACAAAGTAATTACTGGTTCCTTTGAAGAATAATCCTTAGATGCATCAACCTTGACCACATCCTCCTCAAAATTCCACTTATCTTCATATGTATATTTTACTTTTCCTGCACCATCTTTACTCTCAATACGCTTCGTGTACCATCCAGCAAAGAAATATCCATTATTTATAGGTGTGAAAGCATCATTTCCTCGCACCTGGTTATCTGGAGCGATAATTGGAATTTCTGCTTCTCCATTACCATTTACATCCATATCATCTATATTATACGAATCCATTATAACAGATGTATTGGTAGTAAATGTTCCTCCATTAGCGTCAAACTTGACGCTAACAGAGTAATTATCCTTGTCATTAACTTCATAAGGAGTAGGTTCGCCTACACAACCAGCAGCGATGGCACCTATTGTAATAGACATCAAAGCAAGTAATGTTACTTTAATCTTCTTTTTCATCTACTTTTTCCTCCTTAACTGCCTTATCTTCGCTTTCCTGCTTACTTTTATCAGCCTTTTCAGCCTTCAAAGCCTTTTTTTCTTCTTTAGCAGCTTTTTTTGCCTCACGCTTTTTCTTAGCTGCTTCAATAATTTCATTTACCTTATCTCTCTTAACGTATCCAACAAACACGCCACCGCCAAGAACTACTACCACGATAACAACTATAATAATAGTACCAATTGGGCTATTCTTCTTATCTGACTTATTATCCTCACCATCAGATACTGGTGCGAGAGCAATAATTCTTTGTTCAGCAGAAATTAAATCTGAATAATTTGTAACTAATGCCTGCTGCTCTGTTGTTGCAATCTTAGCATACGCTGCTCTAGCCGCCTCAACCAATGCTTTATCCTCGTAAGAAACCTTCTCAGGTATAGCATTTATCGCTGCGATAGCCGCCAATGTTACATCATCAGCTGCTGCGACACCTTCTGCTACGATATCAAAGTACTGACCTAATACATAAGTATCATAATTCTTACCATTTACTGGCTTAACCATAACTATCTTATCTTTTACATATCCAACATAATCAATGAAGTTTGCTCCATAGAATACATTTGAATACATTCCGTCAGTTACGTTCCACATAAAGTATGGAATTATTCCTAATCCATTGATAGCAATCTCTGTTCCGTCATAATCTGTGTACGTTCCATAGTCACCACTACCTGGAATATTCTTAAATGAATCATAATGCGCTGGGTCGTACTCCTCTTCAAGAGTTGGTGCATTATAGCTTTCAAATGTAACCATCTTAAGATTATTACATAAGTAGAATGCCTTATGACCAATTCCCTTAACTGTGTATGGAATAGTTACAACCTCTATATCACTTCCAGCTAAAGCCATAGCTGTAATTCTGACTGTATTGTCAGCTAATGTTACATCCTTATTATCGACACCTGCGTATGTTATAAGCTCTAAGCCACTTCCTATATTACAATAAAGTGAGCCGTCAACTACTGAAACGTTTGGACTTAATTCAAAAGTATAAGTCTTTGTATCATATTCTGACTTACCAAATGCTTCTTTATTAATCTTTACAAATGGCTCTACCTTACACATAGCAAATGGGTTATTACCTAACTTCTCCAGCTTTTCTCCAAGTGTTACCTTGAATGGTGTAAGTGTTTCTTTGAGGAATGCATGTGTTCCTATAGTCACAGCACCTGATAAATCAGCCTGTGTTACGGCTGTGTAGGCAAATGCATAATCGCCAATATTTGCTGAAGCCGAAAGGTTTGTAGCTCCTGTAAGCTTTTCGCAATATGTGAATGCGCCTTCATCCATATCTGTTCCATTTGGATTAAGTGTTAATCCAGTAAGATTCATATTATTTACAAATGCATACTTACCAATCTTTGTTGCACTTGATAATGTCACATTTGTAAGACCAGCTTCCATAAATGCATATTCATCAATTGTCTGTACATTTTCAAGATTAATCTCATTCAATGTCATACAGCCTGCAAATGCATATTTCTTAATTTCTGTAACTGCACTGTTAAGTATAACCTTAACCATCTGACGACAATATGCAAATGCATACTCACCAATAGATGTTGCACTAGATACATTAGCTTCTGTAATCATAGGTGCATGATGTGTATAGATGTATGTACCTTCCTTGCTTACAGCTGCAATTGTCATGCTATCGTCTAAGCATACATAATATACATCTCCTGAAAAAGCATAATCACCAATAGCTGTAGCTTTTGACAAGTCAATACTCTTAAGCTTTGAACAGTTATAGAATGCCATCTTCTCAATTGTAGCACCACTTCCCAATGTTACACTCTCTAAATCTGCTGCATTTGCAAATGCATTTTCACCTATTATTACATTATCTCCTATTGTAAGTGACTTTAGTGGCGAGCGGAATTCATAATAGAAATATTTCTCTCCATCTTCTGTATAAGATAATATCTTAAAGGCTTCATCCTTATTCATGCTAAATGCATATTTTCCTATTGTAACATTTGAACCTATAACCACAGTCTCAAGGCTTGTACATTCACTGAATACACCTTCCTCTATAACCATTCCGTCAGGTATTACAACAGTTGTTAAATCACTGTATGTAAATGCATACTTTCCAATCTTAACATCATTTGAATATGCAGGTACGCTTGTAATAGCTGTCTCATAGAATGCATAAGCTCCTATCTTAGTAAGAGTACCAAGCTTAACACTGCTTAAGAGCTCATTTGAGGCAAAACCATAATCTTCTACTATAGTTGCACTCTCCAATACCACAGAAGGTATCTTAGTATTATGAGAAAATGCGCCCTTTCCAACAACTGTGATTACAGCACCACCTATATTTGCTGATGTAAATTCACCATCTACAACCGGTGATACAGCTATCAAAGTTTTGCTATCAGCTGATAAAATATACTTATCTCCATATAATTTATATGTCTTATTGTCTGAAGAAATCTCAAACTTACCTATCAATGTATCTCTGAATGCATATGGTCCAATGTCATTTACATCTGGTCCAATAATAACCTTTTCCATGTTATCACATTCATAGAACATTCCTTCTGGAAGTACAGAAGCATTTACATAGAACTCCTTAATTGATTCACAGCCAGTAAACGCATATTCACCGTACTTAACCTTTTCAGCCTTAATCTCAATCTCGTTAAGCTTCTTACAGCCTGCAAACGCATAATTACCTATAGATAATAATCTGTCTGATAGCTTTACTCCCTTAAGATTTTGGTTACCTGCAAATGCGTAATCTGAAATTACACACGCTTGTGGTAAATCCAATGTTCCCTGTAAATTACAATTTTCAAATGCATTCTGATTAATAATCTTAAGATTATTCTCACCGCTAAATGTAATCTTCTCTAAAGCTTTACATCCGTAGAATGCACCATAATCAATATGTTCAAGAGTTGATGGTAAAACAATCTCTTCCAATGCTGTAAGGTTTGCAAATGCATATGAAGAAATCTTCTTTACACCTTCAGGAATAACAACCTTAGAAATAGTATTATCACCGATAAACCACTGCTTAGAGGTTTCCTTATCATCCTCTGCCAACTCTTCTTCTGTCTTTAATATATACTCAAAATTCGAGAATGCAAAGCTTCCAATCTCTGTTAAAGAAAGCTTTTCTGGTATAGTTACAAGTCCACCATTACCATAGTAATGTGTAAGACTTGCACCTGTTGTTACAAATGGGTCCTTTACTTCTATAGATACAGTCTCAGAGTAATATGTACTCTTTCCATCCTGCATTACCTTTACAGTAACTGACGCAAATCCTTCTGCAACTGCTGTTACGGCACCATTTGCATCTACCTTTACGATACTTTCATTACTTGTCTCAAACTCAACTGTTGTTTCCTTAGGGAAATATGATGAAAGTAAGTAATTAAGTCTAACTGTTTCTGATGGATAAAGCTCCAATGAGAAGTTGCCTTCAAAATAATTTGTACTATCTGTATCACCAATCTTCTTATCTTCACTTGCTACCATATAATATGCTTTTAATGTTTTGAAACCATCAAGCTTAAATATGTCAGCTACTGGCTTATCAAGTCTTCTATAGCCTTCATCATCCTCACTTAAAACTCTTACATTGAAAGTTGTGCTTTCCTTTGTAGTAGGGTCTGTAACCTTGATTACAGCCTTACCAGGAGCAACACCTACGATTTTATTATTAACTACACGTGCTATAGCTGGTCTTGAAGATGAATATTCAAGAAGCTCTGCCCACTCTGTGGAAGGATATACAAGTGGCTCAAGTGTATATACCTCATTTGGACTAATAACTATCTCTTCTTCTATTCCTTCAAAATAAAACTCTGTATAGTTAGTTGGTAAACCGATTTCATATGTGGCAAAGTTCAATGCATAATCATATAGGGTAACTACAAATGTATTATCCTTTGTAGCATTATCCTTTATCTGATAGATATAATCTGTAAGGTCATATTTTACATATGTTACAGAATCCTTCTCAGAGTAAATAGGTGTCATATACTGCTCAAAAGTCTTCATCTCTGGTATAGCATTACCATTCTCATCCTCACCCATCGTTACATATCCAAGCTGTGAAGACATTGAATAATGGTTATCATACACACCAATTTCAGCATATAATTTATTTTTCTTTAAAGTATTGTCATATTCATAATAATACTTAACATCTGTTACCGTTGGAGCCTCAAAGTCAATTGTCAATGGGAATGAGAATGTATGCTTCTCATTTGTAGTAAGGCCTCCATCACCGTAATCCATATAACTCTTAAGTGTTACTGTATATTCTTTATTATTTGCAAGGTTGTAATCTAAAGTATCAAATTCTATTTCAATATTTGCTGGATAAATAGAACCACCATCACCATATGACTTACGTACATCTGTATCTTCACATTCAAAGATAACCTCACCAGTCACATCATCAGTAATCGTTACTTCTATCTTAGCTGCATTTCTAAGTAAACCTGCCCATACATATCTCAATGAATGTATAGTACCAATCTGGTTAGATAATGCTATATGCTCTCTCTGTGAAGGGATACTAATATCCTTATCATCCTGCATAAAGTAGTATGAACCAAGATAGCTTACATAATCATCACTAACACCGCCGATAGGTCTTGTGGCATAAGCATCAGCCATAGTCTTATCTTCTGGGTCAATTGCATCATCTAACTCATCAGGATTTGTTTCATAATAATCCTTATCGAACATTGGAGCCTTTGTCCAATCACCATAGAATGCAAGATATGGAATATTCATATCTATATCTGTGCCAGACTTAGCTGTAAGCGTAATAAAGCCTTCTACATACATACCATTTTCAAAAGACTTATCAAGATATTCCTTATCCTTGTCGCTTAGTGTAATACTCATAACCACTGTAGCACTTGAGCCAGCATCAACCTTAACCTTCTTGCTGCTTGTCTCTTCCCCATCTACGGAGATAACCTCTACAGAAGCACCATCCAAAATATAAGCTTCCTCTGTAACAGTTGTCTTACCAGCATTAGTCTTAGTTTCACTAACACCCTCTGTCATAACATAAGCGCCTAACTGATATGTAAGCTCCTTATCGCCGAAGTTGTTGATTGTAAACTTAAGCTCATACTTACCAGTCTTCTCTGGATCATCACCAAGCTCCAGCTTAGTTTTATCCATCGAGTTTCCATCTTTATCATAAGTTGTAATATATGCTTTAGTGTTAATTGAATTTATAAGGTTCGCAAGACCTGCACCCTGCTTTCTTACTGCATATGGTGAACCGTTAGTATTCATGGCAATATCTGCTGTAGACATCATAAGGCGGTTAACCATTTCATTTACTTTTACATTATCATTTGCAATATCCTTAAAATTCTCTACAACATACTGTCTTAAAAGAATAACTACACCTGCAAGATTTGGACATGCCATAGATGTACCGGAAAGTCTCTCATATGAACCACCAGTTACAGATGACAAAATACTTCCACCATGAGCTGTAATCTCTGGCTTAATCTTTAAATCTGGTGTAGGACCCCAAGATGAGAAATCTGAAATAAATGGACCGGAAGTCTGGTCTCTACTTATCTTAAGCTTTCCTTTGCCCTTTGCCGCAAGAATCTCTCCATCATCCTGTGAAATAGAACATACAGCCAATGTAGCATTACCTACATTCATCTTTATATCACCAGATACATTATTGTAAATAATGATACCAGCTGCACCCTGCTCCTGAGCTATGATAGCCTTCTCTTCAAAGGTATTAGAACCTCTACGAACTAAAACTATCTTACCTTTTACGTCCATACCTGTGTAATCGGCTGAACGACCTACGCCTGGTACAAGAACATATTCATATTCTTCTGAATCTTTATCTCCTAAAAGTGTATCAAAGAAATGGTTTTCTTCTGCTGCAGAATTATTTGATTCTGTAAAGTACATAATAGTACTTCCGTACTTAATGTAAGGAGTCTTAACACCACTTATAGATGCTACTGACATAACTCCTTTATATGTAGATGGTGAACCTACTGTACCTGTGTCAGGATTTGATGTAAGTCCTAAGTTACCATTTGATTCTGAGCCATATGCTGAGCTGTAGCTATTAGATGCTGCAACTATCATACTGATACCTGCTTCTCTAATCTTGTCATATACACCATTCATAATTTCTTCATCAGATTCACGGCTAAAACCACAGGCAGTACCAAGAGACATATTGATTACATCTACTCCCAATACTACACAATCCTCTAAAGCTGTAAGAATCCATGATGAACGAGCTGTATCCATTACATCCGAGAAAATCTTCATAGAAACAAGCTGGGCATTTGGTGCTACACCTGTGATAGTATCATCCTTACCTACGATAACGCCTGATACGTGAGTACCATGGTTGTTATGTGTTGAATATACATCTGGATCACAGTCTGCATAGTCAAAACCAAAAGGAACCTTCTCGTTTATATATACGTCATCTACTGTAAGTCCACCGCCGATTAACTTATTTGCTGTAGTCTTATCAACTACTGCTGCTACATCTCTATATGTAAGACCTAACTTTGTAGACGAAAAATTATTTGGTGAAAAAGCTGTATGTGCTGAATCCAAACCTGTATCAAGTACGGCAACTACCATACCAGAACCATCAAATCCAGAATCAGAGCTATCGAATATACCTGTTTCAAATACATTTACTTTATTCTCCACAAGCTGTGTCTTTGCTACATTGTACACCTCTCCGACCATTACATTTGAACCCTTATTAAGTGACTGACATGTTGTTTTAAAATCACCTGCTTTTATAAGAATTTCAAAACCACTAAGTAATGTATCGTAATCCTCACCTTCAGTATACTTAATACCATTTTTATTAAGCTTATCTAAGAACTCCTTCTTCTCCTTAGCAATATCTTCTCTGATATTATCAGCAGCTTCGCTATTCAATGCGAACTCAGAAAAGCTCATAGTCTTATCTGTTCCCTCATATGCATCCATTATATTAACTACATCCACTGTGATAATCACAGAGATTTCATCATCATCCTTTACATTATCAGGAAGCTTGAACATCACAGAACTATCCAGATAATCTGTAAAGCTAAGTCCTAAATCGTCAAGGGACTGAATAAATGATGCGTTAAATTCTGAATCACCCTTATCAGAACTTTCAATTGCAGACAAATAGCCAATGGTTGACGGCGCTGCCGAAACCGCTAAAGAATCTGCCAATATTGCGGATATACATAAAAGTGATGTCACACTTTTAAAAACCCTCGCAAGTACTTTTTTCTTCATTAGAATACAACCTCTTTCTTCTTCTTTTCACCGTATAAAAACAGTTTTACATATCCTTATAATTTTACCTTAAATCGACATTTTTTTCAAGGCATTTCCCATCTTTAAAACGTATTTTCATATATTTTTCATAATCTAATATTTCTACCATTTTATATAGTTTTCTTACATTTACTTATTATTGTCCCTATGATATACTATCTTGTGATTATATTCTTAAATGGAGGTTATTATGACGTCAAATTCAACAAAACGAATTCATCGTATTTACAGCATTTTATTAAGTATTGTCATTATTATAGCTGGCATATGTCTTATAGTTTCATGCATTAATATATACAACTCAGGAAAGCAACCATTTTCTAGAGAATCTGTGACCGATGCATTTAGCAAGATAGCCATTCCTGTATATTTGTGTATATTTATGACGATTTTAGGCTTTATATTGGAGTTATTCTTACCGATATCATCTACTAAAAGCAAAAACATCGTTTCTAAGGATATGATTCTAATGAATTTACAAAACAAAAAGGATATGTCCGGAAATGATACCGAAATCACTACTGCTATCAATACAGAACGCAAAAAGCGTAAGCTACATTCTACTATAAGAATGGTAGTTATCTTTGTAGCTAGTGCAATATTCCTAATCTATGCTACAAATGATAAGAACTTCCACCAGTCTGATATCAACGGTTCTATGATAAAAGCAATGTATGTGTTAGTTCCTTGCTTATTAGTATCATTTATTTATTCATTAGTCGTGGTTATTATTAGTGAAAAGAGTATGGCTACAGAAATCGAACTATTAAAAAAGCTTCCTTTCAAAGAAAAAGGTTCTACAGAAGAATGTGATACCTGCTCTTGCGATAAAAAGCTTGCAGCTATCCGCATCGCTTTTATCATAATAGGAATCGGTATTCTTATATATGGCTTTGCTACAGGTGGCACACGTGATGTCCTTACAAAAGCAGTAAATATATGTACAGAATGCATAGGATTGGGGTGATTAAAAAATGAAAAATTTTATAAGCAAATTTAAAAAATATATCCCATCTAAACGAAAGATTATTCAGCTATACAGCGCACTTTTGTTTAATGTGAATTTTAAAGGATTCTCAACAGGAAATATCTACCAAGGAAACACTAAAAAAATGTGTGTCCCAGGTCTTAACTGCTACTCATGCCCAGGTGCAGTGGGTGCTTGCCCACTAGGTTCACTTCAAGGAGCCATAAGTGCTGACCGAAGTACATTATACTATATGTGTGGTATATTAGTCATATTTGGTGTAATGCTTGGACGAATGATTTGCGGTTGGCTATGTCCATTTGGACTTATTCAAGAATTACTATATAAAATAAAGACGCCAAAGCTTAAGAAAAACAAAGTAACCAGATTACTTTCTTACTTTAAATATGTTGTACTTGTCTTTTTCGTGTTTATAGTACCTATAATGTATGCTTTTAGAGATACTCCTCTACCAGCCTTTTGCAAGTACATATGTCCAGCCGGAACATTTGAAGGTGGTATTGGACTATTATCAAACAAAGTAAACGCAAGCTACTTCTCCATGTTAGGACCATTATTCACATGGAAATTCCTTATACTTATAAGCGTCGTCGTTACTAGTATTTTTATATTTAGAATGTTTTGTAGATTTATATGTCCTCTTGGTGCTCTCTACGGATTCTTCAATAAGATTTCATTCTTCGGCATCAAGGTTGACAATAGCAAATGTACAAATTGTAGCTTATGTATAAGCAAATGTAAAATGGATATTAAAAAAGTAGGTGACCATGAATGTATATGCTGTGGCGAATGTATAAGTGTATGTCCTACAAAAGCCATAAGTTTTAAAGGAAGTGGGTTGTTTAGAAAAAATGGTTCTCTGGAAAATGGTGATACTTCACATAAGAAAGCCAAGTTTATAACAAGATGCATTTCAACAATTATATTACTTGGAATATTTATAGCAGCTATTATCTTCTACTGGAATGATGAAAAGCCTTCTACTTCTTCAGGTTCAAGCACAACTACAGAAAACCAAGGCAATGAAGTGGGCGATATCTGCTACGGTGCTGATTTACAGCTAGTTAATGGTGAAGGAATACTTAAAGAAACAATAAACCCTGTAACAAGTGGCAAAATCACTATAATAAACTTCTGGGGAACATGGTGTACACCTTGTGTAAATGAATTACCATACTTCGACCAAATAGCTACAAATTATAAAGACAATGTAAATGTAATCGCAATTCATACCAATATGATAAATGACACCGCCCCGGGCTATATAGGCGAGCATTACAAGGATTCAAATCTTATATTTGCAACTGATTTAGCTAACGAAGAATATTATACACTCCTCGGCGGACGTGGAACATATCCATATACAGTCATAATTGATGAGAATGGTAAGATACTTAAGATATTTGTAGCGGCTGTACATTATGAAGATTTAGAGGAAGTTGTAAAAGGCGAATTAGATAATTAGATATAACAAATTAAATCAATCGTTTTTTAGATTATATATAATTCGTTTTTAAAAAGCTCACAGGAAATTTTCCTGTGAGCTTTCTTTTAGCTTTGTGTATTAATTATGTCTGTTATATGTCTTTACACAATGTATATATTACTCTATAACAGTCTTCTTTCTTGTTAATACTACTGCTCCTGCAACTGCAGCAACTGCAAATAATAATACAAGATTTGCTGAATCACCAGGCTTAACCTGCTGTCCGCCATCACCTACACCACCATTACCTGTGTTATCTGGAGTTGGTGTTATTGTACTATCTGGCTCAACTGTCTTTGTTCCTTCTATAACTAATACATAGTCAGAAGCATGTGTCATATCGTAGCTAATGCTACCGTCCTTACCTGCTACGCATGAACCAATTAATTCAAACTTACCATTGTTATCCCAGTATAAAGAAACTTTCTTACCAGCATAATCAGTTGATACGTTAAATGATAATTTTGCATCAAATCCAAATTCACCATCATGAGCAATATTGAATGTAACTGACTTATTACCATCAGCAAGCTTTTCAATTAACTTAGCATCTGTAGCAACTTCACCAAATGTAATTCCCAAATCAATAGGAGTTGCGCTTGTAATATCTGTAATAGTCCATGTATATGTGTCCATCTCTACAACAAGTGAAAGTGGCTCTTCATCATCAGCTGCTAATAACTCATTGTAAGCAATAATTGCCTTTAATACCTCTGCTGGAATAACTGTTGCATCATCAAGTACAAGTTCAACTGAATCGCCAGCTTCATACTCATCATTTGCTATATCTTCAACAATTGTATCAACAGTTTCTGCATCAACAATACCACCTTCTGTAGCTGTAAATGTAACTGTTGTTGTAACCTTTGTATCCTTAGTAACCGCTCCGTCTTTATCTGTAGCCTTAACATAAATAATAAGCTCATCACCCTTAGATACATCAATAGCTTCATGTACTACTTTTTCATCATAGCTATGTATGAATTTACCTAAATATCCTGTTGTTGTATTATCAACGCTGTATGCCCAAGCATTATCAGATGTTACGTTAAACTTAACGATACCATCTTCCTCAGCTGTCCATGTATAATAGTACATAGATGTATCTTCTGCTTCAAATGTAACTTCTGACTTATCATTTGTATCTAATACTTCTTTATTTAATTCATTTCCTAATGGAATATCAACATCAATTGTATATGTAGCATCATTGTCGGTCATATTTACAATATAGAAACCATACTCAGATGTATATTCATCCTGTGTAAGTACAATATTACCAGGTGTTGTATAATCTTTGTCTGTAAACATATCTCTTACAACAAAATCTCCCTCGCCTGTAACAGAGATAGGGAATTGCGCATATGCACCATTTACTTTTATAAAATATGCATCATATGCAAGAATTTCTGCTGTAGTACTCTTGTCAGCTAATTTAAAAGGATTGCTATATGAGCCAAATGGTTCAAAATTAAATAAACCACATACAATCTTTACACCATCTGCATATCCTGTTGCTCCACTTGATAAATAAACAACTATTTCTTCACCAGCCTTATATGGAATCTGAATTATATTATATGTGCTTTCAATACCTGTCCACATATTTTTCATCTTATATACTTCTGTACCATCTGAATACTTAACCACTTCATTAGTCTTTTTGTTAGTTAATGTAATCTCTGGCTTTAATTCGTCCATAGACTCCACAAGCAATGGATCATCTTCCATTACATCAGGATACATAGCATGTGGGTCAACAGTACCATTCTCGTCAATAAAAATTGCAAAAACACCACCTGCCATATCATTTTTAAATGAATAGTAATATCCATCACTACCTGGTGTAATAATACTTTCCATCATCTGTGGCTGTTCCATAATCTGTCCGATGCTTTCTGGATCTGTAACTGTACCAACTGTTTTTGCACTAGCAGTCCAAGTAACTGTTACATCATCTGCATATGATGTAACTTGAATTTTAACAGTTTCTCCAGCTTTTGCATTAATCGAGCCTGAATATGTTCCATATGCTGGCGAAATCGAATTCATAAGATAAGCACCAGTATCAATGTTTTCTAGTCCTATTCCAAAATCCACATCTTCATGTTCTTCCGCAACATTAACTGTAATCTGCACCGTTCCTTCTGCATCTTCTGGTATAGTGTAATTATACACATAATTTGAATACATTGTTGCTATAGTTACCGTGTCTCCTGTTAATTCTGTCAACACCTCTGGATTTACGCTTGTTCCGTCCCCTGCCGCAAATACCGTTGTTGCCATTGAGAAAATCATGCACATTGCTGTTGCAAGTGCTGTAAATTTTTTTAGCTTCATGTTTCTCAATTCTCCTTTCGTAAATAATTTGTTATATACATTATATCACTTTTTACCCCGTGATTAAATGTCTTTTTTTTTAAGAAAATATTATTTTTTCTTAATTGTTATAGTAAGCTCATACTTTCCATCTTCAAAGTGGAATACTTCTTCATCTGACATATATTCATATCCTTCTGGAAAAGCAGCAAACTTTACATCATAATCATCTTCTGCAAGCTTAAATTCTGCTACACCATTTTCATTTGTCATAGCTGGAACACAAGAATCCTTACAGCACTGAACCATAGCCTTTGCAACTGGATTTCCAGCATCGTCTACTACTGTTACCTTGTAATCTACTAAGCCGTCATCTTCTGTCTCTGCTTCTGTCTCCTTAGCAGCTGTAGTAGCCTCTGTAGAAGTTTCTTCCTGCTTCTTTGTTGTTTCATTAGAATCATCTTTTCCGCCACATGCACAAAGGCTCATAGCTGATATGATTACCATAATACTAAGAAGTACATAAGTTATCTTTTTCATTACTTTTTCCTCAACTTTCTCTTATTTAATATAACAACATGCCCACATCCATGCTATTTCACTATTCAGATTAGGTTTTGCAGTATATATTACATTGCCATATCCAGAGGATGCCCACCATCCTCTAAACTCTCCACCATTTTTCAAAATATATATCAAGTCATCTGTCAATGGATAAACCATTTTATTCTGATCCATATTATTAATATATGTAGCAAGAAGGCTTGTATAATTTTCTTTCTTTTGGAGTGTTCCATTACTGTTATAGAAATATTTACCAAAATTAGAACCGCCTGTTCCTGATAAACCTATAACATCTGATAACGCAATATACGGAGCACCTGCCCCTAAATGCACAAGCATTACCGGACCATCTGCTGAACCTAAATGATAATAACCATCACTGCCCTTAACAAGCTTATAATCATTTGATGACTTAGTTATATCTACATATGTTAATTCACCACTTGGACAAGTATACGCTGACACCTTATCTTTTCCGACATAATCAGTCCATGCCATTTCTGTAACTGCTTTTCCTGTTCTAGTAACTGTCATTATACATTCAGAAGTATTCTTAACTCCGATTACGTATGTTGGACCAACCTCTGCAACATTTATTGTCAATGATGTATTAGTGTGCTCTACATCATATGTGCTTTCATTCACATAATGAGTACTTCCACCCCAGTAGCTTATAAGCGCCTTAGGGTCAGATAATTCAATTTTATATTTACCTGTTCTTTTTGGCTCAAATAAGAAATATCCATTAGCTCCTTCATTATTCTTATCACTATTTGTAATTGTTACAAACTGTGAACCACTTTCTACATAATAGGCGCCATCTTCATCAAAATAGACTTCTTCAGTTTTTGTAGTGGTCTTAGCCATTATAATTGTTACAGATGTCTGACCAGATGTCACTTTTGCAACAGAACTATCATATTTATATCCATCTAATGCTAAAGTAATTTCATAATCTGCTTTTTCCAACTGAATACTTACTTTTCCATTGCTGTCTGAAGTAGCTGTTCCAACAGCAGCACCATTTTTCTTAAATACTGCTGTAACACCACTTAAGCCATTACCATTATAATCTAAAACATTCACAGTATATGTAATAGCATTAGAAACTGTTCCACTCTTCTTAAGCTTTACAGTTATACTTGTAGAGTTCTTTGACACACTGCCATTTCCAACTGAATATCCATTTAAGCTTACAGCCACATCATATGTACCTTCAGCCAGTGTAACAGTTGCCACACCCTTTGAATCAGTCGAAGTGACATTATTACCTACAACAACAGATGCTCCTGCTAAAGCTTTACCTGATTCATCAGTAACCTTTATAGTATACTTTACGTTTTTTGCACTAGTACTTACAAGTATTACTGTTATGCTTGTCTCATCCTTTGTCACAGTAGGTGTACCCTGCACCTTGTAACCAGATGGAGCTGTTACTGCTACTGAATAAGCTCCTGCCTTAAGTGTAGCCTTAGCTGTACCCTTAGAATCTGTGGTAGCTTCGATTGTATCTATTACAATCTTAACTCCCGCCATTGCCTTTCCATTATTGTCTGTAACCTTTACTGTATACTCAATAGTTTCGTTCCCACTATCGCCTGTTCCTTCACCTGGTACAAATGATGCCTCTATACCGAATTCACCTGCTGGATACTCATTGTTTTCATTTGGCAATGCTGCAACTGTTATCTGTACTACATCATTACCATTTACAATTATGGATACACTGCCATCTTCATTGGCATCAGCGCTTAAAGTGTGATTTGCATAAGTGTTAAGGTTATAAAGTGTAATGTCATACTTTACATCATCCTTTGAGCTTACACACTTAAGTGTAAGTGTACCACTTTCCGTAGCTGTATATGTATAATATACACCTTGCTCATTGCCAGCTTCTACATTTGTAGTAAAAGCTCCTATGCTTAATAAATGTGGATTCATCATTGTTCCAGCCACGCCTGAGAGTGTTGCCTTAAATGTTTTATCCTCTTTACCACTATTTCCGATAATAAACTTAGCTGGTGTATATGTGTCTGGTGCTGAGATAACCACCTTAACCACACCATTTTCAGCTTTATATGTTGTCTCATCATAGATAACATATGCATTTTCATCTTCTATCTTTAGTTCAAGGTTAGTAACCTTAGGAATTTCAAAATACACCTTGCCTTCAGCCTTTACATTAGCTTCAAATTCTGTAGTATCAGGAAGGATTGCTATAGGATTTTCTTCTGTGCCTTCCTCGCCCTTATAGTTAATAATATCTTCTACAAATCTAACTACCTGCTGCTTATATGTATCAGCTGTATAATAATTAAATATTGCTTCAAATGTCTCAGAATTTGTTATGCTTCCCGGATGAATTAAGCTTATCATTCCATATCGGTCTACAATTACAGATGTAGGATATGACTTAATGTCAAACACTTTTTCCCATCTGTTGTCACACTTTGCTACATAAAATGTAAGCCCTAGCTCCTCTGCGTATTTCTTTATAGCTTCATCATCACTGTCAACTGGTGTAAGTGCTATCACTGCTATATCTTTACCTACTTTAGCATATGCTTCCTGCATAAATGGAAACTCGCCCTTACAAGGCTGACAAGCAAGGAAGAAGAAGTTAAGCATTACAGCCTTATTTTCCTTTAAAAGCTCAGACACCTTAACTGTGTCTCCATCTGGTGTAGTCACCTCAAGCTCCTGCATAATATTACCAGTATCAAGCCTAGACTTGTCTAAATCTACTGGATTAATAACTGTTTTTAATGAAATAACAGTATCTGCTTCTGTTATTTCATAGTATTCCTTCACTTCATAGCCTTCTGGGACACCCTTAAGTACTGCTACATACTCACTTGCGCCTTCTGATGCAAATGTCATCTTACCATTATCATCTGTCTTGGCAGCAGCTACCATTTCAGCTAAAGTGCCATCTTCATATATGTACACATCTACCTTTGGGAATACCATTCCGCCCTCTGACTGAAGTGTGATAGTAAAGCTTGAAGGCTTTTTACCTGATTCTTTTTCTTTATCTTTTCCATCATTATCGCCGCCACCACAGCTTACTAACAGAACCACAACTCCTATTATCAAAATAACCAAAGCGGCCGCACCTATATATACAGCCTTTTTATTTTTGTAATAGAAGTTCATCAATTTTTCTTTCACTGTCGTCACTCCTAACAAACACTCATCTACTCATTATCACTGATAAAGCAACACATAAACAACCATGAAATCTCAGGGTTTACGCCCACCACATTATTACCATCCTGGTCTTTAAATATATAACTGCTATTATCTGCATCAAACCAACCAGCATATTCACCTTTATTCTGGATAATATATTTAAGATCCTCTGTAAGTGGATATAAGCCTTCTTCTTCATCTGCACACTCAATATATTCAAGTAAACATTCACTATAGCTTTCCTTCTTTACAAATTCACCCTTTTCATCATAGAAGTACTTATTTACGCCTGTATTGTCCAAAATAGTTTTAAAACAAGCTACATAATTTGGATCCTTAGCAAGTCGCACAAGTACCAATGGACCATCAGCATTATATAAATGATAAAAACCATCTTTATCATTATATACAAGCTTATACCCATCTGTTGATGTAATATCAAACTCACCTAATCGTGTACCTGATGGCAATGTATACTTGGAAAGAACTGCTGTCGTTTTATAGATTGTCCATGGTTCATCTGCCAATGTGTGCTCCGCATCTCCGATACGCTCTACTCCTATAACACAATCCTTTTCACCTTCTACAGAATCCACACCAACTACAATAACTGTTGTTCCTGTATCACCTGTACCTATCATACTAGCACTTACTGATACCTGGAATTTATTATCCTTAACCTCTACTGCACTCTCTTTTTGAACAAAATGTGGTGCACCGTAATAGCCAATTTTTACATTGCTATCATCCTTGACAGATATCTCATACATACCTGCCACTGTCGGTGTAAATAAATAGAAATTTCTATATTCTGTGTCCAGCTCTACATAAGTAGAACCCTCTAATATAGAATACGCTTTAAATTCCTTCTGTTCAAAGAATAAATCTCTCTCTTCTGATTTAGCTGTTGTATAGGACACTATTACATCGATTTCATTGTTCTTAGAAGATACCTTCAATCCTTCTTTTTGATAATAATATCCTTCTTCACCATCTGTAAAACCTAGCTCGATATCGTATTCTCCAGCCTTTAATTTCTTAGTTGCAGTTCCTGCTTCGTCGCATACCTGCATAGCAACCTGATTTCCATCCTGTAAAAATTTCACAATAACACCTGAAGTATATGGTTTCCCTAATGAATTCTTAGCTGTAACCTTATATTCAACCTCACCATTATCATCTATGTTGCTATTTTTTTCTTTTCTACAACCACCTATAATTATGGTGCTGCACACAAGTACAGCTGCCATAATCATAGCACTTATCTTTTTAATTTTTATCATTATTTAGCCTCCAAATATTCAACATAACTAAAGGCATAAACTATTGCGCCTTTGGTCCAATATAATCATAGTAGTAACAAAGCTTTAACCAAGCCTGATCTACATCTTCAAATGTATATTTTTCCATTACCTGCTGTAAGATTTCTGCAAGTCTCTCTGTTACAACTACACATCCATTACGCTCAACATTTGATGACTTATCAATCTGTTTAGCAAATTCCTTAATCTCTGCTGTAAGATCTTCACCTTCACCATGATATTTACCTGCCAACACTTCGTCTGCCTTGTATAAATCATAATAATAATCGTAATCGTCACCCCAGTACTCTTTAAGAGCCTTCTTTGCTTCTTCTACATCATTATTACTCTTTGTAAGGAATGAAAGAACAAGTAAATCACCTTCTGTCTTTGAGAAATCGAAGGCACCCTTATCTATCATATCATTGATAATTGGTGTTCCAAAAATTCCTGTTGTTCCAACAAAATCTGCATAAATCAGACTACCATACTTCTGATTACCATTAGCATCCTTGCCTAAATCCTCGTAATACTTACCATCAGAGCCAAGTACTGCCTTAATACCACCTGAAATTACATGGTACATATCATTTCCTGTTGCATCACTATCATATGTAAAATATCCCGGAGAACATAATCTGAAATGTTCTAATTCTGATGCCACATACTCAACATCATAGTAAATATTACCAACTTCATATAAATCCCAGAATGCTATATTAATATAGTATTTCTTTCCAGCTTCCATATAGAATACCATAGATACATTATCCATATCTGGGAACATTCTTTCATCATTTTCAAAAACTAGTAATTCCTTACGGTTTTCGTCGAAAATCCAACCATCTACATCATTACCCGAATCAGTTCTTGATGTAATACGATATACACCTGACTTTGAAGGAATGAACTCAGCAAACATACCTCTTGGCATAATTATTCTATCGTAATAGAAATAATTAGTTGCAACATTCTTACCTAAAGTTGCCTTATAAGCTGAAAATGTAGCTAGACCCTTGATTGGATCTGTCAACTGTTCACCATTTGTACCATATGCCTGATAATACTTACACACCTTAAGCCATTCATTTTCGTCTTCGGCATCAAAGCCTGCTTTATCTCCAACTATCTTTAAAAGCTCAGCCAATTCCTTATTTACTGTACATACACCTGATAAGCTTGAATTAGATGCATATGAACAATAATCCACAAGTTTTTCATATATGCTCTTTCCATCTTCAAGTGTAATATCACCATCTACTGTAAGGTCATGAATAGAGGTTTCCTCATTAAACATTGTAGTTCCCATAAGATCTGCCAATAATAACGGACCATCTACTGAACCTACGTGATAATAACCATCTTTATCATTATATACTATATTAACATATTCAAACTCAAATCCATCCTTTGATGTAGCAGCAGCTCTTGGAATATATGTAGGAGCATCAATCTTATCTGTGCTAACCACACGCATATTCTTAACATATACTGTATCATCACCCACATTAGTTCCATCATCCTTAATGTAACATAATGCAACCTCATATATTCCATCTGCATCTGCTACACATGGATAACAAGACTTCCACTCTTTCTTTTCATCATCACCAGAGATTGTGTAAATAGCCTCTCCATTTACTATCACGTGAAGAACATCATTTCCTCTTTCTGTGGATGCAAGATAATCAAAGCCTAATGCTTCACCAGCTTTTAACTCCACATCTGCATAAATAATAGCGAATGATGCATCTATCTGTTGATTTGAAGCATAGATTACCTTTGAACCATCCTTATCACCAATTATAAATGGCCATGAATATTCTTTATCCTTCTCATCTGTTTCCGGACGATATGTAACCTTAATATCTCCATTGTTTATAGCAGCACTGATATTTTCTGTTGTGTCCATTATAAATGTCGGCTTAACATTTGTAACCAAGTCACCTATTCCATTTTCACAAAGCTTCTGCTGATAATCATCTGCTGTAAAATGGTCAAACATATTTATAAATGGTCTTAAGCTTAAGATACCACCAGCTTCTACCATACATATTACACCGTAACGGTCGATTACTACTGATGTTGGCCAACCACTTACACCAAATACATTCTGTGGGAATGTAGAATTGCAAGTTGCTGTAGGGAATGTTAACCCCATACTACTCTTAAAACTATTTATAGCATCTACATCATCTAAATGATTAAGCGCAATTATCTCTATATCATCCTGATATTTCTTGTAAGCTTCTTCCATAAATGGAAACTCTTCTACACAATACTGGCATGTTGTATACCAGAAGTTAAGCATAACCATTTTCTTTTCTTTAAGAAGCTCTGATATCTTGATTTCTTTCCCATCTGATGTCTTAACTGTCATATCATACATAACATCACCAAGACCCAGCTTAGCTCCTGCGATATCTCCATCTGTAATAATAGATGAGGAAAGCGAAATAACTGCTGTATTTCCTGAGAATTTATAGCTTGTTTCCACTTTGTAACCCTTTGGTACACCTGTTAAAGCTATAGCATAATCTTCACTAACAGGAAGTTCAAAATTAACAATTCCATCTTCATTAGTAGTCTTATATTCCTTAAGATCTGATAATGAATCATCTGCATATACATATACATCAATCTCAGGCATAACCATTCCACCCTGTGTTTTGACACTTACAGTATATGTCCCCTTTGTTCCGTTTTCTACACTCGATGTAGTTTTCTCTTCGCCCCCTTGCGATCCATCTTTTTTACCGTCACCTGATAAAAATATAACAGCTACTACTATAGCTATTATTGCTACAAGTGCGATGGCACCAATGATAATCGCTTTTCGTGATTTCATAAGTTTTTTAAGTTTTTCCATGTTTTCTCCATTCTAATATGTTTTTCAAGGTACAATACACCCAATTATCCTTTTAATTTTACCACATTCGACAAAATCAGTCAACGAAGAAACAGGTAGTTCTCATTGAGAACTTCCCTATTTGATAAAAAAGCCATTTTGCAAACATCTTCATTTACAAAATGGCTCACATTAATCTTACATATTAATTATACATCTAATTCTACTGTGTAATCCTCAAAATCATCATTTCCATCTGTTGCACCAATAATATCAACCTCACCTGCATGTGCAGCAAGATTCTCCATATCTGGCTCCTCTGGTGGATTAAGCTCTGTTCTATTAGCAACTACCACATCAAGACTTGTCTGTAATGACTTCATATATTCATTATACTTCATAGTGATATTTTCCATAGAATGAGTGATAATGTTCTGAAGATTTCCTAGACAGTCATCTGTGTACTGCATAGCACCCATACGAATATTGTTTGCATCATTAGTAGCACTATCAAGAATTGCCTGTGCCTGCTTTGTAGCCTTCTGTACCACTTCATTAGCCTGTACATAAGCCTGCTGCATAATCTCATGCTCACTTACAAGAGCCGATGTCTGTGCCATAGCTTCCTGAAGCATAGCATCTGCCTTCTGCTTAGCATCGATAAGTATAGCATCACGATTAGCGATAATCTTCTGATACTTCTTAATCTCATCAGGAGTCTTTAATCTAAGCTCTGCCAATAACTCCTCGATTTCATCCTTATTTACTACAATATTTGTCTTAGATAATGGCTGAAATCTACAATTGTCAATATAATCTTCAATCTCTGTAATAATTTGTTCTATTCTACTATTCATTTCTTCTTCTCCTTTTAGGAATGTGCTAGTTAAAATTTTACAACACTTTGTCCATTTTGACAACCTCTAAGATTTTTCTAGTACTATATTCTTATTTGGTGTTGTATTTTTCCTTTAATTTTTCTTCTACATAAGGCGCTACAAACTTGCTTACATCACCGCCAAGACTTGCTATTTCCCTTACCGTAGTGGAACTAAGGAAGGAATATTCTATACTTGTTGGGATAAATATTGTATCTGCACCTTCATATAATGCTCTATTTGTCTGTGCCATCTGAAGCTCATAATCAAAGTCTGTAATAGCTCTTAAGCCCCTTACAATGGTATTTGCGTTATTCTCTTTTGCAAAATCCACTAAAAGACCATCAAAAGATTTTATCTCTATATTAGGAATATCCTTTGTAACCTGACGAAGCAAATCTTCTCTTTCTTCTATGGTAAATAGACCTCGCTTCGCGCTATTCTTAAGTACTCCTACTATAAGAACATCTGTCATCTTTGCAGCTCTTTTTATGATATCTATATGTCCTAAAGTAACTGGGTCAAAGCTTCCCGGATAAATTGAAATACTCATATAACCTCCTAAATCTATGTTAATATTTCTATAAACATATGCACATTTGTTTTATATTTTTTACATTTAATTAATTTATACCCCAATTCATTTAAATAATCAAATCCTGTTTCCAATGATGCCTCCACAATAATTGTCGTGTATTCATCAACAAGACTTGTATCCTTAAGTTTTTGTAAAACTTCCCGTTCTAACTCTCTATTATATGGTGGGTCCATAAAAATATAATCAAAAGGCTTATTTTCTCCATCAAGCTTATCTATAGCCGCTAACACATCACACACTAACACTCGTCCATTTTCCTTTAGCTTAGTTTTTTCTAAGTTCTCACTTATACACATAGCCGCCTTTGGATTATTCTCAACCATTACTGCCTCGCTGGCACCACGGCTTAAAGCCTCGATTCCTATACCACCGCTACCACTAAACAGGTCAAGAAACCTTGCTTCGTATATATTGTTACTTAACATATTAAACAAGGTTTCTTTTATTCTATCTGTTGTCGGTCTAGTATCCATAGTTTCTATTGTTTTAAGTTGTATATGTCTTGCTTTTCCTGCAATTACTCTCATGGATAACCTCTTAATTTACTAGTTTTTCTTATAGAAGAATGACTTAAATGATGTGTAATTAAGATCTTTATAATTAATAATCTGTTCTGTGCTTCCAACAAACAAATATGCACCAGTCTTAAGAGACTCATTAAATTTCTTGTAGATTTCAGTCTTTGCCTCATCTGTAAAGTAGATAACAACATTTCTACATACTATTAAATCCATACCTGTTGGATACTTATCACTAAGCAAATTACCAACCTTAAACTCTACACACTTCTTAATCTCATCATTAATCTGATAATTTGACTTTCCAACTGGTGTAAAATATTTCTTCTTAAACTCTTCTGGAAGTCCTGCAATACTCTTCTCATTATATAAGCCCACTCTTGCCTTTTCAAGTACTTGTTTATCTATATCTGTAGCCAAAATTTTAATGTTGCTAAGTGGCACAAACTTAGATAAGAGCATAACTAGCGAATATGGTTCATCTCCTGTTGAACACGCTGCACTCCATACTTTAAGATTCTTTCCTGACATCTTGATAAGCTCTGGTACTACGTGTTCTTCCAGAACCTTCCACTGTTCAGGATTTCTCCAAAATTCTGAAACATTTATAGTAAGATAGTTAACAAACTCTTCAAATAATTTGCTATCTTTCTTTATAGCATCTACATAATCCTTATATCCATCAATCTTATTTTTAGCGATAAGGGAATCAATTCTTCTCTTCATCTGTTTTTCTTTATACATATTAAGATCAATTTTTGTAAGTGTGTACACCTGTTTTTTAAACTGTTCGTAATCCATAAAACACCCTCCTTAAATAAAATAATCATAAGAAGCTTCAAAAAAGATTTCATCAAAAGCATTGAATATTATTAAAAATATAGGAAGTCACTTTCGTGGCTTCCTATTTAAAATTTTAAATTATGCCTCTGTTGTCTCCTCCACAGCTTCAACTGCTGTTTCAGCTTCCTCTACAACCTCTGGCTCTGCTTCTATCTCAAGCACCTTCTTGCTTAAGCTAATCTTCTTATCTTCCTCGTTGAAATCAACAACCTTAGCTTCAATTTCATCACCAATCTTAAGAACATCTGCTGGCTTCTCAACATGTGTCTTAGAAATCTGTGAAACATGAAGCAATGCATCTATACCTGGCTCTAACTCTACGAATGCACCGAAATCTGTCATTCTAGCAACCTTACCAGTTACAACTGTACCTACAGCGTACTTTGAAGCAGCTGCTGTCCATGGATTTGTCTCATCAAACTTAAGGCTTAATGCAATCTTTGTACCATTAATTTCTTTGATACGAACATTAATCTTATCATTAACCTTAAATACTTTCTTA
The DNA here is from genome assembly GCA_017412055.1 of Lachnospiraceae bacterium. Taxonomy (GTDB): domain Bacteria; phylum Bacillota; class Clostridia; order Lachnospirales; family Lachnospiraceae; genus SVEL01. The sequence continues at coordinate 4,969 of JAFQOW010000022.1, read as the reverse complement.
GGATGCTCGATACGTCCCCATGACATCTCTGAGATGTGTAATAAACCATCAAGACCACCGATATCAACAAATGCACCAAAATCTGTCACATTCTTTACAACACCTTCTACAACCTGTCCCTCTGAAATCTCAGCTAATAACTTCTCCTGAGCTTCCTTCTTAGCAGCTGTAAGAAGAACCTTACGATCACCAATAATTCTTCTCTTCTTAGGATTGAACTCGCTGATAATGAACTCGATTTCCTGACCATTATACTTTGATAAATCCTTCTCGAAGCTATCTGATACAAGGCTTGCTGGGATAAATACCTTTGTCTCATCAACTACAACACTTAAACCACCTGTCATAACCTGTGATACAACAGCCTTTAATACTTCCTTGTTTTCAAAAGCTTCCTCAAGTCTCTTGCTACCCTTCTCAGCAGCAAGTCTCTTGTAAGTAAGTAAAACCTGACCCTCGCCATCGTTTACCTTAAGAACCTTAGCTTCCATAGAATCGCCAACAGCCACAACAGTTGTAAGATCAACGTTAGGTGTATTAGTATATTCGTTTCTAGTAATGATACCGTCTGACTTGTAACCTATATTTAAGACAATTTCATCTTCCTTAACACTGATGACTGTGCCCTTAACGACTTCTCCTGTTCTTATTGTTTTTAATGATTCCTCTAACATTTGTTCAAAACTTAAATCTGACATTAGCTTGAACCTCCTCGATAATATTTTTTGGGGTGGACGCCCCTGCAGTAATACCTATCACTTCTCCTTCAAGTTGCACTGTTTCAAGATCCTTGGCAGTTTGAATATAATAAGTATTCTTACATTCCTCTTTACAGATTTCATAAAGCTTTTGCGTGTTGCTGCTGGTCTTACCCCCAATAACAATCATCGAATCGGCTTCAGTAGCGATCTGTTTTGCCTCTACCTGTCTCTCACTTGTCGCATTGCAGATAGTATTCACAATGATAACATTATAGACCTTTTTTTGAATAATTTCAACTAATTTATGAAATTTCTTGTAATTAAATGTCGTCTGTGATACAATACAGACATTTTTATCATTTGGCGGACAGTAGCTTTCAGCCTCAGATTCACTGTTTATAACGGTTACAGCGTTTTTGCTCCAACCTTTAATACCTTCAACTTCAGGGTGCAAATCATTACCAATAATTATAATTTCACACCCTTCTTCACTTTTTTCTGCTACAATGTTATGAATTTTTTTTACAAATGGACATGTGGCATCTACAAGATTCAATTGATTTTCTTTAATCAAATCACATATTTTTTTTGTTGTTCCGTGAGAACGAATGACAACTGTTGAACCTTTTTTTAATTTATTTATCTCTTCTTCTGTTTCGATTACCTTTACACCCTTTTGTTCTAAATCCTTCACAACCTCTTCGTTATGAATTATAGGACCAAATGTGTATATGTCTTCATTTTTCTCAATTTGGTCATATACAGTGTTTACAGCTCTTTTTACACCAAAGCAAAAGCCTGCCGTCTTAGCTAATTTTATTTCAACTTCTTTTTTATTTCCATCCATATTATCTGGCATCCTCTATTATTTTAACTAATGTGTTTACAACCTCATCTATACCCATATTTGATGAATCAACTAAAATTGCATCATCCGCCTGCTTAAGCGGAGATATTTCTCTATTCATATCCCTATAATCTCTATCGATAATATCCTTCTCTATGTCATCCAAATTACACTGTACACCCTTTTCAGTAAGCTCCTTATATCTTCTCTCAGCTCTTGTTCTTGAGCTTGCTGTAAGATAAATCTTTACTGGAGCATCCTTGAGAACACATGTACCTATATCTCTTCCATCCATTATTACATCATATTTTGTTCCAAGCTTTCTTTGAAGCTCTACAAGCTTTTCTCTTACTGGTCCATATACAGCTATAGCCGATGTCATATTACCAACCTCTTCAGTTCTGATATATCCATTGACATTCTCACCATTTAAAATAACCTGCTGTGCACCGCTCTCATCATATTCAAGACTTACATCAAGGTCAGCACACACCTTACATACTGCTTCTTCGTCTGTCGATGCCACACCTGCCCTTATACAAGCCAAAGCCATAGCTCTATACATAGAACCTGTATCTACGTATGTAAATCCAAGCTTCTTTGCCACCATCTTTGCTATTGTACTCTTTCCAGCTCCTGCTGGTCCATCAATCGCTACATTAAACATATTTTCTTCCTCTTCTTTCTTTTATTCTATATACTATTTATCAATTTACAATTACTAGCTTTTAACACATAAAATCTTTTATTTTAATAGCTAGCTCTTTACAGAAATACCTGCAAGATATCCTGTGCTCCATGCAATCTGTAGATTATATCCACCGGTCAATGCATCTACGTCAAGAACCTCTCCTGCAAAATATAAATTATCTATATGCTTCGACTCCATAGTACCTGGATTTACATCCTTTACGCTTACTCCACCTTGTGTAATTATTGCCTCATTAAAGCTTCTTGTGGAAGCAACATTAACAGTAAACTGTTTAATAAGTCGTACCAAGCCCAATCTTTCTTCCTTCGTTATCTCATTAACCTTCTTATGAGGTTCAATTCCACTAAGAGCTATAATAATCGGAATCATTTTTGTCGGTAAAAGCTTATTAAGAGAATTAGCAAAATCTTTATTTATAACCTCTGCAAAATCTCTTAAGATTCTGTCATCAAGTTCACTTTCACTAAGAGCCGGCTTCAAATCTATATTTATGCTAATTTGTTCGCCCCTTTTTATATACTTTGACACATAACTACTACCGCTAAGTATTATAGGTCCACTCACTCCAAAATGAGTAAAAAGCATTTCGCCAAATTCTGAATATATCTTTTTATTCTTACAAACAAAGGAAACCTCCACATTCTTTAAAGATAATCCCTGCAAATCCTTTATATATTCTTCCTTTGCGTTAAGTGGCACCAAGGCTGGAAGTATATCCGTCACATTATGTCCTGTATTCTTAGCAAATCTATATCCATCTCCATTTGAGCCGGTTGTCTGATACGAATAACCACCAGTTGCGATAATTACACTATCACATTTAATTATTTCACCGTCTTTTAGCTTTATACCGGAAACTCTTTTCTTTCCCTGTGTATCATCAGTCACATTCTCTGTGATAATATCCTTCACTTCTTCACCCAGGTGAATATTTACCCCCAACTCCCTAAGACGTCTGGTAAGTCCCATTATTATATCTGATGACTTATCAGACACTGGAAATGCTCTATTACCGCGCTCTATCTTTATAGGCACATTCATATCTTCATTAAACATTTGAATAACTGTATCATTGGACAATGTATAAAGTGCACTATACATAAATTTAGGATTGGTAACGATATTTTTAAGCAGTACATCCATATCACTGGCATTTGTAACATTACATCTGCCCTTACCTGTTATATATATCTTTTTTCCAAGCTTTTCATTTTTCTCAAATATGTGAACCTCATGGCCACAGGTTGCCGCTCCTATGGCTGCCATCATCCCTGCTGCGCCGCCACCTATTATTATTACATTACTCATATATATCACCTGTATCCAATATATTTGAATCGTTAATTCTATTTATCTCATCTGAGCCATATACCTGATATTCATTCCATATATCTTCAAGCGTCTCCAAGGTTTCTATGACATTGTCCTGTTTTTTCATACACAAAGATACTATCAACGCATTGATAACACTTAAAGGAGCCACTAATGAATCAACTATAGATGCCATATCACTTCTTGCCAAAAGATTACATGATGAATATAAATTCATAGGTGAATTCTTGCTATCCGTTATGGTGATAACCTTAGCATTTCTACTATTGGCAAACTCCATAGCCTTCAATGTTCTCATAGAATATCTAGGAAATGAAATACCTATTATACAATCATCCTCATCAATTCTTAGCATCTGTTCAAAAATCTCACTGGAATTATTGGTAGATACTATAGTTACATCCTTGAACATTAGATTTAGATAAAATCCTAAAAAGCTTGCAAGTGGCGCACAGCTTCTTATTCCCAAAACATATATTCTTCTAGCATTTAAAATAGTGTCAATCGCACTCTCAAAAGCATCTCTGTCCAATGTATCAAGTGTAAGCTTTATCTTCTCAGCATCAGCCTTCAATACATTCTCCAATACTTCCTGTCTAGTCATATTTCCAGCAGCAATCTCTATTTTCTGAATAGAATTAAGCTTTTCCTGAACCATAGCCTCCATAGCCTTCTGAAAGGCAGGATACCCATTATATCCAAGCAACGTAGCAAATCTTACCACTGTAGATTCACTAACGCCTACCTCTTCACCCATCTTTGCCGCCGTCATAAACACAGCTCTATCATAATTTCGACTAATAAACGTAGCAAGCTTTCTCTGCCCCTTACTCATGGTAATCAATTTTTCATTCATTCTGCTAAGCAAATCATCTGAAGTAGCCATTTGCACGTCTCCTTATCCATATACTTTCCACATTATAGCACTTTCTTCCCAACATTACAATCAAATCAATCAATTCTTCACCCCCAAAACACTAACATAATTCTCATTATCAGAACCTTTTGACTAATGATAACGATTTTCTGCATATAGATAATGATATGCTGCTACGAATATCCATCTACTTTTCACCGCTGTTTTGATGAACCCGTGATTTGCTAAATGCCCTCTTGATACAAGTTTATTACTGTGTGATATTTCCGATAAAACACATCCTTTAGCTAGGTGCTGTTCGCAGGGCAATGGACAACACTTTTAATCGCAGTTGCTACGCAACTACGATTAGATGCATCTTTTCGTTAAGTTTTCAACATCCCGCGTCAAAGATAATGCCCACCTGCCGAAATACTGTTTGAAGAGGCTTGGCTACTCTCGCTGCGCGAGAGTTAATCGGCCAAGCCGATAAGTTATGTAGGCAGGTGGATAATAAGCAT
>JAFQOW010000050.1 GCA_017412055.1 Lachnospiraceae bacterium | reverse complement strand
TTTGTTATTGGTCGTACTTTAACAATACTATCTTGGGACAATCCTGTCACTGCCTTTTTTAGAAAAAGTAGAAAACTGCGCCACAGCCTTGGCAGGCCATCGTGCAGCGATTTTGTTCAATTTCAGTCTTACGGAGAGATTGAAAGCAACAGAAGATTTGTAGTTGCAGGATTACTAAGTTCAATTTTCTTTGCAAAAGTTTTTTTTGAAATAAGTATTGACTCCGACGTTACGTAATAGTTTATACTAAAGTCACCAAGTCAAGGGAGGAAATAGTAATGATGACAGTGCATGAAGTGAGTAAGCTTGCCGGAGTGAGTATACGCACTCTACAATATTATGACAAGATTGGTCTTTTTCATCCGACGGGATACACCGATGCAGGCTACAGACTGTATGACGATGCAGATTTGGAGCGCCTTCAACACATACTACTGTTTCGCGAATTGGAGTTTCCTCTTAAAGACATCAAGGCAATTATAAATAGTCCAGATTTTGATAGAAGCAAAGCTTTGGAACAGCAGATAGAGCTGCTTAGGCTTAAGAAGGAACATATTGAGAACTTGATGAACTTTGCACTTGGAATAAAAATATTAGGAGTGAAACATATGGATTTTAAGGCTTTTGATAGAAGCAAGTTGGATGAATATTCCAGACAGGCAAAGGAATTATACGGTAGCACACCGGAATACAAAGAAATGGAAGAAAAGCAGAAGAATCGTACTGAGGAAGATGAGAAAATCTTAGCAGATAGATTTATGCTACTATTTAAGGAGGCTGGAGAAATAAAGAATAGTGACCCAGCATCCGCTGACGCACAGAATCTTATAAAGAGAATACAAGATTATATTACAGACAACCTTTATACTTGTTCAAATAAGATTCTGCGTGGATTAGGAAAAATGTATTCAGGTGGCGGAGACTTTACAACGAATATCGATGCTTATGGTGGTGAAGGTACCGCAGTCTTTGTAGCAAATGCGATAGAGATTTATTGCGATAATGCAGAGTAAATTTTATTGTTACAAAGGCAATAACAAATTTTAATTTGCAGGTTAAGTTATAGACAGCATAAAAGAATGATAATATATTGAATGACGTAAAAAATGTAAGAGCACCGACCGAAGTCAGTGCTCTTCTAACGTAAATACATCTTCAACAAGCAGATTAAAGTATGCAGCAATCCGAAGCATAAATTCAGCGGATGGTGCCCGTTCACCACGTTCCACCCTGCCGATGGTTTTTGTGCAGAACCCGGTGGCAGAGGCTAAATCCTCTTGGAGAAGACCACGTTCTTCACGAATTTCTTTAAGGTTATTAACGACCGCCATAGTAAACACCTACTTTCATACATTGCAAAAAATAGGCTTAAATAGTAAAAAATGGGTTAAAAAGCTAGTTTGAGGGTAAAATAATGGACTTGGTTTGTGATAATCTGTATTTGAACAAGAAACAAGAACTTCCTTTCTGTTAGGTGTTTGTTGGTTTTTTCGTTACTTCTTGTTTCTTGTTCAGTTGTTCATGTGTTTTCCATTTGATGTGAATGTTGAATGAAATGATTTCCTTCTGAATAGTAGACATTTGCAGTTGCGTAGCAACTACCAGGCACGGTAGGAGGATATAAATAATCAGCTGTGCCATCTTTCTAAAATAACAGTGAGAGCTGTTTATATATATGTAGTAGAAATAAGATAAAGATTTTAAGGAGGATTTACTTATGGATGAAGGATTTTTTGGTGGATTATTTGATTTGAATGGTGATGGAGAGTTAGATGCAGGGGAGAGAACACTAGATTTTATGGCATTCAATGACCTTATGATAGGGGCAGAAAAGGCAGAGAGAACTGAGTATGTACAAGAACTAGAAGATGCTGGATTGGATTATGATAAACTATGGCATATGTCTGATTGGGAAAGAAGAGAAGCATTAGAGGATGTAGGAATGGATCCTGATGATTTTGATATATAGAGGATAGACTTTACTTGGAGGTGGAGATGGAAAAGCTTATATATTGGATAAAGAGAATATTACATAAAAAGTGGAAGGAATGTCGTAGCTTTTGTGGAGTGTGTAAGTACTATAGTGACTGCAGGGGTGAAGAAGATAATAAAATAAAAATGGATATTAAGAAGAAAGGCGTCTATTATGAATAATAAAAAAGAGGTATTTTATTTTGAAAGAGGAGCTTTTTTTTGTGGTTCATTAACGTATAGGATAGAAGTTAGTGATGATAAATATATATTAATTGGGTATGCACATAATGGCTTTTGTTGGATGGATAATATTGAATTTGAAATTCCAGAAAAAGAGTTAGATAAGTTAGTGCAATTATTAAATCCTATATTGAGATGGAAGAAAAAGTATCAGATAGAGAATGATGTTTTAGATGGATACGGATGGAGTATACGTTGTAAATATAAGGATAAGTTGATAAAAACAAATGGATATGAAAAATATCCAAGTGATTATAGAAAGATAATTCAGAGTTTGCAAGGATTTATTGAGGAAGTTGGAAAAAAGTATAATGCTAAATATCAGATTGAAGGATTTGAAAAAAGGATGAAATTGTAGTTGATATATAGTAATTAGTATACAGACGAATATTACGGAGTAAAGATTTTGTTGGTTGAATAAGAAAATAAAAGATGAGAGTGAACATCCTTAGTGATATAATGGTTTCGCTAAAAACAAACACCAAGAAGGAGTCACTCTCATGAATATTATAGCACTATTAGAAACTTTA
>JAFQOW010000021.1 GCA_017412055.1 Lachnospiraceae bacterium | reverse complement strand
GAGGGATTGCTTCCACCTGACGAACCATTAGCTTCTTAATCTTATTTCCTAACTTTATAACACTTCAAAAAGTTGCCTGCCTCAGACAGCTTATTCAAGTGCGCCAATTTAGGGCTTTCCTCTACTTTCTTTCACACTACTCCTCCCACATATATCCTTTTTTTATAACAGTTACAACGTGGTAGCTGGAATCAATTAGTGCTGCTCTAAGCTTTTTAATATGTGTGTCTACCGCCCTATCATAACCATCATACTCAGGCCCCCATACATGATTTAGAATCTGCTCTCTTGTAAGAATTTGATTCTTATTTTCCATTAAATAAATAAGCAACTCATATTCCTTTGGTGCAAGAGTAATTATCTTCTCACTTACTGTCACAAGTCTTCTTGCAGGCTCTATCTTTAAATCTCCCACTCTGATAATGCCATCGCGAATAAGCAAGCCCTTGTATCTTTTTATTAGAGCATTTACTTTAGCTTCAAGTATAACCATTGATACTGGTTTTGTAATATACTCATCAGCCCCTACTTCATAACCATTAATAACGTCCTGCTCAGCATTTAACGCAGTTAAAAAGATAACTGGTACATCATATTTTTTTCTTATGTATTTACACACATCAATCCCACTTTTTTTAGGCATCATAATATCCAAGATTATGATATCGTATATATTTTTTTCCACTGCCATTATAGCTTCCTCACCATTACAGACAGCATATACATCGAAACCTTTTCTTGTTAAGTATGTACTTACGATATCTCTTAAACTTTTCTCGTCTTCTGCCAATAGCACTTTGTATTCCATCTACTCACTCCTTACAGGATAAATATATAATATCGATTTGTATTCTTTATGTACTTTCTAAAAATATTTTAAATTCTATTTTTGCTTATTATTATATCATTAAGTCTTTATATGTCACAACTAATACTTACACTAAGCCATTTCTTCGAGTTAAATTTTCACATATACCCACTATTTCGGACTTTTTTTATGTTGGTGGGATTATTTCCTCGGGATACTTCCAAATGTAACTTTTTCTCATCACCAGAGCTTTTTATTATTTCTTTAATTTATTCTGGATACTTTCAAATATCATATTATCTCACTACCAGAGTTTTTCGTTATTTCTTCACTTTACTCGGGATGCTTCCAAATATCATATTATCTTACCACCAGAGTTTTTCATTATTTCTTCAATTTACTCGGGATGCTTCCAAATATCATATTATCTCACCACCAGAGTTTTTCATTATTTCTTCAATTTACTCGGGATGCTTCCAAATATCATATTATCTTACCACCAGAGTTTTTCATTATTTCTTCAATTTACTCGGGATGCTTCCAAATATCATATTATCTCACTACCAGAGTTTTTCGTTATTTCTTCACTTTACTCGGGATGCTTCCAAATATCATATTATCTCACTACCAGAGTTTTTCGTTATTTCTTCACTTTACTCGGGATGCTTCCAAATGTAACTTTTTCTCATCACCAGAGCTTTTTATTATTTCTTTAATTTACTCAGTAGATTTCCATTAACATAAGAAAAAGAATGGTCACAAATCAAATCTGTGACCATTCATATATATTACCTATATATTTTTATTCAATTTACGCGTTCTCTTCCTCGAACTTCTTCATGAAGTCTACAAGTGCCTGAACACCTTCGATTGGCATAGCGTTGTATATAGATGCTCTCATACCACCAACTGTTCTATGACCTTTAAGATTCTCAAGACCTGCTGCCTTTGCTTCCTTTACAAACTTAGCATCAAGGTCTGCATCACCTGTAACAAATGGTACGTTCATAAGAGAACGGTCCTTCTTCTCTACTGTTCCCTTAAAAAGCTTGCTCTCATCAAGGAAATCGTAAAGAATCTTAGCCTTCTTCTCGTTGAGCTCCTTCATTGCTGAAAGACCACCCATCTTCTTTAACCACTTGAATACCTTACCACATACGTAGATATTGTAGCATGGTGGTGTATTGTACATAGAACCATTATCTGCATGAATCTTGTACTTCATCATAGTAGGTGTTCCTGGAAGAACATCCTCTGTGATTAAATCTTCTCTAATGATTACAATAACCATACCTGCTGGTCCAATGTTCTTCTGAACACCGCCGTAGATTACAGCGTACTTAGACACATCGACAGGCTCTGATAAGAAACATGATGAAACATCTGATACAAGATCCTTGCCCTTTGTGTTAGGAAGCTCATGGAACTTTGTACCATAAATTGTATTGTTCTCGCAGATATATACATAGTCAGCATCCTCTGGAATATCAAGGTCTGAACAATCTGGAATATAAGAGAATGTCTTATCTGCTGAAGAAGCCACCTCTACAGCCTCACCATAAAGCTTAGCTTCCTGATATGCCTTCTTAGCCCACTGACCTGTTACAATATGAGCTGCCTTCTTATTCTTCATAAGGTTCATTGGAATCATAGCGAACTGTAATGATGCACCACCCTGTAAGAACAATACCTTATAGTTATCTGGAATATTCATTAACTCTCTTAAATCAGCCTCTGCTGCATCAATAATTGCCTGATATGCTGCTGAACGATGGCTCATCTCCATAACTGACATACCTGTGCCATTGTAATCCATCATCTCTGCTGCTAACTCTTTTAATACGTCCTCAGGTAATACTGCAGGACCTGCTGAGAAATTATAAATTCTTCCCATTTTTCATTTCCTCCTTAAAATAAATCTTATTTCTATATATCTACGCGTTCTTGCGAAACTACTTCGTAGTTTCGGCCTGTGACCTCTTTACGTTTTCTTTATATTTACATATTCTAGTAAAATTGCTTCGCAATTTTAGTCAATATCCTCAGCACTGAATGCCTCTGAAATAGGTGCTCCTGGGGCTACCATTGGGAATACCTTATCATCTTCATGAATCTGGCAATCAATTACTACTGGACCGCCACAAGCGATAGCTTCCTTAAGAACAGACTCAAGCTCATCCTTATTTGTTACTGTGTAACCCTTAGCGCCCATAGCCTCTGCAAGAAGCTTGAAGTTTACGCTATCGTTAAGAATTGTATTTGAGTATCTCTTTCCGTAGAATAATGTCTGCCACTGTCTAACCATACCAAGCACGTGATTGTTGATTACTACCTGGATGATTGGAATATTATATCTAACTGCTGTTGCGATTTCGTTCATATTCATTCTGAAGCAACCGTCACCAGCGATATTGATAACTGTCTTATCTGGCTTAGCCATCTTAGCACCAAGTGAAGCACCAAGACCGTAACCCATAGTACCAAGACCACCTGATGTAATAAGCTTTCTTGGCTCATCGTACTTATAGAACTGAGCAGCCCACATCTGGTGCTGACCAACTTCTGTTGTGATGATAGCATCACCATTTGTTACTTCGTAAATCTTCTCGATAACAAATGGACCTGTAAGAGCATCCTTATTATATGTTAATGGATACTTAGCAGCATACTCCTTAATATGAGCTAACCACTCTCCATGCTCCTGATTATCAAGCTTAGCGTTGATACGAGCAAGAACTTCCTTAGCATCACCGATTACGCTTGCATCTGTTCTAATATTCTTATTAATTTCAGCTGCATCTACATCAATGTGAATAATCTTAGCATTCTTGGCAAACTTAGACGCATTACCTGTTACTCTGTCTGAGAATCTTGCACCAACTGCAATAAGAAGGTCACACTCAGATACACCAAAGTTTGAAGTCTTTGTACCGTGCATACCAATCATACCTGTATACTTAGGATCATTGCCATCGATTGCACCCTTACCCATAAGTGAATCACAAACAGGAGCGTCAACCTTAGCTGCAAATGTTCTAAATTCCTCTGCAGCATCAGCAGCAATGATACCACCACCTACATAGATAAATGGCTTCTTAGATGACTTAATAAGTTCAATTACCTTATCGATGTCCTCTTCCTTAATTGTAGCTGTCTTTCTTTCTACAGCCTTAGGCTCTACAGCCTCATACTCACAAGAATTAGCTGTACAATCCTTTGTAATATCTACAAGAACAGGGCCTGGACGACCGCTCTTTGCGATTTCAAATGCTTTTCTGATAGTTGGAGCTACATCTTCAACCTTCTTTACGATAAAGCTATGCTTTGTAATAGGCATTACTACACCTGCAATATCGATTTCCTGGAAAGAATCCTTTCCTAAAAGTGGAGTACCTACATTAGCTGTAATAGCTACAACTGGAATAGAATCCATATAAGCTGTAGCGATACCTGTAACAAGATTTGTAGCACCAGGACCTGAAGTAGCCATACATACACCTACCTTGCCTGTTGCTCTAGCGTAACCGTCAGCGGCGTGTGAGGCACCCTGCTCATGAGATGTAAGCACATGCTTAATCTCATCCTGATGCTTATATAATGCATCGTATACATTTAAAATTGTACCACCTGGATAACCAAATACTGTATCTACGCCCTGCTCTTTTAAGCATTCGATAATAATTTCTGAACCTGTTAATGTCTGTTTCATATTTTTCTCCTATCTGTCATCTTGCGACTTTTTATACGTATATATTCTCTAATATTTATAATGTCAAAGCCTATCAATCCTAATTCACTAGATTTTAATACTTGTCTATGTGATTTATGACTTTTTGACTCTTTGATTCTATAAAGTCTTTAATACAGCACCCTTGTCTGCTGAAGTAACAAGTGAAGCATATCTAGCAAGGTAACCTGTCTTAACTTTTGGCTCCTTTGGCTGCCATTTAGCCTTTCTAGCTGCCATCTCTTCATCAGAAACCTTTAAGTTGATGCTATGATTATCAATGTCAATACTAATGATATCACCCTCTTCGACTAAGGCAATAGGACCACCTACAGCTGCCTCTGGTGAAACGTGACCGATTGATGCACCTCTTGACGCACCTGAGAATCTACCATCTGTAATAAGTGCTACAGTTGAACCAAGACCCATACCAGCAATAGCTGATGTAGGATTTAACATTTCTCTCATACCAGGGCCACCCTTAGGTCCTTCGTATCTGATAACTACTACATCACCAGCAACGATTTTTCCACCCTTAATAGCTGCGATAGCATCTTCCTCACAATCAAATACTCTTGCCGGACCTTCATGTGCAAGCATCTCTGGAACTACTGCCGAACGCTTAACTACACATGAATCTGGTGCAAGGTTACCTCTAAGAACAGCGATGCCACCTACTTCACTGTATGGATTCTCAACTGGTCTAATAACCTCCGGATTCTTATTTACACGGCCTTCAATATTCTCACCAACTGTCTTACCTGTTACAGTGATGCAGTCAGTCTTGAGAAGACCCTTCTTATTTAATTCATTCATTACTGCATATACACCGCCTGCCTCGTTAAGGTCTTCCATATATGTATGACCTGCTGGAGCAAGGTGGCAAAGATTTGGTGTAACTGCACTAATTTCATTTGCAATATCAAGATTAATATCTACGCCTGCCTCATGGGCGATAGCTGGTAAATGAAGCATACTGTTTGTTGAACAACCAAGTGCCATATCTACTGTAAGAGCATTGTAGAATGCATCCTTTGTCATGATATCTCTTGGTCTAATATTCTTCTCTAAAAGTTCCATTATCTTCATACCTGCATGCTTTGCAAGCTTAATTCTCTCCGAGTAAACTGCTGGAATTGTACCATTTCCGCTAAGACCCATACCAAGAGCCTCTGTTAAGCAGTTCATACTGTTTGCAGTGTACATACCTGAACAAGAGCCACATGTAGGACAAGCTTTTGCTTCGAACTCTTCCACATCCTCAAGTGTCATTGTTCCAGCTGCATATGAACCAACAGCCTCGAACATACTTGAAAGTGATGTCTTACATCCCTTTACTCTACCAGCAAGCATTGGACCACCACTTACGAAAATAGTTGGCACATTAAGTCTTGCTGCTGCCATAAGTAAACCTGGCACATTCTTATCACAATTTGGAACCATAACTAAAGCATCAAATTGATGAGCCATAGCCATACATTCTGTAGAATCAGCTATAAGGTCTCTTGTTACAAGAGAATACTTCATACCTGTGTGTCCCATAGCGATACCGTCACATACTGCGATAGCTGGGAAAACGATTGGTGTACCACCTGCCATAGCTACACCTAACTTAACTGCATCTACGATTTTATCAATATTCATATGTCCAGGAACTATCTCATTGTAAGAGCTTACAATACCGATAAGTGGCTTATTTAACTCTTCCTTTGTCATACCAAGGGCATTGAAAAGGGAACGATGTGGTGCCTGCTGCATACCTTTTGTTACATTATCACTTCTCATTTTATATACCAAACCTTTCTTTTTTATTTCTTAATTTAATCTTTAATCGTCATTCATAATTTGCTGAATTTACACTTTTTACTTCAATAAATGCATTGACTAGCAAATTACTCATGCACGGACTGCGTCCTATAGAAATGTTATCATGTTTTATACTTTGAGAGCAAGCTCTCACGTATAAACATTCTAACATTTCTGCACGACTTAAAGTCTTTCGCAAATGGCATCACCCATGCCTGTACAAGACACTTGAGTCATACCTTCTGACATAATATCAACTGTTCTAATTCCATCCTTAAGAACACATCTTACAGCCTCTTCCACTGCATCTGCCTCTTTATCAAGGTCAAATGAGTATCTAAGCATCATAGCTGCTGAAAGAATTGTCGCAAGAGGATTAGCAATGTTCTGACCTGCAATGTCAGGTGCTGCACCATGACTTGGCTCATATAAACCAAACTTGCCAGCTGCTAAACTTGCCGATGGAAGCATTCCAATTGAACCTGTAATCATACTTGCTTCATCTGATAAAATATCACCAAACATATTCTCTGTAAGAATTACATCAAACTGTGCTGGATTTTTAACAAGCTGCATTGCACAGTTATCTACAAGCATATGCTCTAATGTTACATCCTCGTATCCTGACGCTACTTCATTGACAACCTTCTGCCATAATCTTGAGGAATCAAGGACATTAGCCTTATCTACGCTAGTAACCTTGCTACCTCTCTTTCTAGCTATGTCAAATGCCTTAATGGCAATTCTTCTTATCTCTTCTTCATTATATGTAAGAGTATCAACAGCTGTCATAACGCCATCAATTTCCTCTGTCTTTCTCTCTCCAAAGTAAAGACCACCTGTAAGCTCTCTTACAACCATCATATCAAATCCAGCTTCTGCAATTGACTCCTTAAGAGGACATGCATCCTTCAATTCATCATAAAGATATGCTGGACGAAGATTAGCAAATAATCCAAGTCCCTTTCTTATAGCAAGTAAACCTGCCTCTGGACGAAGATTTGGTGGTAATTTATACCAACTATCCACACCGACTCGACCTCCGACGGCACCTAAAAGAACTGCATCGCTCTTTCTAGCTGTCTCTAAGGCTTCATCAGTCAATGGTACACCGTGTGCATCTATAGATACACCGCCCATAAGTACCTCAGTGTATGTAAACTCATGACCGAATTTGCTGCCTATTTTGTCTAAAACCTTCTTAGCTTCTGACACGATCTCTGGACCAATGCCGTCACCTGAAATTACTGCAACATTAAACTTCATGTCTATTACCTCTTTTCTACTTTTTCTAATATATTCCAATTATCTATAGGCTTAAATTCATACCTAAATCAGAATAACTGTATTGCTTTAATCAGAAAAAGTTACTAGCTTTTATCATATAATATTATGCAAACTTTTTCAACTACTTTTTAGCTCTGTTTATAGTAACTTAAGAAATCAGCAAGCTTACCCATCGCTGTTTCCAAATCTTCCACAGAAGGTAAATAAACTACTCTGAAATGATCAGGCTGCTTCCAATTAAATCCACTACCACCGATAAGAAGAATATGCTTATCATGAAGTAAGTCTAATGCGAACTTTTCGTCATTTGTAATATTGAACTTTTTCACATCTATCTTAGGGAATATATAAAATCCTGCCTTTGGCTTAACAGCAGATATACCTGGTATATCATTTAAAGCCTTATAAACAAATTCTCTCTGCTCATATATTCTTCCACCTGGCACAATGTAATTCTTAACACTCTGATAACCACCAAGAGCTGTCTGAACAATTGACTGAGCTGGTACATTTGAACAAAGTCTCATATTAGAAAGCATATTTATACCTGCTATATAATCCTTTGCAATTCTCTTATTTCCACTAAATATCATCCAACCGATTCTATATCCTGCAACCATATGTGACTTTGACAAACCACTAAATGTAACACAGAATAAATCTGGTGCCAATGAAGCTATAGAAACATGTTCTTCCCCATCCATAACAAGTCTGTCATAAATCTCATCAGAAAAGATAATTAACTGATGTTCTCTAGCAACTTGAACAATCTGTTCAAGAACTTCCTTTGGATAAAGGGCACCTGTTGGGTTATTAGGATTAATGATTACAATGGCTTTAGTATTAGCAGTAACCTTCTTTCTTATATCATCTATATCAGGATTCCAGTCTGACTGCTCATCACACACATAATGAACTGCCTTTCCGCCAGCAAGGGTAACACATGCTGTCCACAAAGGATAAT
This sequence comes from Lachnospiraceae bacterium, assembly GCA_017412055.1. GTDB lineage: Bacteria > Bacillota > Clostridia > Lachnospirales > Lachnospiraceae > SVEL01. The sequence continues at coordinate 76,556 of JAFQOW010000021.1, read as the reverse complement.
CAGGTGAAGGAATAAGAACTTCATCTCCGCTATCAAGAAGAGCTGACATACTAAGCTGAATGAGCTCGCTTACACCGTTACCTGTATAAATGTCATCTATGCTTACATTAGGAATATTCTTAAGCTGAGCCGACTGCATAATAGCCTTTCTTGCAGCAAAAAGACCCTTTGAATCAGAATATCCCTCACAGTCTGTAAGCTGCTGCTTCATATCATATATAACCTCATCCGGTGTCCTAAATCCAAATGGTGCTGGATTACCAATGTTCAATTTTAAAATATGAGTACCTTCCTGCTCCATTCTAGCAGCCTCATCTACAACCGGACCTCTCACATCATAAAGTACGTTTTCAAGTTTAATAGACTTCTTAAATTCTCTCATACCATTACCTCTTTCATTGTTCAATATCTTGCTATCTATCTTATTATATTTACTATCTTCAAATGCTTTACCATTCTTAGATGTAACCTTTTCTTCTATATTATATGTATCATTTATACCACCAAGCCACTGTTCATCCACTTCTAAAACTTTGGCTAAGAACTTAAGTACATTATCTCTTGGATAAGTCTTACCGCTAACATACTGACTAATCTGACTCTTTCCAAGCTTAATCCCCATCTCAGTGGCTAATTTAAGCAAATCAACCTGCTTCATGTTCTTATCTTTAAGCGCCTTATTAAGTCGCTCCGCAAAAATAACCGCTGTCACGCGCCCACCTCCGATAAATTAATATAGTTCATTTTTCTTATTACATATTTTTACTATTTAACTTTCTTTTATTATCAATTTTTTTGCGATTAGAAAGTTCAAAACAAAAATGAACTTATATGATTTTATCACATAAGTTCATTTTATTCAATACTTCTATTTATAAAAGTTCAATTTAGTTCAATATCTTACTGGCAATCCTTAATAGAGAATGAAATTCTTCCCATCTTATCCTTACCTAAGCATACAACCTTTACTTTGTCTCCAAGTGTAAGAACATCCTCTACATGATTGATTCTCTCATTAGAAATCTTAGAAATGTGAACCATTCCTTCCTTTCCCGGAGCGAACTCGATAAATGCACCAAATTCCTTAATGCTAATTACCTTACCTTCGAAAATCATACCTTCTTCGAAGTCTGTAACGATTGTCTCAATCATCTTCTTAGCTGTTTCCATCATCTCAGCTTCAACGCCACAAATTGATACTGCACCTTCATCTGTAATATCAATCTTAACGCCTGTCTGTTCGATAATTGCGTTGATTGTCTTACCTCTCTGACCTACTACATCACCAATCTTAGCTGGATCAATCTGAATCTGAATAATCTTTGGAGCATACTTTCCAACTTCTTTTCTAGGCTCTGCGATAGCTGGCTTCATACATGTATCCATGATGAACATTCTAGCCTCACGACACTTAGCGATAGCGCCTTCTACGATATCTCTTGTAAGACCATGAATCTTAATATCCATCTGGATAGCTGTGATACCTGCATCTGTACCTGTTACCTTAAAGTCCATATCTCCGAAGAAATCTTCAAGACCCTGAATATCTGTAAGTAATACATAATCATCATCTGTATCGCCAGTTACAAGACCACATGAGATACCTGCAACCATCTTCTTAATAGGAACACCAGCTGCCATAAGTGACATACATGATGAACATGTCGATGCCATAGAAGTTGAACCATTTGACTCAAATGTCTCTGATACAGTTCTAATTGCATATGGGAATTCTTCCTCTGAAGGAAGTACTGGAATAAGCGCTCTCTCTGCTAATGCACCGTGACCGATTTCACGACGTCCTGGACCTCTTGAAACCTTTGTCTCACCTACTGAGTAAGCAGGGAAATTATAATGATGCATATATCTCTTTGATGTCTCATTTGAATCTAAGCCATCAAGCTTCTGTGCCTCTGATAAAGGAGCAAGTGTACATACGTTACAAATCTGTGTCTGTCCTCTTGTGAACATAGCAGAACCATGAACTCTAGGGATAATATCAACCTCTGCTGCAAGTGGACGAATCTGTGAAAGCTCACGACCATCTGGACGCTTATGATCTTTTAAAATCATCTTTCTAACTGTCTTCTTCTGATACTGATATAAAGCATCTGGGATAAGAGCAGCCCACTCTTCATTGTCAGCGAAAGCTTCCGCCAATTTCTCACCGATAACCTTTAAGTTACCTTCTCTTGTCTGCTTATCATCTGTAAATACTGCTACTTCCATCTCTTCTGGTGTAACAATCTTCTTCATCTCTTCAAATAACTCAGCTGGGATAGCACAGCTCTCATATGTGTGTTTTTCCTTACCAACCTCTGCTACTATCTGATTGATGAACTCGATAACCTTCTGATTAAGCTCATGAGCAGCATAAATAGCTTCAATCATCTTAGCTTCTGGAACTTCATTAGCACCAGCCTCAATCATGATAACCTTTTCCTTTGTAGAAGCTACTGTAAGCTTTAAATCAGATACAGCATTCTGTGCTGCATTTGGGTTAAATACGAACTCACCATCGATAAGACCAACCTGTGTAGTAGCACATGGACCATCAAATGGAATATCTGAAATAGCAACTGCGATTGCTGAACCAATCATAGCTGTAAGCTCTGGGCTACACTCTGGGTCTACTGACATTACCATATTGTTTAATGTAACATCATTTCTATAATCCTTAGGGAATAAAGGTCTCATAGGACGGTCAATAACTCTTGATGTAAGAATAGCGTTCTCTGATGCCTTACCCTCTCTCTTATTAAATCCACCTGGAATCTTACCTACTGCATATAACTTCTCTTCGTACTCTACTGAAAGAGGGAAGAAATCGATTCCATCTCTTGGCTTGTCTGAAGCTGTAGCTGTAGATAATACTACTGTCTCACCATAGTGCATTAAGGCTGCACCGTTTGCCTGCTTTGCAACTCTGCCGATATCTACTGTAAGTGTTCTACCTGCAAGTTCCATTGAAAAACTCTTGTACATAACATCCTCCTGTAAATTAAATTTTTAATATAATTCACAATTGCAAAGCCCGAAAACACTGAAATAGTCACATTACCTGAAATATGAATATTTCAGTGATCCCGGTCGTTACCTTGCTAATTGTGTAATAATAATATTAAAGATAGACAAGGCTTGGCCTTGTCTATCAAATAATCAGTATAATTACTTTCTGATGCCTAACTTCTCGATTAAGCTTCTGTAACCTTCAAGGTCTGTCTTCTTTAAGTAATCAAGTAAACCACGTCTCTGACCTACCATCTTAAGAAGACCTCTTCTTGAGTGATGATCCTTCTGATGTGTCTTTAAGTGCTCTGTAAGCTCCTTGATTCTCTCTGTTAAAATAGCGATCTGAACCTCTGGTGAACCTGTGTCTCCAGCCTTTCTACCATAAGTAGCGATAAGTTCTGTCTTCTTCTCTTTGCTTATCATTTTTTATTCCTCCTAAATCTAAAATATCACCTTAGACTTCAGTATCGGTCGGAGTGTCCTAATACCGAGTAAAGGTTTATGATTGTATTTCTACACAACCTAAACGATTTTACCATATAAAAAAGGAAAAGTCAAACATTTTTGACTTTTCCCTTAAATTCATTTTAACTATTTAATAACTCTAACTGCCATATATGGCTGAATGAAATATGCATTACCTATACATACACCCTTCTTATCATTAGCAGCATGGATAATCTGTCCATTACCAATATAGATAGCAACATGTCCAATTCTTGAGCCATACTTATAGATAAGAATATCTCCTGGCTTAATCTGGCTTAATGGAACCTTTGTACCAACACCTGGATACTCTCTAGATGTTCTAGGAACAATATAGCCATACTTTGCAAAAATCTGCTTAACGAAGCCTGAGCAGTCAATACCCTTTGTTAAGCTGTTACCACCATATACATATGGGCAACCAAGATACTGCATAGCTGTATTGATAAGATCCTTAGCTGTCTGTGAAACTGTTGGATCTAAGTTACTATAATTTGGCTTTGAAGAAGACGATGAAGATGATGGTGCTGTAACCTGAACTTCCACAACCTCTACTGCTGTAGGAAGTGTGTATACCACATCAACGTAGTCAGCTGAAACATAACCTGTAAGACCATTGATGCTAGCCTTATACCATCCATCCTTCTCTGGCTCTACTATATCTAAGTGCTCTCCTACTGATACCTTTGTAGAAATACTACAATCAGTACTTGGCTCCTCTCTAACATTAAGCTTGTCACAATTAACAACAAGTACCTCAGTCATCTTTTCCTTAGCCTTAACATTAGCATCATATCCTGTAAGGATAAATTCCTTCGATACATATCCAGTAACTTTACCAGACTTAATCTTATACCAGCCATCCTGTTCACTTAAAATCTCACAAACACTGTAACCTGGCATCTTACCTACTACCTTATAATTTGTACCAGCGCCCTTTCTTACATTGAGGTAAGAAGTTACGTTAGAAATACCAAGATTAGTATATCCATCGATAATTGAACCCTCTGGCACTACGTCTGTAGCAATATCTAAATCTTTAATAATATCATGCTTTTCTTCATCAGTTACTGCGTCACTTGACATATAATCAGCATATGTTCCAAAAGTTGTCGCAAAACCTGCATTGTATAAGCTAACTTGTCCTGTAGCTGCACCACTAAGGCTAGATGATACACTATCACCGTTCACATCAAGTGTTGCTCCAACAGATGTAATATTTGTAATTCCAATAGCAGCTGTCTGCTGTTCTGTAGGTACTTCTACAATTAAGTTTTCAGTTTTATTCTCAGTATTGTCGCTATCATTTCCTGTCAATGAAATCCCTGTAACTGCAACAACGGCAGCTAATGAACATGCAGCAAAAATAGTAATTTTCTTTCTCATAAATCCTCCAAATGTTTTCCCATTTGTTACAAAACTTTTCGCATACCTAAGTCACATTATAACACCAATTTCCTACATGTCAAGAAAAAGTCGCGGTTTTCCGCGACTTTTCACATTTATTTCACATTTTCTTCTCTTTCTGATGGGAAATTTCACAATCAAAATTCTATTAATCCAAATTGTACTGATCCTCATCATAGATAGCAAAAGCTATATTTGTAGCATGGTCAGATACTCTCTCAAGATTAGAAACAAGGTCTGAATATATAGTAGATTTTGCCTGACATTCATTTGTAGCAAGTCTTCTTACATGATTATGCTGAAGCTCTTTCTCAAGTACATCAACCTGCTTCTCAAGGTCAACGATTTCCTTAAGGTGTGATTCTGTCTGCTCTGTAAATGTTTCAATAGAATAATTTACAGTAGTCATAACCTTGTCAAACATATCACTTAACTCGTCAACACCTACCTGGCTAAAAATAATGTCTTCTTCTATTCTGCTTCTACCAGCATCAGCAATATTCTCTGCATGGTCACTAATTCTTTCCAAATCATTTACCACATGGAAGTAACCTGCTATGTTTTTCTGTTCCTTAACTGGGAACTCGTGCTGATTAAGCTTTACAAGATATTTTGTTATCTCGGCACTTAAGAAATCAACCTCATCTTCAACCTGATACACACTGTCTATCTTAGCCTGATCCTTTTCAATCATACCATCAAATGCTGTCTGAAGATTATCAGCCGCCATCTTACCCATACGCTTAATTTCATTTACAACCTCAATTAATGAAGCTGAAGGAGTTGACATCTGCTCCTGAGAAATATACTTAAGCTGGAAGCCTTCTGCCTTCTTATCCTCACCTCTGATTGTAAGCTGTGTAAGCTTAACGATAGGCTTAGCAAATGGATACATAATAATAACCTGAAATACCTTAAATATTGTATGCGCATTAGCAACTGCTCTACTCATAATGTGTTCTGGTGTTCCGCCACTTACAGTAGCCTTCATAAGCTCTGCAATCTTATCACCACAGATAAGAAGTATAATTGCGATTACAATTGAACCAAAAATATTTACGTATAGATGAATAAGAGCTGTACGCTTAGCTTCCTTCTTACCACTTAAGGATACGATAAGAGCTGTAACACATGAACCAATATTACAACCAAGCACCATAAAGAATACCATAGACAACTCTGTAATAACACCTGCTGCTGCCATAGTGATAATAATACCTACTGTTGCAGATGAACTCTGAATAATAGCTGTAATACCAAATCCTGTTAAAACAGCAAAGAAAGGATTATTAAGAGCCTTTATTACATCCATTATCTCGTTACTTTTCTTAAGCTCTCCCATAGCACCACTCATTGTACTTATACCAAAGAAAAGTACACCGAAGCCCAAAAGAATTTCACCAATATATTTTATTATTCTTTTCTTAAAGAACAATATTAATATAACACCTGTAAAGATAAACACAGGGGCGATTGCAGCTAAATCAAATGAAACCAGCTGTCCTGTAATAGTGGTACCGATATTAGCACCAAGTATTGGACCAACTGCCTGTGTCAATGTCATGAGACCTGAGTTAACAAAGCTAACAACCATAGATGTAGTTACACTTGAAGACTGAATAACCGCTGTAAATAAGATACCAACAATAACTCCTACAAATCGATTTCTTGTACACATCTCAAGAACGCTTTTCATCTTTGAACCGGCAACCTTTTCCATACCCTTGCTCATAAGCTCCATTCCATATAGGAACAAGCCCAAACCAGCTGCCATACCTAAAATCATTTCCGTATAATTCATTATTTTGCACCAAGCCTTTCGTTTTCTTCACGGCAAAGTCTGATATCTTCCTCCACTGCCGCTTTTAGCTCATCAGTTGAATTGAATTTTTTCTCTGGTCTTATATATTTAAAGAATTCCAATTCCAACGTCTGTTTGTATAAATCTATTGATACATCTAAGATGTTTGTCTCAATGGTTATTTTATCATCACCATTAACTGTAGGTCTAGTACCAATATTCGTTATAGATGGATATTTTACTCCGTCTATTATAGAATTTGTATAATAAACCCCCTTAGGAAGCAAAAGCTTATCCTTTGGTGGAATTATATTAAATGTTGGAAAACCCAATGTTCTTCCTAGCTGCTGCCCCTTTGCCACAACACCTATGGCTGTGTAAGGATAACCAAGCAGCTCATTGACAGTTTCTACATTACCCTTGCATATTTCCTCTCGGATATATGTGCTGCTAATGTCTCTGCCTTCATATTGCAGTTTTTTAATAACTGTTGTCTTATAGTCAAATTTTTCTTCCAGCTTTTTTAATAATTCTGCATTTCCTCGTCGCTTATATCCAAAACCACAATCTTCCCCACAGAAAATTCTTTTTACATTTAATTTTTTAACAAGTATATCTTCTATAAAAGCCTCCGGTTCAATAGATAAAATCTCTGGTTCCAATGGACATTCCACCAATATATCTATACCGTTTTTTTTCATAAAAAGCCTTTTTTCTTCTGCTGTTAAAATATATTGTTGTTTTGAATTTTCCAAGACCTCCATAGGTGAACGCACAAAAGTAAATATCGCTGCAAGCAATCCATCCTCTTCCTTTGCCTTGGATAGCATATTAATGAGTTCCCTATGCCCTTTATGAAGCCCATCAAATTTGCCTATAACTAAAGCTGTTCCTCTATCAACTTGTATATGCTCAGTCAATATATTTCCGTAGATTTTCATATCTTTCCTCTACTTAGCGACATAAAACATTTTATCGCATTTTATTAGCTTTTCTTTTTTATTATAATAAAAGATTCCTATAAACTGTCCTGCACTATCATACATTCTATATCGCTTATCATCCTCTAATATGATTTTTTCATCAATATCAAGCATAAATGGTACCACACTGTTTCCATTGTAAAGCATCTTATCATACTTAATACTTGTTTTAATCTTAGGATACATTTCAAATATCTTTTCTACTGATATAAGCTTACTACATATCCCTTCTTCACTGTCAGCTAAAGAGCTTATTTGGCTTAATGTAAGACTTTCTTGGATACAAAAGTTACTCACCTTTGTCCTTTTTAATTCCTCCATACAAGCGCCACATAAAAGCTTTTGCCCTATATCATGACATAGGGTTCTTATATAAGTCCCCTTAGAGCAGCTTACTGTCATATACACTCTAGGATATTCTATCCTTACATTCTCAATAGCAATTATTCTTACAGGACGTGGCTTTCTTTCAATCTCGATTCCTTCCCTAGCAAGCTCATAGAGCTTTTTTCCATTCACCTTTAAAGCGCTATACATAGGTGGTATCTGATTGTAATCTCCTACAAAGCTATTTATCACTTCCATAATCTTACTATCATCAAGATTTCCTGCCTCTTTCATAGAATCTATATCATATTCTTCTATAACCTGACCTGAAATATCCTGCGTATCTGTAACCTTACCAAGCAACATAACTGTCTCATAGGTTTTATCCTTATCAGTCAGCATATCACAAAGCTTTGTAGCGTGACCTAAGCATACTGGCAATACACCAGTTGCATCAGGGTCTAACGTACCTGTATGACCAATCTTTTTCTGCTTCAATATACCTCGAAGCTTAGCTACCACATCATGAGATGTGAAGCCCTTTTCCTTATTTACAATAATTACTCCGTTGTACATTTAAACTCCAATTCTATACGCTCTGCTAAATTATTGATAACATCATGTGTAGTTCCCTTACAAGTACAACCTGCTGCTCTTATATGACCGCCACCACCAAAGTAGCCTGCAATCTTATTTACATCTAGATACTTCTTCGAACGCAAGCTTACCTTATATGTGAGTGGCTCTATTTCATATAAGAATATAGCACATTCAACACCTTCTGTAAGTCTCATCTGTTCAACAATACCGCCTAAGTCCTTATTAGTTACCCCAAAGAATTCCATTTCTCTTGCTGTAACTACAGAAAAGATACATTTGCCATCAAAAAATCTTATACTTTCAAGCAATGCACGTCCCAGAATCTGATTTTGAGCATATGTCTTGGCATAGAAACCATCATCAATAATTGTCTGGAAATCAATTCCTTTACTCATAAGCTTTCCTGCTATATTCATAGTATGTTCAGAAGTACTTGCATACTTAAACACACCTGAATCATGGATAATTCCTGTATAAAGAGCTTCTGCCGTCGCCTTGCTTATCTTTTCCTCATCAAGCAAGTCATACAACACTTCTGAAGCTGAGCTTGCGTTTGGAACGATTATATTTTCCATACCAATACCAGGATTGCTTATATGATGGTCTATACACAATGTCATCTTAGCATTTTCATACAGCTTATTGGCTACACCGATTCGTTCCAAATCACTTGTATCAATTAAAATAAACAAATCAACCTGGCTTTCCTCATCATCCTCGTCTATAGCCTCGTCTATTCTATTGATGTAAGAAAAAACCGTTCCTGCATCTTCTAAATAAACCTTGATATCTTTATCCTGATAATTATCTTTCAAATAATTATATAAACCCATACAAGAGCCTACACAATCACCGTCTGGGCGAGTGTGTCCTGCTATTGCAATGGAATTTACAGACTCTAATTTTTCAGAAAGTTTCATTTAAACACTTCCTTCCTAGTCTTCTATACTTTCTTTATTATTTGCATTATCATGAGCCATTACATCATCAATCTTCTTAGACATATTTACACCATATTCAATTGACTGGTCTATCACAAATGTAATCTGTGGTGTATTTCTCAAGTTAATAGATGACGCAAGCTGTCTTCTGATATATCCCTCAGCGCTTTTTAAGCCCTTGATAGTATCAGACTTAGCCTTCTCATCTCCAAGCACAGAAATATATGCCTTACAGAATTTCAAATCTGGTGTAACTTCAACAGCTACTACACTTGTAAGCGGGCTTATACGCGGATCCTTTATGCCACCGCGTATAATATTCCCAAGTTCTCTCATAACCTCTGCATTTACTCTAACATTTTTTACACTGTTTTTTCTCATTCCTACCTCTATCTAGGTACCTCTACCATAATGTATGCTTCAACAGTATCAAGCTCTACAAAATCATTAAAGCCTTCAAATACGAAACCACATTCGTATCCAGCCTTAACTTCCTTTACATCATCCTTGAATCTCTTAAGAGATGCCAAAGGTCCTTCAAAGATAACATCTCCAGCTCTCATAACTCTAACCTTACATCCTCTCTGGAATGAACCGTCAAGTACATATGAACCTGCGATATTACCAACGCCAGAAGCCTTGAATATCTGACGAATCTCAGCATGGCCGATAACCTTTTCTTCAAATATTGGATCAAGCATACCCTTCATAGCTGCCTGAACATCTTCTATAGCCTGATAGATTACTCTATATAATCTAACATCTACCCCTTCTCTATCTGCTGTATCCTTAGCCATATTATCAATTCTAACATTGAAACCGATAATAATAGCATTTGATGCCGATGCAAGAATTACGTCTGATTCATTGATTGCACCTACACCACCATGGATAATCTTAACTACTACTTCCTCATTTGAAAGCTTTACAAGGCTCTGCTTAACAGCCTCAACTGAACCCTGTACATCCGCCTTAACGATAATATTAAGCTCCTTAACATCACCTGTCTGCATCTGTGTGAATAAATCATCAAGTGACATTCTATTCTTAGCCTTTGCATTCTCGATAAGCTTTTCCTTACCATCTGCTATAAATGTTTCAGCAAAGTTTCTAGCTTCCTTCTCATTCTTTGTAGAAACGAAGATTTCACCTGCATTTGGAACTGAATTAAGACCTAATATCTCAACTGGAGTAGAAGGTGTAGCAACCTGAACTCTCTCACCTGTATCAGAAATCATAGCTCTGATACGGCCAAAGCTTGAACCTACTGCCGCTGCATCTCCAACCTTAAGTGTTCCCTTCTGTACAAGAACTGTAGCTACTGGACCTCTACCCTTATCAATCTTAGCCTCAAGTACAAGACCTCTAGCTTTACGATTTGGATTAGCCTTCAATTCAAGCATCTCTGCTGTAAGAAGAATCATCTCTAATAACTGGTCGATGCCTTCTCCTGTGTGGGCTGACACCGGAACAAATACTGTATCACCGCCCCAATCTTCTGCAACTAACTCATGCTCTGCAAGCTCCTGCTTAACTCTATCAATATTTGCACTTGGCTTATCAATTTTATTAACTGCAACAATAATGCTGATTCCTGCTGCTCTAGCATGGTTAATAGCCTCTACTGTCTGTGGCATAACACCATCATCAGCTGCAACTACAAGTACAGCGATATCTGTAGACTGAGCACCACGCATACGCATAGCTGTAAACGCCTCATGTCCTGGTGTATCAAGGAAAGTAATCTTCTCGCCCTTACATTTAACCATATAAGCACCGATATGCTGTGTAATGCCACCAGCCTCACCAGTTGTTACATTAGTCTTACGTATAGCGTCAAGAAGTGATGTCTTACCATGGTCTACATGACCCATTACACAGATAACAGGCGGTCTTGATACTAATGTTGCCTCATCTTCCTCTTCTTCTCTAAGAAGCTCTTCGATAGCATCTACCTTTTCTTCAGGTTCAACTATGATATCGTACTCCAATGCGATTTCCTCAGCTGTCTCATAATCAATTTCCTGATTAATGCTAAACATCTTACCCTGCATAAAGAGCTTTTTAATAATAGCTGATGCCTGCATCTTCATCTTATCAGCCAATTCCTTAATTGTAAGATAATCAGGAATTGTGATTACCTTAATCTCTTCTTCCTTTGGTTCTGGCTTTGGCTGCTGCTGTGGCTTATTCTGTCCACCCTTGCCATTTTTATTTCCATTATTGAAATTATTATTCTTATTGTTATTCTTATTATTTCTATTTCTGTCGTTCTGAGCAGTATTCTGTGGATTAAACACCTGTGTTATGTGTTTCTTCTCACCCTGATTCTTATTTGAATCATTTGACTTATTATTGTTCTTATTATTGTTATTATTGTTATTCTTGTTGTTATTTGGCTTATTATTTCTGTTATCATTAGGCTTTTTATCATTATTCTTATGCTCTGGCTTCTTGTCGTTCGCCTTATTCTCTGCCTTATTGTCATGCTTTAAAGAAGCTTCCTTATTCTCCTTTTTAGGCTTAGCCTCTTCCTTCTTTGCTTCTTTCTTAGGCTCTTCCTTCTTTGCCTCTGACTTACCGCCAAATGCAGCCTTTACGATATTTATAGCCTCGTCATCAATAGAACTCATATGGTTCTTAACATCGATTCCTTTTTCTTTTAACAATGCTACTATCTCGGCATTGTCCTTCTCTATCTGTTTTGCTAGTTCATATATTCTCATTTTTGACATCTAACTACCTCCGTAATGCTATTAACTATTATTGCCTCTCTATGCCAGCAAGCACCAATTGCTTTTCTACTGCCTTAGCTAAGCCCTCGTCAGTCACTGCCATAGATGCTCTAAATTCCTTACCCATAAAATGTCCAAGACCTTCCTTTGTACCATAGAAATATACTGGAACCTTATAAAACTCACACATATTTCTAAACATCTTCTTTGTATTATCAGATGCTTCCAAAGCTACAACCACAAGTCTTGCATTCCCTTCCTTCACGGCTTTTTCCACTGAAAACTCACCGCTGACAGTTTTTCCTGCCTTTGTAGCAAGGGATATGGTGGACAATATTTTATCCTGCTGCATACTACTCACCTAATTCCTTCATTAACTGTTCATATACTTCATCTGACACATTTATTCCCAATGAACGTTCAATAGCTTTAGTCTTAATTGCTCTTTTTAAGCACTCTTCACTGCGACATACATACGCGCCACGACCGTTCATCTTTCCTGTCAAATCCATAAATATTTCTTCCTCGGCTGTTTTTATTACTCTAACCATTTCTTTCTTTGGTTTCATTTCACCACAGCCAGTACATTTACGTAATGGAATTTTTTTAACTGCTGCCATATAATCACCTACTCTTATACTAAATTCTACGGATTGTTACGTGCTTCGCACTCTCACAATCCTATACAATTTTATATAACATCAAATTCTCCAGCCTGCTTTGCCTGTGTTTCACTCTTGATATCAATCTTGAAACCAGTAAGTCTCGCTGCAAGTCTTGCATTCTGTCCTTCCTTACCAATTGCCAATGACAACTGATAATCTGGAACAACGACCTTAGCAGTCTTCTCATCATCATCTGCAATAACAGAAATAACCTTAGCTGGGCTTAATGCATTCTCAATAAGTATAGCTGGATTCTCACTCCAGTTAATAATATCAATCTTTTCGCCTCTTAATTCCTCAACTACTGCACTAACTCTTGTACCGTTAACACCTACGCATGCGCCTACAGGATCAACCTTTCTATGCTTTGAACGAACCGAAATCTTACTTCTTGAGCCTGGCTCTCTTGCGATATTAACGATTTCTACTACACCATCCTGAATTTCAGCAACCTCTGATTCAAAAAGTCTCTTTACAAGCTCTGGATGTGTTCTTGAAACTATGATTCTAGCTCCCTTTGTATTTTCCTTAACTTCCAATACATAAAGCTTAATTCTATCATTTGGCTTAAACTTCTCTGTCTTAACCTGCTCTGTCTCATTTAAAACTGCATCTGCCTTACCAAGATTAATAGTAATGTTTCTGCCATTAACTCTCTGTACGATACCTGTTACAATATCCTTTTCCTTGCCACAATACTTATCGTAAACAGCTCTTCTCTCCTCTTCACGAATCTTCTGTGTAATAATATTCTTAGCATTCTGTGTAGCAATACGTCCAAACTCCTTAGACTTAATCTCTACATTTACGATATCACCAAGCTTATGCTTCTTGCTGATTTCTCTTGCATCATCAAGGCTAATCTGTACTACTGGATCCTCAACAGTCTCCACAACCTCTTTCTCTGCAAGAATTGTATAATCACCTGTCTCTCTGTCGATAGAAACCTTCACATTATCAGATTTTCCAAAATGGTTTCTGTAAGCTGTGATAAGTGAATTTTCAATAGCCTCAAGAAGAACCTCTTTGCTGATATCCTTCTCCTTCTCCAATACATTTAATGCTTCAATAAGTTCCTTGTTCATTTTTTTCTCTCCTTCTTAATGTTATTATTTATTAACCAAAATGTTATATGTTTTCTTTATTAATTAGAAATCAAAAGATAATCTTATAAGCGCTATATTAGCTCTGTCAAATGTCACATCAGCATCCTCTATCTGAAGAACTATCTCTTCCTTTGTGTAGGACTTAAGCACTCCAGTAAATTCTTTCTGCTTATCAATGGACTTGTAAAGATGAATATCCACCTCTTTACCTATGCTTCTTACATAATCCTTTTCCTTCTTAAGAGGTCTTCCAAGTCCTGGCGAGCTAACCTCCAATATATATGAGTCCTCGATGAAATCATCAGCGTCCAACTTATCGCTAAGTGCTCTACTTACTACCTCACAGTCATCAACTGCTATTCCACCTTCCTTGTCTACGTACACTCTAAGATACCAGTTTCCTGCCTCTTTCACATACTCAACATCCACAAGCTCAAAATTATTTGCTTCTATAATAGGCAATACAAGAGCTTCTGTCTTCTGCTCATATTCTTCTCTTCTTGACATGAACATACCTCCATTTTCTCTACACTAAATCGCAGTTCCATCGCAACTACGATTACACATAAAGAGAGTGGACTTTCGGTCCACTCTCTAACTAGTTAACTATTACGCCATTAAGTCTATCACTTTATATTCTAAAATGCAAGTATAAATTTTACTCTTCTATTTTCTTATAATAATATGTATCATAACTACTCAAATGAAGAGTCTCTGCTATTATCCCTTCTTCACCCTTATCGACTAATATCCATACATAGGTCAAAGTCTGACCTTCCTTAATATTAGTATCGCTCTTATCTACTCCACCAGATATAATCTTAGATGGCTTACAGATAATGGTATATATATCCTCTTCTCTCAATTTACCTTCCATTATTTCTGCTGTAATTCCTGCCACATTCAAATCCAATTGCTCTATACCATCTAATCCTATAATTATCTCGGTAGTACCATACCAATAATTATCATCCAAATCATCATAAGACTTATACCACCAGTACTGTCCATCCTCAAATTTCCAATAGGAACCACCTTCTTCAAGGCTGTTCCATCCACCTTCTAGAGCCTTGTAGATTTTTGTTTCAACTGCTGTAGTATACTCCTTTACATCCGTTTCATCTGACCTCATTCCAACTCTAAGAACAGAAATCGAAAGTACTACTACTATAATTGTACACAATATTGCACTTAGAATAATTATCCACGGATAATTCTTTTTCGGCTTAATGGGCTTTATTTGATTTTGATCAATCATTGGATTCATTCCATTTGACATCATCATCGGGTTCATTCCATTATTATTTACCATCAATGAATTGCCACACATACTACAAAAATTACTATTAGACTCGTTCCACGAGCCACACTTAGGACACATCATAACACATTCCCCTTTTCCTTTTGAATATAGTATTCCTTAGCGGAGCGTTTTTTTCATATAGGAAGTTCTCATTAATAACTTTTCTATATGATAAAAAACAAAAACTGCCAAGTAAATCTTGGCAGTTTTAGCAGCTAATAGGGGAATCGAACCCCTGTTTCCGCCGTGAGAGGGCGGCGTCTTAACCCCTTGACCAATTAGCCGTAGAGTTTTATTTTTTAGTGCTCTCTCTTGAGCACTTTGGTAGTATACATTATAATTTAGAATAATGCAAGCACTTTTTTGATTTTTTTTCAATATTTTTTTCAAGGCTTTAATTATAGGTAAAACAATACTCAAAAAGCTTCTCTCCATCCTTATATTGATTTGCTTTATTTGACTTCATAGTTACACAGAGTAAGGTCCTCCCCTCCTTCTTTGCAGTAGTAATACAGCAACGACCTGCCGCATCATGAAATCCTGTTTTACCACCCAAAGCATATGGATAATATTGGGATAAATCCTTGCGAAGCATTTTGTGAGTATGAACTATTTTTCTTGCATATGAAACCTTGTTTGTTTTTGGCACTGTATATTCAGCCGCCTGCCATACCTTTACAAACTCTTCATTTTTTAAAGCTTTTAAAGTAATAAACATCATATCTCTAGCTGTTGTGTAATGATTGTCATCATGATAGCCATGAGAATTGACAAAATTTGTATTCTTTGCACCTAATTCCTTTGCTCTTTTAGTCATAAGAGCCGCAAATTCCTCTTCATTAGCAGCTAAATGCTCTGCTATACCTACACCTACATCGTTACCCGATACAAGCATAAGCATATAAAGACTGTCTCTTAATGTTACACTTTCACCCACTCTCACTCCATAGATACTGGAATCATATGGCACTTCCCTACATTTTTGAGAAAAAGTAATCATCTCATCCAATCTGCCACTTTCGCAGGCAAGCATTGTAGTCATTATCTTTGTAACACTTGCAGGATACATCTTGGCATCTGGATTTTTCTCATATAATACTTCTCCTGTATCCATATCGTATACAATAGCTGCCTCTGCTACTATTTCTGGTGCCAAAACTGTGCTTTCATCTACAAGATATTCATCACATACAAACCCTTCACCATCTCCATATGTAATTCTATACCATCCTGTTTCATTACAACGTCCAGTAACTTTTACTCTTTTACCCTCTATTAAATTACCTATTATTTCTCCATCTTCATTAGGCAAATCTCTTACATTTAAGGATTCACTTGCATACATAACCTGTTTTAAGTTTTCATATGTAAGAGAAGTGGTAGGTTCCTCTGTAGGTTCTTCAGACATATTTTCAGAGTTAGCTTCCGTCCCTGCCACTTGTCCTACCACATCGCTTTCACCTTCTACTTCGCCTGACACAGTCTGTCTCAAAGCATCCTTAGTTGAAGTTTCTTCATCATCAGATGAACCACCCAAAATCATAATAGACGCTATCACTATAAAAACAAAAGCTACAACACCTGTGATAACATCCATTTTATTATCCATAATATATTTTTTAATCTTAAGTAACATAATTACTCCTTACTATTCAAGCACTTTTGTCAACAAAACTATTATACAAAAGACGCCTGTCTGTGACAAGCGTCTTTCCTAAAAATTCCCAATATTTTTCAATAACTATTCTGTTCTAAGAGCTTCCACTGGATCCTTCTTTGCTGCCATCTTAGCTGGTACAAAGCCTGAAATCATAGTAAGCAACATACTTATACCTATAAGAATAATCGCTCCTGCAAATGGAAGTGCTGCTATATTATCTACACCTGTAAGATTCTTGACTACTATATTAATTGGAATAGACAATAACAATGTAATCGCTATACCCATCACGCCTGCTACTAAACCGATAATAAATGTCTCTGCATTAAATACTCTGGAAACATCCTTCTTAGAGGCACCAATACTACGCAAGATACCGATTTCCTTTGTTCTTTCCAATACTGAAATATATGTAATAATTCCTATCATAATAGAAGAAACCACAAGGGAAATAGATACGAATGCCATAAGAGCTATACTGATAATATTAACCACATCAGATACAGACTGCATCATAGTTCCTACTATATCAGAATACTGAATTGCGTAATCTTCCTTACCCTCATCTGTATACTTTTTATTGTAATCCTTAATTGCCTGAATAATATTTTCCTTACTCTCGAAATCCTTAGGGAAAATATTGATACACCATGGATCATCTAAATCAGCAATTCCTATGGCTAACACATTATCCTCATATGTGTTCTTTGTTCCCTGAGTCATAGACTGCATAAGAGCCTGCTTTTCCTCATCTGACAATGATGCTAAATACTGCATCTGCTCTTCTGTAAGATTATTCATATCAAACTGAGGTGTCTGCTGTGTTTCGTCTGATGCAAATGGCTTACCAGTAAATATATCTAAAGTAGGATTTGCAAGCTGCTCCTTTGCTATTTCACTATCATTAGTGTGATTGATAATATACTCTGTAAGAGCGCTTGTGTAACCTATAGAACCAGTTTCCATAGCATTTTGATTTGTATTACTTACAATACCACATATATTTATATCCAATGCATTCTCAAGTACTGACTTCATATATTCTTCATTTGTAGACATATCTATCCAGATACCGTCAGTCTTTTTAAATCTATCACAATTTGGCACAAGCTTAAATGAAAGTTCACAAAGCTCCTCATATGTATATCCAACTGCCTCCTCATCTTTCATATCCACTTCTCTACCTAAAAGTATATCCTGAAGAAGCTTTGACAATGCCTCTGAATCCTTTAAGCCTAATGCATATAGCATATAATCGCTAATCTCATTATTCTTATCTACGACAATAACTACATCATTAAATTCTTTTGGCCAATTACCATATATTAATTCATACTGTGATTCCAGTGATTCCTGATTATTAAGAAGCTCCTTCCAGACCTCAGCATCATTCATAGTCGAACCCATAGATGAAGACATTTCCATCATAGCCCCTAATCCAATATCATCATATAATGTAATAGGATTAACTTGTGTAACGCCCTTTGATGTATCGCCTTGATATATATTTAAAGAAACATTATATACATACTGAACATCCTTCGCATTATCCCAAATGCTTCCTGCTTCTTTCTTTGTACTATCAATATGCTCCTTAAATGCCTTAAGGTTATTTGTCTGTATCTTAGATGTCATAGCCATAAGCATCTGATTCATAATATCTCTTGAATAAATCTTACCATCTTCATGCTTTACTTTATCGTCATCCACCATAGCTTCCATCATACTCGACATCATGGAAGCCATATCTACAGTCTGTTTCTGAAGTGTCAAAGGATATGAAGCTAATGCATCCTCCTGTACCTTGTCAATATATGATTGCATACCTGTAGACAATGCAAGAATAAGAGCAATTCCGATAATACCTATACTTCCTGCAAATGAAGTAAGGAATGTTCTTCCCTTCTTTGTCATAAGGTTATTTAAGCTTAATGATAATGCTGTAAAGAAAGACATGGATGTCTTCTTCTTCTTTTCCTTTGCTGCCTTCTTCTCTGCGCGAGTAGCCTTCTTAGCAGCCTTTTCTTTAGCTTCCTTAGCTATTTTTTCATCTATTGTATATGGATTTGAATCTGCTTTAAGTTCGCCGTCAAGTATTCTTATAATACGTGTAGAATACTGCTCTGCAAGCTCTGGATTATGAGTTACCATTATGATAAGACGCTCCTTTGCAATCTCCTTAAGTAATTCCATAATCTGTACACTTGTCTCTGAATCAAGAGCACCTGTTGGCTCATCCGCAAGTAATATATCCGGATTATTAACCAATGCTCTAGCGATAGCCACTCTCTGCATCTGACCACCAGACATCTGATTTGGCTTTTTATAAAGCTGGTCACCAAGACCTACCTTTTCTAATGCCTCTGTAGCACGCTTTCTTCTCTCTGACTTAGATACACCAGAAAGTGTAAGTGCAAGCTCTACATTAGACAAAACTGTCTGATGTGGTATAAGATTATAACTCTGAAATACAAAGCCAATTGAATTATTTCTATAAGTATCCCAATCTGCGTCCTTAAAATCCTTAGTCGACTTACCATTGATAATAAGGTCACCACTTGTATACTGGTCTAATCCACCTATAATATTAAGGAGTGTAGTTTTACCACATCCAGACTGACCTAAAATTGATACAAATTCATTTTCTCTAAACTCTAAACTAATCCCTTTTAAGGCTTCTACAGTTGTATCACCTGTTACATACTGTTTTTTAATATCCTTTAACTGAAGCATATGTCCCTTTTCCTTCCTAATGTTAAATATGTATCATAAATATATACTGATATAATATAAATCTTATTCTAAACTTTGACAATAGATTTTTTTGATTTCACATTTTTTTCATAACTTTATTTCATAAAGTACATTACATAATTCACACTATCATCACCTCTCTGTATCTTTATGCATGATTTTCTGCCTATAGACAGTGAAAAGCTGCTACGAATATCCATCTACTTTTCAACGCTGAACGATGAACCCGTGATTTGCTAAATGCCCCCTTGATACAAGTTTATTACTGTGTGATATTTTCAAGAAAAAACAATTTCAGCTAGGTGATGTTCGCAGGGCAACGGACAACATATGGAGATTTTCGTTAAGTTTTCAACATCCCGCGTCAAAGATAATGCCCACCTGCCGAAATACTGTTTGAGGAGGCTTGGCTACTCTCGCTGCGCGAGAGTTAATCGGCCAAGCCGAAGAGTTATGTAGGCAGGTGGTTAATAAGCATTCTTTGGCGCGGGATGCTGAAAATAGAAAATCGAATCGTTGTCCGTGTCCTGTGAACACACTAGCTGAAAATTGTTTTTTTACTGAAAATACACACAGCCTTAGTATCAAGAGGGGCATATAAGCAAATCATCGGAACCCTCGATAGGCGTTGAAAAATAGATGGATACTTCGTATGCAGTCATATAAGTTAGTGACAGAAAATCATCTCATAACGTTTATGAGGTGATGATAGTGTGAATTATGTACTTTATGAAATGAAGTTTGAAAATTATCGTTATAGTGAAAATTGATTTGGGAACAATTCCTTTAGGTTTGTTTCTATTAATGTTCCTTTTTCGTCTTCATATACAATCTCTATCTGTGAATTAAATTCAGCCATAAACTGCCTACACATACCGCAAGGTACCAAATTGTTAATAGAGCCTGCTATTGCTATTTTTTCAAACTCTCTTTCGCCCTCTGATATAGCCTTTGTAAATGCTGTACGTTCTGCACATATAGTTGCACCATATGAAGAATTTTCCACGTTTACTCCTGTATATATATTTCCATTCTTACACAATAACGCTGCTCCTACCTTTATGCTTGAATAAGGACTATATGCATTTTCAGATGCATCCCTAGCTATATTTAACAATTGTCTACTGTCCATATTTTCACCTACTTTATTTTAAATCTCTCAAATATTTTTCTACTGAAGCTACTGCATTTGCGCCGTCAGAAACTGCTGTTATAACCTGACGAAGCTTCTTAGTTCTTACATCTCCAGCTACAAAGATACCATTTCTGCTAGTTGCGCCATCTTCACCAGCCACAATATATCCAGATGAATCCATATCTACAAGACCTTTGACAAAACTTGACTCTGGTTTCATACCTATAGCCACAAAAATACCATTGATATCCACATTTTTTACTTCAGCACTTTTAATATTTTTTATAGTTATAGATGATACTATACCATCTGCACCATTGATTTTTTCAACTATTGTATTCGGTATAAATTCTATATTTTCAGTTGCAAATACCTTATCTTGCAAACTTTTTGCTCCTCTTAATTCATCTCTTCGATGTATAAGATATACCTTAGATGCCATATTAGCTAAATACAAGGCATCTTCCAATGCCACATCTCCTCCACCTACTACGGCTGCTATCTTTTCTCTATAAAAAGCTCCATCACAGGTGGCACAGTATGAAACGCCTTTTCCTGTATACTCTGCTTCACCAACTATGCCTAATTTACTATATCCAGCACCTGTCGCTACAATAATTGACTTTGTAATAATTTCATTTTCCCCTTTAAGTATTATTATAAAGCCATCATCCTGATTATCTTTTATATTCAAGACTTCAGCATCTAAAAATTCTGCTTCAAAATGCTCTGCATGGCTTCTAAACTTCATAGCCATCTCAAATCCGTCTATACCCTGTAAGCCTAGATAATTGTCTACATCGGATGTATTAACTATCTGTCCACCACTATAACCTGCTTTCTCTATAACCAAAGTCTTAAGCTTCGCCCTTCTTGCATAAACAGCTGCTGAAAGTCCTGCCGGACCACTTCCTATTATAACTACATCATACATACATATTCTCCAAAATAATTTATTCTACTTTATTTGCCTTTAGCATAAATTCCACAAATTCCTTCTCTGGCAAAGGCTTTGAGAAATAATAGCCTTGGATGTAATCAATGCCCAATCCCTTCATAGTCTTATACTGATCACTTGTTTCTATTCCTTCAGAAACAATTTCCAATTCCATTCCTTTTATCATACTCATAGCTGCCCCCATTACATATTGAGCTTTGTTACTCTCAAAATACGATTTGGTCATTACTCTGTCAAACTTCACAATGTCTACAGGCATCTCAGCAATATAATTAAGGTTAGATTGACCCGTTCCAAAATCATCCAATGAAAACTTTACACCATAATTTCTAAGCTTTTCCATATTTTTCAGCAATATATTTTTTCCCTCTATAGATGCTGATTCTGTAATCTCCAGATTAATGCACTTTGGATTTACAGAATACTTGTCCATTATTTCTATAAAATCTCTTGCCAGCTTAGCATAACAGCACTGAACTACAGAAAGATTTATCTCAACATATTCCAAACCTAATCTAGGATAATCTGCACCACCTATAAACTTACATACCTTCTCAAAAATAACTTCTCCCAGCTTTATTATCATGCCATTTTCTTCGGCAACAGCTATAAATTTAGCTGGTGGAATTATTTTACCTTCACCATCCTTAATTCTTACTAATGCTTCCACAGATGTAAATTTATGTTTTACTGTTGAATATATAGGCTGATAATACATCTCTATTCTATCGTATTCCAAGGCCTCCAATAGCATTTTTTCCGTCTCTATCTCTTCCATCATACCATTATACATATTGGCATCTATAATAATCTTTTCCTTAGCCAATACATCATGATGATTCTGTCTAGCATATCTAATAACTTTTTCCAAATAATATACACTATCAGTAAAAGATGCATTAGGAATATAGAAGTACTTTGCTATACCATATAAATCCATGCCATTTCTACCAGCTTCTTCTATATGACTTTCAAATACTTTTTTGTCATATATTCCAGCATCACTCTCTTCAAAAATAACAATCATTTGATCGCCGCCATCAAAGAATATTTTTGATTTCTTAAGACTTTTTATAGAGCTTATAAACCTGTCTAACTGCAAATTTGTTACTTCATTTCTATTATCCTCTTTTAAATCCGATAATTCATCTGCCACAACCACATATATAGAGAATTCCTTATCTAATTCAAATAGTCTTCTTAAGTATGCCTCAAAAGACTTCATATTTAGTAATCCAGTTCTTCTGTCAATCTTAGCATCTGGATTCTCAAGCATGATGTACACTATAAGTATACCCAATGCACCTGCAAATGTTACTATAAGCATAGTCTCAACAAAAAACTGAATTGCAGCTGCTGCAAGCCAAACAAACAACCATAGACATATGGCGTGTCTTCTTCTTGGGCTCATTAACTCCCTACCCTTCAATATCATCACGCATATTTCAAAAATACCATAAATACAAATAATATATGTTACGGTTACTGCTGGTCCATATGTATATACCACGCCATTCTCGCTATACCACAAAACTGGACATATAAACATCACTATATCTGCCAAAAAGAACAATATTGCCTTGGTATATACTGCAGTTTTTCTTTTCTTAGTATGTCCATACACATCTGAATATGTATAATAAATAGCCGAAAACACAGTTGCATTTAAAAAGAACAGATAAGTCTTTGCCAACACCGTCATCTTAATGTGAGAAATTTTATGCAGATTATTCAGATAGTAAACAGAGACAATATCGCTCAAAACTAATCCCATTCCAATAAAAAGCATTATATAAAATGCAATAGTTGTCTGAATTTTCAAAGGCTTTGATGTAATAAAAAATATAAATACAACTGTCAGAACAACTAGCGCACATAGCTGTGAAGTCACATTCATAAGCACTCTCCTTTCAAATACCACACACCACATATTTACTTAATAATATAACAAAATACATCCTTTTTCAACTAAAAAGGAGCAATAAACTGCTCCTTTATCCACTCTATTCTTCCACCTCTTCCATAGCAATAGCTATAGCCAATTCCTCAAGCTGCTTATCATCTACAACATTTGGTGCATCTGTCATAAGACAAGATGCATCCTTAATCTTAGGGAATGCTATAACCTCACGGATACTGTCTTCCTTAGCCATAAGCATAATAAGTCTGTCAAGTCCATAAGCAAGACCTGCATGTGGTGGTACACCATATTTAAATGCATTGAGAAGGAAACCAAATCTGTCATAAGCTTCTTCCTTAGTAAATCCAAGCACCTCAAACATCTTCTCCTGAACATCGCTCTGATAAATTCTCACAGAACCGCCACCGATTTCTGTACCATTTAACACGATATCATATGCTTTAGCTCTAACTCTGCCTGGGTCAGAATCAAGATACTGTAAATCCTCATCCATAGGCATTGTAAATGGATGATGCTTAGCCACAAATCTATTCTGCTCCTCACTCCACTCTAAAAGTGGGAACTCTGTAATCCATAAGAAATTAAACTGATTTTTATCTAATAAACCAAGCTCATCTGCAATATGAAGACGAAGGGCACCAAGTACAGCCCATACTACATCATTCTTATCAGCTGCAAAAAGAAGTAAATCACCTGGCTTACCGTCCATAGCTTCTACAAGCTTAGCTAATTCCTCCTCGGTCATAAACTTAGAGAAGGATGACTTATATGTTCCATCTTCATTGATAGCAAGATAAGCAAGTCCTTTAGCTCCATATGTCTTTGCAACTTCCACCAATGCATCTATCTTCTTTCTTGGCATAGCTCCCTGTCCCTCAGCATTTATACCACGAACAGAACCACCATTTTCAAGAGCTCCTGTGAATACGCCAAAACCACAGCCTTCTACTACCTTAGATACATCCTTAAGCTCCATACCAAATCTTGTATCAGGCTTATCTGAACCAAATCTATCCATAGCCTCCTGCCATGTCATTCTCTGAATTGGAAGCTTAACATCCACATCTAAGATTTCCTTAAACATCTTTGCAAGGAGTCTTTCATTTACATCGATTACATCATCCACATCCACAAATGATAATTCCATATCTATCTGAGTAAACTCTGGCTGTCTATCAGCTCTTAAATCTTCATCTCTAAAGCACTTAACAATCTGGAAATATCTATCATATCCAGAACACATAAGAAGCTGTTTAAAAAGCTGTGGTGACTGTGGTAATGCATAGAAATTACCTGGATGCACACGACTTGGTACAAGATAGTCTCTAGCACCTTCTGGTGTGCTCTTTGTAAGCATAGGTGTCTCTATCTCTAAGAAGCCTTCCTTATCAAGAAATGTTCTTACAAGAGTTGCTGTTTTACTTCTCATTATAAGATTCTTCTGTAAGCAAGGACGACGAAGGTCAAGATATCTATACTTAAGTCTTAAATCATCCTTAGTTGTGATTCCATCTTCAATTGGGAATGGTGGTGTAAGTGCTTCAGATAAAATACGAAGCTCTGTAGCACGGATTTCGATATCACCTGTCTTTAAGTTTTCATTGATAGCGCCACCACGCTTTGTAACCATACCCTTTACAGCTATAACAAACTCTGAACGAAGTGTTTCTGCCTTTTCAAAGCCTTCCTTTTGCACATCATTCTCGTCAAACACTATCTGTAAAATTCCTGAACGGTCTCTTAAATCGATAAAGATAAGACTACCTAAATTTCTTCTCTTCTGAACCCAACCCATAACTGTGATTTCTTCACCAATATTTCCGTTAGATACTTCTGTACATCTATGACTTCTTTTAAGTCCAACCATTGATTCTGCCATTTTTCTAATTCCTTTCATTCTATCCTTATTTATTCTTATTTATTTCTTTAATTCTTCTTTATAGAACTCTTCGAAATTCTCGTAGCCCTCAGAAATTAACTGCTCCTTCTGGAATTTCTTATTCTTGTTCATGCGAGCAACTAATACCTGCTTGCCTTCACTTCTGGCTTCCTGAGCCTTTGCGATAATTTCACAAAGTCTGTCACCAGAAACACCCTTCTCGATAAGGTAGGCAACCTTTTCGCTTTCATTTGGAATCTTAAATCCGCTTTCAAGCATAAGAAGAATAATTCTCTCAAACCCAATGGAGAAGCCACATGCAGGAACCTCCTGTCCTGTAAACTTTCCTACCATCTTATCATATCTTCCACCGCCACCGCAGCTTGCACCAAGCTCTGGCATAACTATCTCAAAAATAGTTCCTGTATAATATGACATACCTCTTACTAATGTAGGGTCAAACACCAAATCAAAGTCGGCATTCTTTGTAGCTTTCACGCTATTAATTATCTCACTTAAGCCTTCCTTAACATCAGCTTCTAAGAAATCCTTAATCTCATTTGCAAGAAAATCCAATGCATTCTCTGCATCCTTCATTCCCTTAAACAAATCCATATATTTATCTACAGCTTCTGCACCAAATCCGCTTTCCTTAAGCTCTTTCTCCACACCTTCCATACCTATCTTATCCATCTTGTCAAGAATAATAAATACAGTATCAAAGTCCTCCTCATTAAAGCCACTATAAGCTGCCATTGCCTTTAATATTCTTCTGTCATTTATGTTGATTCTAAAATTCCTAAAGCCAAGCTTACCGATAGTAGTTGTTGTAGCAAGGATTAGCTCGATTTCAGCAAGGTTACTAGCCTCACCTAAAATATCGATATCACATTGCATAAACTGACGATATCTTCCTCTCTGAGGTCTATCAGCTCTCCATACGTTTCCCATCTGCAATGCCTTAAATGGGCTTGGAAGATTTGCACTATTATTTGAATAAAATCTTACAAGTGGCACTGTCAAATCATAACGCATACCAAAATCTACTAAATCCGCTTCTGTGGCAGCAGTCTCGAGATTAAGCTTCTCGCCTCTCTTTAACACTTTAAAAATAAGTTTTTCATTCTCTCCACCCTGCTTACTGCAAAGATTTTCAATGTGCTCCATACAAGGTGTCTCAATAGATGTAAAACCAAATTTAGCATACGTCTCCTTGATTACACTTATGGCATAATCTCTAATCTTCATTTCTGCAGGTAATATTTCCTTCATACCATTAACAGGTTTCTTACTTAACTTCATCTTTTCCTCCTATAACGCTACCTATTGGAGCAGATAGCTTCCTAATATCTTTATTCAAATCTATCTCATGGACAACCTTTAAGAATGCCAAAAAGACGCCCATATCAAAATTCTTAACCTCATCTATCATAAGAGTTACTGCTGTATCCTTGTCAAAAGCCTTTCTATAATGTCTATCAGAGGTAAGTGCTATAAATACATCACACACTCGAAGTATTCTTGCTCCCAACGGAATACTTTCTCCTTGAAGGTTTTCAGGGTATCCGGAGCCATCATAATTTTCATGGTGATAAAGTATACTCTCTACTATAAAATCAGAATAATCTCTTTCTTTAAGAATATCAGCACTTAGCTTAGAATGCATACGAACATATCTTAACTGCTCTATCATGTAACTATTCTCTTTATCTCCATACATATAATTGGATAATCTAAGTTTTCCTATATCATGAAGTATACCAGCCACCGATAATTCATATACCATCTTATCAGGAAGTCCTAACTCCTTTGCAATAAGACAAGCCATATTACTTACATATATACCATGTTCTATGGCATCTGGTACATCCTTTTTTAGAGCTTGTCGCACTGCCTGTGTACTGCTTGAATTTTTTTCTGTCTTACCATTATCCAAAACTCTTTGAAAGAAATTAATCTTTCTCTCTATCATCTCATCGATTCGTTCTATATACAAATCAACATTCTTAACATTATCCACACGCTCTATACGTTCCCCATCAGGATATACATACTTTGTAACAGAGCCTGCTCCCAAAGCAACAATTGTCTGCTTCTCTTCCATAATAAGAATATTGTATATACCCTCACATCCTTCTTTTGCATATCCCACATTTTCCATATTGCCGGCAATATTCTTCTGTCGATACAGATAATATGGTTCCATACCCATCTTCTTTGCATATTCTGCTGTAAGTGCCATAATCTCTCTATTATTCTCTATAGATAATTCCTTATATTCATCCTTAAACATATTAAGGCGCGCTGCTCTCTTTATAGCTAATGAATGAACTGTAATACTATCTGGATTAAGCTTTAATGTCTCTTCCATAGTATACCTTACATCATCTATACCTTCATTTGGAAGACCTACTATAAAATCCATATTTATATTGTCAAAGCCTTCTTCTCTTGCCATATTAAAGGCTTCCACAACCTGAGTCACAGTATGCTTTCGCCCTATTATATCTAAGGTTTCCTGCTTCATAGTCTGAGGATTAATGGAAATCCTGCTTACACCATGCTTCTTTAACACCTTAAGCTTTTCTCTAGTTATACTATCAGGACGTCCAGCCTCCACTGTGAATTCCTGCACGTATGTAAAATCAAAAGAATTCTTAACCTTAGATATAAGCCTGTCAAGCTGAATATCACTTAATGTAGTAGGTGTACCGCCTCCAAAATATACTGCATTAAGCTTTTTATGTTTAAAGGCATTGGCTACATAATCCATTTCCTTAATAACACAATCCACATACTCATCAACCTTTTTCTTATAGGCATCGATATTATACGATGTAAACGAGCAATAAAGACATGTACTTGGACAAAACGGAATACCTATATATAAGCTGTATCCATCTATATAATCAATATCCTTTAATATTCTAATCTCTCTTTTTGCAATATCACGACTTAAATTGATTTTCTCGTCAGACACATAATATGTTTTCTTCATATAATCATATACCGCTTCGTCCTTGTATGGCTTCTTTCTCTCATATAAAGACATAGGTATCTTTGTTGGTCTAATTCCCGTAAGCGTTCCCCATGGCAGTTTTTTACCAGTTTTTTCATACATAACATCATAAACAAGACGCTTTGCTTGATTTTTAACTGCTTTCCTATCAAGATAGTCAGCCCCGCCTTCTCTATGTATACATTCATGCATTCTACTCTGACAATCTTCTAAATCTATACACCTACATTTATCTGACTCTTCAGGCGCCAAAATAGAAGCACGAATTTTAGAATTAACCTCATCAAACTGAACTCGCAATATATATTCTACATAATCATCATCTACCAGCTTCTCTGTAGAATTTACAAGCACATCTGTCTTAGGGCAAAACTCTCGTACCAGTGTCCATATATCATATTCAAAATCTAATCTTTTTAAATCAATTAATATTGCCACTTAATTTATTCTCCGATACCACTTTTTTTCTTCATCTATGGTAGTTGTATCCCCATGTCCTGGAAACACTTCCATATTACCATCTAATACCAATAACTTATCTAAAATTGAACGAATTATAGTTGCACCACTGCCAGTTGGCAAATCAGTTCTGCCATAGCTGTGGTAGAATATCGTATCTCCACTAAAAAGTCTATCCTTCTCATCATCTGTTACTATATAACAACAGCTTCCCTTTGTGTGGCCTGGTGTATGTATAGTTTTAATGTCAAAGCCTGCCACCTTAAATTCTTCTCCATCTCTTAATGGCTTATCAATCTCCACACAATTCACATCATCAAAATGTGCTGAAAGATTAATCATAGCATCCCTAGCCATATCCACCTCATCTTCATGTCCATAGATATGGACACCATAGCGCTCCTTTAAGACATTTGCCCCACCAATGTGGTCAAAATGTCCATGGGTAAGAAGTATAGCCTTTACATCTATGGAAAGTCTCGTAACCAAATCTATAATTTTATCTGGAGACGCAGCCGGGTCTATAATAAAACCTTCCTTCGTCTCATTATCATACAAAATATAACAATTAGTACTGCAAACACTTAATACTATAGATTTCATACTAAGTAAACCCATTTGCTTTCCCCTCCTAACTTGATGATCGTACAACGTCAAGTACAGAATCGACCATACGAATCTTATCTACAAGCTTATTTAACTCGTCCTTGCCACCTATCATAAATGACATAGTTATGGTCGCTACATCCTGCTTACTTGTTCTACTGTTCATACTTTGAACATCTATATTTCTCTCTGTAAGAATCTTAGAAATATCTGCAAGGAGACCTGTTCTATTAGAGCAGAATATCTGTATCTCCACATGATACTTCTCTCCCTTTTCTCTCTCCTCCTGCCAGTCAGCTTCCATAATTCTCACTCTGTCTGCCTCTGCAAGATTCATTACATTGACACAATCAGTTCTATGAATAGAGATTCCTCTACCCCTTGTGATAAATCCTACAATCTCATCACCAGGCACCGGATTACAGCACTTAGAAAAACGAACAGAAACATCATGAACGCCTCTAACTACGATGCCACCCTTAGACTTAATAATATTTTTCTTAGTCTTAGAGCTCTCTGCAATCTCTTCTAGAATCTGCTCATTTGTAAGAATCTTTTTATTCTTTTTCTCATATTCATCAATAAGTCTGTTTACTACATGACCTTCCTTGATACTTCCATGTCCAATGGCTGCCAGCACTGCATTCCATTCCTTTAAATTATACTTAGAAAGTACCTTAGATACAAACTCATGCTTTGTAATGTCACTTATATTTACACCCTTCATCTTACAATAGCGCTCTATAAGCTCTCGACCTTTGACTATATTATCTTCCTTAAATTCTGACTTAAACCACTGGTTAATCTTATTCTTAGCCTGTGAGCTTTTTACAATATTAAGCCAATCTCTACTAGGTCCCTTAGAATTCTGAGATGTAATAATCTCGATTCTATCACCATTCTGTATCTTATAATCTATATTTACTATCTTGCCATTAATTCTTGCACCTACCATCTTATTTCCCACAGCACTGTGAATACTGTAAGCAAAATCAATAGGAGTAGAACCATTGGGAAGATTCTTTACATCTCCTGAAGGTGTAAAACAATATACATCTTCTGTAAATAAATTAAAGTCACTCTTAATTACGCTTAAGAATTCCTTATTATCAGAAAGATTATTCTGCCATTCAAGAATCTCTCTAAGCCAGCTAAGCTTCTCCTCTTCCTTATCTGGAGTATGCTTACCATTAGGGTCTTCTTTGTATTTCCAATGGGCTGCGATACCATTCTCGGCAGTTCTATGCATCTCTTCCGTACGAATCTGAATCTCAAATGGCTGACCATGTGGTCCGATTAATGTTGTATGAAGAGACTGATACATATTTGCCTTAGGCATAGCGATATAATCCTTAAATCTTCCCTGAATAGGCTTATAATGCTCATGGATAATGCCGAGAGCCGCATAACAATCCTTCACTGAATCTACGATAATTCTTACCGCAAACAAATCTAAAATCTGATCAAATTCTTTATTCTGATTTATCATCTTCTTGTAGATACTAAAGATATGCTTCATACGACCATACACTCTGGACTTAATGCCTGCGTCCTTCATAAGGTCATCAACTGCCTCTACAAGATTCTTAATCATAAGCTCGCCAGAGCTTAGCTTAACATTTCTCTGATAAGAAATATCTGCAAATTTATCTGGTTCAAGGTATTTAAGAGCCAAGTCATCAAGCTCTACCTTAATTTTAGAAATACCAAGTCTATCTGCTATAGGCGCATAAATATCCATAGTCTCTCTTGATTTCTCTATCTGCTTAGCAGGACTTTGATACTCCATAGTTCTCATATTATGAAGTCTGTCTGCAAGCTTAATAAGGATAACTCGTATATCCTTACCCATGGCAAGAAACATCTTTCTAAGATTCTCTGCCTGTATCTCTATTTTATCTGCGGAATATGATACTTTTGTAAGCTTTGTTACACCATCTACAAGAAGTGCAACCTCTGCTCCAAACATCTGGCTTATCTCTTCAAGTGTAAACACAGTATCTTCCACAACATCATGAAGAATTCCTGCTATAATAGTCTCCTTGTCAAGCTCAAACTCCGCTAAGATAATAGCAACTGACAATGGATGAATAATATACGGCTCTCCTGAACGTCTCTTTTGCTCCTTATGGGCATCATCAGCAAGCTTATATGCTTTTTCGATTAAAGAGTAATCATCCGAAGGATGATACTTCTTTATCATAGCTATAAGCTTATCATATAATTCAGTCGGATTCTCGTACTCTTCCGGCGATTTAATTTTCGGTATAACTATTTCAATTTTCTCGTCTGCCATAGGATACGCCTCACTTTATCGTAAATATAGTAAGTTTTTACATAAATGGACAAGTCCATCTTTATTTACCAGGATATACAATCACTGATTGGACATTCTGTCCTTCTAATTTTTTACGTCCCTCTAATCCCGCAAGCTCCATTAAAAATACAGTGCCAACCACTTCTCCACCAAGCTCTGTTATAAGCTTAATGATTGCTTCAATAGTACCACCCGTAGCCATAAGGTCGTCCACTATAAGCACCTTCTGACCTGGCTTAATAGCATCCCTATGTATCTCAATCGTCGCTGTGCCATACTCTAATGCATACTCCATAGAAATAGTTTCGCAAGGTAATTTACCCTTCTTACGAACTGGCACAAAAGGCTTATGAAGATTGTACGCAATAGGCACACCAAATATAAATCCTCTGGATTCTGGTCCTACAACCACATCAAAATCTAAATCCTTGATTTTTTCCTGCATAAGGTCAATGGCAAGATGTAAGCCATCTGCATCCTGTAAAACACTTGTAACATCTCTAAATATAATACCTTCCTCAGGAAAATCTGGTATACTTCTCACATATTCTTCAATCTTCTTCATAGGAATCCCTAACCTTTCTACAAATCATCAAAAGTTAATTAAATGTTTATTCAACGGATTGCTACGTGCTTCGCACTCTCGCAATCTAATACAATAAAATATAGATTATCCATTTTTAAATAGATAATCTATATTTTATCACTTTTTTATTTTATTAACAATAGTTATTGACAATAATTTGCACACTTCTTCTACCATTGTACTCATTTATGTCTGGATAATAAATAATAGACAAAACAATATCATTAGGTATATTCATCTTTGCCTTTCTAATCTGTTCTTCTCCAAACTTATCATTCAGGAATTCCATAAATGCAGGGTAAATCGATGAAAATACCAATGCATCTACTACTTTTCCCGAATCATCCAAGACAGATAGCTTACACATATTCTGATTTGCACCCATTACCTTCAAGGATTTAACCTTTACATTTTTTGTGGCAAATACAGGCTTTTCATTGCCTTTACCAAAAGGTTCAAGTAGCGATAGCTGGTTAATAAGCTCTTCCGTAGCATAGGCAAGTGGCATAGGCACATCTATCCACACCTTTCGCACAAAGTCTTCCTCTGCAAGCTTACATTTATCATTTAAAGCTTTTGCAAACTCATTTATTTTTTCTTTATTAAGAGATAAACCTGCTGCCATCTCATGTCCACCGTATTTTAATAAATATTCATCACATTCTATCAATGCTTCAAACATATTGTATCCTGGTATAGACCTGCCAGAACCCTTAATTAAGCTTTCTTCATTCTCATCAGCACTATTAGTCACTACAAATACCGGTTTATTAAAGTGCTCACGGACTCTACCAGCTATAATTCCTGCTATACTCTCATGAATCCTTGGAAGATAAACTACTAAAACCTTGCTATCAGCCATATTTTCGCACATAGCTATAGCTTCCTTTACCCCTTCCTCAGTCATAGCTTTTCTAGTTCCATTAAGCTCTATCAGCTCACCAGCCAGCTTTTCAGCCTCATAAAAATCTTCACACATAAGAAGCTCTATGCCCTTTTTTGCAGATTCCAATCTTCCTGTGGCATTAAGACAAGGTCCTACCACAAAGCCTATATGATATGAGGAAAGTCTTTCTCTATTGATTCCACACATATCCATAAGCTTATCTAAACCCACATTGGATGTATTCTTCAACCTCTCAAGACCATTTGCTGCTATAATTCTATTTTCACCCACCAAATCCACTACATCACCTATGGTAGCTATGGCAGCATATTCTATAAAATATTCTATCTTTTCCTTTTTATTTTCCACATTAAGCTTTTCGTATAAACACTCTATAACCTTATAGGCTATAGCTCCACCACATAGTAGCTTAAATGGATAATCACAATCTGGCTGCTTTGGATTAACTACCGCACCTCCTTGTACTCGCTTATATATAATCTCACCAGTCACTTCATCCCTCACATAAGGCACCTCGTGATGATCTGTCACTATAACCGTCATACCAAGGTCTTTTGCATACTTAATCTGGTCTATGGCCGCTATACCATTATCACAGGTCACAATAGTATCTACGCCCTCATCATAAGCCTTCTTGATTAAATTCTCGTTAATACCATATCCATCAAGAATTCTATCTGGAATGTCATAGGAAACAAATGCTCTCACACCCTGCAATCCCTTTACAAGAATATATGTTGAGCATATTCCATCTATATCATAATCTCCTATAACGCGAATATGCTTACCTTCTTCTATCTTTAATTTAATAATATCTATAGCCTTATCCATATCCTTCATAAGCGACGGATTATGCATATTTTCCAAGCTATTATCAAGAAATGCTCTCTGCTCTTCTATGGACTCTAAATCTTTATTTCTCATAATTCTAGCTACAATAGGACTAACTCCAAGAGCTTTTGCAAAACCATCAAAATCTGCCTTTTTACTGTGAACCATCCATTTTTCTGCTACCATAAATAATCATCCTTTCGTACCTCACATTATATCATTCAAAGATTAGAGTGTCAAAAGCCTCAGGACATTCCTGAGGCTTTTCATATATTAATTATATTTAATTATTAGTCTTCCAAGCTTTCCAAATATTTCTTTCTCATCTTGCCTGACTCAAATCTCTTCTTTGACATTGTATACCAAAGTGAGCCTGCCACACAAACTGATGAATATGCACCCGCAACTATACCTACGATAAGTGGAAGAGCAAACTCCTTCATAGCAGTTACACCGAGAACATATAATGCTGCAACAGTTACAAAGGTTGTAAGAGATGTGTAAATCGATCTAGTAAGAGTATCTGTGATAGCCCCATTCACTACTTCCTTCAAATCTCCCGTATATCCGCTAGCCTTAAGCTTTTCTCTTATTCTATCAAATACTACGATAGAAGCATTGATAGAGTAACCAAGAATTGTAAGCATACATGCTATAAATGTATTTCCCACAGTTGTCCACGATACTGCATAGAAAAGTATTACGATAACTATATCATGCACAAGACAAAGAATGGCACTTGAAGCAAATCTTATATCTCTAAATCTAATAAAGATATAGATAAGCATACATACTACTGCTATAGATACTGCAACCACTGAATCCTTTGCCATTTCTTTACTTACCGTAGCACTTACACTAGACTCATTAAATTTGCCTTCTATAGCACCAAACTTCTCTACAAGCATCTTATTGATTTCATCTCTAACAGAAGTCGGAAGTGTCTTTGTTCTAATTACATATTCGTTAGTTCCTGTTACCGCATTGGCAAGTACATCACCATCACCAACAATCTTTTGAATCTCTGGAAGTATCTTTTCATTGAATTCCTTTATATCATAATTCTTATCAAATTCAACACTAGTAGATACACCGCCCTTAAATTCAACACTTAGATTAAAGTTTGACTCTCTACCTTCAAATGTGCCCTTGACGTTTAATAATGTTACTGCTATACCTGCTACAATTATAACAACACTAACACTCAAAAGTATCCATCTCTTACCTATGAAATCTACTGTCTTTCTCTTCTTCTGCACTCCATACATTGATGCCTTATTGAAGCCCATAGAATAAAGTAAATATAAAAGACCTCTTGTTACAAACATAGCTGTAATCATGGAAATGACAATACCATATGCAAGTGTCTTAGCAAATCCCTGAATAGGACCTGTTCCCATCTTCATAAGAACTAAAGCTGCTATAAGTGTTGTAATATTTCCATCTAAGATAGCTGATGTAGCCTTCTTAAAGCCTGTCTTAATAGCTTCCTTAACCTCTACACCCTCACCAAGCTCTTCCTTAATACGTGCAAAGATAATTACATTGGCATCAACCGCCATACCTATTGATAAGATTACACCGGCAATACCTGGCAATGTAAGTGTTATATCAAATCCATTAAGAGCAAGAAGGTTCATTGCTGTATATGCGATAAGTGCAAGTCCTGCTGCAAGTCCTGGCACTCTATATGCCACAACCATAAATACGCAGATAAATGCAATACCGATAACACCTGCAAGCAAGCTTGTACTGATAGCATCATCACCAAGCTTAGCTCCTACAACCTTAGATGAGATTTCCTTAAGTTCAAGCTTAAGAGAACCAATTCTAATCATAGCTGCAAGCTCTTCAGCCTCTTCATTTGACTCCATTCCTGTTACAGTGGCTTCACCGCCTGTAATCTTTTGCTGTACATAAGGTGATGAAATAACATCTCCATCGTATACTATATAGAGAATTTTGCCTACATTATTTCCTGTTACCTCAGCAAATTTTGTTCCAGCTTCCTCAGTAAACTCCAATGCTACCATATACTGAATAGCACCAGTATTTTCATCCTTCTTGTACGCTGGCTGTGCATCCTTTATGTCTTCGCCCTGAAACCAAACCTTTTCTTTTTCCTTATTACCAAAATCTGTAACAAATTGTAAAGTACCTGGTTTACCAAGCTTATCAAGCACTGCCTGTGCATTATCGCTGCCTGGTATCTCTACAGTTATTCTGTTATTGCCCTCCTTATAGATAGACGCTTCATCACTGAGCTCATAAGCTCTTCTTTCCATCTTTCTATAAGTATCTTCAAAATCTTCCTTGCTAAATTCTTCCTGTGCCACCTCAAAGGTAATACTTACACCACCCTGCAAGTCGAGACCCTGTGTAATATTTTTAGCACTTCCTTTTCCGCTCTTATCTATACCAAACATTGATACAAAGCATAACCCAGCGATAAGCACAATGCTTAGTATAAAACATATTAAACTATTTCTCTTAGTCATTTTTTATTCCTTCTTCCTTAATTCTCTTCATAATCAGATAGCGCGGCCTTGATCATTATAGCGCATTCCACGCGCTTTCTTTGCATTTCGCAGCCGATATCATATGCATCATTGATATTGCCATGGAAATTGTAAGCATTTGCTGCACATCCGCCACTACAGTAATATCTGGCAAAGCATTCTCTACACTTTGGCTTAGCATATACATTACACATCTTAAATTCATCCTGAATATCTGTACGTGTAATACCCTCGTATACGTTACCCATCAAGAACTCTTCATTTCCTACAAACTGATGACATGGATAGAAGTCGCCCCAAGGTGTGACAGCCAAGTACTCTGTACCGGACCCGCAGCCTGATAATCTCTTGGCTACACATGGTCCCTGCTCTAAATCTATATTAAAGTGGAAGAAGTTGAAGCCCTTGCCTTCCTTCTTTCTCTTAATATACTCTGCTGCGAGCTTATCATACTCTTCTAATATCTTTGGTATGTCTTCTTCTCTTAAAGCATAAGGCTCTTCTGGCGGTGCCACAACAGGCTCTATGGACATATGCTTAAAGCCTAAATCTGCATAATGCTTTACGTCCTCTGAGAAATCAAGATGCTCTCTTGTAAATGTACCTCTTACGTAATAGCTCATATCCTCTCTTTGCTTTGCAAGCTCTTGGAATTTTGGAACTATTAACTCATAGCTACCCTTACCATTTCTAAATGGGCGATTAAAGTCATTAACCTCCGGTCTACCATCTAAGCTCATAACAACATTTGCCATCTCTTTATTGGCAAATTCCATTATCTCATCATTAAGGAGTACTCCGTTTGTTGTAAGTGTAAATCTAAAGTTTTTATTACACTCCTTCTCACGGCTACGGCCATACTTAACAAGCTCCTTAACTACATCCCAGTTCATAAGTGGCTCTCCACCGAAGAAATCCACCTCTAGGTTTACTCTGCTTCCAGAATTCTCTATAAGGAAATCTAATGCCTTCTTACCTACTTCCAAGCTCATAAGTGCTCTTCTTCCATGATACTCGCCCTCCTCTGCAAAGCAATATCTACAAGCAAGATTACAATCATGGGCAATATGTAAGCACATAGCCTTTACTACTGTCTTTCTATTCTTAAAGTCTGTCATATACTTTTCATATATGTCTTCTGTAAAAAGCTGCTCTTCTTCTTTAAGCGTCTTTACTTCCTCATAAGCTTCTTCTATTTCGCTGGCTGCATATGTGGTTTCCAATGCTTCTATGATTTCTTCCTTTGTCTTTTCCTCAAACAACGCTATGACATCATATGTAACCTCATCCACCACATGAACAGCACCACTATTCACATCTAATACTATATTATATCCATTACTTTTATACTGATGAATCATTGGTATTACTCCTTTAATTACTACGATTAAACATTATAAAGGCAGCGATTATAAAACCGCCGCCTTCCTCTCATACATCACTGTATTTAGATTACTTCTGGCTCTCACAGCTCTGATTTCCAACTGTACAAGATGTCTTACATGCTGACTGGCATGATGTCTGGCACTCGCCACAACCACCCTTAGCCATAGTATTCTTTAATGTCTTCTTTGTTAATGTCTTAATATGCTTCATTACTGTTTTTCCTCCTATTAGGTTTTACAATATGGATTAAGTCTACCATATTCGTGATAAAATGGCAAACACTTATTTACATGCTTTCAAAAAATCTTCTTTTAATTTTTCCAGAGCTTTCTTCTCTATACGACTTACATAGCTTCTAGATATGGATAATTCCTTGGCAAGCTCTCTTTGTGTGACCTCATCTTCACCATTCAAACCATATCTACGTATTAAAATATCCTGCTCTCTTTTTGTTAATACTCTAAAAAAACTATTTGCCAACCACTTCATTTTATCTTCTGTATCACAGGCTGCTACCACATCTATACCTTCACATTCTATTATCTCCAGAAGATATACAACATTTCCCTCTTTATCCGTGCCGATAGGTTCATATAGACTTACCTCTTTTTGCTTTTTCTTTTCACTGCGAAGATTCATAAGAATTTCATTTTCTATACATTTACTGGCATATGTTCCAAGCCTTATACCCTTTGAATTATCAAAACTGTTAACTGCCTTAATTAGCCCTATGGTGCCAACTGATAATAAATCTTCAGAAACGCACTCACCTTTACTATATTTCTTTGCTATATGAGCGACCAATCTTAAGTTTCTCTCTATAAGAATGTCCTTCGCCTGTGGCTCTCCGGCTCTATGTTTTAATACAAAGAATTCTTCCTCTTCCTTCGTTAACGGTTCCTTAAAAGCTTCCATAAAGAGCCCCTGCATAATTTATTACATTTTATGCAGGGGGCCTATCCAATGTGACTGCTATTCAGCTCTTCTTAAAATATCAAATTCTTCTAATTCCATTCCAAGGTCAACGTATAATACTTCCTTTGGATGTGGAGCACTTTCTCTGCTCTCACCTTCCTCTGTATATATACCTTTAACCTGAACCTCTATATTTTCACCATTAGGCTTCATAACCTCAATTTTTTCGCCTACAGTAAACTTATTTCTCTGAGTGATTTTATAACCTAAATCATTTTTTCCTTCTATAAGTCCAAGATATGTGTACTCCTTTACATATGTGTTGCTATCATATATTTGAGTATTCTCATCTGGCTTACCAAAGAAAAATCCTGTTGTGTACTGTCTGTAAGTACATTTTGCTATCTCTGACTTATAAAACGGAATTCTTTCTCTATAATAATCTGGAGATTTTTTGTAATCATCAATAGCCATTCTATATGTCCTTGCAACAGTTGCTACATAGAGAGCAGTCTTCATTCTTCCCTCAACCTTAAAGCTATCTATGCCTGACTCCATCATCTCTGGAATATGCTCTATCATACATAAATCCTTGGAGTTAAAAATATATGTTCCTCGCTCATTCTCATAAACAGGCATATATTCTCCCGGACGTGACTCTTCCATAACCGCATACTTCCATCTGCAAGGATGTGTACATGCACCCTTGTTAGCGTCTCTACCTGCCATAAAGCTGCTAAGAAGACATCTTCCTGAATATGAAATACACATTGCACCGTGAATAAACGTCTCTATCTCAAGATCTTCAGGAATATTGTCTCTTATTTCCTTAATTTCCTTCAATGATAATTCCCTTGCTGTAACCACTCTCTTTGCTCCAAGTCCATGCCAAAACTTAAATGTTCCGTAGTTGGTATTATTCGCCTGAGTACTTATGTGTATCTCTATCTCAGAACATACTTCCTTTGCGATGGTAAATATAGCTGGGTCAGCGATAATAAGCGCATCTGGCTTAATTTCCTTAAGCTCCTGCATGTACTCTCTCACACCGTCTAAATCGCTATTATGTGCAAGGATATTGGCTGTTACAAACACCTTCACCCCATGCTTATGAGCGAAATCTATTCCCTCTATCATATCTTCCTTAGAAAAGTTCTTTGCATTGGCACGAAGTCCAAAAGCTTCTCCGCCGATATAAACTGCATCTGCACCAAACATTACCGCAACTTTAAGCACCTCTAAGCTGCTTGCTGGTATTAATAATTCCGGTCTACTGTACATCCTTTTTCTCCTTCTTTACACTCATAGTAATTCCATCACCGATAGGTACTATAGTTGTCTCTAACTCTTCCATATGCTTTACTTCATACATATATTCTCTCATACGACTATGAATAGTTCTATTTCTTCTTATCACTCCGTATCTAGATTCAATTATATCTCCATCCTGAAGCACATTATCAGCTATAAGAATAGCTCCCGGCTTCATAAGGCGCATAACCTCTGGCAAAAAATTGATATACTGCGCTTTCGCCGCATCCATAAATACAAAATCATAATTTTCAGATTCTAAATCTTTCATAACCTCCATAGCATCACCCTCAAGCAATGTTATCTTTGAAGAAAGACCTGCCATCTCTATATTAGCTTTCGCTTCGACTATTCTCCTATCATAATTTTCTATTGTAGTTATGTGTCCACCCTCAGGTAAATATTCACTCATAAGAATTGCCGAATATCCTATAGCACATCCAAGCTCTAGTATATTTAAGGGTTTGCTAATCGTTAGCATAACCCTTAAAAAGCTCTCCATCTCTTTTCGGATAATCGGCACATTATCTTTTATTGCATTCTGTTCAATTTTTGTTAGAACTTCGCTATTCTGGCTTTCCAATGAATGAATATAGGACACGATTCGCTCGTTTACTATCATCCTAATCTCCGTTCTATTTCTCTACTTTAGTTGTTTCTTCTTGCTTCTCTGTCTTCTTTTCTGTCTGCTTCTCGGTTTTCTTTTCCGTTTTCTTTTCGTCTTCCTTTGGTGCGTTTGCATTAATAATGTCTATGATATCTTCCACATTGTTCTCTGTAGAAAATGTGTATGTTCCTGGAGTAATGGTAAGATCATATAAAAATGCTTGTATTTTAAACATATTACCGTCTTTTATAAGACCGTTTTTTTCTAATATGTTACCTAACTCACCAGCAGTAGTATCCACAGGAATTGTAACAACTACATCCCCACCTTTACCATATGAATCCATAGGCTCTTCTGAGAAGATAGCTCCACCATATTCAAATGTCTTTACACATACCACGTAAAATACCGCAACCAACGCTGCTAAGATAACCATCTTCAAGGTTAATCTAAATATCATAATGGCAGTTTTCCTTAAATTCATCTGCTTATCCTACCTATCTATTAATTTGCAATCCTACACATTATAAACAAAAGCTTATAAAAAGTCTAGTTCTAATTCTATATCTGACAATATTATAGAATCAACCTTTCTTATCATCTTACACAGTATAAGCTCCGCATTTAGAAAATCTCTAACTAAAGTGTTGCTTAACAATTCATTATGTTCATTGGCAAATCCCTGCACATCTGCATTGCCATAGTTTGCCTTTTGCATCTGTAAATGAACATTACCTGCTCTAAATGCATTAACCTTTGCCTTTAACTCAGGATTCTCATTTAATTTTATTCTGTATCCATCAAAATTTTTGTACTCTTCGCTATTTAGTATTGCGTACTTTAACTCTTCAGCTTTAGCTCTTACTATATCTGTCACGATTATTCAACCTCCATAATGATTGGAAGAATCATAGGATTTCTCTTTATCTTTCTCCAGAGATAATCGCTAAGTGTCTCCTTAACAACCATCTTAATTTTGCCCCAGTCTGTGATATTTCTATCAATACAGTCGATAACTGCATCATTGACTGTTGCTCTAGCTTCCTCTAAGAGATTCTCTGCCTCCCTTACATACACAAAGCCTCTTGAAACCATATCTGGTCCAGCAAGTAACTGATTACTATATTTTTCAAATGTCATAACCACAATTATAATACCATTCTCTGCCAAATTCTGTCTGTCTCTAAGAACGATATTACCTACATCACCTACACCGAGACCATCTACAAGTATTCCACCTGCTGGAACTCTTGCATCCTCAACAAATGCCTCAGCCTGACTAAGATTTAATACATCTCCAGATGATAATATAAATATATTATCCTTATCAATTCCCATAGATTCTGCTATCTCAGCCTGCCCTCTTAAATGTCTATATTCACCGTGAAGAGGTATTGAATACTTCGGCTTAAGAAGAGAATATATAAGCTTTATTTCTTCCTGACATGCATGACCTGATACGTGAGTATCGTGGAAAATAACATTCGCTCCAAGCATTGATAACTCATTTATAACCTTTGTAACAGCCTTCTCATTTCCAGGAATTGGACTAGAGCTGAAGATAATTGTATCTCCCGGCTTAATAGTAACCTTCTTATGAATTGACGCTGCCATTCTAGACAATGCTGCCATAGATTCACCCTGGCTACCTGTTGTTATAAGTACAAGCTGCTCATCAGTATAATTCTTCATCTCTTCTATATCGATGAGTGTTCCTTCTGGCACCTCAAGATATCCTAATTCACTGGCCGTATTGATGATATTAACCATACTACGACCTTCTACTATAACCTTTCTGTTATACTTTGCAGCAGTATTTATAATATGTCTTACTCTATCTACATTTGATGCAAATGTAGCAATAATAATTCTTTGCTTTGTATTCTCCGCAAAAATGCCATCAATAGTCTTTCCAACATTTCTCTCTGATGGTGTAAATCCTGGTCTTAATGCATTTGTACTATCTGCCATAACTGCAAGGACACCCTTCTTGCCAAGCTCACCAAATCTTGTAAGGTCTGTTGTATCACCAAACATAGGTGTATAGTCAATCTTAAAGTCACCTGTATGAACGATAATACCTGCAGGTGTAGTTATAGCTAAACCTGCTGCATCAGCAATACTATGGTTAACCTTAATAAACTCAACCTTAAAAGAACCAAGTGTAACTGTCTGGCCATGCTTTACGACCTTTTTCTTAACGAGCTTTTCGATTCCATGCTCCTTAAGCTTGCCCTCTATTATACCTAAAGTTAGCTTTGTAGCATATATTGGTGCATTTACCTCTTTTAATACATATGGCAACGAACCAATATGATCTTCATGTCCATGAGTGATAATAAATGCCTTAACCTTATGGGCATTATCCTTAAGATATGTTATATCAGGAATAACCAAATCAATACCTAACATATCATCATCAGGGAATGATAAACCACAATCTACTACAATTATCTCATCTTCGTACTCAAATACAGTTATGTTCATACCTATAGCTTCCAAACCGCCTAATGGTATAACCTTAATCTTTACATTTTCATTTGTTTCTGTTTTAGCTGTTCTCAAAATCACACACCTCTTCTCTATACAACCTCTATTCTATATTTATATCATCTAAAATTTCAGAAAAAATCTTAGAAACAGCTTCTAATTCATTATCATCTTCTACTATTTCATACACTGCCTCAGTTTCAGAAGGATCAGATGTATCCTTAAGTATGTATGCTACTGATTCCTCATCATTCTCGTCCTCTGTAACCAATAAGTAATCAGTATTATTTACTCTTGTCTGCTCTACTACGTAAAATTCTACTTCTTCCTTAGTATCCTCAAGCACAAAACTAATCTTCTCTACCATAACTCACTCCACTTCCTTTTTCCATTGATAATTTATCGAGATACCCCTGCAGGATAAAAGTTGCCGCTATACTATCCACATACTTTTTTCTATCTTCGCGCCTTACATTAGCTTCCATCATAAGTCTGTCCGCAGCCACTGTCGTAAGTCTCTCATCCCACATTATAACTTCAAGCTGTGTCCTTCTCTCCAACATAGCTTTAAATTCCATAGTTTTCTCCACACGTTCCCCAGATGAACCATCCATATTTTTTGGTAACCCCAATACTATCTTCTCCACCTGATACTCTTTTATAAGCTCCTCTATACGTGCCAGCGTCCTTCTGAGCTTATTTTCCTGTTCTCTGCGCACTATTTCGATTCCTTGCGCAGTTATTAAAAGTGCATCAGATATTGCTACACCTACAGTTTTTGAACCAAAATCAAGTCCCATTATTCTCATATTATACGTTCCTTTAATTTATAAATTATTACTTTAATTTATTATTAATGTAGTAATGAAGAGCTTCCTCTATAAGCTCATCTCTTTCCACCTTCATAATCATTACTCTTGCATTATTATGGGATGTAATATATGTTGGATCTCCTGACATAATATATCCAACTATCTGGTTAACAGGATTATAGCCCT
Organism: Lachnospiraceae bacterium; assembly: GCA_017412055.1. Classification (GTDB taxonomy): domain Bacteria; phylum Bacillota; class Clostridia; order Lachnospirales; family Lachnospiraceae; genus SVEL01. Next base: position 31,932 of record JAFQOW010000021.1, on the reverse strand, counting down.
TCTGTGACAAAGCATTATAGACATGCTCTAACACCTGTCCAACCTCTATCTTTGGCTCCTGTACCTCTTTAAAATATTGTGTATTATTACTTACTTCACTCATCTTCTTAATCAACCTTTCTAGCTAGACACGCACTATTTAGCTAATCATATACTAATACATTTCTTTCATATTCGCAAGTAAAATTTGATTTTTTCTTCGACCTTTTATGACAGCTTGTACTATTTTACCTACATATTCCTCTGGAATATCCATAATTACCTTAACATACTCTCTCGTATGACCAGTCATATATTGCTTACCATCTATGATTATAGGCTCCTCTATAAGAACCTCCACTTCTGTATCTATAAAGCCCTCTATATAGTCCTCTCTCAATCTTTCACCAAGCTCTATAAGCACATCACTTCTTACTGACTTAAGCTCTTCCTTAACCTGATTCTCCATTACAGCTGCCTTAGTACCCTGCCTCTTAGAATACTTGAAAATATGCATCTCTGCAAAAGCAACCTTTTCTAAGAAATTTCTTGTAACTTCAAATTCCTCATCTGTTTCACCGGGAAAGCCTACTATTACATCTGTAGTAATGGCTGCCTTATCATAATATTTTCTAATAAGCTGACATTTTTCTAAATACTCATCAGAAGTATAATGTCTATTCATTCTCTTTAATGTATCATCACACCCACTTTGAAGAGAAAGATGGAAATGTGGGCAAAACTTGTCCACTGTCTTTAACTCTTCCAAAAACTCTGTGGTGATAATTCCAGGCTCCAAGGAACCCAATCTGATTCTTTCTATGCCATTAACCTTTGCCACTTCCTTTATGGCATCTATCAATGTTATTTTGTTATCCTCATCATCATTTATTTTTGACAAATCCTTACCATAAGAGCTTAAATGAATACCTGTCAACACTATCTCTTTATAGCCACACTGAGCAAGCTTTGGAATCTCCTCACCTAAATCCTTAAGACTTCTACTTCTAATCCTTCCCCTTGCATATGGAATAATACAGTATGTACAAAACTGATTACATCCATCCTGAATCTTTACAAATGCTCTAGTATGTTCACCTACAGTAGTCATCTTCATTTCATCATACTGAGCCTTTCCACTTAAATCTTCTATAAACATATTGTTAGCTTCTGTCTCATAATATGCTTCTAATATGTTCACTATATCTGATTTATTATTATTACCGATAATTATATCTATGGCTTCGTCCTTATTAAGCTCTTCTCCTGCTGCCTGAACATAACAGCCCACAGCCACAACGATTGCATCCTTATTAAGCTTTTTCGCCTTGTGAAGCATCTGTCTTGACTTTCTATCTGCAATATTTGTAACTGTACATGTATTTATTATATATATATCAGCCTTTTCATTAAATGAAACTATATGGTAGCCATTTTCCTCCAAGGCCTGTCTCATAGCCTCTGTCTCGTATGCATTTACCTTACATCCTAGATTATGAAGGGCAACTTTACGCATATTTTCCTCCTAAATAATAAATTTAATATTAGAAATGTATAATATTTCACAGAATAATGCAATATTTTTTTACATATTATACATTGACTTTTTGTTGATTTAAAGTTAAGATATCCTCAGACTAGGTGAATATTTCATCTAGGTGAGGTTATTTTTCATAACGAAGTTTACCTCAAGCATTTTGTTAATTAAAATATTATTTTATTTTAGGAGGGTATTTTTATGAAGACAATTAAGATTTGTTTAAACTCTATCGATAAGGTAAAGGCTTTTGTAAATGATATTACAAAGTTTGATACAGATTTCGATTTAGTATCTGGAAGATATGTTATCGATGCAAAGTCTATTATGGGTATTTTCTCATTAGATTTATCTAAGCCAATCGACCTTTGCATTCACGCTGATGAGAGCTCAATCGCTCCAATTATGGATGTTGTAAATCCATACATCTGTCAGTAATTTGCGTGTAGCAATGAGTCGTGCGTAGAGACAAAAAAATTGCCTGCTGTGTGCTTGCACACAAGCAGGCATATTTTTTTGTCTCTACATACGGCGAATGCCGCGACAGTGAGTAAGCGTAAGCTTACGAACCTGTCGGCATGGCTCATACATTTATATATCCAATACTTCTACTGTACGTACTGCTTCTTCTATCATCTCATCAATTTTTTCAGCTAGCTTTAATTCCGAATGCTTGATTACATTTAAGTTTGGCTTTGTTACCGGGTGCTTTGCCACGAAAGTTGTACAACAGTCTTCGTATGGCTGTGTTGAGATATCATATGTGTCTATCTTCAGTGATATATCTACGATTTCCTGCTTGTCAAATGCGATAACAGGACGATATACTGGCATATCTGTATTCTCATCAATTACCATAAGGGACTGCATTGTCTGGCTTGATACCTGTCCAATGCTTTCACCTGTAACGAGTCCTAATGCTCCATTTTGCTTTGCAAGCTTCTCAGCAATTTTATACATTACACGTTTCATTATAATAGTAAGCTGTTCATGTGGACATTTCTCATATATATACATCTGAATATCTGTAAAGTTAACTACATTAAGCTTTATATTGCCTGCATATGCTGCTACCTTTTCTGCTAGGTCCACTACTTTTTGCTTTGCTCTCTCTGATGTATATGGTGGTGTATGGAAATATACTGCCTCAAGCTCCACACCTCTTTTTGCTATCATATAACCTGCAACAGGACTATCGATTCCACCTGAAAGTAAAAGCATTGCTTTTCCAGCTGTTCCTACTGGCATTCCTCCTGGTCCTGGAATAATCTCTGAATAAATATTAATATGTTTTCTTATCTCAATATTCAGCATAACCTTTGGATTACGCACATCTACTTTAATCTCTGGGAATGCATTTAAAATAGCCTCTCCTACGTCACAGTTAATTGCCATAGAATCAAGAGGATAATTCTTTCTTGCTCTTCTTGCATTTACTTTAAAAGTAATATTTTTATCTGGATACATTTCATCCATATAAGCTACTACCTTTGCTTTCAAATCCTCAAAGCCTTCATCCTCTATCTGAATCATAGGACATACTCCTACGATACCAAATACATGAGTAAGAGCATATATTACTTCATCATAATCATAACTGCTTAATGCATCTACATAGATTCTTCCATCTTCCTTATGAACTCTGAAATCACCCTCTGCTGACTTCTTTAAAGATTTTGCAATATTTGATACAAGGGCATCCTCAAATAAATATCTGTTCTTTCCCTTTACACCAATTTCTGCATATTTAATTAAAAATGATTTAAATTCCATAATGGCCTCCTACTTACGTCTTGTAAACTTTCTAAGCATCTCTATCATACCTGCAATCGTATCTACTGCATAATCCAGTTCCTCTTTAGTTGTATCATAGCTTAAACTAAATCTAACTGTTGAATCTATCTGCTCTGGCTTTAATCCAATGCCTTTTAATGTAGCACTTACTGATGGCTTATTTGATGAACAAGCTGAGCCTGATGATACATATATATTTTTATCTTCTAAGGAATGAAGCATAACCTCGCTTCTTACACCTATAAAACTTACACTTATAATGTGTGGTGCACCTTCAGTTCCCTTACAGCTATTAACCGATACATTTTCAAGTGCTGTAACTCTATCTATAAAGTAATCCTTAAGCTCTGTCATCTTTGAAATTTTTTCTTCAAAATTTCCATAGGCCTCTTTCGCAGCCAAGCCTATACCTGCTATTCCCGGAACATTTTCTGTTCCTGAACGCATTCCCTTTTGCTGACCGCCACCAAATATAATTGGTTTAAGCTTTACCTTGCTTGATGCATATAAGAAGCCAATTCCCTTTGGTCCATGAATCTTATGACCACTTACGGATAATAAATCTATACCCATTTTTCTTGGATGAATTATAAGCTTTCCAAAGGATTGAATTGCATCCACATGGAAAACCACTTCATTATTTACTGATTTTATAAATTTAGATATTTCCTCAACTGGCTCTATAGCACCTATCTCATTGTTTACATGCATCACAGATACAAGTATGGTTTCTTTAGTCATAGCCTCCTTTAAAGCTTCCATATCTACCACGCCATTATTATCAACTGGTAAATATATAACCTCAAAACCATTATCTTCTAAGTACTTCATCGTAGCAAGTACTGAAGGATGCTCTATAGATGATGTAATGATACGATTGCCCGCTCTTTTATTAGCAAGTGCCGCACCTATTATAGCTAAATTATTAGACTCTGTACCACCAGAGGTATATATAATTTCCTTAACATCTGCCTTAAGAAGCTTTGCTATAATATCCTTTGACTCTTTTATATATTTTTCTGCTTCTACACCTTTCATATGTAAAGAAGATGGATTACCATAATCATCACTCATTACCTTTACCATAAGATTTACTACATTCTCTGAAACCTTTGTAGTTGCAGAATTATCTAAATATGCATACATGTATTTATCCTCTTTTTTCTAGTCCTCTAACTGAAACATAAGCACCGACAAAATCGCAAGTCCCGCAGTCTCTGTCCTTAATATTCTCTTACCTAACGAAATAGGATGTATACCATTTTCTAAGGCATACTGTATCTCGCTTTCTTCAAAGCCACCCTCTGGACCTATAAAAATTCCTATTTTTATTCCCTTTTGAACCTTATTTAAAACTTCCTTTGTCTCTGTCATATCTTTAAAGTTTTCGTAAGGAATTATACCAAGCTCAAACTCTTTAGCTCGATTTATAGCTTCCCTAAATGACATAACAGAAGAAATCTCTGGAATAATGGTTCTTCTTGACTGCTTTGCGGCGCTCTCCGATATAGCCTGCCATCTTTTTATCTTAGACGCTTCCTTCTTATCATCAAGCTTTACAACACATCTTTTTGTTGCTACCGGGATTATCTCCTTAACTCCCAATTCAACAGCCTTTTGAATAATAAGCTCCATTTTATCTGACTTGGGAAGACCCTGGAAAAGATAAAGCTCTGTAGGAAGCTCCGTTCCTTCAAATTCTTCATCCAATATAAGTGCCTTTATCTCATTGTCACTTATAGATTCAATCTTACAGTAATAATCCTTATCCTGACCATTGCTTATAAGAAGCTCTTCATCTATCTTCATTCTAAGAACATTTTTTATATGATTAACATCCCCACCAGTTATAGTTACATACCTTTCATCTATCTGGTCAGGGCTTACAAAAAAATGATGCATATCTTATCTCCTATACTCTTCTAGCTGTTATAGATGACCAATCCTTCTGTCTTGTGATTTCAACTATTTCGAACTCACCTGTTCCCTCGATAGCAGCCTTTACCTCAGCTTCCTTTGTATCTATAATACCTGAAGTAATATATAAACCACCCTTCTTTAAATGAGATGGAACAAGAGGTGTAAGTGGCAAAAGTACATCTGCCAAAATATTTGCAGCCACTATATCATAACACTCATAACCAATCTCATCCTGAATAGATTTATCTTCCAAAATATTGCCTGTAATAACCTTACACTTATCTAAAGGAATATTATTAGTCTCTAAATTTTCCTTTGTGGCAACTGTAGCATTTACATCAATATCAATACCCACAGCATCCATAGCGCCCATCTTTAATGCAATAATAGATAAAATACCACTTCCACAACCTACATCAAGAATTCTTGTATCTGGCTGAACATACTTTTTAAGCTGCTTCATACAAAGCTGTGTAGTCTCGTGAAGACCTGTTCCAAATGCGATACCTGGGTCAATTTCAATAAGCATCTTACCCTCATACTCTGGCTTTGTCTCTTCCCATGTAGGCTTAATAACGATTCCGTCTACTTCAAAAGATTTGAAGAACTCCTTCCAGTTATTAATCCAATCCTTATCCTCTGTCTCAGACTTTACAATTGTTCCGTCACCTACATTTGTGAACATTCTAAGCTCCTCTATACCCTCCTCAATAGCTGGCATAAATTCACCTTCATTAGAATCATCCTCCACATAAAAGCTTACATAACATACACCTTCATCAATTGGAAGTACCGGCAAGAAATCTATAAACATTCTCTTCTTATCTTCCTCTGATATACCTGTATTATCTTCAATCTCTACGCCGTCTATGCCGTTTTCTACAAGCATGGCAACCACAAGCTCTGATGCCTCTGTAGTTGTTTTAATTCTATATCTTGTCCACTTCATTCTATCTACCTCACACAAATAAAATCAATTGCTTATTACCACTGTTTTTATATCATATTATAAGAAAAAGAGCAAGTAAAGTGAATTATTTCACTTGCATTTTACATAAAATAGCTATAAAATTTAATTTGATATTTTACATACTAAGGAGGTTTATTTATGTTTTGCTCAAAATGTGGAACACAATTACCTGATGGCGCAATGTTTTGCGGCACATGCGGAAACCAGATAAATACACAGCCTGCAGCACCTGTGATGCCTGTAGAGCCTGTCGCACCTGTGATGGAGACACCTGTAATGGACGCTCCTGTTATGGACGCTCCTGTTATGGACGCTCCTGTTATGGACGCTCCTGTTATGGACGCTCCTGTTATGGACGCTCCTGTTATGGATGCTCCTGTTATGGACGCTCCTGTTATGGACGCTCCTGTTATGGATGCTCCTGTTATGGATGCTCCTGTTATGGATGCTCCTATGATGAATACTCAGGCGTATGATCCTAACGCACAGTATGCTTACAACAATGTACCAAATAATAACATGGCTTATAATATGCCTGTTAGTGCCCCTGTTAACCCAGCACCTAAAAAGAGTAAAGCTCCATTATTTATCGGTCTTGGAATAGCTGCTCTTGTAATTGCTATTATTGCAATTGTACTTATCCTTGTATTTACAGGGGATGATAAGAAGAAGGATTCAAAGAAATCAACTTCTACTACTGAAACCACTACAGAAGAATTGACAACTGAAGAAGAAACAACAGAAGAGCCTACTACAGAAGCTGTTATAGATGTAGACTATAATGATGCTGAGACTGTGGCTATTAAATTTATGAACGCTATAGACTCATCAAATTTCTCAAAGGCAGCTAAGTACATGTTCCCAGCTATGCTTGATGTCTTTGAAGATGAAGGATTATCAGCTGATGCTGTTGCTGAATCATTCCTTATCACATTCCAAGATCCAAACGGTGATTTACTTGATTATGAAATTACTAATGTGTCAATTGATGATTCAGATAACTTTGATGAATATATGGATACAGCTCGCGATGAAGGTTTTGATTTAGAAGACTCTTCTTCATATGTTGCTCCTACACACTTCGCTTTAGCTGAGGTTGAATTTACATACGAAGACCAGTCATCTTGTGCATATTTATATCTCGCATACGCTGATGATACTTTCTATGTATTTGACTACAATGATGATGACTTTAATATAGATTTTGAAGAAGAATCTTCTACAGAACCAGAATCTGAATCAGGCGCTACTGAAGAATTTGACTTTGATGCATCACTTGCAAATAATAATAACATAGTAGATGCTACAGTGGAAGGTACAAAGAAGCAGCTTGATGGACATACATTAACTATTCCAGATACTTGGACTGTTACAGATTCTAACTGTATGTCACCTGATTATAAGAATGTCGTAACCTTCTCAAGTCCAGTTACTGTTACACCTGATACACAGATGATGGTTTTAAAATCTCTCTGTGATACATATCTCAATATGGGATTTAAAAACTTAGAATTTGGTAATCTTTTAGCTAACGGAAAGCAAGGTTATTATATTGAAGGAGATTATATTGGAGCTCATACATATATCTTTATGTATTTTAATACAAATGTAGATAAAATGTTCCTTGCAATCGTAACATCTGAAGATGTTGATTCTGACGATTATCTTGATGCATTAGGTATTGCTGCATCATTGGAAATCCAGTAATAACCTTACATGATTAATATAAAAACACGTTGTAGTTTACAGTCTACAACGTGTTTTTATGATATAGGAAAGTTCTCTGAACTTCCTATATCATAACAAACGCTCCGCGAGGATGAGCACTCGCACGAGAAGAATATGTCAGCTAACGCTGACCGTGCTCGGCTCGCAAAGCGGGGCAAGTCCCTCTAGACAGAGGGATTTAGGGAGATGATGCGGACTTGTCCGCTTTGTTCTAATTTTACTATATAGTTTATATTGAACTTAAACTACAACCTTTACCAAGGAACCACCTGACATCTTCTTTTCCACATTTATCTGCTTCTCTATTCTATCCTTAAGACTTGACACATGGGATATAATTCCCACAAGCTTATTACCTTCAGATAATTTTGCAAGTACTCTCATCGCCTGCTCCAGTGCCATTTCGTCTAAGGAACCAAATCCCTCATCGATAAACATAGTATCTATAGATATACCACTTGCAGATTCTTCTATAATATCGGCCATACCTAATGCCAATGACAAAGCAGCCATAAATCCTTCGCCTCCCGACAAGGTTTTTACGCTTCGTACAGTACCATTGTAATGGTCAAGCACACATAAATCCAATCCTGACTTAGTTCTCTTATCTTCCGAAGACATATCTCGAATAAATTCGTACTGTCCCTCCGTCATCTCGAATAACTTCGTGTTTGCCCTTTCTATTACCTGTTCAAAATAGGATATCTGAACAAAGGTCTCAAGCTTTATCTTATCTTTCCCTTCCAATTCCCCATTTAAGGTATCAGACATGTTTTTCAAGCTTGATAAACGCTTTCCTAAATTTTGAAGATTTATTCTTTGCACCTCTACGGAAGCAACAATGCGCTTGTTATTTTCAATTCTTAAATATACGTTATTGTTGTCATCTACCAATTTACTATATGCTTCTTCTACAAGCCTTAGCTTCTCAGTATATTCTCTATTGGCATATATAAGCTTGACTTTTACATTAATTATTTCCTCATTCGTAGTTTTAGTAAGCCCCAAATCTTTAAGCTTCTTTACAAACTGCTCTATAATAGCCTTTGAAGCTGCCATATCCGCTATGTGTTTACTATATCTTGATATGGTTTTCTCAATCCTTTCAACTATTTGAACATATTTTTCTTCCATTGACTTTAACGTGCTTCTGGTTTCTTCCTCACTATTATCCTTTAGCTCCAGCTTTATAGCCTCAATAATTGTTTCAAGCTCTTTTGTTTTAAGCTTATTTTCATTCATTTGAATTTCTGTATTCTTTATGTCGTCTTCTAGCTTCTGTAATGTTTCTTTTAATAATGGAATTTCATCTAAAACCTTTTGCAATTGTACAAGCTCTCTACTGCATTCGTCCTGACTATTTTTAAGATTCTTCTGCTGTTGTGCTGCCATTTTTTTTGCTTCGTTAGCTTTTTCTTTATAATCATCAACGGAACAATTTAGCTTTGCTTCTTCTATACCAATAATCAAATTTCCTCTTAAGTTATCCCTATCCGACATAATATTTCCAGCATTAGCACTTGCTTTCATAACCTTATCTGTAGCCTTATCCAGCTTTTCCTTAAGATGACTAACCTCATCCTCCGTAGGTGCTTCCTTTATATTTTCTGCTAATCTAATATATTCTGTAGCACCGCATACAGGACATGGCATCCCAGGATTCTTTCTAAGTTCATTTGCCATTATTCCTGCCTGAGCTTCTATATATAACAAAAATTTATCATTATATTCCAAACGAAGATTTGCACATAATTTTTCTTCTGTTTTAAGAACCTCAACCTTTTCCTCGTACGCTTTAGATGCTTCATCAAGCCTTTTTCCCAATTCTAAAATCTTCTCCAGTTTTTGTATATATTCGGTACTTGATTTTATATCTGAATCTAATTTAATTATTTTCTTCTCATACTCAGATTTTAAAATAACCTTTTCCGAGGTTTCGTCTAGCTTTATTTGTAGCTCATTTTTTTCTTTTTGCAATTTCGTCAATACTTCACCTATAAGCAGTTCATCTATATTCACCTTTTTAAGCTTTGCCATTACTTCATCATACTGCTTATATTTTTCAACAGTTTTCTTTAGTGTCTCTATATCTGCATATAGCTGTTCTCTTTGTTCCTTAAGACTATTCACACTTTCATAATCAGACACTATTTCCTTATTTTCCTCTACATATATAGAATACTTATTTAGTTCCCGTTCTAATGCCTCTATCTCTTTTAGACTACTAATTATTCCATTGATGTTGTTATTAAGCCTGCTTATTTCTTCCTGACTTACTTCCATCTTAGATATATTGTTTTTATAACATATTTCGTCCTCTGAAATCAGCATATTAGTTAACTCAATAGTTTCATCAATATCTGTTATAATATCCTGCTTCATTATTTTTTCTAAGGCATTTCTCTTACTAAAGCTTTCATTAATAATTATTCCTTGAATAAACTGCTTTATCGAGTCTATTGTTTTGGAATTTTCTTTATATGTTTCAATATACTTTGCTTTAACCTTTTTTTGTAATTTATCATATGATTCTGTCTTAAAAATATCTCTAAATATCTTTGAACGGTTAGCAGTATCCGTTTCTAATAACTCCCTAAATTTTCCCTGTGCTATCATAACAATTTTAGAAAACTGGTCGCTATTTAAGCCTGTTAGATTTACTATTTCTTTAGTTACATTAGAGTACCCAGTTATTATTTTTCCATTGTGATACACTAATTCAGCTTCCGCTTTTGCTGTGGTAAAACCCTCACCTCTGCTCTTTGGACGGCTGTATTTAGGATTTCTTGTAACTCTATACTCTTTTCCTCTAAGCATAAATGTCATATCTACAAACGTAGGTGTTTCCGCCATTGCATACTTACTTCTTATTTCTCCATTATCTTCTCCATACAAGACAAATTTAATAGCCTCAAATATTGTGCTTTTTCCAGCACCTGTATTTCCAGAAATAAGATATATCCCTTTATCAAGAAAGCTATTAAAATCTATATCCACCTTGTCAGCATATGGTCCAAATGCTGATATTACTAAATTAATTGGTCTCATTGCTATCCTCCATAATCCTTTGAAGCATTAGCGCTTGCTCTTTTGACATATTTTCATTGTTTTGGATTTTATATAACTCCTCTATATATTCTATTGGCTCTTTATTTTTTATAGCTTTTCTATCTAAAACTGAATTTATTTGTCTTGTCCTTGTATTGTCATATTCAAGCTTCAAAATATTAGGATAAATAACTCTAAGCTTTCTTAATGCATCTGGCACATCCTCCTCATCCTTTAACACCACATGAAGATAATCATCTACCTTTGTATCTATATAATTCTTTCTATCTGTAAGCTCCATATAAGTTCCTTCTATACATCTCATATCGTGAATAGGCTTAATAGGTATCATCCTAGTCTCCACTTCACCTTTATTTTTTATTTCAACTAATGTCATGGATTTTACATGATTAATTTCATCCAGAGCATACTTAACCAAAGCACCAGAATACCTAACCTGCTGCCTTCCCATTGCCTGAGCTTTATGAATATGACCTAACGCCACATAATCAAATTCATCAAATAAATCATATTCTATATTATCCATACCACCTAAAAAGCTCTCTTCTGACTGGCTTCGCACTGCACCTGTTATAAACTGATGAACAAGCACAATATTTCGTCCCTCTTTACAAAGCTCCATATTATCCACCACTGTTCTTATGGCACTATTATAATCATTTATTTCCGCTTCCTGATGAAAACGTCTTACATTTGCAGGCTTTAAAAATGGTATAAGATGTATCCTCACATTTCCATATGTATCTTCCTTATCTACATATTGAATTTTTCCCTCATATGCCTTTGAAATATATATGCGTTTGCTTTTAAAAAATTCTGCACCAAACCCTACTCTCTCAGAACTATCATGATTTCCACTTATAATAAATACATCTATATTTCTAGTTGAAAGTTCCACCAAAAAGCTATCGAACACCTCCATAGCTTCTATAGTAGGAATGGATTTATCATATATATCACCTGCTATGAATATTCCATCTACCTTCTCTTCATCCACAGCTGCAAGCACCTGCCACAATGCATTCTTTTGCTCCTCTAACATAGAATACTCATACACTTTCTTCCCCAAATGCAAATCTGAGATATGTATAAATCTCATCAAACACCCCTCCTTAATTCTGTTTTCTAACTATTGCATATTCATCATCCAACTGATAATATGGACAATTATAAAATGAATCGGTCATAAACTTTCCCATCTCATCCTCATCAAGATTCATCTCACATGTATAATACTCATACTCCTCATCATACACATAATTAGAACATGTATCACAACAGCTTGATGATTTCACACTTTTACCCTTAAACATAGTCATATTTCCTTTCATAAGTAATCGCAGTCTGCAATCTCCACGATTATACATAAACTCCTTATATTATATCCCCAATAAACTTTTACTGCAATAAAAAGGATAACAAATCTTCAATTGGCAAAGTATCTTACATAATTCCCATTATCAGCACCTTTAATATTATCTTAAAGCGATTTTCTGCCTATAGACAGTGAAAAGCTGCTACGAATATCCATCTACTTTTCAACGCTGAACGATGAACCCGTGATTTGCTAAATGCCACCTCTTGATACAAGTTTATTACTGTGTGATATTTTCAAGAAAAAACAATTTCAGCTAGGTGATGTTCGCAGGGCAACGGACAACACTTGCAGATTTTCGTTAAGTTTTCAACATCCCGCGTCAAAGATAATGCCCACCTGCCGAAATACTGTTTGAAGAAGCTTGGCTACTCTCGCTGCGCGAGAGTTAATCGGCCAAGCTGATGAGTTATGTAGGCAGGTGGATAATAAGCATTCTTTGGCGCGGGATGCTGAAAATAGAAAATCGAAACGTTGTCCGTGTCCTGTGAACACACTAGCTTAAAATTGTTTTTTTACTGAAAATACACACAGTCTAAGTATCAAGAGGGGCATATAAGCAAATCGTCGGAACCCTCGATAGGCGTTGAAAAATAGATGGATACTTCGTACGCAGCTATGTTGTTTTGTGACAGAAAATCGTTTCATATCGCTTATGAGGTGCTGATAATGGGAATTATGTACATATACATTTTGCCAATTGAAGATAAAAGCTTTGATTATTAAAATATTTTTGTTGTATATTTTAGTGATATATGATAGTATATATGATGGTAGTTGTCGAAACATCTATATCTAGTTTTGTAAACTACTTGTTAATTTTATATAAAGGATAGGTAAATGATAATGAATAAATATGTTATAACTACAGATTCCACTTGTGACCTCCCTGAGAGCTTTACTAAAGAAAACAATGTGGATGTTATTCCTGTTTTATATTCAGTAGATGATGTAGTATATGGAACACCTGATTCCAATATGGATATAAAAGATTTTTATGATGCCATGAGAAATGGAATTATGCCAACTACTATGGCTTGTAATATTGAAGATTGTAAAACTGTTTTTGAAAAATATGCAAAGGATAATATAGACATTCTTCACCTTGCTTTCTCATCTGGCTTATCAAGTACATATAGCAATGCAGTTATCGCTGCAAATGATGTTATGGAGGAATATCCAAACTGTAGGATAACAGTTATTGATACATTAGCCGCTTCTATGGGCGAAGGCTTACTTGTATATAAAGCTGTCAACCTAAAGAAAGAAGGTAAAGGCTTAGATGAAGTTGCTACATACATTGAAGAAAACAAAGGTAATGTAATATCACGCTTCACTGTAGATGATTTACATCACTTACACAGAGGTGGTCGTGTATCTAAAACTACTGCTATTGTCGGTTCACTCATAAATGTCAAGCCTATTTTACATGTAGATGAAGAGGGATTACTTAAATCTCTGGAGAATGTTAGAGGACGTAAAAAATCATTAGCTCGAATTATAGATATGATGGAAGAAGCAACACGTGATTATAACGGCACAAATGATATAGTCTTTCTATCTCACGGTGATTGCGAAGAAGATGCAAAATATATCGCTTCTGAAATTGAGAAGCGATTTGGTATAAAAACTATGGTAAATATATTAGGCCAGACGATAGGTACTCATACTGGCCCAAACTTAATCGCATTATTCTTTATGGGAAATAAGCGATAATTATTCATCAAACTCAACTGTTACAAAGAATCCACGAGGCGTTTCGTGAATATCCTTCACGACTCCCTTTGTGGATTTTATTCTTTCACTGAATTCATAATTTGCCGACATAGCGATAGCCGGCTCTAATGTATAATAATAACTACTAGGAAGCTTTCCTTCTGACACCTCACATACTTGCCCTACAGTCACAAGCCCTTCCCTTTCCATTTTAAATTCCATCTCTCTCATCGCGATTACCTCTAATCTATACTTCTGAAAATTCCAATGGACATTTATTTCTCATATTAAGAGGACAATCATACTGATTTTCTCCGTCCTTCTTTGTAATATATGAAAGAGGACACTTTCTGCAATCAGACTTAACGAAATCACCCGGTACTTCAAATGATAATGTAGCCTTCTTCATTCCAACCTTTTTATACTCCTCCTTTGTTATATGTTCCCAATTTAATGTCTGCCCACATGACACACATGTTTCGTTATTTCTGGAAACTGGTCTCTTGCAAGTAGGACACCCATAATACACATTTCCATTCTCTTCTGTAATCTCTACTACATCTGCGGCAAACTGTTTAATTAATTGTGCTCTTAAATCATCCTGTAATGACATATCTTACCTCTTTTCGTGTAATTTTTATATATTAAGCTCTATTAGCTTTCATACTGATTTTATTCTTATACATAGCCTTATCAGCACGGCCTCTTGTATCCTTCAAATCCTCGTCCAGTTGGGCATCATAAGTTGCATATCCATATGCCACACTCATATTTATTTTTGGATTTGCAATATTATATTCATCTATAGATTTCTGCATTATCTTATAGCAATCATTTATATCTTTTTCTGATATGTCCTTACCAATAACGCAGAATTCATCCCCTCCTATTCGATAGCAATTACCTATACTTGTATATGCATCTTTTATAAATCTTGCACACGACTTTATATATTCGTCGCCAAAATTGTGACCCAATGTATCATTACACATCTTTAAATTATTCAAATCAAACATTAACACTGTATAAACATCTTCTGTTATATCCATATGCTTCATATCATCATTGCAGGCAGTTCTATTTAAAATACCTGTTAAATCATCTCGATATGCAAGCTTCTCATATTTTTGTGCCTCTCTACCCTTTCGCATAAGTCTCTGTGTCTCTCTCATGGAGTAATAGCATAATGTAATTACATGCAATAAAAACGTAAGCTTTGTAAAAATATAATCTCTGCTAGCATGAGTATCAATATAGAATAATAAAATATCTGCGCCAACTCCCAATGCTGTCATCAAACCACACAGCATATTTAATTTAAACAAGCCATTTAAATTCTTCCAGCCAGTAGAAATAAAATTAATAATCAGTAAAGTTACTAGTCCACATATAGAAAATCCAATAGCTAAATGTGTCAAAATAAGAGTTTCTTTCATATCCTTATAACCTAATAACTGTAAAAGATAAACACATATTTGAGTTGAGATAACTATTTTGCATAAAATATCGCACACCTTACCATATTTTACATGCATAAGACGTTTTTCAAATAGAACCAGTGGTACTGATATAGCCCCTAAAATTAAATATGAAGAATATGTCAATACAGTACCAATATCTGTTATCATATTTATAATAGGCATATTAATAAGGAACCATACAGACAGCATAATAGTAAATACACCTAAATAAATAAGGTCATAACTATTAGCTCTGTTCCTAACTGACAATATACTGTAAACTATCACTACTAAGCCCACAATAAACATTATAAAAACAATTAAAAGATTAAGTATTCCATCTAGTAATTCATTCTTTACAATTGTCATTCTATCACCTATATAAAATGTAGGCTCATAATCCAAATATGAAGCATAATCAGTACGAACAGTCACTTCTATATTTTTACCTTCCATATCTTCTGGAATGTAGATGCAGTGCCATGCATCACCTGACACAGTGTTAAAATATGTCCTAGACTTATCCATATACATACTATACATAAGCACATCATCTGAATATACATATACATCTCCGTGATATGTAAAGAACATCAGCGATTCTCCACCCTTAGCTATATCCCCTAATTTATTCTTATAACGAACAATATACTGTCCCTCTTGATTTTTTTCATTGGTTGTACTTCTCTCCCAATCAGACATAACAGAAGCTGTAAGATCCTTTGTATTTCTACTTCTTACATTCTCAACACTGGCTGCGCCTATCAATATCAATACTGAACAAAACACGGTTATAGCAACCCACCACAATGCTATCTTTTTACTTCTGCTCATACATTATCCTCATCTCTCTAATCACGTGAATACTTATCATAATACTACACCAATTTTAACATATGCTACATAAAAAGGCAAGAGCTAGCGCTCTTGCCTTAATGTACAATATGTGTTTTATGAGAAGTACTTTACTCCAGATTCGAATATCTTAAGATCCTGGTCTCCATATATATTCATAGCTACTGCGTCGCCTCTTCTCTCTGCATGTGCCATCTTACCGAAGCATCTACCATCTGGACTTGTGATACCTTCGATAGCACAGTAAGAACCATTTACGTTCCACTCTTCATCCATTGTTGGGTTACCGTTTAAGTCTACATACTGTGTAGCAACCTGTCCGTTAGCAAAGAGCTTATCAATCCACTCCTTAGGAGCTACAAAACGACCTTCACCATGTGAAGCTGGGCTTGTATATGTCTTGCCTACCTCTGCAAGCTGTAACCAAGGTGACTTATTAGATACAACCTTAGTATTAACCATCTTAGAGATATGACGATTGATTGTATTGTAAGTAAGTGTAGGTGAGTTAGCATCCTGACCTGTAATCTGTCCGTTTGGCACAAGACCAAGCTTGATAAGTGCCTGGAAACCATTACAGATACCAAGTGCAAGACCATCTCTCTCATTAAGAAGCTTGTGAACTGCTTCCTTCATCTTCTCATTTCTAAATGCTGTAGCAAAGAATTTAGCAGAACCATCTGGCTCATCGCCTGCTGAGAATCCACCTGGGAACATAATAATCTGTGCTTTAGCGATACTCTCCTCGAATACCTTTACAGACTCTCTGATGTCATCAGCATTTAAGTTCTTAAATACCTTAACGATTGTGTCAGCGCCAGCTCTTTCAAATGCTTTAGCAGAATCATACTCACAGTTTGTACCTGGGAATACAGGGATAAATACTGTAGGTCTAGCCACCTTATTCTTGCATACATATACGCTACCACCTGTGTAGATAGGTGTATCAAGTACTGTCTTATCATCAGTAACTCTTGTAGGGAATACCTTTTCAAGTGGAGCCTCCCATGTAGCTATAGCATCATCCATTGTGATAACCATATCGCCATACTTAATTGTCTGCTCCTCTGTTACACTACCAATTACCTTTACAGCATCCCCAAGTTCAGCCATAACAGCCTCTAACTCAGCCATCTTTGTAGCATCGATTTCTGCTACGATATTACCAAAGCCAGGTGCAAATAATTCTTCCTTGCTAACGCATGAATCACAGATAGCAAAACCTAACTTATTACCAAATGACATCTTTGAAATAGCTGCTGCCATACCCTTAGCGTCAAGAGCGTATGCAGCTACTATTGTCTTATTAACTGCAAGTGCATGAATAGCTTCGTAAAGCTTCATAACCTGTGCATATACCGGCTTATCAAATTCATCCTTCTCAATAGTAAACTTAACAAGCTTATTGCCAGCCTTCTTAAGCTCTGGAGTAACGATTTCACCTTCCTTAGCCACATCTACCGCAAATGAAACAAGTGTAGGTGGAACATCTATATCATTGAATGTACCAGACATACTGTCCTTACCACCGATTGATGGAAGACCAAATCCAAGCTGAGCATCATATGCACCAAGCAATGCAGCAAATGGCTGACTCCAACGCTTTGGATCCTCAGACATTCTTCTGAAGTACTCCTGGAATGTAAATCTAATTTTCTTAAAATCACCACCATTAGCTACAATCTTAGCAACAGATTCTACTACTGCATAGATTGAACCATGGTATGGGCTCCATGTTGAAAGGTATGGATCAAAGCCGTAGCTCATCATTGTAACTGTATCACACTTGCCATTGAGAACTGGAAGCTTAGCTACCATAGACTGTGTCTCTGTGAGCTGATACTTACCACCGTGTGGCATAAATACTGAACCGGCACCGATAGAGCCATCGAACATTTCTACAAGACCCTTCTGGGAACATACATTAAGGTCTGAAAGTGTATCAATCCACTGCTTCTTAACATCTGTAACTTCCTTAGCCACCAAGTAGTTTTCTTCCTTAGATGGCATCTCTACTGCAACATAAGCCTCCTGATGGGCACCATTTGTATCTATAAATGATCTAGCAAGGTCAACGATAACCTTTCCTCTCCACTTAAGAGTCATTCTAGGATCTTCTTTAACTACTGCAACCTCTACTGCCTCAAGATTCTCCTCTGCAGCATACTTCATAAATTCTGCTACATCCTTAGGATCGATAACTACAGCCATTCTCTCCTGTGACTCAGAAATAGAAATCTCTGTACCATCAAGACCAGCGTATTTCTTTGGAACCATATCAAGGTTAATATCAAGACCAGCCGCAAGCTCACCGATAGCAACGGATACACCACCTGCACCAAAGTCATTACATTTCTTTATAAGCTTTGAAACTTCTTCTCTTCTGAAAAGTCTCTGAATCTTTCTCTCTGTAGGAGCATTACCCTTCTGAACCTCAGCACCACAAGTCTCTATTGACTTCTCTGTGTGTACCTTAGATGAACCTGTAGCACCACCACAGCCGTCACGACCTGTACGTCCACCCAGCAAGATAATGATATCGCCTGGATCAGATGTCTCTCTCTTTACTGCACGTCTAGGAGCTGCACCCATAACAGCACCGATTTCCATTCTCTTAGCAACATAGTTTGGATGATATATTTCCTTAACAAGACCTGTTGCAAGACCAATCTGATTACCATATGAGCTGTAGCCATTAGCAGCACCACGAACAAGCTTCTTCTGTGGAAGTTTACCAGCAAGTGTCTCCTTTGCAGACTTTGTTGGGTCAGCAGCACCAGTTACACGCATAGCCTGGTATACATAAGTACGACCTGACAATGGATCTCTGATAGCACCACCAAGACAAGTAGCAGCACCACCAAATGGCTCGATTTCTGTAGGATGGTTGTGTGTTTCATTCTTGAAGTTTACAAGCCACTCCTCTGTCTTACCATCTACCTCAACTGGCACAACGATAGAACATGCATTGATTTCCTCAGATTCTTCCTGATCATCAAGCTTGCCTTCCTTCTTAAGCTTCTTCATAGCAAGAAGAGCTATATCCATAAGACATACGAATTTATCATCTCTTCCCTTATAAAGAACCTCTCTGTCAGCCATATAATTATTATATGTATCTACGATTGGCTTATTATAAAATCCTTCATCAAATGTAACATTCTTAAGCTCTGTCTGGAATGTTGTATGACGACAGTGATCTGACCAATATGTATCAAGAACTCTGATTTCTGTCATAGAAGGATCTCTGTTTTCTTCGTTCTTAAAATAATTCTGTATATGTAAGAAGTCCTTAAATGTCATAGCAAGGTTAAGTGACTCATAGAGTTCCTTAAGCTCTGCCTCTGCCATATCCTTAAAGCCATCAAAAATCTTAACATCAGCTGGCTCATCGAATACAGTAACTAAAGTTTCAGGCTTAACCATACCTGTCTCTCTAGAATCTACAGGGTTGATACAAAAGCTCTTAATGCTTTCAAACTGCTCATCTGTAACTGTTCCTTCGATAACATATGTCATAGCTGTCTTAATAACAGGTGTTTCATTCTCATTTAAAAATCTTACACACTGTTCAGCAGAATCAGCTCTCTGATCGAACTGGCCTGGAAGATATTCAACACTAAATATTCTATCAGACTCACCATATGGGAATTCTTCCTCATAAAGATTGTCTACAGGTGGCTCAGAAAATACAGTATTAAGCGACTGCTTGTATGTCTCATCTGAAAGATTTTCGATATCATAGCGAACAAGCACACGAACGCCTGTAACTGACTTAATACCTAAGAAGCTTGCAAATTCTTCTTTTAATTCTTTTGCCTTAACAGCATAAGGAGCCTGTTTTTCAACATAAACTCTTTTAACCTTACTCATAAGTACCTCCAAGATTTCGTTTTCTTATATTTACATTTTTAACGAAGAGCAACACCGCCCCCATTATCAACGTAATCAATATAAATATTACCACTATTCGTATAGCAGTGTCAACAAAAAAGCCTTCTGGAAGAATATTTATTAATCGACTTGTGGATGTATCCAGTATCCATTCATAATCACTAAAAAACAGTGCATGAAACTTATAAAACAATCCTGTAAAGTCTATAAATGCCCATATTCCCAAGGCTGCAATCACTCCTACCAATCCTAATAGCGTTGCTATATACGCCCTAAACAATAGTACTTTTATATCATCCCAGTACAATAGCATCATTAAGCTTAATAACGCCAATGTGGCCATGCCCACAGCAAACCATCTAACCTTAAGGGCTCCTACAAATAAATCTCTTACATCAGCCATATGGCTCTTTTCTCTAGTGTTGAAAAACTCTTTTTCTTCCCCATCAATAGTTGCGATAATGTCAAGATTTTCTCTATTACCTCTCAAATACTGCATCATATTCTTAGTAACGGAAATAAGCTCATCCATTTCCATATTCACTATTCCCTTTGGATTATTCACATCATACTTTTTATACTCTTTTTCAAAAAAACCATAATCAGTATATACTGCTATCTCCACTGATGAAATGATAAGCACAAAAAACACACTTATCATAAATACACCTGCCAAATATCTTTCTACATGTTTCATCTTTTATATATCCTCTCTACAAATTGGTCAATTACTGCTCCTGCCTCATTTATATTTACAAACCTTATATCGCTCCATTCTCTCGGAAATAACATTCCATACTCTCTAGTTGAAAAGCGCTCATCCAAAAGAGCTATAATGCCTGTATCTTCATGAGTCCTTATCACACGCCCTGCTGCCTGCAAAACTTTATTCATACCTGGATATTTATAGGCATAATCAAACCCATTCATACCCTTATCCTTAAAATAATTCATAATTATATCTCGTTCCACACATACCTGGGGCAGTCCAGTACCTACCACAACTGTTCCTATAAGCTTATCATTTGTCAAATCTATACCTTCTGAAAAGATTCCGCCCATAACACAAAATGCGCCTAAGGATTTTTCTCCAACGGTTTCAAATTGTTCTAAAAAGGCTTCTCTATCCTTTTCACTCATATTACTTTGCTGACAGACTATAACTATATCTTTAAAATCATCTTTTTCTACTACCACATCATAAACAGCTTTAAGAAGACTATAGGATGGAAAAAATATCATATAATTTCCTACCTTTGAAGATAGCACCTTATATATATAATTTGCAATTCTTTCATATTCATTTCTATTTCTTCTTGTATATTTACTAGTCACGTCATCAGCTGCAAATATCAATCTATTTTCCTGTTTAAACGGAGAATCAACATACATGGCATAATCATCCTTATTGCCACTTAACAACTCCTTATAATAGTTAACCGGTAAAAGTGTAGCTGAGAAAAATATGGTAGACACTGCCTTTTCCATACAGAACTTTAAATTCCCCGAAGGATTTATACACATAAGATGTACATAAAATTCACCATTATCTGCTATCCTACCATATATTTCATAGCACTCATCTAATCTTTCCACCGTAGCCATATATCTTAATGAATCAAAATAGAATTCAAGGACGATATCTCTATTTTCAAATTCTTTGTAAGCTTCCATATATTTTTCCATATAGGAATTTAGTCGCATAAGAGCAATCTCAAGCTCTGCTGTAGTGTCCATTATATTGTAAGGTTTATCCTCACATTGTCTTTTATAGGATAACAATATTCTATTAATCTTTTCCAATGCATTTGTAATCTTTTTATCTCTTGCGGACATTATCCTCTTTACTTCTAAAACCTTCTCTTTACAAAGTGATGCTGAGAACATTTCTCTTGCTCTATCTATAAGATTATGGGCTTCATCTACAAGAAAAATGTATTTTCCATTTCCTCCCTCTGAAAAATACCTTTTTAGAGATGCCGATGGGTCAAAGGCATAATTGTAATCACATATTATTCCATCTACCCAGTTACTTATATCAAGAGATAATTCAAATGGACATACCATATGCTTTAATGCATATTCTTCTATGACTTCTCTTGTGATATCAGACTCATTTGTAATTACATCAAATATAGCTTCGTTAACTCTATCATAATGTCCCTTAGCTCTCTCACAATGAACTGGATTACAATTTGTCTCATCGCATACACAGATTTTATCTTTTGCCGTTATACCTATAGATTTAAAATCTAATCCACATTTTCTAAGTATTCTGTAGGATTCATGTGCTACTGTTCCCGCTATAGTTTTAGCAGTAAGATAAAATATTTTCTCTGCCTTTTCTTCTCCCATAGCTTTCACTGCCGGAAATACTGTAGACATAGTCTTACCAATGCCTGTAGGCGCTTGTATAAATAATGGCACCTTTCTGTTTATAGCCTTATATACAGATACGGTAACCTCTCTTTGTCCCTCTCTGTACTCGTAAGGGAACTCCAGCTTTTTTGCGCTTTCCTTCATACTTTTTGTATGGTCCCATAAATATTTTACCCACTTACTATAGTTATCAAGCATATCAAGGAACCAATTTTTTAATACTCTTAATGAAATCTCCTCATTAAATCTCTTTACTTCCTCTGTGTCAATATTTACATATGTCAGCTGAATATTAATCTTTTCAAGGTCATTCATTACTCCATAAATATATCCGTAACACATAGCCTGCGCCTTATGTAAAAGCTTTGGCTCATCAATAAAAAGAAGGTCTGTGTAGACGCATTTTATCTCATCGATGGTTGCTGACTTTTCATCATCACCATCTATTATTCCGTCTGCACGGCCTTCTACCGTAATGGTAAAATCATCATAAGGAAACTCCATACGAAGTGGCACCTCTGCATGATAGTTTCCTCCCATTTTACCTTGTATTTTTCTGTGAAGTCTAGCCCCCTCTTGCATAGCATTTATATCAGAACCGGTAAATGTTCTATTATCAATATCACCGCTTCTTAGCATAAACTCTACAAGATTTCTTACTGAAATTTTCAGATTTCCATCCTTGAAAACTTCCACTTGACTTCCTCCTACATTTTTCCTCTAAACAATCCTATAATGGACATAACAATAAACATAATTAAATTGCTAACAACTATACTTGCACCTGTAGGTATCTCTATAAGATACGATGCAATTAATCCTGCAAAAAAGCATACTAAAGAAATTATCACAGAAATTATCATAACACTTTTAAATTTCTTTGTTATACGCATTGCCGATAATGCAGGAAAAATAATCAAACTGGATATAAGCAATGTTCCCATAATTCTCATACCAATAACAATAGTAAGTGCTGTAAGCACAGATAAAACAGTCTTATATACCTCAACCTTAAGTCCTGTAGCCTTGGCAAAATTCTCATCAAATGTTACGGCAAATATTGGATTATAAAAATAGATAAATACTCCTATAATTATAACGCCAAGAATAATACATAAAATCATCTCACTTTTTTCTATAGCAAGAATACTTCCAAACATATAACTGTTTAAATCTATATTTGTTCCATTGGACAAGGAATTTATAATCATACCTATAGCAAGGGAGCTGGAAGATATAAGACCTATGGCAGCATCTCCCTTTATTTTGCTATTCTCACTTACTCTTAATAATAAAAACGCTGCAACTATAACAATTGGAATCGCAAACACAAGTGGCGCCTCATTAAATGCCAATGAAATAGCCATAGCACCAAAACCTACATGTGACAGGCCATCACCAATCATAGAGTATCGCTTAAGCACTAAAACCACACCTAATATAGATGCGATAAGGGCAACCAAACCACCAACTATCATAGCTCTTATCATAAAGGAGTATGAAAACATTCCTATTATTTCTTCAAAAATACTCATTACTTCATACCTCCCTCATTACCTTTAAGGGCATTTCTTGTCTGCTTTGCAAGCTCTTTGCCATTGAAGCTTATATGACATTTACAGCTTGGATCACTACATTCGCTATCTGCCGGACCATACTTAACATCCATACAGCAATCTGGTGTACATCCTCCATGAACGAGATAGTCTTCCTTAGGTCCAAAATAATATTTATTGTTCCTATGTAAATGAAGGATTTTATCCGAATACTTAATTGCATTATCTATATCATGGGTAACCATAATTATAGTTATCTTCTGCTCTTTATTTAGCTTCTCAACCAATTTGTACATATCATTTGTAGCAACTGGATCAAGTCCTGTAATAGGCTCGTCCAAAACAATAATGGAATCTGTAGCACAAAGTGCTCTAGCCAAAAGGACTCTCTGCTTCTGTCCACCTGAAAGGTCAGCGTAGCAGCTATTCTTAAGCTGCTCCATACCCATTTTCTTAAGGTTATTTATAGCAAGCTCCTTTTCCTTCTTGGAATAAAAAGGCAGAAAGCCTTTATTTTTTAAGCAACCTGAAATAACCACCTCATATACCGATGCTGGAAAATCCTTCTGCATAGGATTTTGTTGGGATAAATATCCTATATTCCTTCTGCTGCAACCCTCATCAAATACGATTTGGCCTTCTTTTAAAGGTACCAGTCCCAATATTCCCTTTAATAATGAGCTCTTTCCTGTACCATTTTCTCCTATGATACTTACGTAATCACCCTTTTCTATTTCAAAGGAAACATTGCTTATGACATTCTCTTTCTCATATGCAATTGAAACGTCTTTACATGTTATTTGTGACATAATGACCTACTTTCCGAGATATATACGTCATATTTTACAATTTTATATTGTTTTTTACATGCTACGAATATTTGATTTTCTAAATACTTTGAATTCACATCGTATCAACAGACATGACCGGCTCCCATGCACCATCCATGGTGCTGCTCGCCTTTTCCCAACATCGTGTTGGGAAATCATTGTATTTAGACAAAGTATTAAGAAAATCTAAACATTCTCCGCTATCGTAAAAGTCACAATATAAAATTGCAAAATATGACTCACACTTCTATAAACTAGAATTATTAATATCATTCTATTATCAGTTATCATACTGTAATTATCCAAACTGCAATTTTGTAGCATATTATATATTTGCTGTCAAAACATTAGTTTTGTTTAGTTAACGCTCGTTGGAGATTTGCTACATTCTGCTCCATAAGAGACAGATATGTGGCACCTGCTTCCATCTCTGCCTTGGATACGTTGTGGCAGGAATGGAGCAATAGTGCTTCGCCATCTATTTCTTCTGCTATTATCCGTGCTGCTTTTGGATCTGTCATTTCTTCATGCAATACGATTTTTAAGCTATGCGAACGCATCATATCGATTATCTGTACGATAAGTCTAGCGCTTGGCTCTGATTTTGCTTGGCAGGAATCAAAGGCTGCTACATAGTTTAGGTCGTATTCATGGGCAAAATATGACATAGCAAATCTGCCTCCGAAATATATAGTCTTCGAGTTGCTGTTGCTTACTACTTCTCTAAACTGACTATCTAGCTCTTCTAAGCTGTGAATATATTCATGGGCATTTTCTTTATAAAACTCTCCATTTTGACCATCTATTTTTACAAGGGCTTTCTCTATATTTTCCACCATCTGAATGGCATTTATCGGGCTTGTCCAAATATGTGGGTCAGCGTTATGACTATGATCATGACCAGCGTGTTCATCTGAACCTAAGATTATGTTTCCATCATGACTATCTTCATGTTCCACATCATCTTCTTCCCTATGGTCATCCTCCATATGTTCATCTTCTATATTATCATGATTTTCCTCATGAATATGATTATGCTCTCGATTTTCTTCCTCACATATGGTTTCTACACCTTCACTTACATTTAATATAGTCAGTTCATCATTATCTATACTGTCAAGAATTCTTGTAACCCATGGTTCCATATCATCTCCCGTATAGATAAATAAATCTGCTTTATTAATAAGTATAATATCAGACGGTGTAGGTTCAAAATCATGAGCCTCCACCCCTGGCGAAAGTAACAATACCACCTCCGCTTTATCTTTAACCAGCTGTCTCGCAAAATCATACTGGGGAAAAAGTGTCGTAACTATAAGCGGCTTACTTTCATCTAATTCCGCATATTTTCCCATATTACAGCCACTTGCAGTGACCATTACTGTCACTATAAGACAAAGACTTATAGCAAATCTAAATATTTTTTTCACCATTTTCTTCCTTCTTGCTAGTCTATCTATTAACTAAGCTTGTGGATAAATAATCCACTTCTAAGCTTTGGCTCAAACCATGTTGACTTAGGTGGCATAAGAAGTCCTGCGTCTGCCACATCAAAAAGCTCCTCAATTGATGTTGGATACATTGAAAACGCTACTGTCATATCAAGTGCGCAACGTCTTTCAAGCTCCTTTAAGCCTCTGATACCGCCGATGAAGTCGATTCTCTTATCAACTCTTGGATCACCGATTCCAAGAATTGGCGACAAAATGTGATTTTGAAGAACAGAAACATCAAGTCCTTCTACTGGATCATCGCTCTTTATTTCATCCTTTGCTGTAAGCTCATACCACTGTCCATCAAGATACATTCCTACCTTACCCTTTACCTCTGGTCCATAGGCTTCACTGCCAACACATTTCACATCATAGCAAGCTGATACCTTATCCAAGAATTCTTCCTTAGAGTTGCCATTTAAATCTTTAACCACTCTGTTATAAGGCATTATAAATAACTCTTCATCTGGGAATAAAACTGATAAGAAGAAGTTAAATTCTTCTGTTCCATCAAAGTCTGGATTTTCCTCTCTTCTCTTCATTCCAACCTTTACAGCCGATGCTGCTCTATGGTGTCCATCAGCAATATAAATCTGATTAATCTTATTAAATTCATTCTCGATAGTCTCTATATCTGTCACTGCACCAATCTTCCAAACAGCGTGACGAACGCCATCCTCAGATACAAAATCATAAACTGCGGCTTCCTTCTTTACCTTACCTATTACCTCATTAATAATAGCATTTGCACGGTAAGCTAAGAAAATAGGGCCAGTCTGAGCATTACATTTATCTACATGATTGATTCTATCAACCTCTTTATCAGCTCTAGTATTCTCATGCTTCTTAATCACACCATTTGCATAATCATCAATAGACGAACATGCAACCAGACCTGTCTGAGCTCTGCCATCCATGGTAAGCTCATATATGTAATAACATTTATCACTATCTGTGATAAATGAACCTTCCTCCTGCATCTTATCAAGAAGCTCCTTTGCCTTTGCATACACTCTCTCGTCATATGTATCAACTGATGAATCAAACTGTGTCTCTGCTCTATCGATATTAAGGAATGATAACTTATTATCCTTAACTACCTCGCACGCTTCCTCTCTATTATATACATCATATGGTAATGCTGCGATTTTGTCCGCTAAATTAGCTGCTGGACGAACGCATACAAATGGTCTAACTGTTGCCATATTAAAATCCTCCTGTAATTTTTATATAGAATCTCGCAAGCGAGATTCTCCGCCTGCGGCGAGTTGCTTTAGCAACATCTTCCACTCCGCCGCAGTGCGATCCTTAGCGGAGCTTTCTTATTGTCTAGGAAAGTTTTTAACTTTTCTAGACAATAGAAAATCACCCTAGTAGTATAAACTTTTCTAGGGTGAATGACAAGTAATTTGATTTAATTTATTTGTGTTTTATTTTGATTCCGCTAATTCTTCTACTGCATTAACAGGAAGGCCTGCATACCTGGCAATTTCTTCCATTGAAAGCTTACAATCTTCAAGCATCCTTCTAGCACTATCCTTTTTCTCTTCTAAAACTCTCTTCTCCGCTAATTCTTCAACTGCCTTACACATTACTTTTCTACCTCCTTCTGTTTCCTTAAAATACTTAACTTGATTTGCCAATAACGTATAAAACATATCCGCCGGGCTTATGCATCTAAAGTCATGCATTAGCTTACCAATCGGATCGCTGTCATTTTTATAGCTTCCATTCACATATATTATATGGGAACCATCAACAAAATCTGCTCCCGTTTCCTTAATCACTCTATATACATGATACAATGATAATCCTTTACCTATAATATCATTTTCCGTAATAAAAATCACATACGAATCATGAATATCTTTAAAGTTCTGACTTTCTCTAAGCATTCTTGTATCAATCATACTACTATGAAATCTTGCACGATGAAAATCTGCGCCACGGTCTGCTCGCTGAACTTCTACATCATAAATCTTACCTTCGCTGTCACTTGCATAAATATCAATGGTAATTGACCGACCACCCGCCATAGAATTTTTATATTCCCTCTGTGCAACAACCTCTAATACTTTCAAATCTGTTCTTTGTATGATTATATTTAATAATAATTCAGTTGCTTCTACATTTTTATCAAAAACCAAATTCATTAAATCGTCATCTAATAAACGAAGTTTTGATATAATCTGCATATTTTCCTGCATTCTTAAATCTAGTTTTTCACTAGTCATACAATCTTCTCCTTCTTATTATATACTTTTTTTATTTTTTTAACAACATCATAATTCTAAATATTAGCTTAAATAAATTCGGCTGACTCACTTCCAAACTTAATCACAAGCAAAAAGAATAATGACACTATCGCCATATAATGCTACCAAGACCTCTCCAAACTAAATAGCATTAAATTTAAAATAAATATTGGATTTCGCAGAATATAAATGAAAATAAGCGACTCATAAAACCTACTCTCTAGAATTATTAAAAATAAACATTCTGCTAAATATATAATAGCATTATGTATGCGAATTTACAACAAAAATGTGCCAAGTCTCAAGCTTACACTCTTGACTCAGCACATTATTTTTTTTGCCAAGCTCTAGATTATCATCCTCAGCTTAGCACTTCATAATATCAATTTCACTTAATCAAATTCAGCATTATTTCTTTTCAAAAAATATTTATCATTTCCATATTTTGTAGCAAGTTCCACATCATTTTCCATAAAAAGTTCATATTCATCCTGTGGTATTTTTGAAGGTTTTTTTCTCTCATAAATCGTCAAATTCCAGGAATGCTTACATTTCTTACATCTATAAATAAGCCATACATCAACACAATTTCCATTTGCATTGACCCTGAATTTCTGCGAATTAATGAATTCCATTTTCTTTCCGCAGCCTCCACAGCGATGATACACTTTCATCATAGACATACTTAATAAATCGAATCATCCTTTTTATTAGATGTTCTAATAATTCTTTGTATACTCTTTATGGAAAGGGAATATTCATCAGCAAGCATTTTTACCGAAACACCATCTTTATGCTTAATACATATTTCCTGATTACGCTCAATGTAATACTGCTTTATTCTAGTCTCACTACCCCATTTCTTTTTTTCTTTAGATGGAATATATATACTTTTCCCACTAACATATTGCTGAATAGTTTCTATAAGTTCTTTTGGCAGAATCTCTTCTGCGCTAATATAGCTCATTGTAATCCTCCTATTGCTTGCATGGATTCATCTGAGCTTAACTATTCATTTTATTTTAAGCTCAGACTACTGAGCGATAACATATCTTTTTAACATAAAATCATTCTCCTCTCATAACTAACTTTATGATACGATTTCTTATAAACTATTACAACCTCATCTTTATTTAGAATCAAACATGTTCCCTACTTCACATTCTCCAAGATTCCTTCAAGATGCAATCCATACCTAGCTGCGATATCCTTTGCATAGCTAAGTCCATCTGGTGTAGTTCTTGATATCTTATAGCTTCTTGTTCCATCCTCTTTATTCTCCATAAGAGCTACAAGATTATCTATCTTACCCTTATTCATAGGATGTGAATTGTAGCTATCTACCTGCTGTGGCAAATCATGAATATGTGTTACATATATTCCACCACAACCGATTGCACCGATTCCTGTAAGAACCTCTGATGCTATATATCCAGCCTCCAAGCCACTTGTACTTGAAAATGATTCATCCATAAGGAGCATATCTGTATCCTTAAGAACCTCCATAATACTTCCAAGTCTTGCACATTCGCTCTCAAGTCGACCCTTGCCATAATTATTTTCATCT
Source organism: Lachnospiraceae bacterium (assembly GCA_017412055.1). Classification (GTDB taxonomy): domain Bacteria; phylum Bacillota; class Clostridia; order Lachnospirales; family Lachnospiraceae; genus SVEL01. Next base: position 1,555 of record JAFQOW010000021.1, on the reverse strand, counting down.
GACGCAGGGAAATGTGTATAAATCTCTGATACAGGACTCATAATTGCACTTTCAGCTGGAACAAATATACCTAACTGAAATAACGCCTGCGCCATACCTATAGAATATGCAAATATAGATTTACCACCATGATTTGGACCAGTAACTATATAAAATCGTCCCTTTTCATCAAATGTAAATGCATTAGATACTATGCTCTTCTCAACCTCTCTCTTAGCCAATACAGGGTTATATACTTTTGTCAAATCACACTTTTTATCGCTCATAGGTCTAATAGTAGGACGGCACATTGGCATTCCCTTTTCCTTCATTGAAAGCACAAATTTTGCTCCTGCTGTAAGGAATCTTATATCATCTAAAAGATTTACAAAGAATAACGTATTCTCTCTAAAATACTGCTGTGTAAGTGGTTCAAAGTTCTTTAACGACTTAGCAAAAATATTCTGTAAGCCCTGTGTTGTGGCATTGTTAAGAGCTATAACCTCTTCCTTTGATAATGCTTTTCTTACCGCTGTAAATGGAGAAATCAAAATATGACTCTCCTTCGAATCCTTCTTAAGAAGTCTATCCATTATATTGCCTTCTCTATAATGAACAGTTTCAACGGAAATAACACCTGCTTCCTTTACTCGAAGGTTCTCATCCAAATTAACACCTATGCTTATACTCTTAATATTACCAAATCTAACTTCCATCTTAGTGAGTTCTTCGCATAGATTTTTATAATCTTCACTATTATATATTTCCATCATCTGCTTCTTGAAATTCTGCAAGCCTTCTGACTTAAACTCTATATCTTTTAGACTTCCTGAAAAATGTTCAACTATCTCCTGATACATTTCCAAATATCTTACAGAACAAAGGGCTGATTCCACAGTATAATCACTGCTTAAAGCTTTAGTCATATCCTGAATATTTCTAATCATATTCACAGCCTTACAGAAGCAATCATATACCTTTTCATTGCCTACCAAGTCCTCAATTATAGCAAGTCTATACTCTAACACCTCGGTATCCGTTGTATAATACTCCTCTAAGGATATATTTCTAAATCCCAAATAGCTCTCTTTTACAAGGATAACTAATGTATCAATCTGAAGCGACTTTATAAACTCATAGTTGCTCATCTTAACTTCTTTGTCAATGTCATATCCCACAGGATATACTAAACGAAAATTCTCTATCATATTTTTTCTCCCATCACGAAATTTGATAGTTTAAGTTTACATTAATAATACATCAATTGCAAGATGATTCTATTGACAAAACCGCCATTTTATTATAGTATTATTTACGGTCAGCTGGCATGGCACAGTAGGTAGCGCACCTCATTGGTAGTGAGGAGGTCACGGGTTCGATTCCCGTTGCTAGCTTTGTTAATGAACGAGCTCTTTTTTATTAAGAGCTCGTTTTCTTATGATATAGGAAAGTTCTCTGAACTTCCTATATCATAAAAAACGCTCCGCGAGGATGAGCACTCGCACGAGAAGAATATGTCAGCTAACGCTGACCGTGCTCGGCTCGCAAAGCGGAGCAAGTCCCTCTAGACAGAGGG
>JAFQOW010000049.1 GCA_017412055.1 Lachnospiraceae bacterium | reverse complement strand
GTTTCGCTTTCCTTCCGTCATCACAACCTTGTGTACGGGTTTCTTTTCTCTTCTTGCCATAATAAAAGGCCTCCTATGAATTATATTTTATCATAGAAGACCTAATAAATCTTTAATTTACAGAAAAAGTTTCACACACTCTATGTTTTCAATAATTAAATAAATAATCTATAATTTATTATATAATATCCATAACTTATAACCCTAAACCATACTATTTCCCTAGTAAGTCTTTATACTTTCCATCTTCCTCTCCAAAACATCTTCCTCTAGATTTTTTATTAGCAATTTCAAAATATCCCTTTGCTTTTTCTATATTATTACTTTCATATGCAACTCTTCCAGCCCACATTTCTCTCTCTCCAGTATCTCCCCTACCTGGATCTGCAATAAATATTTTATCAACCCATTGATTCATTGTTTCAATGTCATTTATATGTATAGCAATATCCAGTATTCCCCATATAATCAAAAAACTTTCATCATACTGCACCTTGTCATTTGGCAATTCATTCCATGCCTCAATCAATAAATCTATTGATTTTTTATATTCTCCATTATCATATTGTTCATTACTCTCATCCATAAGTTCCTGGATTTTATCTCCTAATTCACCTTCTACATATGCCATAATTCCTACCTCCAAATTTATATTTTATTTCTAATTAAATCCATATATTTTTCTTCTTCGTCTTCGAAGATTTCTTCTCCTTCAAGCATATATGCTTGCAATAAATACTCTTCTGCTTTGTCATAATTTTCTATTTCAAAATAACATTGACCAATTCTTAATATAATAAAAGGATTTTCCAAACCATCAGGACACTTTAATACTTCCGCCAAACAAACTATAGCCTCTTCATATTGGTCATTTAAATAATAGGCATCGCCTAGAGCTCCATATACCCATGTTGAAGCTTCCCATTCATATTTTGGATTAGGTATTAATTCTAATGCTTTTTTATATTTATCTATAGCTTCATTTATATCTCCTTCCTCAATAAAATTGTCTCCTTCCTCGCATAATTCTGTTAGTTCAAAATATAACTTGTCATCTAATTCCATAATTCCTCCTATTTTAATGGCGGTAAATATTCTAAATTAAGCTTTGCTCCTTGAGAACGATTAATACTATAATGTTCTAAATAATAATTATTTGAATCTAGCATAAATCCCCTTACCTCTTTAGATTTTGGTCCGTATTTTCTGCCTTCTTCATTCCACCACGCTACTGCATCTATTTTATGTGCCATATCCGCTTCATTCAATGGATACCATCTATTATTACTAGCCTTAAACTGTACTTGTCCACGAACAGTTCCTATTTTTTCTTCACTCTTCATTCTTTCAATTACTTCATTACCTGTTCTGGATTTCTTACTTGGTGTTCTTCCCATATATTTTAATCTTTTACTTTTTTCTTTAGTATTCTTTTTACCACTCTTTACTCTGACTCTTTACCCCTATAAATATCCAAGCAAATGCCTTATCTTCGAAAAATGAATACACTTCCCAAAGCCGATGTTCACATCTGCTTAAAATCTTACCATATTTTTGACTTTTTCTCTACATATTTTTGTCAGCACTTTCCATTACTGGCATTCGGTACTCTGTACCATTCTTTAACATTGCATATATAATATTAATTAAATGTCTTGAAATACAAATCAACGCTTGCTGACTGTTCTTACCTTCTGCCTTACGTTTCTCATAGTATGCACGTACTACTGGATTTCTTGGCGTACCTTTTGTTGATACTTGTATCATCTGAATAGCAAGAAAGTAAATGGTTGACTGTAAACGTCTATTTCCCTGCTTTGTAGCTACCTCTTTACCTTTACCACTTGATGATAAACGAAGTGGTGCTATACCAGAAAACTGTGCCAGCTTATTCGAATTGCTAAACCTATTTATATCTCCTATCTCGGCTAATATCTTAACTGCTGTTATGACATTTACTCCTGGGATAGTTGTAAGTGTACAATTAAGCATTTCATACATCTTTGCCAGCATCTTATCTACCTCTTCAAGCTGACAATCATAATGACGTAAATCACTAACTATACTAAGCGTTACCATATCTCTTGCATCTTGATAAGCATTCTCTTTAACTTTATCTGTAGCAACAGCATTAATGATTGTCTCGCAGGTTTTTGCCCCACATCTGTTATGACTAACCTTAACAAGTTCTTCCCTTAAATCTTCTGCTGTCATACCTTTTAAATACTTTTTTGATGGGTAATGTTCCCAAAAATACAATGCCGTAGTTCTGCTTATATCATTAAAAAACAGTTTATAAGACGGATATGCTATATGTAATTGCTCATGTAACTGATTAACCAGTCTAATTCTCTGTTTCATAATATTATCCCTACGATGCACCAACTGACCAAGCGACCAGTACGCATCATTAGGACAGGCATCCGGAAGTTTACCAAGCATATTTAAAGTAGCTAAAGCAATAGCACCTGCATCATCACTATCGCTCTTTTTATACATAGCACCACTATGTTTTGATTGACGATGAGATATCGCAGTATTAACATCTTTTACGACATACCCCTTGTCAATGAGCCATACAGCTAATGCTCTACCATAACCATAAGCATTCTCAAGACCAAAGACTACTGTCTTTACACTAATATTACACTTTTTAACTTTGTTTACCAGCTTAGGAAAATCGGCTGGTCTGTTGGCGAATGTAATCTCGCCAAGTTTGTTATTGTAGCAGTCAATAATAACTGCTGTGTGGGTTTCTTTATGTAAATCAATACCCACATAAATAAAATCTTCTTTAATCATAATAATCATCTCCATTCTATATTTGGGCAAAATAACAGCAATCTCAACTGTTAAGCATCTATCTCGGATTTACGCATATTAGCAACCAAGTGTGCAAGAGTGGTACAGCCTATTTATTTCTAGTCAGACTCAAAATATTTCATAAAAGAATTATCGCTGACGTTATAAAGATGGATAATCTCTGCAGAACGCAGGTTTCACGAAAGACTTACGAACTGCTTTCGTGGTGTGTGATGTTAACTCTAAGTGCCGTCGCATTCAAGTTAAATCTGTAGGATTTTATAGATAAACAGATTTATTTATCTATAATTACATTATACAAATTTGAGTTTTCCAACTTAGTTTTCATATTGGGGCATTTTATCGACTATATAATATAGAAAATATAAATGTTATTTTTTAGTAAAATAATATTAGTCTCTGGATGCAGTATTTTATATAGTTAATGCCATTCAGAACGCACATTCGAATGTCAATAGTTTTTTTCAAAAAATTAAACAAAATTTTCTTATTACAACCAGAATATATTAAAACTGTACCCTACTGCCAAAATGACATATAGGATACAGCTTTAAAAATTATCTTACTGTTTCTAAACAATCTACCCCAGACATACATTCTTGCTTATGGCATCTTCAAGTTCCTTAGAGCCGATACCAATATATCTCTGTGTTACATTTACACTTGAATGCTGAAGTAGAGTTCTTACAAGTTCGATGTTATAGTGATTATTAACATAAACATTAGTTGCAAAACCTTTACGAAAGCTGTGACTTCCTACCCCATCTAAACCTAGATACGAACATACAACCTTTAAATGCTTTAATACCGCTCGCTCTGTTACAGGAAACAGCTTTGCCTTGGATGGAATATTATGTGCATATGCAAAATCTCTTACAAACTGGTACACTTCATTAGGCACTGTAAAGTTACGATACTTTCCAGTCTTCTGCTCATATATATCAAGATGATATCTGTTACCTTCTTTTACAAAGGAATCCATAGTAAGATTTAATATATCACCCACTCTAAGACCAAGATTATATTCAAGTGACAGTATTGTAGCTATTCTTTCATTAGGCTTATGCACTACCCCATCATTAGCAAAACCCTTTCTTATAGTACTAATAATCAACTTATATGTATCCTCATCTATTGCTCTGGTTCTTTTGTTCATAACACCACTCCAATCATATATCTTTCTTACTTTTTATCATTTAAATACCACTCAAAACAGTTTAAATTCCTATAACTACAACAAAAAAGTTCCTTTAAACAACTATTGCTACCCCAAAAACCACCAGTAAAGCCATAGTTCCTAATTCAGCAGTTATACGAACCAAACGCACAATCCGTAATTCGACCAGTTTTCGCTTTTTGTAGCCTAGTGGCAGTAGTATACCCCAAAGCCACAAAAAGCGATTGTGGGGCATCGTGTGCAGACGTAATAGCAAAAAAACGCAAGACACAAACGATACCCCAAAGACCATAAAATCAAGAAAATATCTTGCAAAAACTACCCCTAAATAACACTTATAAATCTTACAAATCCTTACCACTACCACCAACACTAACTCAACTACCACGTTTCATAAGACCATCATTAGCAAATGTTTGGGCTAACAACTCAACATTCATCATCTCAAATGTTTCACATAAATAATCCCAGTATTCATTGGTATACTTGCAGGCTGATGACATTCTAGCTATAGCACTTCTCTCTATATACATCATCTTTGTCATCTGATTAATAACAGCAGGTTTCCAATGCTTACCTACCGTTATATCAAGATAAGGCTGTGTGATAAAGCGAAGTGATACCCCTTTAGACATACATAATCTGCCAAAACCAAGCACCTGACCTACTCTTAAAAATCTGTTTACGCTCATAACATAAACTGCATCACCAGACTTAAGGATACCCCCAAGATTACTCAAATGATTAACGTGGACTATATTATCCTCATTAATCTTCTTGCTATGAAATACCTCTAAAGTATTTGTTGTGTCTAAATTTGAAACAATTCCGTAAACCATAATCAAATCCTCCTTTAAATATTTTTAAAGTAAGACTCATCTAAAGCAAACTAAATTAATTCTAATATTTGAAAGTTCCTATATCAAAATGGAACTTTTATAAATAAGTGTTGCAAAAGTGTTGCATTTTTTATTGTTTTATGAATCACTATAGCAACTTCACTTGTTTTTTCTCTGAAAACACGCATAAAAAGGGCATTGTATAGAAAAAGATAAATATATAAAAGCATTAACAATACCCCAAGATTGCTAGATTAATGGAACTTTTCAAATCTACCAGATTAAATTCTTTAAATCATCTACGAATCCTAGTATAACTTATAAAAGTAATAGAACTACAAACATTTAAGTATAGATGGGTATGCTTTATTGCTATTACCAGTGCATCTACAATAAATATATGTGAAAGTGGAAAATATCTGATTATCACTATCACACTTCACATATACGAAACTACATAAAAGTTTTCACTTAGAACTACCAGTATTATTTTTAATTATCTGTAATAGACAGACCTATCCATTATTGTTAGTATTGGTGCTCATAACTCGTCTTAGAATTAATCTGACAACGAAACCATTTCTTGAAACTCTTAGTCGTTTCTATTGTCTTTTATATCCCTTAAAGTTATTGTAATCTGAATTAAAAATCCTTATGTTGATACATAATAAATAAAAACAAACAATATAGAAAATAATGCATCAGATTGTATAGGAAATATCGTAACGAAATATCAAGACAATTTTTTATGCCCTTCTCAAAACTCTAGTAAATATAAGGACTTCCAGAATTTATCAAAACATCAGTTCTGTGGAAGAACTAAATTTTTATATTGACAGGAATGCTGATACTGCAAGGCTTTCCAGCATAGTATGAAAACTTTGTCGGACACTATGGTTCGAGTATAACAAAATGAATATCCTGCCCAACCGCGAGTGTGTGAAACTTTTTCTGTAAATTAAAGATTTATTAGGTCTTCTATGATAAAATATAATTCATAGGAGGCCTTTTATTATGGCAAGAAGAGAAAAGAAACCCGTACACAAGGTTGTGATGACGGAAGGAAAGCGAAAC
>JAFQOW010000020.1 GCA_017412055.1 Lachnospiraceae bacterium | reverse complement strand
TGAAAATCCATACATAACGACTTGGGGACGCGACTTTGTTCAATTCGGCAAAATCGCTATTAGCACCAACGAAAGGACAGATGCATTTCTTATGTACTCTGTTTTTTCGTTGGCACTAACAGCGATTGTAACCTAATCAATAATCACCTATATTAGATAAAATAATTAGCCTTTATAGAAGATTTGTTTTCTATATCCTGTAATTCTTCTGTATTTTATTATTTTGCTAAATCCGCACCGCAATTAGGACAATTCTTTACTAAATATGGCGTATAGCCCGAAGTCAACATACTTTTTTTAGGAAGTTTTGTATGACATTCAGGACATTTCCAACACGAAAGAATTAATACATAGTATTCAACACCCAAAGCAATCAAAAGACCTATGGTATATATAACCTTGGTTATACTATTCATATGTACCAACGGCAAACCACAAAAAGCCCATATAAAAAAAATAACAATTCCGAAAATAATACGTTTTCTCCAGCTACGATATGCACGACCGCGTTTTATTAACATTCTCTCTTCGTTTGTGAGGTTTTCTTGATACATCAATACATTATCCTTTCTTATCCGTTCCAAACAAATATTTTCTAAATAGCTCAGCTGTAGCTTCCTCGCCTAGCGCTTTCTTAAATACATCTGTAGATGGACCACCATTTTTAAGTAAACCTTCTACATACACAGCTGCCTTTTTAAGCTTCTGTTCTGTATCCACATCACTTCCACCATTAACAGTATTAATATATGCCTGAAAATGCTCCATGGCATACTCATCGAATAATTCCTTATCCTTCTTAATTTTACCTTTAATAGACACACTTTCCTCAAGCTTTATACTGTCATACCAATGTTCGCCTAAATTATGCTTTGGTATGTCATCATACTTATCATTTACCTTATCAATATCCTCAAATTCAGATGGATGAATAATGGTATCATAAAGCTCTATAATTAATGTATCATTTCCCATAGCATGCACTCTATCGTAAGAATATAATGGCAAATCCTTCTCAGTAGCATTAATAATCAAAGTATCCATCTTCATAAGACCAAAGAAACCTTTTGCAGTCATAACTGACACATGACCAAGACCCTTTGCATAATAGGCCTTTATATCAAACTTCATGCCTTTTGCCTTAACTTTAGCATACTCTTTTACATCAATTTCTTCTAATTTAAACGACTTCTCTATAATCTTTAGCATTTTATTTAACATATCGTTCACCCCACAAACATTAAACTACATTTCTATCTCTACAAGCTTGCCATCTTTCCAGATTCTTTCTAAATCATAGAATAATCTGTCATCCTGATTAAATACATGGACGATGAAATCGCCGTAATCCATTAATATCCAATTTCCTGATGGATATCCCTCCACCTGTCTACTATGAATATTGTGCTTAAGCATTTCCTCTTCCACGTTGTCAGCAAGAGCCTGTACCTGATTCTTGTTAGAACCACTAGCTATAATAAAATAATCTGCCATTACAGAAATCTCACTTATATCAAGAACCTTAATATCTATTCCCTTCTTATCATCAAGGGCATTATATACTGCCTTAATTGTCTGTTCCATTTATTTTATCTCCTTTTTATCATGAATTTCTTTATAGAAAAGGTATGTGTCATATGTTAATTCATCCTTTTCACCCTCGCCTTTTTCAAGGTAATTTATAGTATCTCTTAAAACCATATACATCGCTTCATCTATATCTATAAATGACATTTTACGAATTTCCTTTAGATTCGGAGCTTTATCTCGACCAGGTTCTATATAATCAGCGATAAAGATAATTTTTTCAAGTAAAGTCATATCTGGCTTACCAGTTGTATGAAATCTAATAGCAGATATTATCTCCTCATCATCTATATCATAAAGCTTTTTTGCATATACTGCACCTAATTTACTATGAATCAAGAAAGGATTTCTCTTTTCTACATCAGTTAGCTCAATTTTGTATTTTTTACAATCATCAAGCTTGTCCTCATCATCAATGCATTTAGCACAATCATGAAGTAATCCTGCTATTTCAGCCTTATCAATGTCTATTCCATATCTCATAGCAAGGGATGCCGCTGTAAACTCAACACCTAAAGTATGCTCGTATCTTGCTTTAGTCATTACATCCTTTACTTTTTTTCTAAGCTTCTTATAATAATCTCTATCGCTCATTTTATATACCAACCTTCAAATATAAATTAAATTAATATAATCGATTATCGTCAATATATTTTTTAACAGAAGCTGGTATATCATCAAAATCTCCAGCTCTAATCTCCGTAGATGATACATCCATAGGTTGCATCTTTATCATTCTGATATCAGCCTTATATTTAGCATTAATCTCATTAATACGATTGATTAACGATTCATCAAACAAGTCATCTCTACCAGCTGCAAGTAATATACAATTAGCCAAAACAACCTCTGGATGATACCACTTTTCAATATTAGCTAAGGAATCCCCTCCTATAACGAAATAATATTCATTTTCAGGATACTCCTTTTTTAATAATGTAAGTGTCTCTGCTGTATATATATAACCATCTCTTTTCTGCTCAAAATCAGAAAATTCCATATATTCATATGGTTCTATGGCCGCTTTAACCATATTATTTCTATGAATTACATCTACAATAGTTGTTCCTGCCTTATGTGGTGGATTTGGTGAAACCATAATCCATATTTTATCTAGGTTATGCTGTTCATACGCCGCTTTTGCTAATTGTAGGTGACCATCATGTATAGGATTAAAGGTACCACCTAATATACCTATTTTCTTCTTAGCCATAATAATCTCCATTATTTTGTAGGAAGAACAATCTTTGGATTCTCCTTACGTGGTCTATATAAAACAATCTTTCTACCGATAACCTGAACAACTTCTGAATTTGTTCTCTCAGCAAATATTTCTGCAAGAACCTTTGGGTCATCAGCACAATTCTTAAGAACGTTCATTTTAATAAGTTCTCTTGCCTCTAAGGCTTCATCTATTGATTTTGTAAATTCTGGTGTTGCACTAGACTTACCAACATGAAGAATTGAGTCAGTAGTCATGGCAATTGATTTTAAATATGCTCTCTGTTTACTAGTCATGTTATTTCCTTTCTATGAGTCATATTGTGCTAACTTTATACTGTGTATTTTACATGCTACGAATATTTGATTTTCTAAATACTTTGAATAAACATTCAATTAAACGAACGTAACCGGCGTCTATTCGCCATCCATGGCTCAAAGACGCCTTTTTCCAACATCGTGTTGGAAAATTACTAATATAGAACAAAGTATTAAGAAAATCTAAACATTCTCCGCTATCGTAAAATCCACAGTACAAAGTTGCACAATATGATGATTTACGTTTATGAATTTTCTTACTAAAAACTATTATTTTAAATATTCGAACTCATGTCCATAAATTTTAACTGTGTCGCCTTCTTGGATGCCTAACTCTTCTAACTGGTCGAGGATTCCGTTATCCTTCATAAACTTCTGGAAGAATATAAAGCCCTTTTCTGACTCTAAATTTGTGTAGCCAAGCATTCTCTCGATTCTTGGACCTTCGATGCGATATACATCTTCCTCTTCCTCATCCTTAAATACATAGAATGGTTCTTCTGGATTATCATAATATGCATCTGGGTCGTATTCCTGTTCAAAGATAATAGGTGCATCATCCAGATTATCGAGAAGGTTCTGTACCTCCCATAAAAGCTCTTTTAAGCCCTTACCACTTACTGCTGAGATAGGGAACACTTTTATGCCCTGTGGCTCAAACTCTTCCTTTATCATATCTATAAATGTTGTATCATCTGGTGGCAATGCATCTATCTTGTTCGCTGCAATAACCTGTGGGCGTTTAAGTAGCTCTGGGTTGTACTTTGAAAGCTCCTCATTAATAGCTTTTATATCTTCAACTGGATCTCTTCCTTCAACGCTGGCTGCGTCTACCATATGAATGATAACCTTAGTTCTTTCAATATGCTTTAAGAACTCATGTCCAAGACCAATTCCCTCACTAGCTCCTTCGATAAGTCCTGGAATATCAGCGATTACAAAACCCTTACTTCCATCCATATCTACCACACCAAGATTTGGCGCAAGTGTTGTAAAGTGATAGTTAGCAATCTTTGGCTTAGCATTTGTTACTCTAGATAACAATGTAGACTTACCTACATTAGGAAAACCTACTAGACCTACGTCAGCTATAACCTTAAGCTCTAAACGAACAAAAAGCTCCTTGCTTGGTTTACCAGGCTGAGCGTATTTAGGTACCTGCATTGTAGCTGTAGCATAGTGAGAATTACCTTTACCACCTCTACCGCCTGTAAGTATAGTCATACGCTTATTATCCCCTGACATATCAGCTATAACCTTACCAGTTTCATCATCCTTTATAATAGTTCCTTCTGGAACCTTAATAACAAGGTCTTCACCATTCTTACCATGCATATTCTTCTTGCCACCCTCTTCACCACTCTGAGCGACATACTTTCTAATATGACGGAAATCTGTAAGTGTATTCAAACCTAAATCCACCTCAAATATAATATCGCCACCCTTACCGCCGTCTCCGCCGTCAGGACCTCCAGCAGCCACGAAAAGCTCTCTTCTAAAGCTTACATGGCCATCTCCACCTTTACCAGACTTTATAAAAATTTTAGCGCTATCTGCAAATGCCATAATTTTCCTCCTAGCTTGCAAAATCAAATATATACCAAGTTAAATACGTTTCATAAAATAATTACTTTTAAGCATATAAAACCATTATTATTCTATACTAAAATAAAGATTATGTCTAGCAAATACGACAAAAAATCGCAGTTACATAAGTAACTGCGACTTGATTTTTATAAATAACTATTCAGCTGTTGGGTAAATAGAAACCTGCTTCTTATCTCTACCCTTTCTCTCGAAACGAACAACACCATCTACTAATGCAAATAATGTATCATCTCCACCCTTGCCTACGTTAACACCTGGATGAATCTTTGTTCCTCTCTGTCTGTAAAGGATGTTACCAGCCTTTACGAACTGTCCGTCAGCTCTCTTAGCGCCTAATCTCTTAGACTCTGAATCTCTACCGTTCTTTGTAGAACCAACACCCTTTTTATGAGCGAATAACTGAAGGTTCAACTTTAACATGACTTACACCTCCTTGTAAGATATCTTAATATAAGTATCTCCATAGCTCTCCCTAATACTATCTATTCCAAGTATAAAGGAATCAACCAGAAGTTTTGATTCATTACTAATCTGCTTACCGCAAAAGCTCATTGAAAGAAAACCTGTGTCTTCATCAACATTGTAGGATATCTTATCCTTAGTTAATTTTTCTATAGAATTAACTAAATTTGTAGATAATATGGATGCTGCAGCACATATAATGTCCTGTCCATATTCTGCATATCCTGCATGTCCTACCAATGACACTCCACGATATTCATCTGATGAATCTCTAAAAATCGTTACGTTTATCATAACTTATCTGCAATAATTAAGCGTTGATCTTTGTGATCTTAACTGCTGTGTACTGCTGTCTGTGACCATTCTTCTTATGGTAGCCAGTCTTTCTCTTGTACTTGTAAACGATAACTTTCTTGCCCTTAACGTTATCAATAACGTCAGCTTCTACTGAAGCACCAGCTACAGTTGGAGCACCAACCTTAACGTCATCGCCACCAACAAGGAGAACCTGTTCAAAAGTATACTTGTCACCAGCGTTTACACCGAGTAATTCTACATTAACGATGTCGCCTTCTGATACCTTATACTGCTTTCCACCTGTTGCAATGATTGCGTACATAATTCGCACCTCCTAAAACGTTCACACCTGTGAACAATACTCGCCAATTTCGGTGTTGTACAAAAGTACATACTTATAACCTCATTGTGCGGCACACTAGAACATACTAACACAATAGAACAGCCTTGTCAAGGCAAAATATTCAAATAAACTTAATGAATTTATAAATTTTTCCATAATAATATTATAAATTTAAGCTAACAATATAACTATATCAAAATGATAATCAAGGAGGTATATTCATGAACACTAAAGGTTTAGATTACACAGTTCTCACAATTGCCATTATCGGTGCAATCAACTGGGGACTTATCGGTTTTTTTAGAATAGATTTAGTATCATTTCTTTTCGGAGAAATGTCTATGCTTTCTAGAATCGTATATTCTATCGTAGGTTTATCTGGTTTATACTTAGTAAGCCTCTATGGTAGAGTTTCAAATGCTATGACAGACTAATAGGTATTATAAATACCAACAAAAGCACCCTTACAGGTGCTTTTTGTTTATCAATTTATATTTTTTTCAAAAACTACATATTACTTATATATTTCTCTCCATTCCAAATCACCACGCTCAAGAGCTTTAATCAAAAGCTCTGCTGTAGCAAGATTTGTAGCCAACGGAATATTGTTCATATCACACGCTTTAAATATATCCTTAAAGTCTGGCTCGTTACTTCTTGGTTGAATAGGGTCTCTAAAGAATATAAGCATGTCCATCTGATTATCAAGTATCTGTGAGCTTAACTGCTGCACGCCACCTAGATGTCCTTCTAGAAACTTGTGTATATTAAGATTTGTCACCTCTTCAACTAATCTTCCTGTAGTGCCAGTGGCATAGATATTATGCTTACTTAAAATACCTCTATAGGCTATGCAGAAATTCTGCATTAATTTCTTTTTTGAATTGTGTGCAACTATTCCAATATTCATATTAACTACCTCTCAAAAATATAAATGCTATTTTACAATAGTTTCTTATGCTGCAAGCCTACGTTAAATATAACTCCCATACCAGCCATAAGACTCAATAACGAACTAAGTCCATAGCTTACAAATGGTAACGGAAGTCCGGTATTCGGAAGCAATCTTGTAGCAACGCCCATATTGACGAAGCTTTGGAAACCTATTATTCCACCGATACCACAACATATTATTCTACCTGCTATATCTGGAGCATGTGCTCCCATATAGAAGCATTCAAAGGTAACAAGTGCAACAAGACATATGACAGACATAGTTCCTACAAATCCCAGTTCTTCACCTACAATTGTAAATATAAAGTCTGTCTGAGCCTCTGAGATATAATTACCATTCTTTACACTATCTTCTCTGTCATTATGAAGGCCTTTGCCCCATAAGCCACCAGAACCTATAGCCATTTCTGAATTAACCTGCTGATAGTTGATTCGTTCTGCCACTTCGTTATCCTCATCATAGAAACCGACAAGACGATTAAACTGATACTCATCAAGAATCTTTTGATTAGGCTGCAATAATAAATATATCAAAATAATTACCGCAGGCACTGCTATTGCAAATAAGCTGGCGATTAGCTTATAGCTTACACCGCCTATATACATTATTACACAAAAACTCACAACTAAAACAATACTCGTTGATAAATCCGGCTGTTTAAATACCAAAAGTAAAGGTATGGCAAATGTAATGACAAATATTGCAAGGATTTTAAATGTATTTAGCTTATCTTTATATTTAAGCATAAGCTTTGCAAAAAATAACACTAAAAATATCTTTGCAAACTCAGACGGCTGTATCTGTATACCGGCTATAGTCACCCAACGCTGAGCTCCATTTACATTTTCACCAATTATCTTAACACCAATAAGCAATGCTAAATTAAGAAAATAAATGACCCAATAAAACTTAAGTATAAAGTGATAATCTATAAGCATAAGAATCACGATAGCAACGGAACCTACTATAATGCCTAAAAGCTGTTTTGATTCGTAATGATCATACTTTGTGGCACTGGCGATTACATTGAGTCCAAGAATAAGTAACGCATATAACCATATAAATAGTCTTACATTTATATGTCTATAATTATAGCTTTTCAGTTTTTCCTTAATCTTTGTTAATAATGCTACCATGTTCTAGACAAGCTCACTTTCAATTAATGTCTTACTTCTTTGATAGGAATATTAGCTACAAGAGCTGGAACATTGCCATTTCCGCCATCAGATTCTGTTGTTGTAATCTGAATATCAAGTCCCTCGCAGTCGATTTCCATATATTTTGCAATTACTTTAATAATATCATTCTTTATCATTTCCATTACTTCTGGTGAGCAACTCGCTCTATCAGAAACAAGTAGAAGCTTTAATCTATCTTTTGCAACATTGCTAGAAGATTTCTTCTTAAAAATATCTAAAATACTCATAACTATCTTTCCCTTCCATTTTTGCTATAATTAATTCTTCTTAAACAATCCTGCAATCTTAGAAAAGAAACCTGTACCGCCTGCTAAATCAAGCATAGGCACCTCTTCTCCAATGATTCTGCGACAAATGTTCATATAAGCCTGTCCAGCAAGTGATGAATTACCAACAAGTGGCTCACCCTGATTTGTAGCGATAACGATATTCTCATCATCTGGAACAGCACCAATTAAATCTATAGCAAGAATGTCTACAACATCTTCAATTGACATCATATCGCCCTTCTTAACCATATCCATTCTAAGACGGTTAACGATTAAGTCTACCTTCTTAATCTCATTAGCATCTAATAAACCAATGATTCTATCTGCATCTCTGATAGCTGAAACCTCAGGTGTTGTAACAACTAAAGCTCTATCAGCTGCAGCTATAGCATTCTGGAAGCCCTGCTCGATACCAGCTGGACAATCAAGAATTATGTAATCAAACTCTTCCTTTAACTCTTCTACAAGCGTCTTCATCTGGTCTGGTGTAACACTTGACTTATCTCTTGTCTGAGCTGATGGTAAAAGATAAAGATTTGGATATCTCTTATCCTTAATCATAGCCTGCTTTGCACGGCAATTGCCTTCAACTACATCAACAAGATTATAAACTATTCTATTCTCAAGACCCATTACCACGTCAAGATTTCTAAGTCCTATATCTGTGTCGATAAGTACTACCTTATACTCTAATTTTGCAAGACCTGTACCTACATTTGCAGATGTAGTTGTCTTACCTACGCCACCTTTACCAGATGTAACAACGATTACTTCACTCATTCTTTTTTCTTCCTCCTATTTAACGGTTAATAATTAAAAATTTAAGTCGCTAAGAACCTCTCTATTTAAAGGCTCTATATAGATATTTCCACCATCCACATAAGCAATCTTAGTTTCTGGCTTCGATGACTTCTTTGGTTTATCAGCGCATCTTGCTATAATATCTCCGATTTTAATCTGAACCGGATACATCTCAAGAGCAACCACAAATGCATTAGGATTACCCTTAATACCAGCATATACAGTTCCCTTCAAAGAACCGAGTATAACTACATTACCTGCAGATAATACCTTTGCTCCTGGATTTACATCTCCTAGGATAACAATACTCGAATCACTTTCAAGGACCTGTCCACTTCTCAAAGTACCCTTGTAAAACTGACCTCCTACTGCATCAGTAGAATCATTAAGTGCATTTTCAACGCATTCTCTATGCTTTTCTTCATCTGTGTCATCCATCACACAGACAATATTAAGCTCTGTGTTTTCACTTATCATATCAAGGATTTCTCTTTGTTCTTCGAAAGATAATTTCTTTCCTTCAAAAGAGATTGCCATAGATGATGAATTGTTGAAAAATTTTGATGATTCTGCAAACTTATTCTTAAGCTCTTCCATAAGTTCATCAAACTCCTTGCTTTCATCAAGCACAACTACTATACCATATTTGTTACCTTTTATCATCACTGAATTTTTCAATGTTTCACCTTCCTCTCGATAATTTTTCTTACTTTACTGTGCAGGTGAGTTCTCCGCTGGCGGATTCTCACTTGGTACACTTTCTGTAGCCTTTTCAATATAAGGCCCATCAGAGTTGCCTGCAAGTATCTGTTCTAAAGTATACTCTCCATAATAAAATCTTGCAACCTCTGATCCAATTTTTATACTATAATCTGAAGTATAACCATACTGTATAACTACAGACATACTTATCTCAGGATTATCGTATGGTGCATAAGCTATTAAAGTAGCATGGTCAGGTTTATGTGCATTTTCCTGAGCAGTACCAGACTTTGCCGCAATTTTATATTTCAAATCCTTTATAAATTTGTAATTGCTGCCTGCCTGTTGCATACCTTTCTGTGCTGTTGCAATGCTGTGAGGGTCCACCTCCATCTGAACAGCCTCTTTTTCAGGTTTTCCCTGACTTTCGCCTTCATAGCTTACTATATCTTTAACGAGAGTTAGCTCTCTATTAAGACCATTTCCTGCAATAGTGTTCACATATCTTGCAAGCTGAACACCTGTAAAACTGTGAGAACCCTGTCCAATAGCACTGGCTATTGGGTTTGTATCTGAAAACAATGGCGCATATTCTTCAACCTCTACACCTGAACGTTCTGTCAAGCCTACCATAGCAGCGTATTTTTCAAGTATCGTCAAACCGTGTTGCTCGTTATACTTGCCAGTTCCCTTACATGCTAAGCTGTATCCTATTTCATAGAAGAAACAGTTACATGATACCTGTATGGCTTTAGTAACGTTTATAGCTCCATGTCTTCTTGGATAAATCCAACATTTTGGAGAAGGTGTAACCTTCTTAAATTCACCTTCAGTATTGATAACCGTACTTGAAGATATAATCCCTTCTTCCATACCCGCAATTGCCGATAATGGCTTAAATGTAGAACCTGGAGCAGTTCTCATCTTTGTAGCTCTACTGTACAACGGACTTGATAAATCTTCACTTAATTCTGTCCAGTATTTGTAATCTATAGAGCCAGAAAATACGTTATTATCATAGCTTGGATAGGAAACCATAGCCAGCACATCTCCTGTATCTACATCTACCAGTGTAACAGATGCTGAACATGGTGTAAGTGCTATCTGCGCAGGTGTGATTTTAAGCGCTTTTATCTGATTCATCATAAAATCATATGGTGCCAAGCTTCCCTGTGAAAGTCTGTTATAAGTATTTGAATCAAACTCTAAAACGTTTTGATCAAAGAGCAACAAGCATATCTGTTTACCAGATATTTTTCCTTCCTCTATAAGGTACTTATATACAAGCTTTGTAAACTGCTTATCACTTTCCTGTATCTTCTTACTTATAAATTCAATTAATGCATCATAAACCGCATCGCTGTCTGCGTAATTATTTTCCAAATCAAGAGTTGACAAATCAATATAATTTGATGCTACACAATGCTTAAGTATTGTTCTAAGAGATAAATTATCTCTCATCCACTCAGCATACACCTCGTCATCCTCTGCAAAGTTTTCCTTCACTATTACATTATTGCCATAAGAAGGGTCTGATAACATATTAAAAATATACGTATAATATGCATTTTTCTCCTCTGACAAATTCTTAAGTGGCTTTGCTTCATCATTATAAAGCTCTTCTTTAATCTCTACTATAATGCTCTCCTTACGGCTTAACATTGTATTATGAACCTTTTTCTCATTTTCAGTAGAATCAGAATCATTGAAGTGTTCAAGCTTAACCACATTATTGTTAATCATCTGGAAATATACATCTTTAATATGTATCTTCCATTCTTCCTTATCCTTTTCAGTTAAAGTTCTATTTACAATGTTGTTGACAAGAATATTCGCCAAATTTTGCTCTATAAGATGATATATTCCTATCTGATAATCTGACTTAATAGTTAAATATACATCATTTCCAGCTGTAGCATCCTTAGATTCATTGATGCTTGTAACCTTACCAGTGTTATCAACGAACACCTTTTCATATCCCTTATTACCGCTTAAGGTAAGCTCTAGCTGAGCTTCTATACCATTCTTTCCCACTATATCAGTCAATGCATATTTATTTGTTTCATCATCTATTTGCTCGTTAAATGTAACCATCTGGTCTTCAGTTATCTTACCTGTGTAACCTACGATAAGTGAATAATAAAATGCATTATTATACACTCTTTTCGTATCCTCTGAAATAGTTACGCCAGGTATATCTGCAGCATTTTCATAAATGGCAGCCACAGTTTCCTTGGATACATTCTTAGCTATAGTTGTGGAAATATACTTCTGATAAGCATTTAAAGATAAATTATATCTAATCATAACTATCTTAATAGCATCCTTTGGTGTATATAGTTCCTTATCTACGTCATATTTTAATTCACCACATAAGTATTCAAACACTTCCGTAGCAGTTTCCTTGGATAACTGTTTTTCTTCTGTATCCAGCTCCTCAGTACCATATATGTCCTTTAAAAATCTAAGTCTGCTTCTCTCAGAAATCTCTGTTGAAAATGATAATCTTCCAAACTCATCCATAACTAATGGAAAATCCATTATAATTTCATCATTATATTTCTCAATAAGAGTTATGGTTTTGTGGATAATTGCATTTAAACTATCACTTTTTGTTTCACCACTTTCAAGCTTATCCTCCATAGTTACTGAATAGATAGGCTCATTATATGCCAGCAGATTGCCATCTGCATCATATATATTACCTCTAGTACCTGTGGAATATCTTGTTTTTTCTGACATCTGTGTATAGCCCATAGCATAGTTGTCAGAATTAACTATCTGTAGATTGAACACGCGCACTATCAAAATAGCATATAGTCCTGCGCACAAAAGA
The DNA here is from genome assembly GCA_017412055.1 of Lachnospiraceae bacterium. Classification (GTDB taxonomy): domain Bacteria; phylum Bacillota; class Clostridia; order Lachnospirales; family Lachnospiraceae; genus SVEL01. The sequence goes on along the minus strand of JAFQOW010000020.1, from coordinate 24,582 downwards.
CTTAAGATAAATACTCTCGACCTTATGAAGTTCCATATAATTTCAATTATATCCCTAATCAACTTCTTCTTTTCCTCTCATCTCAAATTCTTCAAGTTTTTTATTTAAAAACATAAAAATGCGATATATAAATACCGTTAGAAATACAGTATATACAATCTCTGGCACAAATATTGTCTTAATATAATGAACTACATCAAGCTTATTTCTAATTAAAAATGTAATTATATAATATATAAAATTATATGCAAATTCACAAACTGCCACAACGCTGACAGGAATAAGTATATCCTGCAGATACCATATATCATGGAATATTCCTACAACATATCCTATCATCATATATAAAAATGCATTTATGCCTACAACCTCGTAATAACCGAAAAACAAGTCAATCAAAAGGCCAGAAAAAAAGCCTACTAATAAGCCTTCCTTCTTTCCACGAAGAAGCGCATAACTACATACTAGAATCATAATCATATTAGGTGCTGCAACACCAAATGACATCTTCATAGAAAATGTTGTCTGGAATACATATGAAATTATAATCAACATTCCAACCAATATAGTTCTAAGCATCAGACTTTTACTCCTTACCAGTCTCTTTCATCTGTGTGATAACAAGCACTTCCTCCAAATTTGAGAAATCTACTATAGGTGTTACCCACGCCGATTTTGTCAATTTATTTCCATCATCCTCTATGCCTGATACATATCCAATTAAAATACCAGATACATATTTATCAGAAATATGAGAGGTTAATAACATATCTCCTTCCTTTACATTGGCAGAAATACTTATATCACTAACCTTAAGCATCTTAGAATCATACTCTTTTAAATCACCATGTACAATACATACATCTGAAGTAGATGAAAACTTTGCACTAACATTGGCATCATCATTGATAATAGCTGTAATCTTTGAATAATTCTCTCCTACATATGAAACCGAACCTACTAAACCACCGTCAGAGATAACATTCATACCTACTTCAAGTCCATCCTTGGCGCCTTTATCTATAGTAAAGATAGAAAACCAATTTCCAGGCTCCTTACCTATAACTCTGGCAGCAACCTTTGGATAATCTGAATACACATCTGATAATTCCAATAGTTCTCTAAGTCTTTTAAGCTCTGGCTCCCACTGGGATAAAATAGCATTTTGCATTCTAAGTTCATCATTTTCAGCCTTTAGCTTATCATTCTCCTTCTGAAGATCAGCTAATTCCTTCAATGTGTCAGCCTTATCAGAAAACCAACCGCCCAAATGATTCATACCATCCTGAACCGGAAGTATAACCTTGGCTGCTGCTTCTCTAATAGGTCTTGCAATATTGCTATTAATCATCGTTAACAAAACAAAGCCTGCACATAGTACCGACAGAAATGTCAATATATATTTTGTTGGAATTGTAAACTTTCCCGGCTTTTTCATTTTAGCTACCACCTGCTATTTATTCATATTCTTTCTCTCTTGGTACATATGTCAACTTCATAAGCTCAGGTGAAGAAAGTATCTTTGCGATACCATTTATTACTGTCTCAGAAGGCTCCTCTGCCACATTCACCTTTAAGCCTGTCTCTTTTGTGATAAGCTTACATATATTCTTGATATTAGCAGAACCACCTGTAAGATATATTCCTTTAGAGATAATATCTGCTGATAATTCTGGTGGAGTTCTCTCTAAAATAACCTTTATATTTTCAATAATCTGGTGTAAAAGCTCATCGATTGCTTCGTGAACTAAATCACCATTAATCTCCTGTGCATTTGGAAGACCTGTAACAATATTTCTACCATATGTCACAGATGTCTTATCAGCCTGCTCATTCATAGCATCTGCAAGCTCCTTCTTCACAGTTTCTGCTGAGCGACTTCCTATGATAAGATTAAATTTCTTTCTAATACAACCTGCTATAGCCTCATCAAGCTTCATACCACCTGTCTTTATAAGCTTACTGATAACGATACCACCCATAGATATAACTGTAATCTCAGTTGTATCTGCACCAATATTTACAAGAAGGTGACCATTAGGACTATTTACATCTATCCCAACACCTACTGCATCTGCAATAGGTTTCTCTACAACCACAATCTTCTTTGCTTTAATCTTAGCATCCATAATAACATCATAGAAAGCTCTCTTCTCTACTTCTGTTACATCTGTAGGAACGGCAATACAGAAATCTGCACCATTTACAGCTTTACCACTGTTAATCTTCTTATAAAAGCAACCAAATAAAGCCTCCATATTCTGAATATCAGCAATAACACCAAACTTTACTGGGAATGTTACATTGATGTTTCCTGGTGCTTTCTCATACATCTCAAATGCAAAATCACCAAATTTAAAGATTTCATTCTTATTTTTAATTGCAATAACATTCTTCTCATTTAAAGTAACATCATTTGCAAGAGAATACATCTTAATATTACTTGTTCCCAAGTCTACTCCATATACATGCTGTGCCATTTTTATACTCCTTTCAGTATCACAATATTTTTTCTTCCATTAAACTAACATAGCTATTATCACCGATAATAATGTGGTCAACTAATGCAATTCCTAACAGTTGTCCTGCTTCCTTCATCTTTCTTGTAACTACTAAGTCATTCTGGCTAGGTGTTGGATTCCCGCTAGGATGATTATGTACAAGAATAATGCTGACTGCTCCATTTTTAATAGCTTCTATGAAAACCTCTCTTGGAGAAGCCAGTGAAGTATTTACCGTTCCTATAGAAATTGTGCTTTCTTTTATAATAGCACCCTTTCCATCTAAGCTAAGCATCATAAAGCATTCCTTATCTTTATGCCTTAAATCCTCCATAAAGTAATTAGCTACAGATTCTGGATTATCCATTAAAAGTGCTTCTTTAGCAGTTCTTTTAGATATCCTTCTGGCAAGCTCTGCTACAGCTTTCACTTGGATAGCCTTTACTTTGCCAACACCCTTTAGCTTAACTAATTCATCAAGACTTATTGAGCAAAGACCAATTAAACCTTTGCATCCACCGCACTTTATAATATCTTCAGCTAGTCTTACAGAATTATACCCCTTAAAGCCATTTCTTATTATAATAGCTAAAAGTTCTGCATCTGTAAGAGCCTTTTCACCAAGGTACATAAGCTTTTCATCTGGTCTTGATTCCGGTGGTAAATTCTTAATCTTCCACTGATTATCTGGTGTCAATTTTTCACTTGTATAAGACATATAACCTCCTGTTTTTTAAACATTTGGTCACTCTCCCAATGCGTATTAATTAACTCTACACGCACAAATAATCTAGGCATCGCCTAGATTATTTAATAATATCACATTTTTCAATTGTTGTACATAGAAAAAATAGATAATCTTCCTTATATTAATCTTTAATTAACTTGATTATCTTTATTTTATCAATTCTTCTCATTAAGAATTTAATATAAATCATATTAAACATAAAAAAAGCCAAAACAATTACAAATAAATACATTTTTTCACCACCAAAATAGCATATATTATTCGTTTCTAATTTTATATTCAATACTATATTAGAAATATAATTTATAATAAACATAGTAATTAAACCGATTAGTATTAATACAAACGTTGTTATAGTAGATTGAATATAAAAAATCTTATGTAATTCTTTTTTATTAACACCCAATGCCTTCATTATACCTATATTTCTCTTATGTAAATCAATATTATCCACTATATTTGATATATTTAGCATAAAAACTATAACAGCAAATACAATCATTATTGCCACAAAAAGATATGACATATTATTTTTTGATTCAAAAAAACCATCAATAACTTCTACTACGCCTTCATCAATAGTAATATCCTTTTCTTGACATCTGTATAAAATATTTTCTAATTCTTTATTATCTATATGGTTTAAGCTAAATACTTTCATATCTTTTGTTTTGTCAAAATATACATTTTTTATATTTCTAAACATATTATCATATAAAAAAATATCACTAACAAATTCACCATTATAATTATCTACCACACCTACAATTTTAAACTCTGATAAATAATCAAATAAATTTACATAATTAATATATGCCTCATTAAATTTTTTATCATATATATCTATAAATGCCCATTCTTCTTTACATTCAAATCCTTCTTCATTAATCATATTATTAATAATTGCAAATTCATAGGAAACCATTATTTCGTTTGTTTTTTCTGGTTTCCTTCCATATATTAAGTAATCGTTATCCGAAAAATTTAATGCTGATGAAAACATTAAGTCAGAATTTATATAACTCGTCTTTCCTTTTAACGTAAAATCAGACGCTTCTATTTCTATTACTTGTACTGATTTATTAAGATAATTTAATATATCTTTATTACATATACAGCGTTGATAAATGTATTTTATACTATCATATTCTGTTGGTGTTAATTGTCCCTTTTCCATTTTATTAATTATATCTGTTTCAATAAAATCTGTTTTAATTATTCCGCTTACAACAAATTTTGTATTAAAAAAATCAACAGTGCATCCAATAGCTTCGTTATTTTCAAACATCAATTCAGCTATAAAATCTGTAATGCATATTTCATTTTCTTTATCTGGTTTTTTACCTTCTAGTAATTCATAATCCTGATAGTCAATCCAAATATCAACTATGTTGTAATTTTCGCCAATTTTTATTTCGACTTCTGAATAACTTTCTATTATTTGTTTTTCATCAATATATTTATCTACACACCACAATATATCTTCGCTACTATATATTATATTTTCAATCAGATTATCAAAATCATCTTTATATTCTTTATTTTGCTTAAATACTATTTCTCTTAAATTATCTGATACGTATTTTGTTTCTGAATATATTTTATTTGAAAATATTAATCCGCATACAAAACAAAATATACCAAATAGTATCCCCATCACAATAGTATTTATAATATTTTTTAGTTTAAATTCTTTAAAATTTAAATATGCAAATTTTAATAATCTTTTAAAACCTAATTTTGATTGTGCTTTATTTATTGTTTTGATACTATCATTTTCTTTTGAATTTTTATATATTTCCTCATAGATTACATTGACACTATTATATTTATCATTGAATATAATGTTTTCTAAAAATAACATAGCAGCTCTTTTGCTATTAAATATTTCATTATATTTTTCATTTAAGCTTTTTTCAATACTAATTCTATATTCAATATTATCCTCATTTATTAGTTTTTCACTTTCAATCATTCCGTTTGATATATTTATTATTTTATCACCAAACATATTTGCTAAATTTTCATCATGAGTAACAACAATAATCAAACACCTTTTAGATATGTTTTTTAATAATTCCATAATTTTCAAACCTGTTTTATAATCCAGGTTACCAGTTGGTTCATCCGCCAATATTACATTTGAATTTTTGACTACAGCTCTTGCAATTGCAACCCTTTGTATTTGTCCTCCGCTAAGGTCACTAATTTTGCTTTTCTCCATCCCTTCTAATTCAACATACTTTATAATATCTCTTACTTTATCATCAATAGATATATCTTGAACCCCTTCTATATTTTGTTGTTCAAGAACAAATTTTATATTTTCTTCTACGTTACAATTACTTATCAAATTAAAATCTTGAAAAATATATCCCATTATAAGATTTCTATATTCTTCTTGCATAACATCATTTAATTGCAATACATCGAAACTTTTTCTTGAGTCAATATATTGTATTTTGCCAAAATCCGCCTTATCCAAGCCGCCTATTAAATTCATCAATGTTGTTTTTCCGCTTCCACTTTTACCTAATATAAATACCATACCCCTATCTGGAAACTCAACATTAATATTATCTAACGCTTTTACAGTTCTATCTTTTGTTTCATATGTCTTACTGACATTCAAAATCTTTATCATTTATCTACCTCATTAAAACAATTTAATTATAATATAAGATGTAAACAGATTAAACTGTCTACACCTTATATTAATCTCTACATTATTCGTTTCCAATTTTTATACTGTATGCCTGTTCTCGCATTATTGCCTCACAGACATCTTTTTGAGATTTTCCCAACGTTGATGTATATGTACCATAAACACTTATCGCTGTCTCACCTTCATAAAATAGACCTAATGATAAATCACCATCTTGAAACATTGTTCTATCGCCTTCAACAATCCCAACTTCTATGATTTTATCAAACTGTTTATTTCCCAAATATAAAAAATTAATATCATTGTTAGACATCAACACTTCTTTTATTATCATCCATTCATCATCTGATAAAACATTTTTTCCTGACAGATCATTAATTATTAATAATTGATAATCATAATCATCCGTTCTACGAAATATATCAGATGTGATTTGTGAAATATTATTAGTTGAAATACTATCATCAAATTTTAATTCTTCACCATATATATGCATAAGCGTAGGATATTCTTTAGACAAAATTTCAATATCATTCTCAACAGTAGTCATTGAATCTTTATCAGAATTTCTTGCAACATATTCTCTTACCAAAAAAAATCCTATAACCAAAATAAAAACAAGTAATATAATTAATACTATTTTTATAATTATTTTCTTCTTCATTTTTCCCTCATATATTCTATCTAAATGAATTAATAAAAATACCCGTTGCTTTACTCGAATAATTATATAATGGCATAGTCATACCCGAACCATTCTTAGCACTTGATGTTCCGAATTTTGCATAAACGTCTAAAACAACATTATATGAAGAATATGAAGTCGTCCATGTACAAGTTGCCATTTGCCATGTTGATGCAAATAAAACTTTTTTATTTCTCGTACTATTTGATTTCCAATCTGAAGCTGATGGAATATAGTCATATTCTATCTTAAATAAATTTTTGGTTGGGTTACTCAAATCTGTTACATCACAATATTTTGAATTACAATTCACAGTTCCTGATACAGACGCACCATCACTACCCCCTGTAATTCCGATTGAATACTCATCAGAACCACTAGTATCATTTATTGGTGTATTTCCTTGGTATGTACAATGCTTATTTAATGTCATACTATACTGTAAATATTGTGAAAATCCATATTTTTTCTGTCCATTTTTATTATAAAAAGTACTAGGAACCATATTACTTTTTATTAACAATCCATCAAAATATTTACCGTCCACTTTATTTTTTGCGCGATAACTTCCTATGTAAGTATAGCAATATCCAACCACTTGATTTCTCGAAATATCTGTACCTATTGGCTGACTACAATTATACGTAACAGTTACTGTTCTTCTTACAGTAAAATTTGTTATTGTTGCTGCAGAATCAGATGGTAATTTTATTTCTGGTGCAGCAGCGTAAGTAAAATTTGAATCACATAAAACAACTATAATCAATATAGTTGCAATAATAACTTTCTGAAATTTTTTAAGCATAAACAATCTCCTTTCACTTCTTAATATAACACTAATTTCAGATAATATATCTTGCATTTATGAAGTAAAAGTGATATGCTTTACCTAGGTACTTTTACTTCATAAGTGCCTTAAACTCGGACTCTGATGGTTGATGCAAACAAAATCAGAGTCCACTCTTTTTATAGTGAATTGTTAAATACGTAATGGTTATTTTCAATAAAAAAGTTGCAACGAATTTTCCTTCATTGCAACCGAACCGTCATAGTATTATTTACCGTAGACTTCTAGCTTTGCGTCCTTACATTTCTATAAGTTTGCCTATTAATTATTACACAACCTAAATATTTATACAATTCTCCATTAGAATACACTATCTATCTTAATTTGTCAATTTTTTTTACAAACATATAAAATAAATTTATTTACACTATTTTTCATAAATATAATGACCATTCCCATCAAAAATACTATATTATTTAATTCAAATTTACTATACCTGCATCCATTAATTTCTGAAGTGACATCATTATACCAACCTTTGCATGATACCATGTAAGTCCCCCCTGGAAATATACATTGTAAGGTGGCTTTATAGGTCCATCTGCGCTAAGCTCTATAGATGAACCTGATACAAATGCTCCAGCAGCCATAATTACAGGTGCATCATACCCTGGCATAGCCCATGGTTCTGGCTCTACATGACTGTCAACTGGTGCAGCAGCCTGAATACCCTTGCAGAATTCTATCACACCCTCAGGTGTACCAAAGGTAACCGCCTGAATTATATCATGTCTCTCCTCTGTGCTGTTTGGAACCACCTTATATCCCAGCTTTTCATATACATTAGCTGCAAATATCGCACCCTTTAATGCACCTGCAGTAACTGTTGGCGCCATAAATAAGCCCTGATAAAAGCTCTTATTAACTCCCAAGGATGCACCTACTTCTTTTCCAAGACCAGGAGTTGTAAGCCTAAAAGCTGCATTCTCCACACATTCCTTAGTACCAGCAATATATCCACCAATAGGTGCCAAGCCACCACCTGGATTTTTAATAAGAGAACCAACTATCATATCTGCACCAAAATCAGATGGTTCTACAGTATCTACAAATTCACCATAACAGTTATCCACCATTACCTTTATATCTTTATTTATAGATTTAATATATTTAATTACATTTCCTATAGCCTGTACGCTAAGTGTAGGTCTTGTAAGATATCCCTTTGAACGCTGAATAGCTATAACCTTTGTCTTATCATTGATAGCATTCTTTATTCCTTCATAATCAAAAGAACCATCTTCAAGTAAATCCACCTGATTATATGTTACACCATATTCAGCAAGAGAACCTCTAGATGGTCGAATTCCTATTACTTCCTCCAATGTATCATATGGCTTTCCAGAAACAGAGAGCAATTCATCACCCGGTCTTAAATTTCCCGATAATGCAATATTTAATGCGTGAGTACCACAGGCAATCTGTGTTCTGACTAAAGCATCCTCTGTATGGAACACATCTGCATAAACAGCCTCAAGAGTATCTCTACCCAAATCTGTATAACCATAGCCAGATGAGGTTTCAAGATGCATTTCGCTTACCTGATTCTTTTGCATAGCATGAAGCACCTTCATCTGATTATATTCAGACACATCATCAATTCTATCAAATCTTTCTTTAAGGTCAGCTAAAATTTTATTTGAAAATTCCAGAACTTCTTTCGAAATACCCATTTTTTCATACATATTCATCATCTGTGACGTTTCAACTTGTCTCATTTTAATATCCTCTTTCAAAATCATTATCAGTGTTTTATATATTGTTTACATAATTGTTTTATGTAAATCATCAAGAATATAATCTAAAATTTTATCCTTATCATTATGGAATTCTTCGTGATTTAACCATATAACTTCTTTTTCTCTTTTAAACCATGTAATCTGTCTTTTTGCGAAATTACGTGTGTTTTTCTTCATTGTTTCTATAGCTGTATCCAAATCATAAACACCATCCACATAATCTCTTATCTCCTTATATCCAATTCCCTGCATAGAGTTAAGCTCTTTCCCATAGCCCATTTCCTTAAGCTTTGTAACCTCGGCTATAAGGCCATTCTCAACCATTATATCCACTCGCAAATTAATGCGGTTATAAAGCTTTTCTCTATCCATATTTAATACATAATATTTAAAATTATATGGCGATTCCTTTTGTCTTTGTTCTTTATTATGCTCTGAGATACGCATACCCGTCTCATTGTAATATTCCAATGCTCTTATTACGCGCTTAAGGTTATTCTCATGAATTTCCTTTGCAGCCTCTGGGTCTATCTCTTTAAGCATATTGTGAATAGATGTAACACCCTCTTTTTTAGCCTTTTCTTCAAGCATATGTCTATATGTCTTATCGCCTTCTTCCTCAGCGAATTCAATATCATATAGAAGTGCCTGAATATAAAAACCTGTACCGCCTGCGATAATAGGAATCTTACCCTTTGCATAAATTTCTTCCATAGCTTCCTTAGCAAGCTTTTTAAATACGTAAATATTAAATTCTTCATCCGGCTCCAAAACATCTATTAAGTAATGCTTCACACCATCCATCTCTTCTTTTGTAACCTTAGCTGAACCTATATCAAAATGTTTATATACCTGAATAGAATCAGCACTAATTATTTCACCATTTATTGCCTTTGCAAGCTTTATTGAAATTTCGGTCTTTCCCACTGCTGTTGGACCAGTAAGAATCACCAACGGTTTCTTTACATTTCCACTCATAATTTCTCCACTAATAATCCTTATAATACTCTTTTAAATTTCTTCTCAAGCTCATATTTACTCATACTGATAATTGTCGGTCTGCCATGAGGACAATTATATGGATTTTCAAGAGTTAACAATTCATCTATAAGCTTATTAACCTCAGCCTCTGATAACCTATTATTTCCCTTAACAGCCGCCTTACAAGACATTGATGCAATCTTTTCAGTGATTAGCTGTGGTGTATTTTTACCACCAGTCTCATCACTGAGATTATCAAGTATCTCTAAGAGCAAATCTTCCTTTGAAATGGAATATAAATCATAAGGAACTGCTCTTACACAGTATTCTTTACCACCAAAATGTTCTATTTCATAGCCAAAGTCAGTAAATATATCCATATATTTCTTTAGCATAGCTTCTTCGCTCATACTTAATGTAAGAATAATCGGCGGATTAATGCTCTGAGAAATAGCCTTTCTTTCTCTATATTTAGCTAATGTTCTCTCGTATAAAACCTTCTCATGAGCCGCATGCTGGTCGATAATAAACATTTTGTCACCAAACTGAACTATCCAGTAGGTATCAAAAACCTGTCCTACCAATATATGCTTTTCCCTAGCTTCCTTAGAAAGTAGTTTATCTTCAAAAAGTGTTAGTTGCTCTGGTTTTGTATCATTAGTTTTGGTTTCATTTGTTCCAACTTCTGTATTATTAGTCTCGTTATTTTTCAATGAACTCTTATATTTAGATACAAACTCATCATTATCCTTAATTAAATCTTCATTGATAACGACTTCTTTTGTCTTATCAATCACTTTAAGCTCTGGCTGAATAACCTCTGTAACTTTATTTTCTATTATTTTAGAAGTTAATTCCTTTGTAATAATAGGCTTTGAAAACGCTGGTCTTGTAAAAACATCAGTTTTGCTATTATTTATAGGCTTATTTTCAACCTTAACTTCAGTTTTTTTCTCACTCTGTTCACTACGTCTATTAATCTCAAAAGGCTCAGCAAGTGGCTTATAGGCAACTAATTTCTTCTGTTCCTTAAGCTCATTATTAATCTTAGCCTTCTCAGTTTTTTCATTGTCACATACACTTTCTGGAATAAGCTCCTTGCCCAGTAATATATCTCCTATAAGCTTTAAAATATAAGGATAAATCTGTTCCTGATTTCTAAATCTAAGTTCCATCTTTGTAGGATGTACATTCACATCAAGAAGACTTCCATCAATACTAATATGAAGTGCTGTAAATGGATACTTATGCTGCATCATAAATGGCTTATAGGCTTCTTCTATAGCCTTTGATATAAGACTGCTTCTTATATATCTACCATTTATAAAATAATTCTCATAATTCCTATTACCTCTAGATATAATCGGCTTTCCTATATATCCTGTGATCTTCATAAATTCATTCTCAGCATTGATTTCAAGGAGATTTGCAGCTATATCTCTACCAAATACACCATATATTACATCCTTAAGCTTTCCATTTCCTGATGTATGCAGCTTATTTTGTCCATTGACGATAAATCTAATGCTCACCTCCGGATGAGATAATGCTATCCTCTCCACAATATCGGAAATATAGCCAGCCTCTGTAACTGGTGATTTTAAAAACTTTCTTCTGGCTGGTGTATTGAAGAAAAGGTTTCTAACGATAAATGTTGTTCCATCTGGAACGCCTACCTCCTCTAAACTCTTTTCCTCACCACCCTCTATAACGTATCTTACACCTGTAAGCTCGCCCTGGGTCTTTGTAATAAGCTCAACCTGCCCTACTGCCGCAATACTTGATAATGCCTCACCTCTAAATCCAAGAGAAGAGACAGAAACCAAATCCTCAGCAGACATAATTTTGCTTGTAGAATGACGAAGAAACGCTACTTTTACATCATTTTTATTTATTCCACAGCCGTTGTCAGTGATTCTTATAAAGCCGATACCGCCTTCCTTTATCTCCACTGTCACAGCAGAAGACTTTGCATCAATGGCATTTTCCAATAATTCCTTAACTACTGATGCCGGACGTTCAATTACCTCACCGGCCGCTATTTGATTTATAGTATTTTGATCTAAAACATGAATATCCGGCATAGGTTTCTCCCTCCAATCAACCTTAATCTAAAATTTCTGTTACTGTCTTAACCCTTATATCGATTTTTAAGCTTTCCCTGAAGCTTATAAAGTGTATTAAGTGCATCTATAGGTGTAAGATTACCTAAATCAAGATTTTTAAGTTCTTCTACGATATCATCATCTGTAACTGTATCAAAAAGTGACATCTGAGCTAAATCAACCTCATCTACCTTAACCTTGTTCTTTTTACCTACAACATTTCCAGCAAACATAGCTATTTCCTTAGCTTTTCTAGAAATATCTGCATCCATAAGTTCTTCCACAAGCTCTTTAGCTCTTAAAATAACACTATCTGGCACACCGGCAAGCTTAGCAACCTGTATACCATAGCTCTTATCTGCGCCACCCTTAACAATTTTTCTTAAGAATACAATATCATCTCCCTGCTCTTTGACAGCTATACAATAGTTGTTTACACCAGGAAGCATTCCTTCAAGCTCTGTAAGCTCATGGTAATGTGTTGCAAAAAGCGTCTTAGCACCAAGAATTCTAGTATTGCTAATATGTTCAACCACAGCCCACGCAATACTAAGACCATCAAAAGTTGATGTACCTCTACCTATTTCATCAAGAATAAGTAAGCTATCAGATGTGGCATTTCTTAAGATATTAGCAACCTCTGTCATCTCCACCATAAATGTAGACTTTCCTGAAGCCAAATCATCTGATGCACCAACTCTTGTAAATATTCTGTCACAAAGACCTATGTTTGCACTATCTGCTGGTACAAAGCTTCCTATTTGAGCCATAAGTACAATAAGCGCTGTCTGACGCATATATGTAGATTTACCAGCCATATTAGGTCCAGTGATAATCGATATACGATTATTGCCATTGTCAAGATATGTATCATTTGATACAAACATATCGTTAGTAATCATCTTTTCAACTACAGGATGACGACCATTCTTTATATCAACTGTACCCTTTTCATTGATTTTAGGGCAAACATAATTATTTTTTTCTGCCACAAATGCTAGCGATGTAAATACATCTATTTTGGCTATGGCTTTAGCTGTATTTTGTATTCTAATAACATCACTGGCAATACGCTCTCTTAAATCTGTAAATAAATTATACTCTAAGATATAAAGCTTATCCTCTGCACCAAGAATCATATCCTCTAATTCCTTTAGCTTTGGAGTAATATATCTCTCTGCATTAGTAAGTGTCTGCTTTCTTGTATAATCCTCAGGTATTACAAAGCTATCTCTATATGTATTTGTTATCTCTATACAATATCCAAATACCTTATTAAACTTTATCTTTAAGGATTTTACACCTGTTCTTTCCCTTTCAAACTCTTCAAGCTCGGCTATCCATTCCTTGCCCTTAGTCTTTGCCTCTCTGAGCTTGTCGATTTCCTCAGCATAGCCTTCCTTAATGATTCCACCTTCCCTAACATTAATAGGTGGTTCCTCTACTATTGCATCATCTATCATCTTGGCAATATCTCTTAAATCATCCATTTCCTCATTTATTTCCATGAGTAATGGCGCAGAACATTCATCAAGCAGCTGTTTAATATATGGAATCATAACCAAGGAATTTTTAAAAGCTATTAAATCTCTTGGATTTGCTGACTTATACGCTATTCTACCGATAAGACGTTCTAAATCATAAATTGGATTAAGATATTCTCTAAGCTCATCTCTTGTAATCAAGGAAGAATTAAGGTTTGCTATAGCCTTTTGACGCTTTATTATCTCATCCTTTACAATAAGTGGCTGTTCTATATAGCTTCTTAAAAGTCTTGCACCCATAGCTGTCTTAGTTTTGTCAAGAACCCAAAGAAGGGAACCTCTCTTTTGCTTTTCTCTTAAGGTTTCCACAAGCTCAAGATTTCTTCTTGTGGAAGTGTCTATAACCATATATTTTCCTGTTGAATATGGTGTTAATCTTGTAAGCTGTGCAAGGGTAGTTTTTTGTGTATCATAAAAATACTGTAGCAAAGCTCCAGCAGCTACTATTCCCACTGGATAATCTCCCATACCTAAGGCTTCCATAGTCATTGCCTTAAAATGGTCTGAGATAAGCTTTCTACATCTGTCATCATCAAAATACCATGCTTCCTGCGGAAACACTGTAATACCAAGTCTTTCCTTAATGTCTACAATGTCTATTCCACTAACAAACAAAGGTTCATTACATATAATCTCCGATGGCATAAACTTATTGATTTCATCAAGCAAGGTTCTTAAAGAATCAACCTCTGTTACATAGAAATCGCCTGTTGTAATATCAGCCGTAGCCACTCCAAAGCCATTTTCTATGTATACAATACACATAAGATAGTTATTCTTAGTCTCATCAAGAGCTGTTGCATTCATATTTGTACCAGGTGTTACAACTCTTACAACCTCTCGTTTTACAAGACCTTTAGCCTGCTTAGGGTCCTCCACCTGCTCACCAATTGCCACCTTATATCCTTTAGATACCAATTTATTTAAATACATTTCAGCAGCATGATGCGGAACGCCACACATAGGTGCTCGCTCCTCCAAGCCACAATCCTTACCAGTTAATGTGATTTCAAGCTCTCTAGACACCGTTAATGCGTCATCAAAAAACATCTCATAGAAATCACCGAGACGGTAAAATAAAATGCAATCCTTATATTGTTTTTTTGTCTCCATATAAATTTTCATCATTGGAGACAGCTTATTAATGTCTACTTCATCTAATCTCACCGTCTAAACCTCCAAAATTACTTGTTTTTATTTCTATTTTTCTTTCTGTTAATGTGATATTCCTTTTCCAATTCTGTAGCAATATTTAATGCCTCATCAATATTCTTGCAGAACTTATCTTTGCCAACCTTATCTATAAAACCACTCTTTTCCATAACTGAATAAGGTTGCATATTTACATGTGAGAATATAAGTACTGTATTGTTATTCTTACATGTTTCAAAAACATTTTCAAGTGTTCTTAATGCTGTGGCATCCATAGCTGGAACACTACGCATTCTTAAAATCAATATATCCTCTTCGATATTTAAAGCTATACCATTTAATTTATCTGCAGCACCAAAGAATAATGGTCCATTTACCTCAAATACAAGTGTGTGCTTAGGAACCGTCTTAAGGGAAATGTGTTCTGTATCACTATCTTCCTCGTAATTATCATTTTCTTCATTTACATTATGATAATCATCAGCGTACGTCCAACATGTAATATCTGTAACATCTGCCATTCTCTTCATAAAAAGAATTGAAGCTAAGACAAGACCAAAGCCAACAGCTTCCATAAGACCAAATGCAACAGAGATAAATAATGTCACGATGAGCAATGTAATATCACTCTTTGGCGCTCTCTTTAAAGTCTTAACAATCTCTCTTAAACCACTCATATTGTAAGCAACCATAAATAGCATCGCTGCTATTGTAGGCATTGGAATAAGCTTTGCAAGTGGTACTAGGAAAGCAAGCATTATGGCAAGCACAACTGCGTGAATCATAGCTGCCACAGGTGTTCTACCACCATTTTTAATATTTGCTGTAGTTCTTGCGATAGCTCCTGTTCCTGGAATACCCCCAAAGAAACCTACAGCTAAATTTCCAAGTCCCTGGGCTACAAGCTCTGCATTTGAACGATGTC
The DNA here is from genome assembly GCA_017412055.1 of Lachnospiraceae bacterium. Classification (GTDB taxonomy): domain Bacteria; phylum Bacillota; class Clostridia; order Lachnospirales; family Lachnospiraceae; genus SVEL01. The sequence goes on along the minus strand of JAFQOW010000020.1, from coordinate 8,690 downwards.
TTGAACCTGCCACACCATCAGAGACTACGCATGATAAAAGTGAAACAATTCCTGCCAAAATAGCCATAGTAAAAGCTTCTGGCATAAGAGTTTTAATTAATGCAAAATCAAACTCTGGCACTGAAAAGCTAGGAAACTTTGTCGTTATCTCATATAAACTACCTATAGTTTCTACCTTGTTAGCACCTCTATCTAACTCTAAAGCTCTAACTCCTACACTTGCAATAACTACTGCAACTAAAGAATTAGGTATCTTTTTACTAATATGTGGCCAAATTATAAGAATAATAAGGGATACTATACCAACCATCAAAGCAACTGGATTCCAAGTACCTCTACATTCTATCAACGCTTTAACCTTATCTATAGGCTCAATCATAAGTCCTTTGTATGATGCAGTACTAATTCCAAAAAAAGAGGCAATCTGACCAACAAAAATCATCACTGCAATACCTGCTGTAAAACCAGTTGTGATAGTATACGGAATAAACTTAATAAGATTTCCAAGCTTACATACACCCATAATCACAAGAATAATACCTGCTAAAATGGTTGTTACAGCCAATCCATTTATTCCATATTTCATAACAACAGATGCAACAAGTGTCGCCAATGCTGCTGTAGGCCCAGTGACCTGTATACGACTTCCACTAAATGCAGCTGCTACAAAGCCCGCCACAATAGCTGTATATATACCCATCATAGGTGAAACACCTGATGCAAGCGCCAACGCTATTGAAAGCGGTAATGCAATAATCGCTACTATTATTCCAGAAATAGTATCCTTAATAAACTGTTCTTTACTATACGTTTTCATCACTGAAAATATCTTTGGTTTTAAATCATTCATCTTAATCCTCCTAAGCGCTTAAAGGCATCCCTATGCCATTTCTCCCATATAGTAAAAACCCTTTGCTTCATTTAATCTAACATCTACTATCTTCCCAATTAACTGTTCATTTCCAGGAAAATGAACTAACAATCCTGAGCTAAGTCTTCCTGTAACATAACCTTCTATATGTCCATTTAACTCTTCCACAAGAGCGGGCTGTACTTCACCTTCAAATCGCACGGTCTGCTCATTGGCAATTTTCTGTACTTCCTCCAGCAATCTATTAAATCTATCCTTTACCACATCCTCTGGAATTTGATTTTCCATAGCGGCAGCAGGTGTTCCTGTACGTTTAGAATAGATAAATGTAAATGCCGAGTCATATCTAACCTTCTTAACCACATCCATTGTTTCAAGAAAATCTTCTTCAGACTCTCCTGGAAATCCCACGATAATATCTGTAGTAAGTGATATATCTGGCATAGCCTTCTTTATCTTATCTACAAGATTTAAGTAATGCTCCTTATCATACCTTCTATTCATTTCCTTTAGAATTCTGCTACTTCCCGACTGAACTGGCAAATGAAGCTGACGACATATCTTCTTAGACTTAGCCATAACTTCAATCAATTCATCAGACAAATCCTTTGGATGAGAAGTCATAAATCTAATACGTTCTATGCCATCTATCTTCTCTATTTCCTCAAGAAGCTTGGCAAAGCTCATAGGTTCCTCAAGATTTTTTCCATAGGAATTAACATTCTGTCCAAGAAGCATAATTTCTACAACACCATCTTCGCTTAACATTTTAATCTCATTGATAATATCCTTAGGATTTCTGCTACGTTCTCTACCTCTTACATAAGGCACAATACAGTAGCTACAGAAATTGTTACAGCCAAACATAATATTTACACCTGACTTAAAGCTAAACTTTCTCTCAAGTGGAAGCTCCTCAACTATCTTTGTAGTATCCTCCCAGATATCAATAATCATGGCATTCTTAACAATTCTCATATATAAAAGCTCTGCGAATTTATATATGTTGTGAGTACCAAATACCACATCCACAAATCTATAGCTTTTCTTTATCTTTTCAACCACATGTGCTTCCTGCATCATACAGCCACACATAGCAATCTTCATCTCTGGATTTTTCTTCTTATAATTTGATAATAAACCAAGATGACCATATACCTTTAAATTAGCATTTTCTCTAACTGTACATGTATTATATATAACAAAATCTGCTTTCTCACTATCTGTTTCCTTATAACCTATCAAATTAAGTATGCCCACAAGCTTTTCAGAATCTCTTGCATTCATCTGACAGCCAAAGGTTTTTGTACAAGCATATAAATCCCTGCCAAGCTCTTTCTTTTTTTGATTTACATAATCTCTAAGCTTCGCCATAAAGTAATACTGTCTTTCCGGCTCGTTTTCAGGGGCTTCTTTCAACTCACCTCTTGCTATAAGTGATTCTATATTAGATAGCTTTTCTATAATATCATCATTTAACTTCATAATTACTCCCTTATCTGACCATTGCCATAGATAATATATTTACTTGTTGTAAGCTCTCTAAGACCCATAGGTCCTCTAGCGTGAAGCTTCTGTGTAGAAATACCAATCTCTGCTCCAAAGCCAAACTCAAATCCATCTGTAAATCTTGTAGAAGCATTTACATATACACAAGCCGCATCAATTTCGTCAAGGAACTTATTTGAGCTATTATAATCATTAGTTACGATAGTCTCACTATGCTTTGTATTGTGTTCATTGATATGCAATATAGCTTCATCTATATTATCAACAGTCTTTACAGATATAATATAATCAAGATATTCCTTATAGAAATCCTCATCTGTAGCTTTGTTAATCTCACCACATACTGCCACAGCCCTTTCATCTCCACGAATATCCACATTAAATGGTTTTAATGCCTCCACTGCCATTGGTAAAAAGTCTGCCAAAACCTCCTTATGTATAACAAGTGATTCACACGCATTACATACACCTATTCTCTGTGTTTTAGCATTTACAAGAATCTTCACTGCCATATCTAAATCAGCAGATTTATCAACATAAATATGACAATTACCTGTTCCTGTCTCAATTACTGGAATTGTAGCATTTTCAACAGTTGCCTTTATAAGACCTGCACTTCCTCTTGGGATAAGTAAATCTACGTAACTATTCATTCTCATAAACTTAGTAGTTGTCTCTCTGTCTGTTGATTCAATAAGCTGCAATGCATCTGCTGGAATTCCATTATCATTTAAAGCGGCTCTAATAACTTCAACAATCTTTTTGTTAGAATTTATGGCATCGCTACCACCTTTTAATATAACAGCATTACCAGTTTTAAAACATAAACCAAAGGCATCTGATGTAACATTTGGTCTAGCTTCATAAATTATACCGATAACACCCATTGGCACTCTCTTTTTACCGATTGTCATACCATTTGGTCTTCTTGTCATATCGAGAACCTCGCCAATTGGGTCTGGTAAATCAGCAACCTTTTTAAGACCGTAAGCCATATCTTCAATTCTAGCTACTGTAAGCTTAAGTCTGTCAATAAGACCTTCTGGCATATTGTTATTTCTGCCATTTTCAATATCAATATCATTGGCAGCTATAATACTTTCCGCATTTTTACATAAAGCATCAGCAACAGCCACAAGTACGCTATTCTTTTTTCCTGTGCTAAGCTTTCCTAAGAAAACCTTTGTCTTACAAGCATTTTTACATAATAATTCTAAATCCATCTTTACTTCCCTTTCTTCTACAAAATAAATTAGCTATATCTCTAATAAACACTTTTTTGCGTAATAATAATATCAGGCTTTATATCAAATGAATCTAAATCATCGATTTTATCAACCTTTTGCTCCTCGTAAGCTACACCAATCTTTTTTATACAAGTATGAGTAGATAAATACTTATCATAAACTCCGCCACCATAGCCTACTCTGTTTTTTTCTTCATCAAATGCAACCATTGGCATAACTATAATAGCCTTCTCACTATCCATATCAGCTATGGTAAGTTCTTCCTTTGGCTCCTTAATACCCCTAAAGCCTTCTTCCAAATCATCTAATGAAGATATATAATGAAATTTCATATATCTTGAAGATTTTCCATCATCAGTTACATTTACTGAATAAACCTTTGGAACAGCAACCTTTTTCCCAACCTTTAAAGCATCCTTTATAAGAGTTAATGTCTTAACCTCTCTATTATAATCCACATATACAAATACACACTCTGCATTTTTATATTCCTCAAGGGCCATAACTTTGTACGAAATAATATCACCTGCAAAATCAATCATCCCTGGTTCAAATTCACTTTTAATAGCCTTAATACGTTTTCTTAATTCACTCTTTGTCGCCATAATTATCTCTTTCCTTTATATCTATCCTTTACATTTTCAATAGAGCCATCTGGATACTGAATCTTCATATTATCAAGATTCCCTCTCATATTTTTATGAAATGCTTCCACATAAGCCTTTCTAAGAGCTGCCTGCTCTGCTTTTTCTTCCTCTGTGAGTCCCTCCGCCTGGGACTTTCTATAAAGCTCATTAATTCTTTCAATCTTTAAATCCATATCAGTTCTCCTATTACTATAATTTTATTATATAAACAAAATTTAATTTATTAAACCTCGTCAGACAAATCAAAATTTTCCTTTTTATTTGCCATAAACAATGTTCCAACATTCTCACCATTCATTATAGCATTGATAACGTTCACATCTGAACCATTGGCTATAACCATATCAGCCCCTGAATATGTAGCAATCTTAGCAGCTACAAGTTTAGCGCTCATTCCGCCAGTTCCTACCTGACTACTGCTCGTTTCTTTACCCATATCCATGTAATAATCATCAAGCTTTTCAACAACCTCTACAAATTTGGCATCCTCATTGACATTCGGATCATCTGTATACAAGCCATCTATATCTGATAACAAAATAAGCAGGTCAGCGCCTGTAAGTGCAGTAACTAAAGCTGACAGTCTATCATTATCACCAAACTGAATTTCGTATGTGGATACTGTATCATTCTCATTAACAATAGGAATAACACCTAAGCTTAAAAGCTCTAAAAATGTATTTTCAGCATTGATTCTATTATCTTCCTGCATCATAGTAATCTTTGTTAAAAGAATCTGGGCAACAGGCTGATTATACTCACTGAAAATCTTTTGATAAGTCATCATAAGCTGTGCCTGTCCAACAGCTGCACAAGCCTGTTTTTTAGATAATGTCATATCATCCTTTTTAAGTCCTAATTTCTTTCTGCCCACAGCAATTGCTCCAGATGATACTAGTACAACATCTTTTCCTTTATTTCTTAAATTTGTTAGCACTCTTACAAGCTTTTCTAGCTTTTCAAAGTCTAGAAGTCCTGTCTCCTTATGTGTCAATGAAGACGAACCTATCTTTACAACTATTCTTTTCTTGTCCTTTAAAGCATCTCTATTTATCATTTTCTATAACATTTCCTTTCCTATGAAGTAATAGCTTCAAATACTCTTATTCCATCCATAGCAGCCGATGTGATACCACCGGCATATCCTGCACCCTCACCACAGGGGTATATACCCTTTATATTTGCAATCAAATCTTCATCTCTAGTAATGCGTATAGGCGATGAAGTTCTACTTTCAACTCCAAGTAAAAGTGCGCTATCATCATCAAAGCCTTTTATGGATTTACCAAAAACTGGTATACATTCCTTTAAAGCATCACATAGGCTTTCAGGCAATATTTCATTTATATCAGCAAATTCCACATTCCCCTTAGTTATAGGGGCAATCTCATTAAATTCTGTAGATTTGATGCCTTTTTTGAAATCTCCATAAGTCTGAACAGGAATTTTACCATTACCTGCATTAAACGCTGCCTTTTCAAGCTTTCGCTGAAATTCTATTCCTGACAATGGATGATTATTTTCAAAATCCTCAGGTGTTACAGATACGATAATTGCACTGTTAGCATTTTCACTGTCTCTCCTACTATAACTCATACCATTTACGGCCAGCATACCTTCTTCCGATGAAGCATTTACTACATATCCACCAGGACACATACAGAAGGAATATACGCTTCTTCCATTAGATGCATGAGCTGTAAGTTTATAATCAGCTGCTCCTAGTATACCATCCACGCTATCCTCATGCTTCATTCCATACATAGCTTCATCTATCAAAGCCTGCTTATGCTCCATACGTACACCTACTGCAAATGCTTTTGGCTCCATATAAAGCTTTTTATCATAAAGCATCTTAAATGTATCTCTGGCACTATGACCTAAGGCTAATACAAGATTATCTACTTTTATATGCTCATTATCATTGACAATAATCCCTGAAATCTTACCATCATCAACCATTATGTCTGTCAGCTTAGTTTCAAATCGTATCTTTCCACCATTTTCTAATATGGCATTGCGCATATTTGAAACCACTTGGCTTAACACATCTGTTCCAATGTGCGGTTTATTCACATATGTAATCTCAATAGGCGCACCAAACTTTACAAAAGTTTCAAGAACAAGTTTGTTTCTTCCAAACTTATCCTTAACCATAGTATTAAGCTTACCATCTGAGAAAGTACCAGCACCACCTTCGCCAAACTGAACATTCGATTCTGCATTTAAAATCCCAGTTTCCCAGAACCTTTCTACATCCCTAAGTCTATCTTCAACCTTCTTACCACGTTCTATGATAAGTGGCTTATAGCCATATAAGCTTAAGAAATATCCACAGAAAAGTCCTGCTGGTCCCATTCCAACTATAACAGTTTCACCTGTCTTATCTACTGTTTTTAAAGGTTTATAATTATACATTGTCTTTGTAACCTTGGAAATATCTTTACCAAACACCTTAGCCTTAAGTCTTCCTTCATTTTCCAAAGTCACATCAACTGAATATACAAAATATATATCGGGCTTTTCCCTGCCATCAATTGACTTTTTAACAATAGAAAAAGATGTTATCTCATTCTTAGCAATATTAAGTTTTTTTGCTATTTTATTAATTAAGATACTTTTCTCATCTAAAGATTTCTCATAAGGTATCTTAAGCTGACTAATTCTTATCATTATACATCTCTTCCTGCTATTAATCCTGAAAGCCACGCCCAATGAAGATTGTAACCTCCACAGATACCATCCACATCAAGTAGCTCTCCCACTATATATAAACCTGGTATTCTCTTAACCTGAAAATTCATATCTATTTCAGACAGACGAACACCACCTGCACAGACCTGAGCCTGGGAAAAATCATTAGTTTCAGTGATAACCGAGTAAAAACATTTAAGATTTGCCACTATTTTATCTATTTCCTCAATAGATAAATCCGACACATAAGATAAAGCATCTATTCTACAATGAGCTAATATCAAATCCTTAAGCTTACTGTTTATCATTCCATCTAATACATTCCCAATAGAATGATGACCCATACCACTGAACAATTCTATATTCCTTTTAATCTCTTCATCTGTATATTCTGGCATAAAATCAATATTTACATGAACCTTACACCCATCTAACAAGCCATAAGAAGCAAATCTTGAAACCTGAAATACAGGAATTCCTGATATTCCATATTCCGTAAGCTGCAATTCACCTTCATCCTCACAAGCCATCTCATGGTCAACATATAAAGAAATTTTTGCATTAGTTCTCACACCTGCTCCAAGCTTATATACATTCTCTCTACATTTAAGGCCTGTAAGGGCAGGAACCGTTGGAATCATTTTAATTCCAAGATTTTTTGCCATCTTATATCCCGAGCCATCACTTCCAAGACTTGAATATGCCTTACCTCCACAGGCTAATATCACTTTATCCGCCATAAAGGTTTCTCTCTTTTTCTTGCGAACACCGTTTTCTTCAAAACCCACAGAAGTCATCACATTGAATGTCTTATCATCACATATTTCAACATCTAAAACATGTGCATCAAATATAAACTTAACACTTAAGCTTTCGCACATCTTTATAAGGATATCATTGACAGTTGAAGCCTGTCTTGAATAAGGATATATATATCCTCCTTTATCATAGGTCAACATGCCAAACTCAAAAAATGTATCTATAATTTTATCTGTATCACATTCCTTAAGCCAGCTATCAATAAATTCTCCATCGTGACTTCTAAAGCACTCTTTATCCAATTTTTTATTTGTCAGATTGCATCTTCCATTACCTGTAGCTAAAATCTTTCTGCCATGCTTCATACCATGCTCAAGAATAACAATTTCAATATCCTTATTATTCTTTGCAGCACTTATGGCAGCCATCATTCCAGATGCCCCTGCACCAACAATAATTAGTCTTGTCATATTAGCACTCTTTCCTATTATTTTTATCTCAGGACACAACTATCCCATTATCATAAAAACATAGTAGATTGTACCACAATTCCCACCTAATCGCAAGTTTAATTAAGCAACCTTCAATTCACACAGTACACATAACTCTCATCATCGGAATATTTTAGATATTACTGACGATTTTCTGCCTATAGATAATGATATGCTGCTACGAATATCCATCTATTTTTCACCGCTGTTTTGATGAACCCGTGATTTGCTAAATGCCCTCTTGATACAAGTTTATTACTGTGTGATATTTCCGATAAAACACATCCTTTAGCTAGGTGCTGTTCGCAGGGCAATGGACAACTCTTGCAGATTTTCGTTAAGTTTTCAACATCCCGCGTCAAAGATAATGCCCACCTGCCGAAATACTGTTTGAAGAGGCTTGGCTACTCTCGCTGCGCGAGAGTTAATCGGCCAAGCCGATAAGTTATGTAGGCAGGTGGATAATAAGCAT
>JAFQOW010000048.1 GCA_017412055.1 Lachnospiraceae bacterium | reverse complement strand
TCTGCTGCTCTGTTGATTCTGTAACCAGAAGATAACTTTTCTGTAGATTTTGACTGCTGGCTAGCTGTTAAGCCGAGCATTCTGTTAGCGTTCATCGCTGTCATGTTGTGTTGTACTACCATAATAATTCCTCCTTGAATTCTACCTGCGGTATCTCCGTCAGGCTTGGTATAATGGCATCCTTGCCATTGTTAATTAGTTGTTTCCTTTTTGTCTATAGGTCAAAAAAGGATTAGAACATCAATACTTGTATTCTAGGCTATACTTTTTTAATGTCCTCTTATTTCTTATATCGGCATATTCTAAAAGTTCTTGATATCTTTTTTAACATTTTTTACTTTTTATTTATGATATGCATTTTCTAAACAAATAAAATATATATTCTTCGCTTAATCTATTCCTCATTTCTTATAACTAGAACTCCATCGCAATTTCATAAAGTCTACATAAATTGTTCTCTTAAAAATTTAAATGTTGATTCTGGAACTAATTTCTTTATAGACAATAAATCCCTTTGCTCTAATAATTTTCTTACACGAGAAGCACTTATCACTTCTTCATCACTTTTTATTCTTGGAATTTCAATATACTCTATTCCATACTCAGGAAGAATTTTCTTCATAGATTCATTGTATTGCTTTGTAACTTTATCAAGTGGTTCTTCCCCAACAAATCGTTTTGTAATATGTAGACAAGGTGCAATTTCTTTTGCGAAAATTAATATATCATTGGAAGTGTCAATTTCTCTTTCCTGTAACTCCGATTTATTAAAATACTCAGAGAATGTCAGTGATGAAATGATAAATCGTCCACTTGGTATCACCATAACATTTGGTAAATCTGCAACTCCTTCACTTACAAGGCGCAACCTGTCTTCAAAAGAGAAAAAGGATTTATCTTCCTGCACAACAAAAATAGCTAAATAATCACACGCTTTCAGTGCTTGTTCTATAAGATAACGATGCCCAAGTGTAAATGGATTACAATTCATAACTACAGAACCTATTGTTATTGAAAACATCTCAGTATAAAAATCTGTAAGCTGTTTCTTATAGTCCTCTAATTCATGAAGTTCTTCCCATTTAAAACCATAAGTTTCCTTCTCACTGCTAATATTATAATTATCCATATTGTTTAATAAGTTTAATTCCATAAGTCCTTCAAAAAGCTTTTGTGCTATTGATACATAGCCATGGGGTGTATAATGCATATTATCTATAAATATTTCAAATTCTCTATCTTTCTGAAATATTTTAGACGCATCAATACACGGCATTCCTGGAACACTGCCCAATCCCCACAGGATAATATCACCTTTTTTAACCGGTAGAGCATTTAAAATTTTTAATTCTTCATTAGACCTAGCATCTTGCAGTTCAGCAAGATAAAATCCATAATTCTGCACACAAATTCCTAGTTCCGGAAATATATCATTTAATAAATCCTGTAAAAAAGAAGCAATTGTATGTTCATCAGCTGCACCAACCCCAAACACAGTACATCCACCAACGAGATAAATTGTTCTTTTATAATTTTCCGGTTGATTTACAGTAACACGATGGCCCCCTCGTATGTTTACACGTTTTCCATACGTATCTTCAAATCTTCTCACACCATTTATATCATGGTAAGACTTTGGTGCATTTAATACTTCAACAATATCATCTATATTATAGTATTTATTTATTGCAAAAACAGGCTTGTCTAAATTTTCAAGAATTAACCCCCTACTTACAGCATGTTGTAATATAAACTTTTCATTGTCTGTTAAATTACTTGTCGGAAACGCAGGCCAACTAAAACCAAGCAATGTTACATCGGGATGTTCTGAAATATATTTCTCAAGCCCTTCTTTTATCTGTGAAGGTCGATAACACACAAAATTTTGACTATACGTATCAAAACGCACTACATCCACTACATTATTATTATCTTTATCATATACAACAAAACTTAATCCTCTTCCGCCATTTGAATACCTTTTTCCATTTATCCTTACAATACTATCAATTGTATGAGGCGCATTAAAACCAACACTTTCCACTTCAACTTCACAATTATCTAATTTAATACATTTCTGAACCTTTTCTATTTCAGCCACTTTTTCAAATATTACTTTACCTAAATCAAGAATTGCCGCATAACTACATCTAAATTTATTATGTAAATCAACTTCAAATCCTATATCCATATACATTTGGGCAATTTCTTTAGTAAAAAAAGGACCTGAAGGTGTATCTGCCGAAACCACCATAATACTGTATCTATTTGCCAATCTTTTCAGTATCATTATATACTTTATAAAATCTGTCTCTGTACGCAAAGCTGATAACTCTTTCTCTTCATCCTTCATAATATCGACCATATTTTTCCTTTTCTAAATTGTTTTATATTTATTGCAAAATCTCTATATATTAACTCTCTTTTGCTTCAATCCACTAATGTTTTATCTTTTTTCAATATATAAATGCCCCGCCTCTTGGCGGGGCATCATATATGCCTAGAAATGATGTTAGGTTATCTCGCAACCGTAATCATATCAAACTTATATATTTGTTTTATGATTAACCAAGTAATGAGAGCACACCCTGATTTGAGTGGTTAGCCTGAGCAAGCATTGACTGTCCAGCCTGAGCAAGGATGTTAACGTTGCTATACTTAACCATTTCTTCAGCCATATCTGTATCACGGATACGTGACTCAGCTGCTGTTGTATTCTCTACTACGTTATCTAAGTTGTTGATTGTGTGCTCAAGTCTGTTCTGAACAGCACCGAGATCTGATCTCTGCTTAGAT
>JAFQOW010000019.1 GCA_017412055.1 Lachnospiraceae bacterium | reverse complement strand
TCCCTAAATCCCTCTGTCTAGAGGGACTTGCTCCGCTTTGCGACTTATTCGTAGTTGCTTTGCAACTGCGAATTGGCCCGAGCACGGTCAGCGTTAGCTGACATATTCTTCTCGTGCGAGTGCTCATCCTCGCGGAGCGTTTTTTATGATATAGGAAGTTCAAAGAACTTTCCTATATCATAAAAAATCGCTTAATAGATTATCAACCCAAGTATCTCTTCTATTAAGCGATTAATTTTTAATTTGCAGTTGTAGTAGTCTCGTTTTCCCCACTGGCTTTTTCAGTAGACTCAACCTTATTATTGATAATATCTAAAAAGTTCTTTAAATCCTCATCCTTAGCTATAGCTTCGTTATATCTTCTAAGGACATCTTCATTTAACACCTTAACCTCTGGCGCATTCCAAGCAATAAGCAAATCACCTGCTTCACCCTCTAAGATATTATGGATGAAATACTTTTTCTGTGACTTATCATACTTAACAACTAATGGTTCACCTGCTACAGTTGGTGTATCAATATTTAAAATTTTTAAATCATAAGAAACATACACATAGTACATATCCTCTGAGATGTAATCAAATTTGTAGCACTTAATATTCTGATATGCCTCTATATATCTCTTTCTGTCCTTATGCTTTTCAAGACTATAGTTTGAATCATTATCCAAATACGCCTTAGCTGCCGCTTCATCAAGCTTAATTCTCTCAGCATCAATAAAACCTGTTACAAGCTTATGAATCTCCGAATCTTCCGCTTCAGCCTTTAAATCCGCCATAGTAATAGGCTTTGGTGTAGTTGCCTCTGTTGAATCATTTGTAGAACCATCATCCTTATCTGTTTTAAATTCAGCAACCATCTGTGTAGTTCCCTTTGTTTTACCATTATCTGATTCACCCTTTGGTAAGACGATAATAGTAATAATAAGAATAATCGCCAAACCTCCTAAGGTTCCGTACAAAATTCCAGATTTATATAGCTCATACAATCTTGTCCACCTATCCCACAATGTCTTTAAAACATTTGAGTCATCCTTGCCCTCGGCCCTAACCTTAGGCTCTTTTTTCTTTTTCTCCTTAACTGGCTTAGCAGGCTTTATTCTATCCTGATTCTTTTTTCTGCCCGGCTGATTAACTCTTCTTCTGCTTTCAGATACCACATCATAATCACGGCTGATAAATTCCTTTATCTCATCCTCGTCATCATCCATATTCTCGTACATAGATATTCTATTCGCCAAATCTTCATCCTGCTCATCATCTAACATATCTATAGTATTCACTTCGAAATCATCATCATCAATTGCTTCTCCACCGATTATATCGATTTCAAACTCATCTTCTGAAGCAACAATCTGTTCTATTAAACTATTATCAATAAAGCTTGTGTCTATTTGATTATTCTCTAAAGCTTCATTCTCTCTTCTGTTGCCCTTCTTAGCTGATTCTCTATTTCTATTATTATGTTTTGTATATTTATTCTTCATTGATTTTCTCCCAACCTTGTCAAACAATATTCTTTCAGTTCTCGATAATAAAACAATTCAACATTATTTTATCAAATTATTACAAAAAAATCAACAAACTATTGCGTTCAAGCAAAAATAAAGTGTATAATATCTAAGCTATGCATCTATAGTCTAATGGATATAACGCACCCCTCCGGAGGGTGAGATGCAGGTTCGATTCCTGCTAGATGCATTTATTCATCATTATTTTCCCATAAAATACCAGATTCTCTGTAAAATTCATAAACATTATCAGAAAGCACTTCCCCTGGACTTAAATCACTACTATTTATGCTTCTCACCATACATTCTAGTTCTTTTTTCGTAATGCCACAAGACATAGGCATAAGCAACACTTCATGAATACTGCTAGGCAAAATAAATAAATCACTATTTATACTTTCCGCAAACTTTCTTAAATATTCCTCATAAATCATACAATAAGCACCATTAATTCTATTATTATTAGATAAAACATACATAACATTGCCTTCATTTTCCTCTATCATATCAATAACGCTGTCAATATCTTCCTCTGTTTCATCCATCTCCATATCAAAACATTTTTCCTTAAGAAGCTTTCTCATAAGAGATGTCATCTTCTCTAACTTAGGTGGCGCATTCTCCGAAGCATTTAAAAATGCTGCTTCAAACATTTCCTCCTTTGACACCTTCCATATATCCAAATTCCTGTTTGTAACTGTTATGGTTGCCTGCCCATTATTTGCTTCATCCAATGCAATATACGCAATAAGCGCCAAATCATACACCGCTCTATAAGGGATATTTTTCAAAAACTCTTCATTCTTTTTACGATTAATAAGCTTAAGATATAATTTATCTTTGACACAATTATAATCAAAATATTCATCAATATTTAATGATAAACCATCTTTATATTTTTCGTGAACCTGTATAATCTCTCTACAAACGCTAGATAGACTCTGACCATTAATATAATCACCATAAAAATTTTCAAGATAAATAGACGGTGATATATTATTATCTTTTTCTGAAATCACCGCCGCATACCTAACTATATTATTATTCTTAAGCACCTTTTGAATGCGCACAGTGGCACCTTCATCTACCATTTCCTGAAGCTTTAGCTTCACCTTGTCACAAAAATCTAAATATTCCATTAATCATTTGGGGTTTAAAAGGATTATTTGAAATATAAAATAAAAAAATAAGATATAGAAATATTACTCTATAGTGAAAAAAAAGTCAATATGATAAAAGAGCCACAAAGGACTTTTGTCCTTCGTGGCTCATAATGGCTTACACCCTGGATAAGTATTCACCTGTTCTTGTGTCAATCTTAATTACATCGTGTGTCTCTACGAATAATGGTACATAAACTGTAGCACCTGTCTCTACTGTTGAAGGCTTTGTAGCACCTGTAGCTGTATCGCCCTTGAAACCTGGCTCTGTCTCTGTTACCTCAAGCTCAACAAATAATGGTGGCTCGATAGCAAATACATTACCATTGTGTGAACATACCTTAACCATCTCGTTCTCTTTAACAAACTTTAATGCATCGCCAACAGCTTCCTCTGTTAACGCGATCTGCTCATATGTCTCTGTATCCATGAAGTTGAATAAATCACCATCTGAATATAAGTACTGCATCTCTCTTCTGTCGATACGAGCCTGTGGGAACTTCTCTGTTGGTCTGAAACTCTTTTCGATAACACCATTTCCTGTGATACTCTTAAGCTTTGTTCTAACGAAAGCAGCACCCTTACCTGGCTTAACATGCTGGAATTCAATAATCTGGTAGATATTGTTATCCATTTCTATTGTGATACCGTTTCTAAAATCACCTGCTGTAATCATTATAATTCCTCCTAAAATTTATCGCGAAATCCTTATTTATTAGGACTACTGCGCATAATCTACACCTATTCTATAATAGGACATACTTTTTTTCAACTATTTTTTTGAAATTTTATCCATTATTTCGTCACAAATCTCTGAAACAGACTTATTATCAGTTGCTACGATAACATCCGCCACAGATAAATATCTTTCTTTTCTTTTATTCATAAGATTTGTAATAAATTCAATATTCATATTTCCATTAAGAATAGGTCTGTCAGTAGAATTCTTAACTCTCTCTAATATAGTCTCTGGTGTGGCTGTTAAAAGAACTATAACACCGCCATTTTTCATATGTTCTACATTTTCATCTTTAACTACAACCCCACCTCCACATGAGACAATCAAATCATTTTTCTCCATTATCTCTATAAGACTTTGAGTTTCCTTTGCTCTAAAATATTCCTCCCCATATTTTTCAAACATATCAGATATGGACATTCCTTCTTTTTCCACTATGTAAGCGTCCATATCAAGCTCATTTCTCCCTGTTATCTTACTAAGCTCCTTAGATACAGTTGTCTTTCCTGCTCCCATAAAGCCTATAAGCATAATATTACCATTCATCTCTATTTTCCATCCTTCATTTATTAGTATAAATAAGTTTCTATTTTGTCATCTATTAATTTTCAATAACATTTAATATATTTTTTAACTTTCCAACCTGAATCTGTCCTGGTGCTGATGCTCCCAGGTCATTTCTAGCACCAAAAGTCATCGCGGAGCCAAATACACCACCACCTAATCTACTGATAAGTCCCAATTTTCCCATAGACATTGTGATAATCACCATATTCTTATCTTCTCTATGTAACTCCTCAGTAGCCTCAAGCAATGTCAACACATCCTTTGTGCTATTTGGCATTACAGCCATTTTAGACGCATGCGCTCCCTTAGCTTTCATCAATTTAAGTCTTCTCTTTATCTCTTCCTTATCTGGTGTTTTATCAAAATCATGGTTAGATGCTATAATCTTTAAGTCATAATCCTTTGCAAATGCTGCAATATCTTCAAGAATATTTTCATCCTTAAATACTTCAACATCCACAGCACCTACAATATTCTGTCTGATAACCGCTTTAATCAAAGCTTTATATTCTTCAACACTTATCTCTTTCTCTCCACCTTCAGATTTTGTTCTAAAAGTAAATAATATAGGCTTTTCCTTTAAGATTTCGTCTAATTTCATAGCAAGAGCCAACACCTTAGACGTATCCATTACATTCTCATAAAAATCAACACGCCATTCTACCATATCGGCCTCTAAACCAGAGATTTCTTCTGCCTGATTATATATGTCTTGTTCACTTGTTCCAATAATAGGAACACATATCTTTGTCTTCCCATCACCTAAAATCACATTTTTTATAGTTATACTCATAATTAACCAGTCTCCTAAAGTAACAAAATAATAATAGTAAAAATAATCGCTAATACAGCTATACCTATTTCAAAGCGAATCCACTTCTTATTTCGAAGAGCCATGTATCTTTTATTCATGTATGCATCGCTCTCTACATCTTCCATACCATCAAAAGCATCTAAATCTTCATCCATATCATTATCCATATAATATTGATATTCCTTTTTTCGTCTTTCCAAATACGCTTCTCTATCTTCCATATCTAAGTCATTAAAATGATTTCTTTCCCCTAAGCCCCTACTATATGTAGGTGAATTAACACTTTCACTTCTAGTTCTGCCTCTAGGTGTTATGTTCATAGCCTCCTCATCTAGACGATTTCTCTTAGCCGCTTCCACTCTCGCTTTTGCATCATTAAGTCTTTGCTCTTCTAATTTCTTCATCTCATTTGTAGAAATTTCCGTTGGCTTATTTTTACTTCTATTAACTAACGCAACCACAAGTATTCCTGAACATAATACTCCTAGACCTACTATAACCTTTTTAGTATTCTCCTGCTTCTCATGCTGCTTAGCTTGACTTTTTCCTGAATATTCCTTTATCTCTATATTACTATTCTTATAAAAAGACAAGCCTACAAAAATCAGCATAATAAATGCAATAACAGCCACCGCTGTCCATGCATCACGTCTAGCTTTTTTATTCTTTTTTTTGTTTTTTTCTTCCTTTAGAAGCTTTTTTAATGCTTCCTTTTCACTTAACAATTCATTATTTCCCATACGCTTCTCCAATCTTTCCCCACAACTATTTTAACACTAACGATACATTTTATCAACCACCCAATCACTTTTATCTTAAAGTATTATCACTTTAAATGGATAAATAATTGACATGATTTTAATTTTGTCTTATTATAAGTTTTAAGGAAGATTTCATATAGAAATTTATACATACTTATATTTTATAAGAAAAAGAGAGGTATATATATGAGCAACAATATAACTGGACATACAGTACTAACTGGTTTGCTAGGCTCTCCTGTAGCCCACAGCATATCGCCACTTATGCATAATGAAGCCTTCAAACAATTAGGTCTTGACTACGTATATTTATGCTTTGACGTAGGTACTGACACTTTAAAAACTGCTGTAGACGGTCTAAAGGCATTAGGCGTTCGCGGCTTTAACTGTACTATGCCTGATAAAAATCTTATGCGTGAACTTGCTGATAAGCTCTCTCCTGCCGCTTCTATGATAGGCGCAGTAAACACCGTAGTTAATGACAATGGCATATTAACAGGACACAACACTGACGGAATCGGCTATATGATGGCTGTAAAAGATGCAGGCTATGATATCATTGGTAAAAATATGACTCTTATGGGTGCCGGTGGTGCTGCTACTGCTGTGTGCGTTCAGGCAGCTTTAGACGGTGTTGCCTCTATAAATGTATTCAGCTTAAAGGACCAGTTTTGGGATAGAGCTGTAAAGCTTGTAGATACAATCAATGAAAAAACATCTTGTAAGGCTTCCCTTTACGATATCGCCGACAAGACATCTCTTAAGAAAAGTATTGACGAAAGCTATATTTTAACAAACGGAACTTCTGTGGGTATGGCTCCAAAGGTGGATAACTGCATTATAGACGATACTTCCTTCTTCCATGAGGGGTTAGTTGTATCTGACGTAATCTACAATCCTAGAGAGACAAAGCTATTAAAAATGGCTAAAGAAAATGGATGTCATACATTTAATGGATTATATATGCTTCTCTATCAGGGCGCTGAGGCATTTAAGATATGGACTGGAAAGGAAATGCCAGTGGAACATATAAAAGATAAATATTTCTCAGAATAAACATAAAATCACACAAAGCCATAAGTTATTATTTAGATAACCTATGGCTTTGTTTTATAATACAATATTAAAAGGCTGAAAGTGTAAACAAAAAAGGTCGTCTAACTGCTAGACAACCTTTACTTTCAAGTGCGGAAAAAGGGACTTGAACCCTCACGTCTGTTGACACATGATCCTTAGTCATGCCTGTCTGCCAATTCCAGCATTTCCGCATACCATCTGATTTAAGAACTATCTCTCAAACCCGACTTGGATATAATATCAAATGTATATTGAATTGTCAACAATTATTTTCAATTTTTTTATAAATATTTTAATGACTTAATTTATTTTGGTTTTTGTCTTTTTCATTGACTTTATTTGCTGCATTGGATATAATAATTTTTGCTGGTTTACAGTATTTGCAGTTGTGGCGGAATTGGCATACGCGCATGATTCAGGTTCATGTCCAATTACTTGGATGAGGGTTCAAGTCCCTTCAACTGCACTAAATAAGGTCTGACGAAATGTCAGACCTTTTCTGTTTTCTAAATATCCCTTATTACTATATTACTTGGCAAATCTTCTTCCGTCACCATTCTTATGTTGGCATAATCCCTTGCTCCCACCTTCAAATACTCTATATCTTCCACAACAAAAAGGCGTCCCTTTACATTGCGGCACTTTTTCATATCCAAATCATCATATTTCCAATTATTTTTTATAAGCACATATGCATCTTCCTCTTCCACCAGAACAACTCTTGGAATATCAAATAATCGCTTGTCAGGAAGTCGTTTATAATACTCATCTATATCTTCAGCGACTATGATAGGTTTATCCCACTTATCCTCGCCATCACTATTTCTTATAACAAAATAATCCTTCTTTTCCATAAAAACACCTACTAAACCATTATAGCTAGCTTCATAACCATATTTCACATTTTAAGCATCAAACCTCATCCTTGATAATCAAGGATGAGGCCTGACAAAAAAATACTATTTTTTATTATTTATTGTAATTAACAATCTTACCAAAGTCTGGCTTAAGTGATGCACCACCAACTAAACCACCATCGATATCTGCCTGTGCAAATAATTCTGGTGCGCTTGCTGCTGAAACACTTCCGCCGTACTGAATACGAATTTCTGCTGCTGTAGCATCATCATAAATCTCTGCGATGCACTCACGAATAGCAGCACAAACCTCCTGAGCCTGCTCAGTTGTAGCAACCTTACCTGTACCGATAGCCCAGATTGGCTCGTAAGCGATAACTGCTGTCTTAGCCTGATCTGCTGTTACATTAAGGAATGCAATCTTAATCTGCTGACGAATCCAGTCAATTGTGATTCCCTGCTCTCTCTGTGTTAAAGACTCACCACAGCAGATGATTGGTGTAATACCATGCTCGAAAGCCTTAAGAACCTTCTTATTTACTGTCTCATCTGTCTCAGCGAAGTATTCTCTTCTCTCTGAGTGACCGATGATAACGTACTTAACGCCTACATCTGTAAGCATACCAGGAGCGATTTCACCTGTGTAAGCACCGCTCTCCTCAAAGTACATATTCTCTGCACCGATACAGATATTGCTACCCTTTGCAGCTTCCATAGCCGGAATAATATCGATAGCAGGAACACAGAATACTACATCTACTTCATCATTTGCCACTAAAGGCTTTAACTCATTTACTAATGCAACTGCCTGGCTTGGAGTCATATTCATCTTCCAGTTACCAGCAATAATTTTCTTTCTTGCCATTGTTATTTTCTCCTATTATTTTTGTTTATATATAATAGCACTCGCCCCTTCGATAGATTTCTTTCAGAAATCTATCTCAATGTGGGCGGTCGCCCACTAAAATGAAATAAATCCTTAGGAAATTAAGCAAGCTTATTTCCTAATTCTTTATTCCATTTTGAAGGGCTCGTTACCTTCACATTATTTATCGTTGGCTGCTGCTACACCTGGAAGCTCCTTACCTTCAAGGAACTCAAGGGATGCACCACCACCTGTTGAGATGTGTGTCATCTTATCGCCGAAACCTAAGTTGTTAACAGCAGCTGCTGAATCACCACCACCGATAATTGTTGTAGCATCGATTTCAGATAAAGCCTTAGCTACTGCGATTGTACCATGTGCAAAGTTAGGCATTTCGAAACAACCCATTGGTCCGTTCCAAACAACTGTCTTAGCATCCTTGATAGCATTAGCAAAAAGCTCTGCTGTCTTAGGTCCGATATCAAGACCTTCCATATCATCAGGAATTCCACCGAGGTCAACTGTCTTGAAGTTAGCATCGTTAGAGAAGTCATCAGCTACTACGTTATCAACTGGGATAAGCATCTTAACACCCTTCTCCTCTGCCTTCTTAAGCATATTAACAGCATATTCCTTATAATCTTCCTCAAGTAATGACTTACCTACTGGATGACCTAAGCCAGCCATAAATGTATATGCCATACCACCACCGATGATAAGTGTATCTACCTTATCAAGTAAGTTTTCGATAACTGGAATCTTAGATGAAACCTTAGCACCACCTAAAATAGCTACGAATGGTCTTACAGGATTGTTAACAGCATTGCCAAGGAACTCGATTTCCTTCTGCATTAAGTAACCAACTACAGCTGTGTCTACGAACTTTGTAACACCTACGTTTGAACAATGTGCTCTATGAGCTGTACCGAATGCATCATTTACAAATACATCACAAAGTGAAGCTAATTCCTTGCTGAATACTTCACCATTCTTTGTCTCTTCTGCTCTATAACGTGTATTTTCAAGAAGAATTACATCGCCATCATTCATAGCTTCTACTGCAGCCTTAGCGTTTGGTCCTACAACCTCTGCATCTGCAGCAAACTTAACTTCCTGACCAAGAAGCTCTGATAATCTCTTAGCAACTGGTGCTAAAGATAATTCTGGCTTTGGCTCTCCCTTTGGCTTACCAAGATGTGAGCAAAGGATAACCTTTCCACCATCATTAATTAACTTCTTAAGAGTTGGAAGAGCTGCTACAAGACGATTTTCATCTGTAATGTTTAACTCAGCATCCAATGGAACGTTAAAATCACAACGAACTAATACTCTTTTACCTTTTACATTAATATCATCTACTGACTTCTTATTAAGCATAATTCTGCTCCTTTCATGTTGAAATATATAAATAGGTCCTTAACAGAACCATTTATTTATGATATAGGAAGTTCAGAGAACTTTCCTATATCATAAATAAGGGGCCGGTCCCGTTGGGAACCGGACCCCTTTAGGTCTTTGCCATATCGTAGTTACTTTGTAACTTCGATTATTCTAACAGTTTATAAATTAAGCTAACTCTGAGAAATACTTAATTGTTCTAACCATCTGGCTTGTGTATGAGTTCTCGTTATCATACCAAGAAACAACCTGTACTTCATATGTGTCTTCATCAATCTTGCAAACCATTGTCTGTGTAGCATCAAATAATGAACCAAATCTCATACCGATAACGTCTGAAGAAACGATTTCGTCCTCATTGTAACCGAATGACTCGTTAGCTGCTGCCTTCATAGCTGCGTTGATACCATCAACTGTTACGTCAGCACCCTTAACAACTGCTGTTAAGATTGTTGTAGAACCTGTAGGAGTTGGAACTCTCTGAGCAGATCCGATTAACTTTCCGTTTAACTCTGGGATAACTAAGCCGATAGCCTTAGCTGCACCTGTTGAGTTAGGAACGATATTAACTGCTGCTGCACGTGATCTTCTTAAATCGCCCTTTCTCTGTGGACCATCAAGAGTCATCTGATCACCTGTGTAAGCATGGATTGTAACCATGATACCAGACTGAATAGCTGCATACTTATTTAAAGCGTCAGCCATAGGAGCTAAACAGTTTGTTGTACAAGAAGCTGCAGAGATAATTGTATCCTCAGCCTTTAATGTTGTATGATTTGTGTTGTAAACGATTGTAGGAAGGTCATTTCCTGCTGGAGCAGAGATAACTACCTTACGAGCACCAGCGTTGATGTGAGCCTGTGCCTTATCCTTTGAGCAGTAGAAACCTGAACACTCAAGTACTACGTCTACACCAAGTTCACCCCATGGGCAGTTGTTAGCATCTGGGAAAGCGTAAATCTTGATTTCCTTTCCATCTACTGTGATTGAATCATCACCAGCTGTAACTGTATCAGCCTTCTCATACTTACCCTGTGATGAATCATACTTTAAAAGATGAGCTAACATCTTTGGGCTTGTTAAATCGTTGATAGCAACTACTTCATATCCTTCAGCACCAAACATCTGTCTGAATGCAAGACGTCCAATACGTCCAAAACCATTAATCGCAACTTTTACTGCCATTGTTTTATTTCCTCCTGTAATAGAAAAATAGTATTTTTTGTAAGATTGTTAAAAAAACATCCAACTGCATTCTATTTTACATAATTTATTTAAAAATATCAAGGGCTTTTTTATCCTTTTATAAAGCTTACAAATAAATTGTCAATTTTCATCAAATTTTATGCAATATTACTTATATGATTTTATTAACTAATCTTTATACTTCTAACCCCTGTTACCTTGAGCAAGCTTTTCAGATAAATATCTGCTTGTATTATCCTTAGAAAATACATAAACATTATTTTCTCTTCTATCGCATTGTAATCTAGTCAATATATCCCTTGCTACTTCATTGATAAGATGCATTCTACTAGAATCCTCTGCATAGTCATGTATAACCATATATGGTCTTGGTTGGAACATATATGTATAGTGATTATCAAGTGTTATCCATAAGAATCCTGCAACTATGATATCTTCCAGTAAATTCTTACCAAGCGGATCAAAGGTATTATTATCATATGAGTTAAACGACATACGTATTTCCATAGGATTTTTTGAATATGTCGGATCAAAATTAAATCTCATCTGACCGATAAATTTCAAATCGCCACCGCTTCTATCATGCATATTTAAATAGACCGTTGATGGCACACCATTTGGCTTGCTTTGTACACTTACTACCTGAAGATAAATATTATTTACATACTGTAACATTTTTTTCATTCCTTTCTTGAATTGCGCCCACGTTGTTTTCTACTAAATAATATACCTTGTCTTAGGTTTAAATGTCAATCATGTGCTTGATAGTTTAGAGATTTTATACCTAAAATTTTCTTCTTTTAATGTATCTGAAATTATTCTTATACGTTATCTAGGATTTTATATTCCTACCCTTAATTTTACTTCTTCACCCTATGATAAAACTGTGATATAATATATTTTGTTTATTTTACAAAAATTAATAAACGCACTAATTTATATATTTCACAGAAATGAGGTTTTCAATTATGATAGCAGATTTTCATATACACACTTGCTTTTCTGGTGATTCAGAGGCAAACGTTGACGCAGTTATTCAAAGTGCCATATCTAAAGGAATGAAGCATATGGCCATAACAGACCATAATGATTTCCAATTTGAAAACGGTTTATTTGAACTTGACATAGAGAAATATTTTGACTATATGACTAAGAAAAAAGCTGAATATAAAGACCAAATAAGCTTGTCAGTAGGTATTGAATGTGGTTTAGAACCAAAATATGCCCAAAGAATCAACTCACTTGTAAATTCATACGATTTTGATTTTATCATTGGCTCATCCCATGTTATAAATGGACGCGACCCTTATTATAAAGAGTATTTTGAAAATCGTCCTGTACATGATGCTATGGTAGAATATTTAGAATCAATCATTGAAAATATTACTGTCTTTGATAATTTTGATGTATATGGTCATCTTGATTATATGATGCGCTATGCCCCAGTTTCACCTTCTG
Organism: Lachnospiraceae bacterium; assembly: GCA_017412055.1. GTDB lineage: Bacteria > Bacillota > Clostridia > Lachnospirales > Lachnospiraceae > SVEL01. The sequence continues at coordinate 23,877 of JAFQOW010000019.1, read as the reverse complement.
AAAAAAGATATGACTACAATGAATATGGCGAATTATTTGACACTATACTTACCAAGCTTATTTCAAAGGGTAAAGGTATAGAAATCAATACTTCTCCTCTTCGTTGTGGCTTAGCTGATACAAACCCTAATATACAGGTTATCAAAAGATATAAAGAGCTAGGAGGAAAGATAATTACTGTCGGTTCTGATTCACATATACCGGAAGACTTGGGCGCAAACTTCGATGATGCAGTTAATATACTAAAGGAAGCTGGTTTTTCTTACTATAATATATTCTCAAGTCGCAAGGCTAGTGAGATTGTTTTTTAGAACATCCCCACATACATCAAGCTATGCATTTTCTGCCAAATCTTATCATATACATTTCACATCTTGAAATTTACTTCCTACTATATTATAATGTATTGGATTGTCGACTTTTTTCGACAATAAATCACAGTTTATAGAAACTACGATTATTGGAAGAACATCTTTTTTAGATTCTCTTCACATATGAAAGGAAGAATATATACTATGGAAACATTAAAGAAAGCAGCAAAACGACTTGGTATTGATATAGGTTCAACCACAGTAAAAATTGCTATTTTGGACGATGATAACAAGATAATTTTCTCAGATTATGAAAGACATTACGCAAATATACAGGAGACTCTTGCAAGTCTTCTTAGTAAAGCTAAGGCTTCCCTTGGTGAGCTTTCACTTTCACCTACTATAACAGGTTCTGGTGGACTTTCACTTGCTAAGCACTTAGATATTCCATTTGTTCAGGAGGTTGTAGCAGTTGCTACTGCTCTTGAAGATTTTGCACCTCAAACAGATGTAGCTATAGAGCTTGGTGGCGAGGATGCAAAGATTATCTATTTTACAAATGGTGTTGAACAGAGAATGAATGGTATCTGTGCTGGTGGTACAGGTTCATTTATTGACCAGATGGCTTCACTTCTTCAGACAGATGCCCCTGGTTTAAATGAATACGCTAAGAATTATAAGGCTATATATCCTATAGCTGCTCGTTGTGGCGTTTTTGCAAAGACTGATATTCAGCCACTTATCAATGAGGGTGCCACAAAAGAAGACTTATCTGCATCAATCTTCCAGGCAGTTGTAAATCAGACAATATCTGGTCTTGCTTGTGGTAAGCCAATTAAGGGAAATGTTGCATTCTTAGGTGGTCCACTCCACTTCCTTACAGAGCTTAAGGAGGCGTTTATACGTACATTAAACTTAGGTCCAGACCAGATTATTGCTCCAGAGCATTCACATTTATTTGCTGCATCTGGCGCAGCCTTAAATCACAATCCAGAAGTAAATGTATCACTTGATACACTTATAGAAAAGCTTTCCAATGGAATTGAAATGGAATTTGAAATAAAGAGAATGGACCCATTATTTGCTACAGAAGCAGATTATGAAGCATTTACTATAAGACATAATAAGCATAAGGTTGTAAAGGGTGACCTTGCTACATATTCAGGAAATTGCTATATGGGTATAGATGCTGGTTCCACAACAACTAAGGTTGCATTAGTTGGCGAGGACGGCAGCTTGCTCTACTCATTCTATAGTTCAAACAATGGTAGCCCACTTGCTACAACTATAAAGGCTATAAAAGAAATATATTCACTTTTACCAAAGAGTGCAAAGATTGCATATTCATGTTCAACAGGCTACGGCGAAGCTCTTATCAAGGCTGCTCTTATGCTTGATGAAGGTGAGGTAGAAACTGTATCTCACTACTACGCAGCTGCATTCTTCAATCCTGATGTAGACTGCATCTTAGACATAGGTGGACAGGATATGAAGTGTATAAAGATAAAGAACAATACTGTTGATAGCGTTCTTTTAAATGAGGCTTGTTCATCAGGATGTGGTTCATTTATAGAGACTTTTGCAAAGTCACTTAACTACTCTATCGTGGACTTTGCCAAGGCTGCACTTTTTGCATCTAACCCTATTGACTTAGGTTCTAGATGTACAGTATTTATGAATTCAAATGTTAAGCAGGCCCAAAAGGAAGGTGCAACTGTGGAGGATATCTCAGCAGGACTTGCATATTCCGTTATTAAGAATGCTTTATATAAGGTTATAAAGATTACAGATGCTAAGGATTTAGGAGAAAATGTAGTAGTTCAAGGTGGTACCTTCTATAATGATGCCGTACTTAGAAGCTTTGAGACTATATCAGGCTGTAATGCTGTAAGACCAGATATTGCAGGTATTATGGGCGCCTTCGGTGCTGCTCTTATAGCCAGAGAGCGTTTCAATGAAAGCGATAAGACATCTACATCTATGCTTTCAATTGATGAAATCAATGAATTAAAGTTCGATACATCTATGACAAGATGTAAGGGTTGTACAAATAGCTGTCTCCTTACAATCAATCGCTTTAGCGGCGGTAGACAGTTTGTAACAGGTAACCGTTGTGAGCGTGGTATTGGTGGTACAAAGAACAAAGAAAAGATTCCAAATCTTTACGATTATAAGAATAAGCGTATGTTTGGTTATGTGCCACTTAGCTTAGATGAAGCAAAACGCGGTACTATCGGTATTCCTAGAGTACTTAATATGTATGAAAACTTCCCATTCTGGGCTACTTTCTTTAAGGAGTTAGGCTTTAGGGTTGTATTATCTCCTCAGTCAACAAGAAAAATATATGAGTTAGGTATAGAATCTATTCCAAGTGAATCAGAATGTTACCCAGCCAAGCTTGCCCACGGTCATATATCATGGCTTATTAAGCAGGGAATAGATACCATATTCTATCCTTGTATACCATATGAGCGTAATGAAACACCAGATGCAAATAACCACTACAACTGCCCTATCGTAACTTCCTACGCAGAAAATATTAAAAATAACGTAGAAGAATTAAGAACAGAGCAGATTCGTTTCTTAAATCCATTTATGGCTATGACAAATGAGCAGGTTATCGAAAAGCGTCTTGTAGAAGAATTCACAAAGGAATTTGATATCCCTGCAGCTGAAATTAAAGAAGCTTGTAAAAAGGCTTGGGACGAAATGGACCAAGCAAGACTTGACATATGTAAAAAGGGTGAAGAAACTATCAAATACCTCAATGAAACAGGCAAGCGTGGTATCGTATTAGCTGGTCGACCATATCATATTGACCCAGAAATCAATCACGGTATTCCAGAGCTTATCAACTCATACGGTATAGCAGTTCTTACAGAAGATTCAATCTCTCACTTAGGTGAGGTTGAACGTCCTCTTATCGTTATGGACCAGTGGATGTACCACTCAAGACTTTACAGAGCAGCTAACTATGTTAAGACAACAGAAAACCTTGATTTAGTACAGCTCAATTCCTTTGGTTGTGGTCTTGATGCCGTAACCACAGACTGTGTAAATGATATCCTCACAAAGTCAGGTAAGATATATACAGTATTAAAAATTGATGAAGTAAATAACTTAGGTGCTATCCGTATTCGTATTCGTTCACTTCTCTCAGCATTGAGAGTTCGTGAGCAAAGAAATATAAAACGTGATATACATCCTTCAAATATTAATAGAGTTGAATTCACTGAGGAAATGAAAAATGAAGGCTATACACTTTTAACACCTCAGATGTCACCTATTCACTTTGAATTATTGGAGCCAGCTATCAAAGCTGCCGGCTTGAATATAAAAATACTTCAGGCTGATACAAAGGACCCTGATTATAAGCTTAAATGTAAGCGTGCAGTAGATATAGGTCTTAAGTACACAAACAATGATGCCTGCTACCCTTCACTTATCGTTGTAGGTATGATGATGGAAGCTGTTCTTTCGGGAGAATATGATACAAATAAAATCGGTATTATTATGACTCAGACTGGTGGTGGATGCCGTGCATCTAACTACGTAGGCTTCTTAAGAAGAGCTCTTGAGAAGGCTGGTTTGCCACATATCCCAGTTGTTTCCCTAAGTGTACAGGGTATTGAGAAAAACAGTGGTGTCAAGTTCACTCCTACATTTATCGTAAAAGCTATCCAAGCTATTATATACGGTGATGTATTTATGCGCTGCTTATATCGCATGCGTCCATACGAGCTTGAAAAAGGCTCAGCAGACGCTCTTCATGAAAAATGGGTTGCAAAATGTATTGAATCCCTAACTAAAGATGGCTTTGGATTTGGTGAATTCAAGAAAAATATTAAAGGTATTATTCGCGAATTTGATAAATTACCTATTGATGAAAACCTTGTTAAGCCTAGAGTTGGTATCGTAGGAGAAATCCTTGTTAAATTCCTTCCTTCAGCTAATAACTACCTTGTAGAATTACTTGAATCAGAAGGTGCTGAGGCTGTTATGCCAGACTTACTTGACTTCTTCTTCTACAGCTTCTACAACTCAAACTTCAAGGCATCGCATCTTGGTATGACTAAGAAATCTGCTAGAATATCAAATTTGGCAATCAAAGCACTTGAATTTATGAGAAGAACTGTTAATTCAGAGCTTAAGAAGAGCAAACACTTCTCTCCTCTTTCAGATATCAGAGTACTTGCAAAGATGGCTGAGAAAATCGTATCTCAGGGTAACCAGACTGGTGAGGGATGGTTCCTTACAGCAGAAATGCTTGAGCTTATCCATGAAGGCGCACCAAATATCGTTTGTGCACAGCCATTTGGATGTCTACCTAACCACGTAGTAGGTAAGGGTGTAATAAAGGAACTTCGCCGCTTACATCCAGAAGCAAATATTGTAGCTGTCGATTACGATCCAGGTGCCAGCGAGGTAAATCAGCTTAACAGAATCAAGCTTATGCTTGCTTCGGCTAACAAAAACTTAAATTAATTCCATATAAAAAAGGAGCTTACGCTCCTTTTTTATATGGAATTTTAATAGAAAATCCTAGTATAGATTTATATTATGTACAGAATTTGTATTATGATTTTCACGATAGCGGAGAATGTTTAGATTTTCTTAATACTTTGTTTTTAACCAGTGATTTCCCAACACGATGTTGGGAAAAGTCGTCTCTGAGCCACGGATGGCGAGTTTAATCGTAGTTGCAAAGCAACTGCGATTTGTTAGACGACGGTCACGTTTGTAGCCAACATATAAATCAAAGTATTTAGAAAATCAAATATTCGTAGTATGTGAAAATCATAATATAAATTTGTACATATAAATCTACACTAGGATTTTTATATACCCCATTCAATAGCTTGCAATCCATTTTGTACGAGAAATTCGTTTGTCTTGCTAAAATGCTTACAACCGAAGAAGCCCCTATATGAGGATAATGGGCTTGGGTGCGGTGCTTTTAAAAGTAAATGCTTTGGATTATCTACCTTCGCTGCTTTTTTCTGGGCTGGCGCTCCCCAAAGAAGATAGACTATTGGCCTGTCTTGTTCATTAAGCACCTTGATAACAGCATCTGTGAACTTTTCCCAACCTAAACCTTTATGAGAATTTGCTTCGTGGGCTCGCACTGTAAGGACTGTGTTAAGCATTAATATGCCTTGCTTCGCCCATTTTTCAAGATATCCATTATCTGGTATCTGAAAACCTATATCATCATGAAGCTCCTTATATATATTCACTAAGGATGGTGGGATGGCTATGCCTGGCTTTACTGAAAAGCAAAGGCCATGAGCCTGACCTACATTATGATATGGGTCTTGGCCGATTATCACACACTTAACTTTACTAAGTGGTGCATAATTAAAGGCATTAAATATATCCTCCTTTGGTGGAAATATTTCATTTACTTTATATTCTTCTGTTACCTGCTCCCACAGCTTCTTAAAATATAGCTTTTCAAATTCTTCTGATAAAGCATTTTTCCATTCTTCATTTATATTGATATCCATCATCATTTCCTCCATCAAACCATAGCTATAATACAACGGCAAACTATATAACCTATTTATATAATTTGCCGTTATATAATCTTCTTTTATAATCTTACTGGAATATCTCTTTCCTGTAAATATTTCTTCAAATCTCTTATCTCCATCTCCTTATAATGGAATAAAGATGCTGCAAGCACAGCCTCTGCTTTGCCTACAGTAAACGCATCATAGAAGTGTTCCATAGTTCCTGCACCACCTGATGCTATAACTGGAATAGATACCTGCTCTGCTATGGCTCTTGTAAGCTCAATATCATAACCAGCCTTTGTACCATCACAATCCATACTTGTAAGAAGTATCTCGCCAGCGCCTAAATCGCATACCTTTTTAGCCCACTCTATGGCATCGATACCCATATCTATACGACCGCCATTTTTGTAAATATTCCAACCACCATCAGGTCTTCTCTTTGCGTCAATAGCTACCACTACGCACTGAGAACCAAACTTGTCTGCTGCTTCTGCCACAAGATTTGGATTATTTATAGCTGCTGAATTTACAGATATCTTATCTGCACCAGCTCTTAAAATCTCTTTAAAATCATCAACAGTTCTTATACCACCACCCACAGTAAATGGAATAAATACATTCTCTGCTACACGGCTTACCATATCTATAACTGTCTTTCTCGCATCACTGGATGCTGTGATATCCAAAAATACAAGCTCGTCTGCACCAGCCTTATCATATGCCTTTGCTACCTCTACCGGGTCACCTGCATCTTTAAGATTAACAAAATTTATACCCTTTACAACTCTATTGTTATTTACATCCAAACATGGAATAATTCTCTTTGTATACATTTATTCTACTCCTGTCTATTACAAATTTGCAAAATTAGATAATAACTTAAGTCCTACCTCACCGCTTTTCTCTGGATGGAACTGACATGCAAATATATTGTCCTTCTCCACAGACGCATGGATTAAATTGCCGTAGGAAGATGTAGCCTTAACTATAGCTTCATCCTTTGCCTTAAGATAATAAGAGTGAACAAAGTATACATATGATTGATTACTAATGTCCTTAAACAATCTCCCATCTTTAGAAATCTCCAACGAATTCCAACCAATATGTGGTATCTTCAAACCAAATTCATCTGAAAATCTAACGATATCCCCATCTAGAATACCGAGACCACTTACACCTTTAGATTCTTCACTGCTTTTAAATAAAAGCTGTAAGCCCAAGCAAATGCCCATAAATGGTGTCTTTTTCTGACAAATTTCTTCTATAACAGGGACAAGCTTATAATTGTTAAGCTTATCCATGGCATCTCCAAAGCTTCCTACACCTGGAAGGATAACCTTGTCTGCACTAAGCAAAATATCTCTATCCCTTGTCACTATGGTTTCATGTCCTAAGAAATTAAATGCCTTCTCAACACTTCTTATATTTCCTGCATCGTAATCAATGATTGCTATCATTTTTTTATTCCTCGTCTACTTTATTTTTATTATGAGCTTCCTCTGCCTTAGCTGCTATAGCTCTAACCTTTACAGCATAATCATCATCATCCCTTATCATAGAAAGCTCTCTCGCCTCACTTTGTGTAATTCCATAGGTTTTATTAAGCCCTGTGTCAACCCAACCTAATACTACAGTCATCTCATCAAAGCACTTTAAGTCTCTGGCTTCATTCTGATACTTATCATACATCTTAATAGCTTTTATAAGAGAATCTAAACCGTGAGCATAATCCTCCATCATCATAAAGCTTCTATATGCCTGATAATGACAATCCATAAGCTCAATGGTAGTGAGCTGGTCATAGAATACCTGATGATCCTTTTCCTTCATCTTTAATCCATATATAAGATCATAGGCATCGCTAAACTTACTCTCATATTTTTCCTTATCAAGAGTCTCTCCCTCTTTTAATTCATTGCCATATACATATAAGGATACTGCTTCATAGAACTTTTCATTATATGCATAATAATCGCCACCAATCTTAGCAACTAATACGACAATTATCACAAATGAAAGAGCAAATACGATAAACACACCAGGAATCTTTATAATCTCATCTGGCTCCTTTATCTTCTTTTGCTTTGGAGGCTTCTTTGCAGCCTTCTTCTTTTTAGCCTCAGCCTTTTCCTTCTTCGCCTGCTCTTTTTCTTTTTTCTTCTTCTCTTTGGCTTCTTGTTTTTCTTTCTTTTTCTGAGCCTTAAGCTCTGCTTCTTCGTCTACTTCATCATCAAAGCTTACTTCATCACCAAACGAATCTCCATCAAACACTATAGGTTCACCATTTCCGCCATCCTCTCCCATACTGTCAAAGATAGAATCATCAAAGCCTAAACCTGAGTCACCACTCTGTGAATCACCTTCAATTCCTGACATATCAAGTGCTGCCCCCACAGAATCCGCTTCAGGCTCTGTCATACTTAATGAATCTAGTGAAATATCTGAGAAATCGAAATCCTCTAGTCCTTCGCCCTCCACTACTATAGTATTGGCGATTTCTTCCTCTAAATCTTTTTTCTTTTTGTTCTTCTTTTTCTTTTCCTTTTTCTCTTTTTTATCCTTCTTAGAGAAGAATCCCTTTTTCTTCTTAGGAGTATCTTCTATATCATCTGGTAAGGCTGTAGCCGTATCTCCCATTCCGAGAATACCATACAAGCCCTTTAGGTCCTCCTCCACAGAGGAATCCCCACTGGCGATAGCCTCATCTACCATAGCCTGTTCTTCGCTGACATTCATAATGTCCTCAGCGCCAAATGGAGTTTCTGGTTCATTTGCTACAGGTTCCTCAAATAAATCCGCAAAAGCTTCCATAGAAGAATTATCCACTGCCGGTTCTTCTTTGACAGTTTCAGAGATTACAGACTCCTCTTTAATTGGTTCCTCCTTAACAGTTGCAGTAGCTATAGCCTGTGGTGTCACCACCTCTGACTCAGGAATATTGATTTCTGGCTCTTCCTTAATAGCATCATCAAAGAAACTAGCCGTATCTCCCATAATTTCCTCATCAAATGAAAAATCCATATTCTCAGCCTGAGTATTTGAAGAAGAACTCTCCTTGTCCCCTTCTATATCTCCACCGAAAAATTCTTTTTCAAAATCTGATAAGAAATCCTCTTCTGATATTCCACCGCTAGCATCCTTGTCAAAATCCATATCTTCAGTTATAAAATTGTCATCTAATAATTCATCATCTGCTTCATCGCCACCAGTAATGGATCGAAGCAGACTATCAAGATAATCTTCTTCTGGTGTTTTATTCTTATCTGACATCTTAAACCTCCATATTGCTACTTAACTATTTCTTCGACAAATGCGATTCCACTCATATTAAGTGGTAGTGCTTTCGCCTCTATATCTTCAGATATCTGCCACACTTTTTCATTAACTCTTATAAGTGTCGCTTTATTGTTAACTGCTGCAACCTTTTCAAATGGCCATCTGATAACTGTAGGTGTATCAAAGCCCTCTCCAAGCTCCAGCATAACTAACTTTCTATTTAATGTTTTCTGAAGCCAGCTCATATAGGAATCCCACTGTTCTCTATAGCCTTCCTCAGAATAATTATTTGATTTGACTATATTTGCGCTCATAACCTGCTTACACATAGGACACTGTGGCATAGCATCGCGCAATTCATCAACCATTTTTTCCTTATCTACATAACCATCCTTGTAGTAATTATTCAAAATCCCATTTATATTCTCATACACCTTATCCGTCTCATATACGTATTTGAAGCATCCTCTATCACACTTCATTAATTTAAGAGTTCCACATGGCGCTACTAATCTATCCTTATCAAATGAAGAATATGTAATCACATCATCAAAGCATGTAGTAACTACAAAATAATTGTTCTTATTCATAGATGAAAGATAATCAGCCACTTGATTATAAAGAGATTTTCTCGTCTCTATAATAGCACATTTACCACTGTTTAGGCAATCATACATAATAGCTAACTCTATCCATTCCTTTTCTAAGTCTGTCAGCTGAGTTTCTTCCAGCTTTAGAAGCGTATATTTATCTTCTGCCTTTAATACATCTTCTCTTTTTATGTTAAACTCTCGTCCAAATCCCATAAGGACGATATCAGCCTCCTGTATTTTTTCCTTGCACTTTGATAAAACTTCCATCTTTCCTATCCTCTCATCTATAGATACCAAACTTAAATAATCGTAGTTCATAGGAACTGCGACTACTCTAAAAGTAAGGATTGATTCTAAGAATCAATCCTTACTAATGAATCTTACATACCTATTAATCCGTCTATTATTCTTACCAGATTTGCTATCTCAGGCTTTGATAACTGTGCATTTGCACCAAGCTCTTCACCTTTTCTTCTCATCTCATCATTTACAAGAGATGAGAAAATAACTACTGGAATATGTTTAAACGCATCATCATTTTTAACAAGTCTAGTAAGACGATGACCATCCATAATCGGCATCTCTATATCAGTAATGATACATTTAACATTCTCATTTATACAATTTTCATTCTTGCACTTAGTAAGGAATTCCCATGCCTCTCCACCGTTTGCTGTAGCTCTAACATTGGAATATCCAGCCTTATGTAATGAATCTAATATAAGCTTGCTAAGGAGTGGTGAATCCTCTGCCATAAGAATAGGCACATCACTTCTCTTTCTCTCACCTAAAAGCTCAATCTCCGATACCTTAAGTCCTGTCTCTGGGCTAATGTCTGTGATAATCTTCTCAAAATCAAGAATAATTACAAGCTTGCCATTTACTTTTATAATACCTGTGGCAATACCATTATCATCACCGTTAAGTGTACTGTCTGGCTTTATAATATCAGCCCAAGACACTCTGTGAATACCACATACAGACTGAACATGGAAGGCAACATCTAACTTATTAAAATTAGTGACAACCATCATATCAGTTGCCTTATTTGTTGACTCTGGCAAATGAAGATGTGTAGGTAAATTAATAGCTGTAATCATCTTATCTCTTGGCATAAATATACCTTCGATGTCAGGATGAGAATTTGGTACAGGTGTTACCTCTTGGTAATTAATGATTTCACGAACCTTTGCAACATTAATACCATAATGATTTGAACCAATCATAAATTCAAGCACTTCTAATTCATTGGTTCCATTTTCAAGTAAGATGTTTGTTTCCATAGCTTTACGCCTCCTATGAATAATTATTTAATATTTACTGAGTTAGTTCCCTTGGAAGACTTTATGTCTAATACAATACTTGTCAAATTATTTGCATTTGTCTCTGTCATTTCAAACACTAATACAGTTTGAACTGTCTTGCCTGCAGGAATGGTTGCTTTAAATGTATTCAATGCCTCTGGTAACAATGTAACCTGAGCTATTGTCTTTATAGATTTATTAAAAATACCCTTAATAGTAAGCTTCTTAGATGACATATCCAATGCCATATCTGAATTTGTAGTATTAGTTACGTCAAACTTTAATACAACAAGTCTATTACCTGTAAATGCTTTTAATGCAAATACTGGCTCACCTTCAACACGTGGATATACATCATCAACTACAACTCCTGTATACTTAATATCTAAACCGTCCACATCCAATGCGCGCTCCATAGTAGTTGTAACTGAAGGATTGTCTACCACAGGCTTATCTGAACCTGTAGGAAACTTATCGCCACTGTCTGTTGTCGGTTTTTCAGTATTAGAAGGTGTCTGATTCTCATTACCCTGAGTATCCTTCTCTTCCTCTGATGAAGGCTCCTCCACTTCATTAAGACTAACCATATAATTCTTATCATGCTCTAATACTGAATATACAGAATATCCTACAAACTTATCCTGCTGTGCTTCGTCCAAATCAATAGCCTCCACACAACCCAACATATTCGCTAACATATATACAATTGAAACAAGTAAAATTTTTCTCTTCATACTTCACCTAACTTTATCTATAATAAATTATAGAAAACATATAAATATACGTATATTTTATCATTTTTCAGAAAATAGTTCAACACTTTATTTAATATCATTGACAGTTTCTCTATCTGATTCTAACTCAAACCAAAATTTAACTCCACGAGGTGTATTTTCCACACCACATTCCATATTTAAGGACTTCACAATAGCCTTAACAATAGATAAACCTACTCCACTACCACCATACTCTCTGGTTCTTGCCTTATCAACCTTATAAAACTTGTCCCATATTCTTCCAATGGATTCCTCAGGAATATTTTCACCTGTATTTTCAACAGAAATTCTAACTGTCTTACCTTGCTCTACTATATCTATCTTAATGATTTTTTCATTATCAAGGTGATTAAGTGCATTGCTTAAATAATTGGTGATAATCTCCTCTACCTGGAATTCATCGCTCCATACATATATCTGTTTTGTATTATCAAAATCAACTATAGCTTCTTTTTCCTTTATAAGAATCTGAGTCTGATTTAAAATATTGTCTATAATCTCCACAATATTAAATCGTTCATATTCTGCAACCACATTGCCAAATTCAATCTGATTTAAAGTCAAAAGCTTTCTAACCATTTTATTCATTCTCGATGCCTCATCAACTATTACATCACAGTAAAATTCCATACTTTCAGCATCATCATTTACACTTTCCTTAAGCCCCTCTGCATATCCTTGAATAATAGCGATAGGTGTTTTCAACTCATGAGATACATTGGATATAAACTCTTTACGAAGCTCATCGATTTCTGTTTTCTTCGCAATGTCTCGTTTAAGCTCATTATTAGCCACTTTAAGCTCTGAAATAGTTTTCTCTAAAGCATAGGACATTTCATTCATACTTTCACCAAGAACGCCCACCTCATCAGTTGCTTTTCCTGTATATTTTACATCAAACTCTAACCTAGACATTTTCTTTGAAAGCTCAGCAAGCTCTCTAATAGGCTTTGTAACTCTTGTAGCTATGAAGCCTGTAGACAAAATTCCTATAAAAGTAAGAATAAGTCCCACATTTAAATAAAACTTATTAGCCACACTCACTATTTCCATTACAGATTCGTTAGAAAAACGCATTAAAAACAGGTGACCACTTTTAAGCTCACCCCACATCTCAACATATATACCGCCATCCTTATTATAAGCATACTTATATAATTCATAATCAGATGTCTTTTTTAGAATTGTCTTCTTTTCCTTATCAACCTTGAATACTAGCTTTTTTAGTCTTTCTAGCACATTATCAACGTTATTTTTGTCATTGTTCGGAACATTTTCAAATAAAATGTCGTAAGAAGTATCTACGATAATCATCTGAATTCCTAGGTTATAACATCTATCTCTAAGGTACTGAAATTCCTCCTTATCGATAGTATCCTGCGGTTCTTCAGATGAACCATATATTCTGTTGACTCTGTCATACATATCTACTAATTCTTCCTGCTTTGTAGCTATGTAATAATTCCCTAAGAATACACTATTTATAAAAGTTCCAATTATAATGATACCGGCAGTTACTCCAACCAGAATAACTGCCAGTCTTAATCTAAGTGAATGGCGCAAAGTGTTCATAGATTATACCTCCATTTTGTACCCAAGACCCCAGATAGTTTTTATATAATCCGCGTCTGCTGTAAGCTTAGCTCTAAGCTTCTTTACATGAGTGTCTATAGTTCTTGCGTCACCAAAATAATCGTAGCTCCACACTGCATTTAGAATATTTTCTCTCGATAATGCTATACCTGTGTTTTCCATGAAATATACAAGAAGCTCAAATTCTTTGTAGCTTAACTCGATAACATTACCACATACCTTTACAATATGAGCAAGCTTATCTACCTCTATGTTGCCCACCTTCACTATACTTTCATTTGTCGCTTTATTTGTTCTTCTAAGAATTGCGTCCACACGTGCCACAAGTATCTTAGGGCTAAATGGCTTAGAAATATATTCATCCACACCCAATTCAAATCCTTGAAGCTCGTCATGCTCCTCAGCCTTTGCTGTCAGCATAATAATCGGTGTCTTTGAATCTTTTCTAATGGTCTTACATACCTGCCAGCCATCAATCTTTGGCATCATAATATCAAGAATAACTAATGCTATATCTTCATGCTCTTCAAACAGTTTAAGTGCAACCTCACCATTTTCTGCTTCTATTACTTCATAATCCTTCTTAACAAGAAAATCTCTCACAAGCTTGCGCATTCTTGCTTCATCATCAACCACTAAAATTTTTAATTTTCCCATAAATGTACCTCCCTATTGAATCTAAGGTTCATTTCCTAACTCACTTTCTCTCTCTTTTAGGAGTTCTTCCCTAAGCTGCAATTGATTTTGCCACTGTACTAAAGAATCTTCTTTATCTTCATATTCTGCATCAATTCTCGCCTTATAATTCAAGATATTTGTATTCTTACTATCCTTTGTTATTATCACAATAAAGAACATAATGATAATTAAGACTATTATAACTATAACCGAGCTTATAAATCTGTTTCTATATACAGATTCTATGTCATACTTTTTCATATTTCGTATAACATCACTTCTAGATAAAGTCTCCTTATTCTTACTAAATCCAATCTTTCCTTTACCCTTTCCTGTAGCTTTTTCTGCTACAGGAATAGGAATTTCTTCAACCTTAGAGGCATATTCCGGATGCTTTGATAAATTCTCTCTCAGTTCATATAAATAGGACAGTCCTATAGGCGTACTAAACAATCCCTTTTCCACCAAACTTTTATATACTGAAAATACATTAGCTGGATTATTCATATTAGTTCTGGACCTCATATATTCCACGCCATCATATTCATTTTTTGCTTCTAAATAATCTGATTTATTCTTAAAAGAAAAACCATTTATGATATATTTATCCTCTGCCATAAATTCTCCAATTTAGTATATATCTAACTCAATTGTCTCTATGATTACATCCTTTTCAGGTGCAGCCTGACCATCAGTTTTTACTGCTGCCACCTTATCTAATACATCTAATCCTTCAATAACCTGGCCAAATACTGTATGCTTTTGGTATAACCAGCATGCACCACCATTTTCCTTGTAATAGTCAACCAAATCTCTGTCAAGGCCCATAGTTCTAAGATTCATAAGGTCAGTTATCATATATTCTTTATTCTGAACGATAAAGAACTGTGAACCATTAGTATTTGTACCAGAGTTAGCCATACATAAAGCACCTCTCATAGGAATAAGATACTTAGAATACTCATCTTCAAAAGGAATGTACTTTCCTTCCTCATTCTCCCAGATGCTATCTCCACCAGTACCTGTACCGTCTGGGTCACCACCCTGAATCATAAAATCTTCAATAATTCTATGGAATTTAAGTCCATCATAGTAGCCTTCCTTAGCGTGTGTAACAAAGTTTTCAACTGCTAATGGTGCCTGTTCTGGGAAGAATCTAACTGTAATCTCTCCATATCCTTTAATCTTAATATGTGCGATTAAATCACCCTTGTCAGGCTTAGCATACTGAACAACAGCCTTATCTTCCTTCTTTTCTGTAAGCTTAACTACTTCTTTATCTGCATTCTTCTCCACAGTAATCTTATTGCCTGTCACTGAATCTATAGCATCCTTTATCTTTGTGCTATGTATAAACATTAACAAACCAACTGCTACTGCTAAAAATGCAACTGCTGCGATTATAGCTATAACAGTGGAATTTTTCTTTTTCTTATTGTCCTTATCCTTTTTTTCCACAGTATTATTTACTGTCTCGTTAACCTCTTCGCTAACTTCCTCTTTAACTTCCACATTCATTTCTTCATTTAAGTTTTCCATTTTTCTGCCTCACTTTAATTATTTTTATACCTTGCCCTATAAAATCGGCAATTTAACTTGTAAAATTATACCATATATACCCATAAAAATCAATGAATCCACACTATTTACACATTTTTAAAATTAGTCCCCTATAACCGACAAAATATTAGATGCAAGCATTCCCTTTTCTGACATTCTTGATGGATTCTTCATCTCTTCTTCCATCTCCACATCCAATATCACATCATAAACTTCCATCAATCCATCCTCATCAAGTTCAAACAAAGCATCCTTTGTAATGGCCATTTCCTTGCAAATAAGCTTTATCTCTTTTTCTCCTAAGCTTTTTAACTTTTCGTTCATATCTGATTTCTCCTTGAAACATTATAATATTACCGCGAGGTTTTATCCTCGCGGTAATAAAAAACTATTATTATTGTACTGGTGTTCCACATTCAGCACAGAACTTACCTTGAACTTCTTTTCCGCAATTTGAACAGAATTTCTTAGCTGGTGCTTCTATCTTAGTACCACACTCTGCACAGAACTTGCCTGATACAGCTGCTCCACACTTTGGACATGTAGCTCCTGCTGGCGCTGCCTGTGGTGCTGCCATCTGTGGCTGTGTCATCATCTGTGGCTGTGTTCCAGCTCCAGGAACCGCCATACCCTGTTGCTGCATACTTTGCACATTCTGCTGCTGCATACCTTGCATATTAGGCATCTGATTCTGCATCATCTGACTACCAAACATAGCTGGTGCACCCATCATATTAGCCATGCCCATTCCCACGAAGCCTGTACCTGCACCGTTAGCATTATTTGCTGCATCTACCATAGCTGTAGCATATGCATCTGTCATAACACCCTGCTGCTGGTATACATCTCCACCGATTTCATATCTGTCAATCTTCTCCTGTGATTCCTCTGTAAGTGTTATACTAGCAATTGCAAATGATACAATCTTGATACCTCTTCTTCTTATATCTTCATCATACACGCCATCCTGCATAATCTGCTTAATTAATCCAGTCTTGCTTGGAAGATCAATTGGTAAAATCTTATAATCCTCTGCACATAATCTGTTAAGCACTGACTGAAGAGATGACTGTACTTCTGTTCTCATCTGATCACAGAGCATTTCCTTCTCATATATATCTGCTGTACCAGCAACCTCTCTTAAGAATACTGCTGGGTCTGCAATTTTAAATGTATACTTACCAAAGCACTTAACATCAACCTTCATAGGCTGCATAATACCCATACGAGCATTCATAACTGCATGCTCCCAGTCTCTATACATAACTGGTGAAGCTGTTCCAAAACCATTGTCTAAAATCTCTGTAGCGTTAAGGTAGAAAACTGAATCTTCAATAGGTCTTCCACCACCATATGTAAAACGTGTCCACATATCTTTAAATGATGCACCGAAATCTCCAGCAAAGAATGAAGGAGCACCTTCCTCATATCTGTAAACACCTTCCTGAGCAGTAGCATCTACAACTCTACCACCGGAAATAATTACTGCTATCTGTCCTGGATTAACGATAATTGAACTACCATGTGAGATTACGCCTGTCTTTGATGTTTTTCTCATCATAAGGACATTATTTGGCATGTCTTCACACATTATCGCGTCCTTCCACTGATCCTTTAAGTTTCCACCGATTGCACTAAATGCTGCACCTATAAATCCTAATGCCATTTTTTATACCTCTCTTATCTATTGTTTTTAGCTTAACTCTAAATTGCTATACTACTTTGTGAGCTCAATTGGAGCATCTGTCAATATCCAATCATACATTGCGATATCATAGCTATCACCGCACAATTTACACTTTCCATCAAGTGTTAAATTAATATTTCCACCACAACACTTACATGTAATTGTCTTATAGCTTTCATTTACCTGTGTCATAGCACTTGTGTGCTTCATAACTGCATAATTAAGCTTTTTAGTTTTTGATTTAACCTTTTTCTTCTTATCTTTCTTACGTAAGATAATCTGTTCAAGCTTCATTCTTACATTTACATGACGATATTCGCCCTCTGTTCTGTAATTGCTAAGTACTGCATTTTTGAAATTGAAATCTAAAAGGTAGAATTCATCATATTTATTAGCCTTTTCTATCTTCGCATATAAATCCTTTGTCATAAATGCCTTTGTCTTTGAAAGCTCAAAGTCTCTAGCCATCTCAAGCGTACGAACTAAATATGTAATTCTCTTTATAAAAGTCTGTCTACTTGATAATGGGTCATCAGCTGTCATAAACTTAAATACTGATAATGCCTTATTAAGCCATGCCAAATATGCCAATACACCAGCAAGTGCAAGTAAATCTATACATACAACTATAAATCCAAATAAAAATCTTTGTACGATAGCTGCTGCTGCAGATAAAAGCAATAATCCAACTACACCAAACAAGATTACTCCAACTAGAAGGTTTGAACGCTCCTGTATAGTTACATCATTGATTGTCCACTGATAATTCTCTGCTGTATAATGAGACTTACAATTTGGACAATCAAACATATCACCATTTGGCTCAATAGGAGTACCACAGTTAATACAATATGTTACTTTATCCTTTTCCACCTGATTACTCTTAAGGAAACCAACATTCATATCTGCCTTAACAGTTCTTGAATAAAGCTTCTTATCTGTAACTGTGTCAATATATGTCTCTGTATATTCACAAGGAAGTGAAGCTATGGTCATATCATTCTTACCATCTTCCATAACGATATTTATCGCCTGCTGCTCCCTTATCTTTGCCATTTCTTCATCGACTTTAACTGATATATTCTTCTTTACACCAACCTTCTGTAAAGCCTCAACTGTACATTTTGTTGTGTAATGCATATTTTCTGTAAGCATATTTTCAGCCGCCTTCATATTAAAGGTACTAAAAATCTTATTATATGCATTTATAAGATTGTCCATTGTCTCTTTTGGTATAAGACTCTTTCCCTTCTCTCCTGCTGAAAATGTTTTAATTTTTGCTGTTGAAAAACCAAGTACCAATATACCCAAAGCACCTATAACTATAGTCGCAAATGCTACTGCAAGTGGTATCATATTGGGTGAAATCGGCAATATTTCAACTATTTCTTGCCATAATTTTTCCATAAAGCTTCTCCTTTTATTGTATTCTATGTTTATCATTGGAAAACACTTTAATATTTTATCATACCAAAGATAAAATATCAATAATTGTCGAATAAAATCCTATCTATATGGTAAATATGATTAACTAAAATACCCCTATATTGCCATTATGACAATATAGAGGCATAATAATATACAAATTATATTCTCTAATAGTTTTCTTTACGTACTTCAAAGAAGCTCTGTGGATGATTACATACAGGACATACCTCCGGTGCATTTGTTCCCATTACAAGGTGTCCACAGTTACGGCATTCCCACATAACTACGCCACTCTTTTCAAATACTTCCTTAGTCTCTACATTCTTAAGTAATGCGCGATATCTCTCTTCATGAGCCTTCTCTATAGCAGCTACTCCTCTAAACTGTGCTGCAAGCTCTGTGAAGCCTTCCTCCTCTGCATCCTTTGCAAAGTTCTCATACATGTCTGTCCACTCATAGTTCTCACCCTCTGCAGCATGAAGAAGATTTTCCTCTGTTGTTCCAAGCTCACCCAAAGCCTTAAACCAAAGCTTTGCATGCTCCTTCTCATTCTCAGCTGTCTTTAAGAAAAGCTCTGCTATCTGCTCGTAGCCATTCTTCTTAGCCACTGAAGCGAAATATGTGTACTTATTTCTTGCCTGTGACTCTCCTGCAAATGCCTCCCATAAATTCTTCTCTGTCTTTGTTCCTGCGTACTTATTCTGTGCCATTTTTTCTTCCTCCTTAATAACCTTTTCAAAATCTGATGCTGGGTGCTTACATAATGGGCAAATAAAATCTTCTGGTATTTCCTCACCCACATATTCGTAACCACATATTGTACAACGCCAGATAACTTGTCCATTTTCAGTAGTTCCAACCTGTTTTGGCTGTGGCTTAATATTTTTATGATAATAATCATATGTCACTGAAGGATAATCACTTATAACCTTCATCTCTGTCACATCACCTATAAAAATAGTATGAGTACCTACGTCTACCATGTCAGTAACCTTAGCTGAAATATAGGAATTTGCTCCCTTTGTTATAAAAGCAAGTCCATCTTCGTTGACCTCATAATCATTAAAGTCTGCAAACTTATCTACATCCCTGCCTGACTGAAATCCAAAATGCTTAAACAAACTAAAATCTGCATCTTCACTTATAATAGAAGCTGTAAATTTACCTGTTCTTTTAATCATATCATGAGTATAATTAGCTTTATTCACCGTCACGCTAACCTTATTTGGTGTAGAAGTAACCTGAGTAAGAGTATTAACTATACAACCATTAAGTTTTTCATCTTCTGTAGCTGTAAGTACGTATAAACCGTACGATATTTTTTGCATAGCTTTGCTATCCACAACATCACCTCCTTAAATATCTTTTCATATTATACACTATTTGTAGCAAATTTACCATAATATTTTATTTCTACAAAAAAAAGGGCCCAATTTCGTAAAAATTGAAACCCTTTAGATACATTATAAAATTTATGTATTATTTTTTCTTAATTACATTAAACTTCTGAAGAAATACTATTACTGTATAACCAAAACTAAAAATATAACTCTTAATCATAAGACCTACATATTCAGATTTAACTTCACTAAATACATCATATGCATATTCAAACAAAGTTTTAGCTTGCTTTATAGTCATATCTTCTTCTTTAGCAAGATAATAAATATAACCATATCTTACACCAAAATAAATAGCTATAAGTACAAAAACGAGACATATTATAATACCAAAAATATCTACCTTTTTAGTTATTTTCTCATATATAAAAATGCCTACGAATCCTACAGCCAAACCAAGAACATACATTAATGTTCCTGTGATACCTGTAATAAATACCCAAAGCACTGTTGCTAAAATTGTTGCAACTAATGCTGCTGCTGCACCAATTAATGTACGTGTCAAATTAAATGACTTAATATCTTCTGTAAGTATCGAAGAAACTCCTGCATTATTATTGTTCATTTGACCATTTACATTAATCTGGTCATTCATCTGATTAAAATTATTATCCATCTTCTATTTTTCCTTTTTTATTTTTTACTTATGCACATTTTAAATTTGAATCCTATGTATTTACTTCTTAGTAAATTCCTGTTCCGAGCCAGATCCATCTGCTAAGATTAATGTCTTTGATGTCAACTTAACAATTGTCATCTCTTCTGTATCAGACTCACCCATAAATGACATTGTCATCTCAAGCTCATCGCCATCTTTTTCCCATGTAATTTGCATATCCACACCATACATGCTCATAGTTCCTGTGTTGTCTTTATTAAATGTTATTTCAATTCCATCTTCTGACTCCCAAGTACCGATAAGGCCCTTAGATCCATTAGAACCCTTATCTCCTCCAAGTACAAGAACTAACACTATAGTTACGATAGCAATAACTAAAACTGAAATCGCTGCAATGATACCGATGATAAGACCCTTATTGCTCTTCTTTGGCTGCTGATACATTGGGTTATACATCTGCTGTCCCATTGGCTGCTGATACATTGGCTGCTGCATTGGCTGACCCATTGGTTGCTGCATTGGCTGCTGCATTGGCTGCTGCATTGGCTGCTGCATTGGCTGCTGCATTGGCTGCTGCATATTATTAGGCTGTGTGTTAAAATTGTTATCCATGTCTTCTTCTCCTTTTGTATATTAATTTATTATAGTTTAAACTAACATTTTAGTTTTGTAAAGAAAAAAAGTAAAACAATAAACCATTTTGATTTATTATTTTACTTTTTAATGGACCCGATTTATCCAAAAACAAACTTTTTTGGGTATCGTTGTCCTCTTCAATCTCTGATAATAGCTTATCACTAATTGTAACGGGCTCATCACCAGAGTTAAAAATCAATGTCAATCTATCATCATAGAGATAATTGCATTTACAAATACATTTATAAGTATCTTTTTATAATTTATATCATCAATATCGCCTTTTTGCAATGACTTTAAGAAAAATTTTATATGTGATTCATTTACATATGAAGGTTGTGCTTTTTCTTCCAATATGATATCTTTTTCTATGCCTTTTTGTTCTTCTTGTAACTTTGATAACTTTGTATAAAAGTTCTGTCGCATGTCCTTGTTATCACATTCTGCTATAGCTTCAATGATATTACTTTGTTTTCTTTGATTATCAGTCAGTTGCTTTTTTAACTCATCTAGTTTGCCATTTTTTGATGACATTCTATATATAGCCATCACTTCTCTAGCAATCTTATTAATATTTTTATCAGTTAGTATTTTCTACATTGAGTTACAACTATATTCTCAATATAATCTTTCTTGACCATTTTCTTATCACAGAGTTTTTTCTTTTTTCCATTACATATATAATAGTTATATACAACCCCCATTTTTCCTGTTCCCGAATATCCTGTCATCATTTCCTTACAATGTCCACAAAACAGCTTTGTTGTAAGCAAATATTCAACATTTGCCTTAGACCTCGCTGGAGCTTTTCTATTTTTCTCCATAATATCAGCCACTTTATAAAACAATTCATCACTTATTATACGTGGCATTACATTAGGTGTCTCTACACCCCTAAATATATAGTAACCAATATACCGCTTATTTTTTAATATTGTTCTCAATGAATTTTTATTAAATTTGCCACCTGTCGAAGTTTTATAACCTTTAGAGTTTAAATAATCAGTAATTTCCACTATTGTTTTACCGTTAGCATATTCTTCATAAATATACTTTACAATAGGTGCTGTTTCAGGGTCAATTTGATACTTTTTATCTGCACCAGTTATATATCCTAACATTTTTGTCCCATTAGATAAAAAATTTTTAGCATTATGCTCTAATCCATCAGTAACTTTTTGAGCCAATTCAGCCGAATAAAACGCACCATACGCTTCTATAATGCTCTCTATAAAAGCTCCTGTCGGGTCATCAGTAATTTGCTCATGAACAGAAACAACTTTTACTCCATTTTTCCTTAACGCATTCTTATATATAACATTATCTGTTTTGTCTCTTGAAAATCTATCAAAACGATAAGTTATAACTTCTTGAAAATGTCCTTTAGCGCTATCTTTAACCATTTTCATAAATTTTGGTCTTTTATCACTCCTGCCCGTCAAAGCTTTATCTATATATTCTTCTACAACTGTTAATCCATTATCTTTACAATACTTATAGCAATCTTCAAGTTGAATTTCAATACTTGCATCCCTTTGACTATTAGAAGAGTATCTAGCATATATAACAACATTCATACAGCAATCATCCTTTCATTGTTATTTATCACAACTATATAGTACATTGAACTGTCTAGCAAACACAAACTATTGGGATAATATATAATATTACTCAATTATATACATATATCCATTTACGCACTCTCCACAATCTTTATATATTTGTATATCGTAGGATATGAAAGTGAGCATAACCTCGAAAATTCCATTTTGTTTATATCTCCACATTTATATTTAGGATAATGCTTATAAAAGATATTCGGTATATCATCTACCGTAGTTGTAGGTCTACCTATATTCTTTCCCTTTGCCTTTGCATTTTGCATACCACTTTTCACTCGTTGACTTGTAATATTTCTTTCAAGCTCACTAAACACACCCATCATTTTAAGCATACCCTCTGTCATAGGGTCAAGTTCTCTCCTACAATCTACAACAAAATTGCCCAGTATTAACTTAATATGCTTCTCTTTAGCAAGCTCTATTATATCACATAATTGCTTTGTACTTCGTGTTATTCGACTAACCTCTGTTGCAACAATGGTATCTCCATTTTTTACAATATCTAATAGTTTTTGCAACTCTACACGATTTATCTTTGTACCACTCTCATACTCCTTGTAAATCGTAGTATCTATTGCCCCTTGTTGTTTTAACTCACGCACCTGTCTGTCAACATCCTGTAGGGTTTTATTAGTAGAACATCTTGCATATCCGTATATCATTCACAACACCTCTTTTTTTGATATGTATATTATAAGATATAAACGAAAGGCATTCAACTATTTCTTTTATATTGATGGAGTAAATTTACTGTCAGTTAGAAAATAAAAGAGAGACCCTAAGATATAAGATTTCACTAATTAGTTTTCACAAGTTTACAACAGTTTTATCTATTTGTCAAAAGTAGCTTTATAGCACTCTTAATCATTTCTGCT
>JAFQOW010000018.1 GCA_017412055.1 Lachnospiraceae bacterium | reverse complement strand
TAAAAAACGCTCCGCGAGGATGAGCACTCGCACGAGAAGAATATGTCAGCTAACGCTGACCGTGCTCGGCTCGCAAAGCGGAGCAAGTCCCTCTAGACAGAGGGATTTAGGGAGATGATGCGGACTTGTCCGCTTTGTTCTGCTTTAAATATGTGTGGATTGGAGGAAAAGATGGTATATCAAAAGGAAGTATCAAAAGTACTAGAGGAATGTAAATCATCAGTTAACGGTTTGACTAAGGAACAAGTGGCAGAGCATTTAGGAATTTATGGCGAAAATGTTCTTGCAGAAAAAAAGAACGATTCACCATTAATGATTTTCTTAAAGCAGTTTAAAGATTTGCTGGTTATTATTTTAATAATTGCAGCTATTGTATCTGGTTTAAACAAGCAGATAGAGAGTGCAATTGTTATCGTGGTAGTTATCACACTTAATGCGATTCTTGGAACTGTACAGACCTTAAAGGCACAAAAATCATTGGATAGCTTGAAGAAATTGTCAGTGCCAAAGGTTAAAGTATTACGTGACGGACAGCTTACAGAGATTGATTCTACTTTGCTTACAGTAGGTGACATCGTTCAGATAGAAGCTGGTGATATCGTAAGTGGTGACGGAAGAATTATCCAGTGCTCTTCATTACAGATAAATGAAAGTGCCCTTACTGGTGAGGTAGAAAGTGTAGATAAGATAACAGATGTCATCCAGGGCGAAGTAGTAGTAGGCGACAGAAAGAATATGGTATTCTCTGGAAGCTTAGTTACTAATGGAACAGGAAGATATGTGGTAACACACATTGGAATGAAAACAGAAATTGGTAAGATAGCTACTATGCTTAATGATACAAAGGAGAGAAAGACGCCACTTCAGAAGAGCCTTGATGATATGAGTAAGGTGCTTTCAGTTGTTATCCTTGCAATCTCGGTAGTAGTATTATGTCTTAATTATTTTGTGGCAGGAGAAACTATTTTAGATTCTCTTATGATAGCAGTAGCCCTTGCAGTTGCAGCTATTCCAGAAGCATTAGGCTCAATTGTAACTATCGTGCTTTCTATGAGTACACAGAAGATGGTAAAGGAAAATGCTATTATAAAGGAGCTTAATTCTGTAGAAAGCTTGGGCTGTGTATCAGTAATTTGTTCAGATAAGACAGGAACTCTTACACAGAATAAGATGACACCACAGACAATTTATCTTTACGACAAGCTTATGAAGATTTCAGATTTAAATAGCAAGGACCATGACCACAATGTACTCCTTAAAGCATGTCTTCTTTGTAACAATTCTGTAATCACCGAAGACCAGAGAATCGGTGACCCAACAGAGCTTGCGCTTATAGATTTAGTTAATGAATATACAAAGAATGATACAGAGTTTAAAAATACAGCAGTAAGAAAAGAAGAGCTTCCATTTGATTCAGATAGAAAGCTTATGAGTGTATCTTCAATTAACCACCTTTATACAAAGGGTGCGCCAGATGTTATTCTTGGCAGATGTAAGACCATTCTTGTAAATGGCGTGAAGACACCTATTACAAAGGAACATTTAGATGCTATTCAAGCTGAAAATCAGAGATGTGCAGATAATGGTCTTAGAGTATTAGGATTTGCATATAAGAATTTTAACAATGATAAAATCGTTCTTGAGGATGAGAATGAATTAACATTTGTAGGTCTTGTATCATTAATGGACCCACCTAGAGTAGAGAGTAAGGATGCCGTAGCTAAGTGTAGAATAGCAGGTATCAAGCCAGTAATGATTACAGGTGACCACGTGGTTACAGCTAGAAGTATCGCCAGACAGATTGGTATATATGAGGAAGGCGATTATTCTATAGATGGTCAGGAGCTTACAGCTATGAGCGATGAAGAACTTGACGAGAAGCTTACAAAGATAAGTGTATACGCAAGAGTGGCTCCAGAGCATAAGATAAGAATCGTAAAAGCTTGGCAGAAGCGCGGAGATGTAGTAGCTATGACAGGTGACGGTGTAAATGATGCGCCAGCCTTAAAGCAGAGCGACATCGGTGTAGCAATGGGTATCACAGGAACAGAAGTTTCTAAGGATGCAGCTAGTATGATTCTTACAGATGATAACTTCTCAACAATCGTTAAGGCAGTTATTACAGGTAGAAACGTATATAGAAACATTAAGAATTCTATTAACTACCTTTTATCAGGAAATTTTGCGGGAATTTTATGTGTGCTTATAACATCGATTCTTATGATGCCGACACCATTCTTCCCAGTACATCTTTTATTTATGAATCTTATAACAGATTCACTTCCAGCTATTGCTATTGGTATGGAAGCAAGCTCAGATAACGTACTTAAGGAAAAGCCAAGACAGTCGGGAGACTCAATACTTAATAAGGCAACACTTGTGCAGATTGGCTTCGAAGGATTTGTAATAGCATTAAGTACAATGATTATCTATATGATAGGAAAAGAAACAAGTGATGCTATGGCATCTACATTAGCATTTGCAACAATATGTCTTGCAAGACTTTTACACGGCTTTAACTGTAGAAGTAACCAGTCATTATTTAAGATAGGATTTTTCTCAAATAAGACAAGTGTGTTAGCATTTATTGTAGGCTTTGTATTATTGCATATAGTATTGTTTGTACCATTCCTTAGTGGAATATTTATGGTAACAAGCATTGGCGTAAAAGAATTGTTGATGATTTATGGATTTGCATTAGCACCTTCTATTATTGTACAGATTAAAAAGGCTATATGTTCTAAGTAAAATTAAAAAAAATTAAGAAATTCTTAAGAAAAATCTCAACTTTTTCTTAAGAATTTTTTTGTATAGTAAGGTTATAAAGAAATACGTGAGGAGGAGAATTATGATAGAAATCAATAACGTAAACAAAACATACAACAAGGGAAAGGTAAATGCATTCCAGGCATTAAAGGATGTCACTGTTACTATAGAGGATGGTGAGATGGTAGCTATTATAGGAAAGTCAGGAGCTGGCAAGTCAACACTTATGCACATTATTGGTTGTATAGATGATTTTGAATCAGGTACATATATTCTTAATGGAGATGATATTTCATATATAGGAGAGGGGAAACGTGCAAAAATAAGAAATAAAGATATAGGTATCGTAATGCAGGATTTCGCATTAGTGGAGGACTATACAGCTATAGAAAATGTAATGATACCACTTTATTTTTCTAAAGGAAAGTTACTTGAAAGTAAGAAGTCCATAGCTAAAAAAGCATTGGAAAAAGTAGGAATAGGTGAGCTTGCTTCAAAGAAGGTAAACAAGCTTTCTGGTGGACAAAAGCAAAGAGTGGCTATAGCTAGAGCTATTGTTAATAATCCAAGTATTCTTCTTGCAGATGAGCCTACAGGAGCATTGGATGTGAAGACATCACAAGAGATAATAGGGGTATTTAGAGAATTAAATGAACAGGGTATGACAGTTATTATAATTACTCATGATATGGAAGTGGCAGAGGCTTGTGAGAGGGTTATAGAGATAAGTGATGGAAGGATAGAGAGTGCTTAATATATAATAAAAAGTTTAGAGGTGGAGCTATGAAAAAGAAAAAGTTTGCTATTTTTTTAGTGTTAATATTATCTGTAGGAATAACAATAGGAATGGCATTAATACTAATGCAGAGTAAAGAAAATAATGAATTAGATATATTATATGACCTTGAAACTGTGAAGAAGAATTGTGAAAGTGATATCGCAAAAGCAGCATATGGGAAATATAATAATCTAAAGATGAGCAATGTTATTGTAGAAATTGATAGTATTGACGAGTTGTATCAAATAGATGTGGAAGGGAATGATGATTACAGAAATAAATCAATGGTCGAAAATTTTGAATTAGTTAAGAGTACTATCAATAAGTTTTTTGGAGATGAATTTGATTTATCTGTAGTAGATATTACCTTTTTTGACATTAATGAACAACCATTAGAACCGATGCCTTTTGTTAAAGTAGATGAAATTATATTAAATAAAAAGGAGTCTGGGAGTAAGTTTTTTTTAGCATTTGGTGATGCAAGAAAAAATGATGGCAAAGGTTTTTTACAGATCGACTCAAATTTAGTCAGTGTGTGGTTTTCAAGAGGTAATATTCAAGCTACACATCCAATGTATTCATATGATGTAAAACAGGTATATAATTTGACAATTGATAAAAGTGAAATTACTGATGTAGTACACCTGAGTGATGGGGAAATAACTATAAAGGACGCTGTGGATTTTGTAGAAAATTATCTTAACAATGATTTGCCATATGAAAAAAATGAAGAATTTGTATATGAAGTAGCAGAAGTAAGAGTACTTGATGTGGATGGACAAGATGCCCTTGGTTTTTGTGTGCGTAAGCAATACAAAAATATTCCATTTGATTATGTAGATGCTGTGACATCTGGAGAATTCAACAGTATATATTGGGATGATAGAGGACAATTATGTATGATTAAGAAAGGGGAGATTGACAATATATGTGGTTTAGGAGGAGACAGGTATAATGTAATTAAGTCCACAGATAAAATAGAGAAGATTATTTCAGTGGATGGTGCATTGCAAGCAATGTCAAAAGAAATAGGTGATAATTCTGTATATGATGTGTATGGAATCGAATTAATATATCAATTTACAGAAGATAGCGATGATAGCACATTGGCCAAATATTCTGGAAGAATAAAATGGAAGATTACATCAAGAAATCAAAATGATGATAAAGATACGTTGTTTTATGTAGATGTAGAGAGTGGAAAGGTCGAAAACAGATTTAAACCAATTTATTAGTAATAAATGTAGCTAGTATAAAATGTAACAGAAAAGATTACAGAAAGATTTGAGTATTATTATGAGTAGTATATTTTTTCTAAAACGTATATTTTTTAATAAGGCATTTTGGCTGTCCGTAGCGACAGCCTGCCTGTTATTGTTTTGTTCAGTTGTATACACAGATATAGAGAGTGGGCAGCAGTATCTATTTTTGTCTTTGTTTTACGATAAGGTATCCATAGAAGCATTGGAGTGTGGGATGATATCTCCTGGCGGAGTATTTTTAGGTAATGATACCAGCTATTTATGGATGTTTTGTCCTATTATAGTGGGAATACCTTGCGTTATTGTGAAGAAAACAGAGAGATTTGCATTGTTTAGAACTAGCAAAAATAGATACTTTTTAAGTAAGTATTTTTCATCGGTTATATCAGGGGGAGCTATATTATTTCTTGCATATTTAATATTTGGTCTCGTGTGTAACTGGATGTCAAAGGAGAGTATTTTAAATATATATTTTGCAAAGAAGCTTTTGTCAGTATTTATATGGGGGATTACTGCTTCTATACCAGCTACTATTTTAAGTGAATTTGTAAGAAGCAAATATTTAATACTATGTATACCATTTGTTGTTAATTATTTTTTAAATATATTTTTGTATAGATTTATTCCGGAAGGTATCAGGGAATATGTTATGCCAGATAGCTTTGTTACATTATTCTTAAGGGAATATAGGGTTATAAAGGGATGCTTGATATATGCAGCAATTATTATTCTTGGTTGTGCTTTGCTTAAAAAAGTTATAGCAGAAAGAAGGTGCGACATTGGCTGTTAATAAGGTTTTTAGAGTGGCAAAAAATGAATACGTAAAATGGATTACAAATCCAAAGCTTATTATATTTGTAGTGTTGATTGTGTTTGCGTATGATTATGTAATATTAGATCTACTGGAAGCTGCAGATAAGATGGGCGTTAAGCTTCAGATATTTGAGGGGTTTATAGGAATATCAAACTCAAGACTGCTTCTTATGATAATACCTATTGTATTTGTGGGTCTTATGGGGGATTTTCCAAGAATAGATGCCAATGCTATGTTTTATATTCATAGAGTTGGAAAGAGTAATTGGTTACTTGGTGAAATGCTATTTGCTTTGATGGCATCAGCAACTTACTTAGCGGCTATATTAGGTTTTAGTGTGGTGTCTTTAGCTGGAAGTGCGTATGTGGCTAATTCGTGGAGTAAAGTTACTACCCATTATTATTTATTTGCACCAAATGATTATGCTAGTAATGTAGCTAATTTAACTACAGGCAGACTTTACAATAATCTTAAACCTACAAGTGCAATGATACATATTGTGGTGGTGATGCTTTTATTCTTATTTATGATATCTTTGATATTGCTAGCATTCTTTGTATGTAAGGCGAGACTATTTGGAGTTATTCTAGCCTGTGGAGTTTTATGTGTTGGTAATGTATTAGCGTATATTGAGACTGGTGTCAGATGGTTATTTCCTAATGCCCATGCCATAATGGAGCTTCATTTTGATGAAATATATAGAAAACCTATTATGGATATGAGAGTATCGTATTTGTATTATATATTATGCATAGTAGTTTTGATAGGAATAGTATTCTGGTTTATAGATAACTATGACTTTACAAAAATAGATGAATTGGAGGAGTAGCAATGATATATGTTAAAGATTTATCCTTGAAGATAAAGAATGAAACTATATTGTCAGATATAAATCTTCATATAGAAAAGGGTAAGATAACAGGACTTGTCGGCAGAAATGGATGCGGCAAGACAATGCTTATGAAGTGTATCACAGGATTTGTTAAGCCCACATCCGGGGAGGTAGTGTTTAACGAAAAAAGAATAAGTGAGGATATAGATTTTCCTAAAGATACGGGAATCATTATAGAGACACCATCATTTATACCATATTATTCAGGTAGAAAGAATCTTTTGGAATTGGCGTCTCTTAATAAAAAGATAGGTAAGAAAGAGATAGATAAGGTTCTTGAAAAGGTTGGCTTATACGAAGCTAGAAATAAAATGGTTAGAAAGTATAGCTTAGGTATGAGACAACGATTGGGCATCGCACAGGCATTAATGGAAGAGCCAGAAACCTTGATACTGGATGAACCTATGAACGGACTAGACAATGATTGTGTGGAAATGATAAGGAAGATTTTAAGTCAGCTTAAGGAAGAGGGGAAGACTATATTACTTGTCAGTCACAATAAAGAGGATATAAGAATTTTGTGTGATGAGATATATGAGATGGATAAGGGGAAGATATGTAAAGGTGGTGAAGTATATGCTACAACAAATAAAGCTTAATTTGAAAAGACTTATAAAGGGAGAGAGGGCAATTGCCCTTCTCTTCCTTCTTGTGCAGTTGATGTCAGTGATAACAATATTTTTTTCATACGGAATTATTAATCATTTTAATACGAAGGTAAATGAGGTGGAGGGAATTTCGTTAAAGTATCATTTAGGAAGAAATATTGATAAACATATGAAGAAGGAAGAGATAGAGAGATTTTATGAGGAAATAATTCCAGTAATTAAAAATAAGATAGATTATATATCTATTATAGGATATACAGATGAAAGAGTGGGTATGCAAGTATCGTTTGGATATGAAAATAATGAATTTGTAGCATCATCTTATTTAAACAGTATTGCAGGAAATATGGTTGAAGGTAGGATGTTTTCAGATGAGGAGTTGAATTCGGAAGAAAAGTTAGCGGTGGTCGGAACAGATATTTTAGTAGAGAATAATATGGTCAGGATAGGAGAGGAAGAATATAAAGTTGTGGGAGTAACAGGCGTAGGACCATGCTCAGATGTTATTTTTGTTCCTTTTAATGCTATGCCTGATAATTATAATAGAATTGTAAATATAGGGATATATCTTGAAAAACCTTTGCTTGAATCAGAGTATAATGCAATGTCGAAAGCGGCTATAAGAAATATGGGAGATAAGGTGAATGTGCCCGAATTTGATGGCATAAAAAATACTAGTTTTATACGTGTGTATAATGATCTCATATTGGTTACAGTTATACTGATAGTTGTATGTGCATTGAATTACTGTATTATATATAGATATATATTAGAAAAACGTAGGAGAAGTTTTGCAATATCGAGAATATGCGGATGTACTAGAATTAAAGCTATAATAATCTATATGGTGGAGCTGTTTTTGATTTCATTATTTACTTTATTAGCAGGAGTGATTATATATCTCAAATTTTTGTTACCAATAGCGGCAGAATACTTTGAATATATAGAATATTACCATAATGCATCAAATAATATGCAGATTATTATTATTTATTTGATAAGCTTGCTTGTAGTGTATATGGGAGTGGTAATTCGATTTGTTTTTGTAGAGCCAGCTAATCTTATAAGGGGGTGTAAAGGATGATTACGTTAGGGATAAATGAGTTTATAAGAAATATTAAAAAGAATATATTAATTATCATACAGATGATAGCTATATATATGATATCAATTTTTGTTGTATCAGCTTTTGTGGAACAATATAGCCTGTATAAGGGAATCTCTAATGTTTTGGATGACACAGGAATACTTATACAAAGCAATAATAAAGCAGATAAAGAAGGAAAATATGCTACAGCACAGATGTATGAAAAGCTTCTTACAAAGGTAGAGGGGGTAGGTACTACATATCTCTATAATGTTTTTTCAGAAGAATATACACATAAAAATCATACGGATATTTTAGATATGCAGATAGTATCAAGTGATTCAAAATATTTGCCTTATAAGCCTAAGCTTCTGGAAGGCAAATGGTGCGAGGATGCTGACAAACGTGATGGATATATAAATGTTGTGATAAGTGATAATAATAATTTTGATATTAAGATAGGTGATGTCATAGATATTGATGGTTTATTGTTTAATGTTGTAGGAATATATGATAGTCAGGAGCTTGTGTATTCATATAGCAATAAATTTGCATATCAGGATACAAATTATCTTCATTTTTATGATTCTGTGGATAATGAAGAGGGAATTAAAGGTAAAGGTTGTTGTATGGCGCTTGCGTCATTTTCGGATATGGAAAAATATTGTAATCCAATGAAGATACCACAAGGAAAGGTAATTATAGATTATGAGGATGATATAACAAGAGATGAATATGCAGAGAATATAAAAATATTAAACGAAACATATGGTTATATAGAATCGGAAGATATTATAGATTCAAAGGTTGTATTTGAGAATTCGAAAAAGCATTTAGATATTAAGTTATTACCGATGTTTGTATTATTAGCAGTGATATTGTTTGTATTAATTGTTTCAATGCTCACAGCTAGTGCGATTAATGTTTTATATGAAAAGATAAATTATGGTATATATTTTATCTGTGGAAATAATTGGAAGAATACTTTTATTATTTCAGGATTTCATTGGTTATGTGTATCAGCGATTTCATTTATAGTTGCAGTATGTGGATGCATGTTGATGAAGTCGTCAGAAAAATTTGAGCAGTTAGCATTATCTTTTTCGCTATACCATATATGGGTAATAGGCGGAATTACGTTAATAGCATTATTAGCCGCTCTCATTTTGCCATATAACATGCTTCGTAAGATACAACCAGTTAGTATATTGAAGGAGAATGATGATTAGGAGGCTTGTGAGAGGGTTATAGAGATAAACGATGTAATGATAAAGAACGCTTGATGAACTGAAAGCATCTGTGGGGTGTAGTATATATAGAACGGCAAAAGAGCTGCCTTGGCAGCTCTTTTGTATATGTATTAATTGTAGTTGCATTTTAATAGGGAGTAGATTTAGTTATCCGTAGAAATATCATCATATACTATAGTTTCAGATTCATAGGTAATAGTCTTGTTTTTATTATAATACCATATAGAAAATAAAGATAGTACTACGGTTGAAAATACTATTACTATAATGATTATAGCGATAGAAAAATAAGTTCTCTTTTTTAAATGAGATTTACGAAGTAACTCATTAGGTGGGATAAGAGATGTTAATAAATTTACATATGATTCTGGAGAACCAAACTCATTACATAAAAATTCATATGTAGAATCTGGATATTCGTTAAAAAATATATTTAATTCATTGCGCAAATCCTTTAAGATATTCTTCTTATTTTGAAAACCAGGTGGTAAGGAATGCTTTACGTTTTTAATATATCGTTTTGATATTTTTTTGTAATTGTTTGGCATTAGTAGGTACCTCTGTTTTAATCGTAGTGTTATTCGTCAATTTTTTTGTCATCAATAATGTGTTCATCATGGATAATAATTTTTTCATCTGTGATAATCTCTCCGCCGACAATAAATCCTTCAGTGATGGTAGCAGCAGAATGTTTTTCTATATTGTGTTTAATAAAGATTACACCACATATAAACGCCATAATTATTATAAAAATAATTACTCCAAGAATGATATATTTTCTCTTTTTCATCTGAACACTTCTACGTAATTCATTAGGTGAATAAAGTGACATCCTATCATCTATATATGAATCAGGAGTGCCAAAATGCAGACATAAATCATCATATGATATATCTGGGTGGTCGTTAAAAAATGTTTTTAAATTATTTTTTAATTCCTTTAAAATTTTTTTCTTCTTTGGATATCCCCACGGAAAAATTTTTTTTACATTCTTTATATATCGTGATATATGTTTAGTTTGTTGCATCGTAGTTACTCCTTGTTAACAACAGATTCTATAATTTTTACATATTCATTAAAAGTAATAAGCATTTCATCTAAATGTTTTAGTCCTGTATCTGTTATATGGTAATATACGCGGGTCATTTTCTTTCCGACTAATTCACTGCGAAAAGAAACATCACCGTTCTCTTTCAAACGGTTAAGAATTGTGTACATAGAACCTTCGAGAATAGATAGCCTATCGTTGGTTCTTCGTTTTATTTCTCCAGCAAGCTGATAACCGTACATATCCTCTTCTTTTAGAATAGATAGTAGAATAAGCTCAATGGAGGCGCGTTTTAAATTTGTTACAATTGGATCCATATAATTACCTCGCATATTACTTTATATAAAGATAATCTATAATGTATTTTGTGTCAATATATTTCGTCAAGATATAGTTTGACAAAATATATAAAAGAAATTATAATAGTTATTGTCAACGAATTACAGTGAATAGATTAGGTTATTAAAGAATAAGTTTTGAAATGATAGGGAGAGTTTTATGATAAATCGTATTATAGGCAATATAAAACATTTGATAACAAGGAATACTGGATTGTTTATTATGTTTGTATGCGTACAACTTGTCGCAGTATCAGTTATTCTTTTCAGTTATGGCGTTGCAAACCACTATAATACAAAGATTGGCGAGGTTGAGGGGACCTCGCTAAAGTATTATATGCAAATTTCACCTGAATTAAAAGAAGAATCCTGTTTGACAGAACAATATTATATGTTTTCAGATGCAGTTATAAATATATTTAAAAATAAGATACGAGGCATGATGACTGTAGGAAAATGTGGAAATATAACATATAATGCTATGATGGATATAAGGGATGGAAAATTTGTTAATTCAGATTATGTAAATAATAATATAGCTTCATATGTAAAAGAAGGAGAGGTTATCTCAGATGAGGAACAAGAAAATGGAGCTAAGGTAGTGCTTGTTGGCTCAAAGATAGATGCGGGCGATTATTTAGATATTATGGGAGAACAATATAGGGTAAAAGGAATAATGTATTTTAAGGTCTATGAGAAAGAAATATTTTTACCATATAATTCTATACCTAAGGATGCTAGATGTAGTTATGTTACTATATATTTAACTAAGCCCATAAACGAAACTGAATATAATAAAATAAAAACAGCTATGAAAATGTATTTAGGAGAGTTGTATGAAATAGACGAGGATAGTGTCAAGTGACCTATGAAAAAATGAGCTAAAGAAAAAAGGCTCGATTGAACCTTGAAAATCTGTAAATATTTTAGATTGTGGCTACGGACGCCACCCTTGACAGCACAACAAGAACTGCTGTAGGTCGATTACCG
>JAFQOW010000047.1 GCA_017412055.1 Lachnospiraceae bacterium | reverse complement strand
GTCTGCCCATATGGGCTATTTGTGTTGCAAAAAAGTAGGAATTGATGTAGAGTAAGAAAAGATGTTTGAACTTAATATTTTATCTAAAGGTCTTAGGTGGAATCTGTCTTATTATTTCCGAAGGTAAATTTACGCAATCACCTCGCTAAATTTTTTTGAAAAAATTTTCCATTAGGTATAAAGTAAAAAAAACAATTGCCGATATATAAGACATGAAGGTGATAAATAATTAGTTATCTAGGCAATAACTAAAGGTATCACAAACGTATTCGCAAGGAAGTGAATATTAAATCGAGCATGGATGCTGAATTATATAAAATAACTAAAAATAAAAGAGAAGGAATCTAATTAGGATTTTCAAGGAGGAATTATTATGGTAGTACAGCACAACATGACAGCGATGAACGCAAACAGAATGCTCGGTTTAACAACAAGCAAGCAGGCAAAATCAACAGAGAGATTATCATCAGGTTATAGAATCAATAGAGCGGCAGATGATGCAGCAGGACTTTCAATCAGTGAAAAGATGAGAAAGCAGATCAGAGGTCTTGATCAGGCTTCAACAAACGCAGAAGACGGTATTTCATGTGTACAGACAGCAGAAGGTGCATTAAATGAAGTACAGGATATGCTTCAGAGAATGAATGAGTTAGCAGTACAGGCAGCTAACGGAACAAACTCAGAAAATGACCGTTCTTACATCCAGGCTGAAATCGATCAGCTTACAACAGAAATCGATAGAGTAGCAGAGACAACAAAGTTCAATGAGACATACCTTTTAAAGGGTGATGGCGTTGGTGGAAAATATGTTGACCTTGGCGATATCGAAGCAACAGGAGAAATTGCTTTAGTTGCTCCACAAGAAGGAGAAGTAACTGGAGAAACATATAGAAGTGATAGAGCAGTAGAATTTACAGTATCAGAAGAAACAATATTTGGTGAAGATGCTACAGAGACAGTTGTCATCGCAGGTGCTGCATATGACTTAAAGGAGTACGCAGATATCGATGACCTTGCAGCAGCTATCAGTAACAATAAAGATGTAAATAGTGTAGAACTTAAGTATGAAAAGGATTTAGAAGCTGAAGAGACTAGTGATAACTTTACACTTACAGCTAAGAATAAGACAACTACAGTATCTGGTGATGTTACATTTAAACTTTCATCTACATACGCTGGCGATTCAGTAGATGGAGAGAAGATTACTATCGGTGACATGGAAATTGAGTTCACACTTGCTACAAAGGTTACTGATGAAGGTACATTTGAGTATGATGAAGCTACAACAATTAATAATATTAAGGCTGCATTAAAGACAGCTGGATATAGCTACACAGAGACAGATGGTGTATTCACAGTTAAGACTGCTTCTACAATGACAGTTAATGCGGCAACAGTTATCTCAGACCTTAACTTCAACTTGCATGTAGGTGCTGATGGAACATCAAGCAACAAGATTAACGTAAATATCGAAGCAATGAGTGCTGACGGACTTGGTATTTCAGGACTTAAGGTTACATCAGAGAAGAATGCTACAGATGCTATCGATATTATCGCTAATGCTTTACAGCAGGTATCTAGACAGCGTTCAGATCTTGGTGCTATCCAGAATAGATTAGAGCATACAATTAACAACTTAGACAACGTAGTTGAGAATACAACAGCTGCTGAATCACGTATCCGTGATACAGATATGGCTGAAGCAATGGTTGAGTACAGCAACCTTAACATTCTTGCACAGGCAGGTCAGTCAATGCTTGCACAGGCTAACCAGTCAAATCAGGGTGTACTCTCATTATTACAGGGATAATATAGTTCAAAAAAAACCGCTCCTAGGAGCGGTTTTTTTGAACAGTCTGATAGGAGTGCGATGGAATCATCTGATTGATATGAATATTATTAAGAGAAATGGTACAAAGAATGATCCTAAACAAACTTATGAAGTCTTATAATTGGTTTGCGGAGTTCTGCGGAGTAATTGCGGAGTTGTTTTCGTATATGAAGATGGTAGTAATTATTTCTTAGTTAAGAAATAAAAAAATAACGGAGGCATTATGGATTTATCATTTTACAAAAATAAAAAAGTTTTAATAACAGGTCATACAGGCTTTAAGGGTAGTTGGATGTCTATGGTGCTCTTGCAGTTAAGTGCTTCAGTTTCTGGATATGCCCTATCGCCTGGGACAAGAGAAAATTTATATGAGCTATGTGGATTAGATGAGAAAATAGATTCACACATAGGTGATATAAGAGATTTAAATAGACTTAAGCTTGATTGTAGTAAGATTAAATCCACATTTGGATGGATGCCTAAGTGGAATATGGAATGCAATATGGAAAAAATTGTGGAATGGACTAAGGTTTATTTGACAAGGGATGGAGATGCAGTTATTTCTTGTATGAATAAGCAGATAGAAGAATATATAAATATTTTGGACTAACAGTCCAATGAAAAAAGTATTGACATATGATAACCTCTTATTATGAAACGTGAAAGGAATGTGATAGGAGGTATTTTTACATGAAAGAAAAATTAAATAAATGCCAACAAGGAGTTGATGAAGAAGGAAATCGTCTTCAGTGGCATCCTGCTTTTTATGCAGGTATTCAGATAGAATTAGAAAGTGAGTCAGCCAAGCTTATATTTGAAAGTGAGCATAATCTTAGCAAGAAACCTATGCGGATAGATGTTCTTATTATTAAGAAGCTTGCAGAAGATGCAATACATAAGAATATAGGTCGGATATTTAAGAAATATAATATTGTGGAATATAAGAGTCCTGCAGATTATTTATCTATAGATGATTTTTATAAGGTGTATGGTTATGCTTGCTTTTATAAATCGGAAACTAAGAAAGTAGATGGTATTAAAATTACTGATGTTACTATAACTTTTGCTAGTAGAAAATACCCGATAGATTTAATTGAGCATCTTAAAAAAATCAGATGTTATGGTCTTGAAAAAGTAGATGAAGGGATATATTATATAACTAATGATATAATACCTATGCAACTATTAGTTATGTCAGAATTATCAAAAGAAGAAAATTTATGGTTGAAATGTTTGACAAACGATTTGGATGATATAGAAATTATAGATGAATTATCTAAAGAATATGGTGCGCATGAACATGAGGAATTATATAAAGCAGTGATGGATGTAATTGTACGAGCAAATAAGGAGAGATTCAAGGAGGCAAAGAATATGTGCGAGGCATTGAAAGA
Organism: Lachnospiraceae bacterium; assembly: GCA_017412055.1. Taxonomy (GTDB): domain Bacteria; phylum Bacillota; class Clostridia; order Lachnospirales; family Lachnospiraceae; genus SVEL01. The sequence continues at coordinate 836 of JAFQOW010000047.1, read as the reverse complement.
AATTTGGGCTGAAGATTTCGAACAGGCGAGAAATGAAGGTATGGAGATAGGTTATACAAAAGGCACTATAGAGACAGGCAAAGAATTAGGGCATTCTTGGGATGATGTTTTAGCGTTAGTTCAAAAAAAGTTTTCTTTAACCAGTGAAGAAGCAGAAGAAAGTATGAAATTATATTGGTAGTATGAAGATTGAAAAAAGATGGTATGTTAAGTATCATCTTTTTTAGAAGGAGAATTATGTATGGAAGTGGGTAATAGATTGACATACCGAAATATAGATATGCAAGCAACTGGTCATAAGATGAAATGTATATTAGATTCGGCTGGATATACACCACGTATGATTCAGGAATATTTGCATTTATCATGTGTACAACCTATATATCGTTGGTATAAGGGGGTGATGTTGCCATCAGTTAATCACTTATTTATGCTTAGTGAACTTGTAAATGTTCATATGGAAGATTTCCTTGTGAAGAAAGATATTGAGGTAGAAATATATGATATAGAAGAAAACTGCATGCGAGACGTGCAAAGACATTATGTTATATTTTTTAAAAAGTTTTTTAAATTAGCATCATAAATATTTTTGACTAACAGTCCGATAAATAAGATGGTATGTAAAGTATCATTTTTTTTATTAGCCCAAATTATGGAACATTAAAGTGACATAGAATTATGTGAATTTGTTCACAAAAAATACGGAGTAAAGATTTTGTTGGTTGAATAAGAAAATAAAAGATGAGAGTGAACATCCTTAGTGATATAATGGTTTCGCTAAAAACAAACACCAAGAAGGAGTCACTCTCATGAATATTATAGCACTATTAGAAACT
>JAFQOW010000017.1 GCA_017412055.1 Lachnospiraceae bacterium | reverse complement strand
CAGAAGAAAAAACAGTCAAGTGCAGTACATCAGACCCTGATAGTGGCTGGTTCCACAAGGGAGAACATAAGCAGGTATTTGCTTATGCAGTAGAAACTGCTTGCGACAAGCATGGTTGGATACTAGGTTATACAGTAAGCCCAGGTAATCAACACGATAGCAGAACCTTCAAAGGGCTATACGATAAGATAAATAACATAGGAATAGAAACACTTATCGCAGATTCAGGATATAAAACACCAGCAATAGCAAAGCTACTTATAGATGATGGAATAAAACTATTGTTCCTATATAAACGCCCTATGACCAAAGAAGGTTTCTTTCCTAAATACGAGTATGTATATGATGAAATGTACGATTGTTATCTTTGCCCTAATAATCAGATATTAGAATACTCAACAACTAATCGTGAAGGCTACAGAGAATACAAAAGCTGCGGGGATGTCTGTTGCAATTGTTCATACTTAAGTCAATGTACACTTAGCAAAAATCATGTAAAGGTAGTTACAAGACATATATGGGAAGATTATATGGAAGAATGTGAAGAAATCAGACATACGCTCGGAATGAGTGATTTATATAAAAAGCGAAAAGAAACAATAGAAAGATTATTTGGGACTGCAAAAGAAAGTCATGGTTTCAGATATACTCAAATGTATGGTAAAGCACGAATGGAATTAAAAGTCGGGCTTACCTTTGCGTGCATGAATTTAAAGAAGCTTGCAAAAATAAAGCAAAAATTTGGATGGTTAGACCGTTGTTTCGATAGACTTATGGCATTTATTAATCAATTTAGCTGGAAAAACGTAGAAAAGTGGTGTTAGGTAGTTAGCCTGACACCACTTTGTCTACAGCCTGAACCGTGCAGTTTTACTGCACGGTTTTTGTCATTAAAAGGTATATAGGATATTGAGATTTTAATATGGGCATAGTATAATAATATGTAGATAAAAGATTGTATTGATTACTAGAGAAAGGAGAAATGTTATGACAACTAGGAAAGTAGAAATAGATATACCTGAGGCAATAGTTCAATATACAGTTTTGCTAGACAAAGAAGCTTTATTGAAAAGAAATGCGATGTTAGTTTATCCATATATTCAGGATGGTAGTATATCTCATGGTAAGGCAGCAGAGATGATAGGGATAGGAAAGATGGATTTGATTGTTTTATACGGAAAGATGGGATTACCATATTTTGATGAATCAGATGAAGAATTAGAAGATGATATTGATGCAATAAAAAGTATTAGAGGTGAGATGGTATGCTAATAATATCAGATACTACACCGATAATTTCTTTGATAAAAGCTGATAAATTATATTTGTTGGAAAAGATGTTTGAGAATGTCATTATTCCGAAGGCAGTATATGATGAATTAACAGTTAATGAAAAATATGGAAAAGAAATTGCTGAATTAAAGGAGGCAATATTTATTAAGGTTGGTAAAGTTGAAAATAATGCGTCTGTTAATATACTTAGAAATGTAACAGGACTTGATGCAGGTGAAAGCGAAGCTATTGTTATGGCAGAAGAAAATGATGCAGATTTACTATTGATGGACGAACATAAGGGGAGACAAGTTGCAAAAAAATTAGGTATAAGAATAACTGGTACAATAGGAATATTATTACAAGCATTTGATGAGGGGATGTTGTCAAGGGAAGACATTGTAAATAGTATAGTAGTATTGAAAGAATCAAATATAAGAATAAGCGATAATTTATGTAAAAAAGTATATGAGCATATTAAGATATGAAATATATAAAAGAGCTAGCTTCAGCTGGCTCTTTTAACATTTTTTACAAAAAGTAGAAAAAAATTTTAGTTGTTGACAGGTTGAAAAAAATATGTTACATTGGAAAATGCACTATTGTGGTTTGGACATAGAAAATAAATCACATAGAATATTAAAGAACGGGGTGAAATGTCAATGGAGAAATACAGAATGCATCCAACGAAAACAGGTAAGAGCGTTAGAATGAGTTATTCTAAGCAAAAAGAAGTTCTCGATATGCCAAATCTTATTGAAATCCAGAAGGATTCTTATGAGTGGTTTTTAGACGAGGGACTTAAAGAAGTTTTTGAGGATATATCTCCAATCGAAGATTACAGTAATCATTTAGCACTTGAATTTGTTGATTTCCAGCTTTGCGAGAACGAAGTGAAGTATTCAATCGAAGAGTGCAAGGAGAGAGATGCTACTTATGCCGCACCACTTAAGGTGAAGGTAAGACTTCATAACAAAGAAACAGGCGAAATCACTGAGCATGAGATTTTTATGGGTGACTTGCCTCTTATGACTGCAACAGGTACTTTCGTTATTAACGGAGCTGAGCGTGTTATCGTTAGCCAGTTAGTACGTTCACCAGGTATCTATTATGGTGTTGCTCATGACAAGGTTGGTAAGAGACTTTACACATCTACTGTTATTCCTAACAGAGGTGCTTGGTTAGAGTACGAGACAGATTCCAATGACATTTTCTATGTTCGTGTAGATAGAACAAGAAAGGTTCCTGTTACTGTACTTATTAGAGCTTTAGGTATCAGCACAAATGCTGAGATTTTAGAGCTTTTCGGTGAGGAACCAAAGATTTTAGCAAGCTTTGAGAAGGATACATCTGATAATTATCAGGATGGTCTTCTTGAGTTATACAAAAAAATTCGTCCAGGTGAGCCTTTAAGCGTAGAGAGCGCTGAGAGTCTTATCACCTCTATGTTCTTCGATTCTAGAAGATATAACCTTGCTAAGGTTGGACGTTATAAGTTCAATAAGAAGCTTGCTTATAAGAATAGAATTAAAGGTAAGATACTTGCTGAGGATGTTGTGGATACAACAACTGGCGAAATTATCGCAAGCAAGGGTGATGAGATAACTACAGATATAGCTGTTGCTATTCAGGATGCAGCAGTTCCTTTTGTGTGGATTCAGACAGAGGAGAGAAATGTTAAGGTTATCTCTAATATGGTAGTTGATATAAATAAGTACGTTGATTTTGACGCTAAAGCTGAGTGTGGAATTACAGAGGATGTATTCTATCCAGTTCTTGCTCAGATTTTAGAAGAGAATGAGTCAACAGAGGATATCAAGGATGCTATCAAGAAGAATATTCAAGAGTTAGTTCCAAAGCATATTACTAAGGAAGATATCATTTCTTCTATTAACTATTGCTTAAATCTTGAGTATGGTATCGGTACATCAGATGATATCGACCACTTAGGAAATAGACGTATTCGTGCTGTAGGTGAATTATTACAGAACCAGTATAGAATCGGTCTTTCAAGAATGGAGAGAGTAGTTCGTGAGAGAATGACTACTCAGGAGCTTGAAGGGGTATCACCTCAGTCACTTATCAATATTAAGCCTGTAACTGCAGCTGTTAAGGAATTCTTTGGAAGTTCTCAGCTTTCACAGTTCATGGATCAGAATAACCCTCTCGGTGAGCTTACTCACAAGAGAAGATTATCAGCATTAGGACCTGGTGGTCTTTCAAGAGATCGTGCCGGATTCGAGGTTCGAGATGTTCACTACTCTCATTATGGAAGAATGTGTCCTATCGAGACTCCTGAAGGTCCAAACATCGGTCTTATCAACTCACTTGCATGTTATGCTCGTATCAATGAGTATGGTTTTGTAGAGGCACCATACAGAGTTGTAGACAAGGAAGATCCAGCTAATCCAAAGGTTACAGATGATGTTGTATACCTTACAGCTGATGAAGAAGATAATTATGTAGTAGCTCAGGCTAATGAACCATTAGATGAGAATGGATATTTTATCAATAATAATGTATCTGGTCGTTTCCGTGAGGAAACTTCGCAGTTCGAGAAGAAGCTTATCGACCTTATGGACGTATCACCTAAGATGGTATTCTCAGTTGCTACATCCATGATTCCTTTCCTTGAGAATGATGATGCTAACCGTGCCCTCATGGGTTCTAACATGCAGCGTCAGGCAGTTCCACTTCTTACAACAGAAGCTCCTGTAGTAGGAACAGGTATCGAGGCGAAGGCTGCTGTAGACTCAGGTATCTGTGTTGTGGCTAAGCGCGCAGGTGTTGTTGAGCGCTCAGAGTCTACAAAGATTGTTATCAGATATGATGATGATAAGTCAGTAGAAGAATATAAGTTAATCAAGTTTGCTAGAAGTAACCAGTCTAACTGTTATAACCAGAGACCAATCGTTGTTAAGGGTGAGCATGTTGAGGCAGGTCAGGTTATTGCTGATGGTGCATCTACAGCCAATGGTGAAATCGCTCTTGGTAAGAATCCTCTTATCGGTTTCATGACATGGGAAGGTTACAACTACGAGGATGCTGTACTTCTTAGTGAAAGACTTGTTCAGGAAGATGTATATACTTCTATTCATATGGAAGAGTATGAAACAGAAGCTAGAGATACAAAGTTAGGACCAGAAGAAATCACAAGAGATGTACCAGGCGTTGGTGAAGATGCTCTTAAGGACTTAGATGAGAGAGGTATCATTCGCGTTGGTGCTGAGGTTCGTGCAGGAGATATCCTTGTAGGTAAGGTTACACCAAAGGGTGAAACAGAGCTTACAGCAGAGGAAAGACTTCTTAGAGCTATCTTTGGTGAGAAGGCTAGAGAGGTAAGAGATACATCTCTTAAGCTTCCACATGGTGAGTATGGTATCGTAGTTGATACTAAGGTATTTACAAGAGAGAATGGAGATGAGCTTTCTCCAGGTGTAAATCAGTCAGTTCGTATATATATAGCACAGAAGAGAAAGATATCAGTTGGTGATAAGATGGCTGGTCGTCATGGTAATAAGGGTGTAGTTTCACGAGTATTGCCAGTAGAAGATATGCCATTCCTTCCAAATGGTCGTCCGCTTGATATCGTACTTAATCCATTGGGCGTACCTTCACGTATGAACATTGGACAGGTACTTGAAATTCACTTAAGTCTTGCAGCTAAGGCATTAGGCTTCAATATTTCTACTCCTGTATTTGATGGCGCCAACGAGGGTGATATTATGGATACACTTGATATGGCCAATGACTATGTAAACACAGAGTGGGAAGAGTTCGAGGCTAAGTATAAAGATAATGTAGATCCAGAGATTATGCAGTATCTTTATGACAATAGAGCACACAGAGAGTTGTGGAAGGGTGTTCCACTTTCAAGAGATGGTAAGGTAAGACTTCGTGATGGTAGAACAGGTGAATATTTTGATAGCCCTGTAACTATTGGTCACATGCATTACTTAAAGCTTCATCACCTTGTTGATGATAAGATCCATGCTCGTTCTACAGGTCCTTACTCACTTGTAACACAGCAGCCACTTGGTGGTAAGGCTCAGTTCGGTGGTCAGAGATTTGGTGAGATGGAGGTTTGGGCTCTTGAGGCTTACGGTGCATCTTACACACTTCAGGAAATCTTAACAGTTAAGTCTGATGATGTTGTAGGACGTGTTAAGACATACGAGGCTATTATCAAGGGTGAAAATATCCCTGAGCCAGGTATCCCTGAGTCATTCAAGGTACTTCTTAAGGAGCTTCAGTCACTTGCTCTTGATGTTAAGGTGCTTAACGAGAATGATGAAGAAGTAGAGCTTAAAGAGAATATTGATACAACAGATACAGACTGGAATTCTATTATGGGTAATGATAGAAGTGCCGCTAAGGATGAAAATCTCGGCGCTCATGGTTATCAGGCACAGGAAATCCAGGGTGATGAATTTGTTTCCGTAGACGAGGATTCTGTTTTTGATGATAGTTATGATGATGACTATGATGATTCAGAAGAATAATAGAAGGGAGTGAAAGAAATGCCAGAAAATAAGCAGGCGTCATACGAACCAATGACATTTGATAAAATTAAAATAGGTTTAGCTTCTCCAGAGAAGATTAGAGAATGGTCTCATAGAACTCCTGAACCAAAAGATAAATCAAGCGAAGCTTATCAAAGATGGTTACAGGAAGGTAATGTAACTAAGCCTGAAACTATCAATTATAGAACTCTTAAGCCTGAGAAGGACGGTCTTTTCTGTGAAAAGATATTTGGACCTAGCAAGGATTGGGAGTGTCATTGTGGTAAGTATAAGAAGATAAGATACAAAGGCGTTGTTTGTGACAGATGTGGTGTTGAGGTTACAAAGTCTTCAGTTCGTAGAGAGCGTATGGGACGTATTGAACTTGCAGCTCCTGTATCTCATATTTGGTATTTCAAGGGCATCCCTAGTAGAATGGGATTAATCCTTGATTTATCACCAAGAACACTTGAAAAAGTTCTTTACTTTGCTTCATATATCGTACTTGATGCAGGTGATACAGAACTTATGTATAAGCAGGTTCTTTCAGAGAAGGAATTCAGAGATGCCTATGATAAATATGGTAGCGCATTCCGTGTAGGTATGGGTGCAGAAGCTATCTTAGAGCTTTTAGAGTCTATTGACCTTGAGAAGGATTCAGCTGAATTAAAGGCTGCTCTTGAGGATGCAACAGGACAGAAGAAAGCAAGAATTATTAAGAGATTAGAGGTTGTAGAAGCATTTAGAGCTTCAGGAAACAGACCTGAGTGGATGATTTTGACAGTTGTTCCTGTTATTCCACCAGATATCCGTCCTATGGTACAGCTTGACGGTGGTCGTTTTGCAACATCTGACTTAAATGATTTGTATAGAAGAATTATTAATAGAAATAATCGTTTACAGAGACTTCTTGAGTTAGGAGCACCTGAAATCATCGTTCGTAACGAAAAGAGAATGCTTCAGGAAGCTGTAGATGCACTTATCGATAATGGTCGTCGTGGACGTCCTGTTACAGGCCCAGGAAATAGAGCGTTAAAGTCTCTTTCTGATATGTTAAAGGGTAAGCAAGGACGTTTCCGTCAGAACCTTCTTGGTAAGCGTGTTGACTACTCAGGACGTTCAGTTATCGTAGTAGGACCAGAGCTTAAGATTTATCAGTGTGGTCTTCCTAAGGAAATGGCTATTGAATTATTTAAGCCTTTCGTTATGAAGGAATTAGCTGCTAGAGGTATCGCTCACAATATTAAGCAGGCTAAGAAGATGGTTGAAAGACTTGAAAGAGAAGTTTGGGATGTACTTGAAGATGTAATCAGAGAGCATCCAGTAATGCTTAACCGTGCTCCTACACTTCATAGACTTGGTATTCAGGCATTTGAGCCAATACTTGTAGAAGGTAAGGCTATTAAGCTTCATCCGCTTGTATGTACAGCTTTCAACGCCGACTTCGATGGTGACCAGATGGCTGTTCATCTTCCACTTTCAGTAGAGGCTCAGGCAGAGTGTAGATTTTTACTTCTTTCGCCTAATAACTTACTTAAACCTTCGGATGGTGGACCTGTTGCCGTTCCTTCACAGGATATGGTTCTTGGTATTTATTACCTTACACAGGAAAGACCAGGTGCTAAGGGTGAGGGTATGTTCTTCAAGAGTATAAATGAAGCTATTCTTGCTTACGAGAATAATGTAATTACATTACATTCTATTATCAATGTAAGAATGACAAAGACACTTGAGGATGGTACTACTATTACAGGTACTACAAAATCAACACTTGGTAGATTTATTTTCAATGAGATTCTTCCACAGGATTTAGGTCTTACAAAGAGAGAGACTCCAGAGGATGAGTTAAAGCTTGAAGTTGATTACCATGTTGGTAAGAAACAGTTAAAGAAGATTCTTGAAAAGGTTATCAATACTCATGGTGCTACAAAGACAGCAGAGGTTCTTGATGATATCAAGGCTATGGGTTACAAGTACTCTACAAGAGCGGCTATGACAGTTTCTATTTCAGATATGACTGTGCCAGAGAGCAAGAAGGATATTCTTGAGAAGGCAGAGGCAACTGTAGATAAAATTACAAGAAACTTCCGTCGTGGTTTCATCACAGACGAAGAAAGATATAAAGAAGTTATCACTACATGGCAGGATGCCGATAATCAGCTTACAAAGGCACTTCTTGGTGGTCTTGATAAGTATAACAACATCTATATGATGGCTGACTCAGGTGCCCGTGGTTCTGATAAGCAGATTAAGCAGCTTGCTGGTATGCGTGGTCTTATGGCTGATACAACAGGTAAGACTATCGAGCTCCCTATTAAGTCTAACTTCCGTGAAGGTCTTGACGTACTTGAGTACTTTATCTCTGCTCACGGTGCTAGAAAGGGTCTTTCAGATACAGCTCTTCGTACAGCCGATTCAGGTTACCTTACAAGACGTCTTGTTGACGTATCACAGGAGCTTATTATCCGTGATGTTGATTGTTGTGAGGGTAAGGAGATTCCATTTATGGAGGTTAAGGCTTTCACAGATGGTCCAGAAACAATCGAATCACTTGAAGATAGAATTACAGGCAGATATGCTGCTGAGACAATTGAGGATGCTGATGGCAATGTAATCGTTAAGAAGAATCATATGATTACACCAAAGCGTGCAGCTAAGGTTATAGCTACAGGTAAGGAATCTGTTAAGATTCGTACAATCCTTTCATGTAAGTCTCACAATGGTATCTGTGCTAAGTGTTACGGTGCTAACATGGCTACAGGTCAGGCGGTTCAGGTAGGTGAGGCAGTTGGTATTATCGCTGCTCAGTCAATCGGTGAGCCTGGTACACAGCTTACAATGAGAACTTTCCATACTGGTGGTGTTGCCGGTGGCGATATTACACAGGGTCTTCCAAGAGTAGAAGAATTATTCGAGGCTAGAAAGCCAAAGGGACTTGCTATTATTACAGAGTTCGCTGGTAAGGCTGAGATTAAGGATACTAAGAAGAAGAGAGAAATCGTTGTAACTAATGAGGAAACTGGTGAGAGCAAGGCGTACCTTATCCCATACGGTTCTAGAATTAAGATTCAGGATGGCGTCACATTAGAGGCTGGTGATGAGCTTACAGAGGGTTCTGTAAATCCACATGATATCCTTAAGATTAAGGGTGTTCGTGCTGTTCAGGATTATATGATTCAGGAAGTTCAGAGAGTTTACCGTCTTCAGGGTGTTGAGATTAACGATAAGCATATCGAGGTTATCGTTCGTCAGATGCTTAGAAAGATTAGAATAGAAGAAAGTGGAGATACTGAGTTCTTATCAGGAACTTCTGTAGATGTTCTTGACTTCAATGAGGTTAATGAGCAGCTTATAGCAGAAGGTAAGGAGCCAGCAGTTGGTAAGCAGGTAATGCTTGGTATTACAAAGGCTTCTCTTGCTACAAATTCATTCTTGTCTGCCGCATCATTCCAGGAGACAACAAAGGTTCTTACTGAAGCCGCTATTAACGGTAAAGTAGATCCACTTATCGGTCTTAAGGAAAATGTACTTATCGGTAAGTTAATACCAGCAGGTACAGGTATGAAGAGATATCGTTCAGTAATGCTTGATACTGATAATCAGGATGAGGCAACACTTGAGGATGAATTAGATGTAGTTGAAGCTGAAGCTGATGCAGCTGATACATCTGATGCAACTGATACAGCTGATGTAGAAGTTGTGATAGAAGAAAACTAAAAAGCTCTTAGAGTATAATAAGTAAAACGGTCAAGTCCAATTGGGCTTGACCGTTTTTTGAAAGGGATTAAAAATGAAAAACTAAAATTTAGTCGTTGGCTTTAATAATAAATCTATTGTCTAATGTTTTAAGTACTGATTTTATCTTAATGGTTTCATATATTTTTTTCTGACTTAAATCATACATATGGTTAGTATTAAAACCAAGTACGGTAGGTCGTAGTGGATAATACTCGCTTTCTGTAAGAACTAAGCCCTTCTCACCATTTGTAAGTTCGACACAGCATCCTGGTGGAAGTATGTTGATTGAATTTATAAGAGCATTTACTATGTTTTCGTCAAATTGTTCTTCTCTACTTTGTAAGAATGTAATTGCTTCATACTCAGATGTAGGATCCTTATATACACGCATAGCAGTTAAGATATCATACATATCAGCTGTCTGCAGTATCTTTGTTCCAAGTAAAAGTGTCTGCGGCTGTGGTGCATTGCCTGGAATTTTATTTATCAATTCGATTCTTAGCTGGGATATGTAACGCTTAATTCCAGCGGATAGCTGGAAGCTATTTTTTACAAGCTCAAAGCCATCCAGTTCAGCTTTTCTTACGATAGACATTTCTTCAATTGAAAGCTTGGTTGGTTTGTTAATGATATCCGGTGGAGCTAGAAGCTTTCCGATGTCATGATAAAAGGCCGCAAGGACTAGGTTGTACTGTTCTTTTCGCTCCATTCCCATTTTGCCAGAAATCATAGCACAAAGCATAGCTACATTTAAGCAATGTTTGTACACATTATCATCATTATTTCTAATGTTCTGTATAAAGGTTATCTTTTTATTGAGACTTCCGTATTTATTAACAATTTCTAATGCCAGTTTATCTATATCTTTAGATGTATGGCCGTCCATAATAGCTTTTAGTTCCAATTCCAAGGTTATACAGCCGGTAGTCTGAAAACGTTCAAATTCTAATTCTTCTTCTGTTATAACAGGCAATGGCTCTGCTGCATCTAAAATGTAAAAGCCATAAGTGTTCATGGAATTTATATGGCTCATTACATTTTCATTTATAGTAGTACCACGACTATATAATAATACCCCGTCTTTGTTAAAAATCGGTTTTGCCAGACGTTGTCCTATTTTAATATCTTCCTTTTTTATATATCTCATATTCGGTCCCCTTTATTCATTTTATCACGAAAAAAAGCTATTTACATTATACTTTAAATGGAAAGATTTTTCAAGAAATTTATATTTTAACTTTAAGATACCTGATTAATTATATATTAAAAATGTGAATATATTTATTTGATTAAAATCCTTGAAAAATGTGTAAAAAGCTAGTAAAATGGAAATAGTATGTGCAAAATTGCATTAAAATATTTTTGGAGGCATGTTATGAAAGGTATTAATAACAAATGGATGCGTGCTGCGATTCCAGCATTATTGCTTCATTGTAGCATCGGTACAGTTTATTGCTGGTCTATATTTAGTCAGGAAATAGCTGATTATATTGGACACACAAAGGGTGCAACAGAGTGGGCATTTAGCTTTGCGATTTTCTTCTTAGGTATGTCAGCAGCATTCCTTGGAAATATAGTTGAGAAGGATATACATAAGTCTTCACTTATCGCTGCCATTTGCTTTGCAGCTGGTATGGCTGGAACTGGTGCATTTATTTACTATGGTGGCGCACATAAGGGTAGTACACTTGCACTAGTTGGTATTTACTTATGCTATGGTTTTATTATGGGTATTGGTCTTGGTACAGGTTACCTCTCACCAGTTAAAACCTTGATGCTTTGGTTTAAGGACAGAAAGGGTCTTGCAACAGGTCTTGCAGTTGCAGGCTTTGGTGCAGCTAAGGCTATTGCCAGTCCAATTATGCAGGCTATGTTAAACGGCCTTGGCGAAGGTGGAATATATAAGATGTTCCTTATCCTTGCTGTGGTTTATTTTGTAATGATGTTTTTAGGTCACCTTCTTCTTAAGAAGCCTGATGATTGGCATGAGCCAGCTAAGTCTGAAAAGACACCAGAAATTATGGAAGTAATTAAGACAAGACCAATAACAAACTACATTGGTATATGGTTAATGTTCTATATTAATATTACATGTGGTCTTGCTCTTATTTCTCAGGAGAAGATGATTGTTAAGTGTATCGGACTTGCAGCTTCGGTAGGTGTTATCTCTACAGTATCAGCTATATTTAATGCTGGTGGTAGATTGGGATTATCTGCTATGGCTGATAAGATGAAGGACAGAAATACAATGTATAAGATTATATTTATCGCATCTATCGTATGTACAGGGGCAGTAATTCTTACTGGCGGTATAAAGAATGGTGCTGGTAATATGCCTTTAACAATTCTTGTTCTTGTATTGATTATGGTTGTAAATGCTGGCTACGGCGGAGGTTTCTCAAATGTTCCAACATTACTTTCTGATAATTATGGAATGGGTAGTATAAGTGCTCTTCATGGTATTACATTATCGGCTTGGGCATTTGCGGGTCTTACAGGTAATCAGCTTGCTAACTGGATTGTAAGTAATTTTGGTAAGGCAAAGCTTGTAGATGGAAACCTTGTTAATCCAACAGGCTATCAGACAGTATTGATTGTTACAGGTATGTTATATGTTGTAGCGTTATTAATCAGTATGTTTATGGTAAAGCCTATGAAGGAAAAGGCAGAATAAATTTGTATTTTACATATTGGCACCTTATGGCTTAGGCTGTAAGGTGCTAAGTTTCTAAAGATGAATATGATGGTATATAGAGAAAATGGAGGAAATGATGAGCAAGAAAAAACAGGATATTATAATTGTCATATGTGTTATTACGTTAGTCTTATCAGTTTGCGCCATTTTCTGTATATATTATATGAATAAAAATGAAGAGTTTATTTTCAGCGAGAATCTTGATAAAATAGTACTAACAGTAAAAGATGATAGTGAATCTATGGATATTTCTATGCAGGAAATTGCTTATTACATTATAAATGTAGAAGGTGACGTAGATGATATGGCCCATCAATTTAATAATGAAAATCTTAACGCTTATTGGAATGTGAAATTGGATAAGGGTTTGTACACTATGAGAAAATACGCAAAAGATTTGGTTATAGAAAAGTCTGTTATGGATAATATTTATTATATGGAGGCCATAAAAAATAATATGACTCTCACAGATAAGGAAAAGGAGTTGGCTTCTGAGGATGCACATATTATTTTGAAAAATATGACTGCAAAGCAGATGGATGTGACGGATTATTCATTTGCGGATTTGTATAAAATAATGAATAAGTTATATTTGACAGCAAAATATGTAGGTCAGTTAATGGAAGCGGGATATACTAGGGAGGAACTTGATTATAAGGGTTCATATTATTTGAAGCTTAAGGATGAATATTCATATATAGTAGAAGAAAAATTGTGGGACGAGGTTAAATTAGGAGAGCTTACTGTGGATAGAAAAAACGATTAATATGTAATAAAAGGCGGTGTTGGAATGCCAGGTTATGATATGCATTATTTATTTGGAATACATTCTTATAGAAAGATGACGGAGGATACTATCGTTAAGAAGGCGGTTAGGAATAATCCTGGAAGCTATAAGCTAGGCTTGCTAGGACCGGATATCTTCTTTTATTATGCTACGGAGGTTGTGGCAGCTAGAAAGAATATAGGGTCGTTAATGCATACTACAAAGACAGATATATTCTTGAAAAATATGATATATTATATTGATTTACATAAGGGAAAAGCGAGAGAAGTTGGAATTGCATATTTGAGTGGTTTTTTATCTCATTATGTAGTGGATTGTCTGTGCCATCCTTATGTATATTGGATGACAGATTATCTTCATAAGGAAATTAATTACTTGGAAAAGCATTTTAGATTCGAGTCTGATATGGATATTGCATTGCTTGCTATGTACAAGAATACTACACCTTACGAATTTATGAAGAATAGCTCCTTTAATTTGAATCAGATGGAGACAGCGGTAGTGTGTGATATGTTGTATTACGCCATTAGAAGTACTTATCACGATTCAAGAATTACAAGGTCTGGAATTCAGATGGCGATATATTCATTATATAAGGAGCAACGTCTCATTAGAATTGCGTCTGAAAAGGCAAATAGAGCTTTGGGAAAGGTGTCTAAGCTTTTGGGAAATAAACGATATCTTGCGTCCTTTATTCCGTCTGATAAGGAGGTACGATATGAGGACCCTCTTAATTTAAAACATAGGAAGTGGCATAATCCATGGGATGTGTCAAGGATATCTACGGATTCTGTGCCTGAGTTGTTGGGTAAAGGGGATAGAAGATTTTCTCTTATGATGTTTTTGCTTGATAATTATTTGTCACCTGATACAAATAAAGCAGCTGCGTATAAGACATTGGTAGCATTTATTGGTTGTAAGTCGTATCACAGCGGACTTAACTGTCGAATTCAATCGTAGTATGATATGAGGAAGGAGAAGCTATGTTTAGAAAGATTAAAAATCCTATTTTAAAAATAATATGTGAGTATTTTGTTATTGCTTTTGCTTCTGTTTTTTATGCCATAGGTATCAGTTTGTTTTTAGACCCTAATAAGCTGGCGCCGGGAGGAATAACAGGTATCGCTATAATTATCAATCGTTTTATAGATATGCCTACGGGTGTGCTAGTGCTTATTATGAATGTTCCGATTATGATTATAGGTATTTGGAAATTTGGGTTGAAGTTTTTTGTTTCTACTATAGTTGCGACTATTTTGGGTTCAGTATTTATAGATGTGGCAGCGAAATTTCCTGTAGCAACTAATGACTTGCTTCTTTGCTCGCTTATAGGTGGTATTCTTATGGGCGTTAGTATTGGTTTGATATTTAAGGTTGGAGCATCTACTGGTGGAACAGACATTATTGCAAGACTTCTAAAGCTTCGTTTACCACATGTTGAAACAGGAAAACTATTTATTATAGTAGATATTATTATTGTATTGGCATCTGCCATAGCTTTTAGAGATATTGAATTGGCTGCGTATGCAGGTATATGTGTTTTTGTTAGTGGCAAGGCCTTAGATTTCGTATTATATGGAGGAGAAGGGGCAAGATTAATATTTGTCATCAGTGAAAAAGAGGAAGAAATAGCAGAAAGGTTTATGACAGAATTAGATAGTGGTGTGACATATGTAAATGGAATCGGTGCCTATACCTCAGTAGATAAAAGGATTATTATGTGTGCTATGACAAAACAAATGCTTCCCAAGGCGCAGGATATAGTAAAGGCAATAGATGTAAATGCATTTATTATAGTGACATCGGCCAATGAAATTGTGGGTGAAGGATATAAATCACCGTATGAAAATAGAATGTAAAGATTAAAAAAAAAAAATTCTTGACATCTATGAAATGTCTTCGTATAATGAGTAGGCGTGCGAAAAGAAGCATGTTCTTTTTGTACGCTTAAAATAAACTATTTAACTTATTTCTAATTCAGGAGGTGAAAAAGAATGCCTACATTTAACCAGTTAGTAAGAAAAGGAAGACAGACTACTGTAAAGAAGTCTACTGCACCAGCACTTTTAAAGAGCTATAACTCTTTAAGAAAGGTTGCTGTTGATGTTGCAGCTCCTCAGAAGAGAGGTGTATGTACAGCTGTTAAGACTGCTACACCTAAGAAGCCTAACTCAGCTCTTAGAAAGATTGCCAGAGTACGTCTTTCTAACGGTATCGAAGTAACAAGCTACATCCCAGGTGAAGGTCACAACCTTCAGGAGCATAGCGTTGTTCTTATCAGAGGTGGAAGAGTAAAAGACCTTCCAGGTACAAGATACCACATCGTTAGAGGAACACTTGATACAGCAGGTGTTGCAAAGAGACGTCAGGCTCGTTCTAAATACGGCGCTAAGAGACCAAAGGACGCTAAATAGAGCAATAGTAATATAGGTTGAATGAAATGTGCCGGATTAGAAAGAGTTATATGATATATATACACGTTTCAATACCGTGCGCGAACACAATCTAAAAGTGAGTACCGTTGATCTAATAGCTTAGCGGTATAACCGCTAGCAAATTATATTATTAAGGAGGGAAGAACCGTGCCACGTAAAGGACATACTCAGAAAAGAGAAGTATTAGCAGATCCATTATACAACAATAAGGTTGTAACAAAGCTCATCAACAATATCATGTTAGATGGTAAGAGAGGTGTAGCTCAGAAGATCGTTTATGGAGCATTCAACAAGGTTGAAGAAAAGAGCGGAAAGCCAGCTTTAGAGGTTTTTGAAGAGGCTATGAACAATATCATGCCACAGCTTGAAGTTAAGGCTAGACGTATCGGTGGTGCAACTTATCAGGTACCTATCGAGGTAAGACCAGACAGAAGACAGGCGTTAGCGCTTCGTTGGATGACAATGTTTTCACGCAAGAGAGGCGAGAAGACAATGGAAGATAAGTTAGCAGGAGAAATCCTTGACGCTTCAAATAACACAGGTGCATCTGTTAAGAGAAAAGAAGACATGCATAAAATGGCAGAGGCTAATAAGGCATTTGCTCACTACAGATTCTAATTATTTAGTTAGATTGCTGAGTTTAATCGTAGTTGTAAAACAACTTCGATTTAGTGTAATCGTAGTTGTAAAACAACTTCGATTTAGTGTAATCGTAGTTGTAAAACAACTTCGATTTAGTGTAATCGTAGTTGCAAGGCAACAACGATTTAGTGTTTAATAAAATATAAGGAGATTTAACCATGGCTGGAAGAGAATATCCATTAGATAAAACCAGAAATATTGGTATTATGGCTCATATTGATGCTGGTAAAA
>JAFQOW010000016.1 GCA_017412055.1 Lachnospiraceae bacterium | reverse complement strand
TCTGACCTGAAAATTGAGGTGCTTGATGTATTTGGTGAGGAGGATATGGTTGCAACCAGAATTCTCTATCAAGGTATTCATGCCGGAACTTGTATGGGAATACCGGCTACCGGAAAGCATATTAGCTTTGAGGCTTTGGAGAACTTTAGGGTTGTGGACGGCAAGATTGTTGAATCATGGGGCTATTGGCCAGATAAAGAAATTGAAGCGAAACTTCGATAAATTTCAGTTTATATAATATAATAGCCAATGCATATAAAATGCATTGGCTATTGTTGGTTTCTAAACAAATCTTCTATAAAGGCTTATAACTTTACCTAATATCTTACAATCTGGAACGATAATTGGGTCCATAGTATCATTCTCTGGCTGTAGACGAATATGTCCATCTTCTTTATAGAAAGTCTTAACAGTAGCAGAATCGTCTACTAAAGCAACGATTATCTCACCATTTCTAGCTGTATTTTTCTTTTCTACAACTATCCAGTCACCCTCGAATATACCCACATTAATCATACTTTCACCCTTAACTTCAAGGATAAACACATCATTATTAGGCATAAATTCCATAGGAATAGGGAAGTAGTTTTCAATATTCTGTGTGGCTAAAAGTGGCTCACCTGCTGCAACACGACCAACTATAGGAACATTAACTATCTCACGACCTGTAAGGCTGAAATTCTCATCGATTATCTCAATGGCTCTAGGCTTAGTAGGGTCTCTTCTTATGTAACCGTTCTTCTCTAATGTTTCAAGATGTGCATGAACTGAAGAAGTGGATTTTAGGTTTACAGCATTACAGATATCACGTACAGTTGGCGGATAGCCCTTGTTTAAGAGCTCACTTTTAATAAATTCTAAAATATCTGATTGTTTTTGTGTTATCTTGCCATATGACATAACATAACCTCCTTAAATATATTATAATTTCTAGTTCTCTTCTTAACTGTAAATATAGTATACCATACTTTTGTTCGATTTGCAAACAATTGTTCGAAAAAAAATATTGACAAACAGTTGTTCGGGTGTTAATATATAGAAAAGAAACAAACAACTGTTCGGAATAAATGTTCGAGCAACATAAGAAAAGGAGTGCAAAGTATGAGTAATAGAGTAAATTATAGAAGAAACAATCACAAGCGTAGAAGTGTATCAGTTAGATTAGATAAGCTTAAGGTATCATTTTTTATATGTGCTATAGTATTTATCTGCTTTGCAGCTATAAGTGGTGTAAGAGCCAGCGGAAGTGTAAAAGATGTGAATAAGCAGTATCGTTCTGTTCTTATATCAGAAGGTGATACCTTATGGGATATTGCTGATGCTCATAATGATAAGGATTTATCAGATATGTCTAATAAGGAGTATATTAAAGAAATAGAGAGTATAAATAAGATTAGTAGTGATAGTATTACAGCAGGAAACTATGTGATTGTTCCTATATTTATAGCAGCAGATAAATAATAGAATTATATAAAGAGATGTAGTTTTTTTAAAAAACTACATCTCTTTACATAATGTTCAATTTTAAAATTATCTTTAAATCAGACTGTAATGGTGATATAATTAAATCTAGATTATTAATGTATTTAGAAAATTCAAACAATCATATGCATAAAAATTTTAGTGACTTGAATTGAAGAAACATAAGAAGGTGATATAGTGAATAATGACGAGAGTATAGTTGATTTACGTATAAAACTTTTAGAAAATAAAATATATGAACATAACTTAAATGTTAATAAATTATGTGAAGGTGTATGTACAGGAACATATTTAAAAGCACTTATAAATGGAAAGCGATATGCAGACAAAATATATATTGATGCTTTAATGCAACGAGCGGATATACCTACAGAGAGATATGAAAGTATAGTGTCTCGTCATGAATATAACATTATTAAGATAATAGATGAAATAGTGGATGCTATAGATAAAGGTGAAAAGGATATAGTAAATAATTTGTTATCTAGGTATGATGTATTGACAGAAAACAAGAATAAATTGTATATTCAGCTAAAAAAATTACTTGAAGGTATTTATTATTATATAAATGATGAATATAAAAAAGCTATTTTAGAATTGCAGTATGCAATAAAAATAACCAAAATGGATTATATTAATGCTAAGAGTTTAAATAAAAGCAAGTGTACGTATATAGAATTAGCAATTCACATAATAATATTGGCCGTAAAAGTTAAATGTAGACAAAATATATTTGATATAGATGAAATATATAGTGAAATTGAATTATGGAATGAACACTATAGTAGTTCAACATATAAAGAAAAATGCGGTATGTTATGTAATTGGTCTGTTTATATTTGCAGAATAGCAGAAAAAAATAAAATGTATGATGCTATAGAAGATATATCTGCAAAATCATTAAAACTTTTGGAAGAAACATCGTGTACATGGACATGTCGCGAACAATTAAAAAATTGGTCTAAATATACTACTCATACTAATAAAAGTATTGCATTAAGAATGTTAGAACATATTGAGATGGTTTATAGAAAATATGATGTAAGTAATGAAAGTATTTCATGGGCTGTACCATATGCTACAAATGAAATTTATGCAATCGACGACATTATACGAATACGTAGAAAAAGTATGAATTTAAGTCAGGAGCAATTAGCAACCGGAATATGTTCAGGAAAAACCATAAGTAATATAGAGCAAGGTAAATTTAATCCTAAGCCTAGGGAAAAGAAAAAAATCTTAGAAATTTTAGGTATTAAGTATTCAGAATATGGTGTTATAGATTCAGAAAATTTGGAAATTCATAAAGAAATGCTAGAGTGGGATGAAGCTCTAAATGCTCATGATTATGAAACTTGCAAAGAGAAATATCATAAATATTCAGGAAAGTTAAAGAAAACAAGGGTTAATAAGCAATATCTTGAATTCAAACGTATAGCTAATGAACTAGTTCGCAGAGCTGTGAATGATGATAGTACAGTGGCAGATTATATAAATGCATTAGAGTTAACATGTAAGGTGTGGAAAACAAACAAAGAATGGATATATTCAAGTATGGAGATAAATATTCTGTACAATATGGGAGACTTATTTTTTAACAGGGCAATGACTGATAAGAATGCTTTAAAAATGGCAGATTATATATGTGATACCATAACAAATTTTTATTATAAACAAAAATTATGTTATAGACACTTTATGTCAGGTTCGTCACTTATAGAGACTATATTTGGTAGTTGGTACGGGACTCTTGGCTATTTAGAAAAAGCTACGATAATGAGTGAGGGGAATATTCGAAATGAATTATTTTATGGTGGTAGCAGGTTAGTTCCATTGCGAGTTTATGATGTTGGATGGAATATGCAGGAGAAGTTAAAAAGTAAAACTGAAGAGAGCATATACTATATGCAACAAGCATATGCTCTCGCATTGTTAGCTAATAAACCGTTTGTCGGAGCCCTGGAAGGAGAAGTTACTTTGTAACAGGGCGTGTACCTGTACCTATTACAGTACCAGATGATACTGTGATGGATGGACGCTTTACAATTGCCTTAGAAGGAACAACAGCTACTAGCAATAATGTTCCAAGTGCAAATGATATAACGATACGCTTAAATTTTTTCATTGATTATTAATCCTCCTTTGTGTAAGATAAAGGAAGTATAATGTTAATAAAAAACTGAAATTAGAAAAAAGTGTTTTAAAAACAGTTTTTTCTAATTTTATCTGTCGTAAATTGTATACTAATACTAAGATGCATTTTAAATATATGTATATACATATCAGTATTAACAATACGAGAGGAGAAAACAATGAAAACGATTAAATTATGGATTATAGGATTTTTTAGTATATTGATGTTTTGCGTTATGACAACGAATGTTGAAGCGGCATCAGAGGAGGGATTTGAGTATTATACTACAGGAAGTAGAACTTCTACAGAATTGATTACAGGAAATAATAATTTTCTTGAATATGAAATAGTAAAAACTGAGGTAAAAGGAAATAAGAATACATCGTATAAGTTAAAGAATTTTTTGAGCTCATCGTATTCATATTATACAATACCAGGTTTAAAAAATACAAATATATTAGGTAAAAATTGTGACACAATGGTACCACAAGGAATATGTAGGATGGATGAGTATGTATTGATTACAGCATATGATTCTAGTAAAAAATATAATTCGGTTATATATGTTCTTAGTAAAGAGGGCGCTTTGCAAGCTACACTTGTATATTGTAATAATGCTCATTTGGGAGGAATAACATATGATGGTTCATTTGTATGGATAGCAGAAGGTAGCGATACAGACTACGTAGGAGCTATTGGTAAAAATATAATATTGAAAGCAGTAAATGTAGCAAAAAAGACAGGAGCAAAGTCGGTTGCTTTAAAAAAAGATTCACATATAAAGCGTCAGCATTTGCCAGCATTAGATAGTACTAGTTATTGTACATACTTTGATGGTAGACTGTGGGTGGGAAAATTTGAGGAGAATAAGGTTAGTTATATATATGGTTATACAATAGATTATAGATATAGTACTCCTAAATTAAATATAGATGCGTATATAGAAGCACCTAAGAAAACACAAGGAATATGTTTTTATAATTATAATGGAACAGTGTATCTTGGTGTATCAACATCTTATGGTAGACGAAATAATTCGGTTATAAGGTGCTATAAGCCAAATTATTCTAACCCAAAGAATTATTATGATCCTAGACTAAAAATATATATTCAACAGATAATAAAGAACGATGCTTATAGAACCATAACTATGCCATCTATGTCGGAACAGATAAGTATGAAAGAATCTTCAATGTATTGTATATTTGAGTCAGCGGCAAATAAGTATTTAAACAATTTAGATGGTAAAGGATATTCTTCACGTCCAATAGGAAGTTTTTGCTTATTATCAGCAAAGATGATATTTAGATAGGAGGAAATTAATAATGAAAAAAAGTAGTGTAAAAATAATATTGTTTACCATAGGGGTTATGGCCAATTTGTTGACTGCTTGCGGAAATGTAGATGCAAATAATAAAGAAACAACAAAAGAACCATCTACACGAGCAGCTAATTCGGTAATTGGTAAATGGTACCATTGTGTTGATGGTGATTGGGTAGATGTATGGGTATTTGAAGAAGATAGTGAGTATTATAGTACTCATGAAGATAATTATGGAAAAGAAGATGAGACATTTGAGATTGTTAGAAGTGCATATTCTATTGAAGGAAATTCCATTATTTTAGATGGAAGAGAAGCGACTATAGAATATACAGACTATGGTCTATATATTAAATATGTAGATGATAAAAGCGAAAGAAAGTTGTATGAATATAGACAGGATGCATTAAAATCTACAGACAGATATTTAACATCAGATAAGTACTATGAAACCTTAAAAGATGAAAATGGTTATGTTATTGAGGGTGAAGTTCTGATAAAATATTTTACAAATGATAGTGAGATAACAGTACCAAAAAATATAACTGAAATTGGTTCATCATTAATTGTAACAAATCTAGAGCATATAGACAAAATCACTATACCGGGAAATGTAAAGAAGATAGGTATGAGCGCATTTAATGAGACCTCTACAAGATGTTTTATTTTGGAAGAAGGAGTAGAAGTAATAGGTGATTATGCATTTGCAGATTCATATTGGGATGAAATATACATACCAACTTCTGTGAATGCAATAGGTGAATTTGCTTTTGATTGTAGCGAAGGGAATAGCAAAGGAAAAATATATGTAAAAAAAGGTTCATATGCTGATAAGTATTTTTCGGATAAAGGTAATCAATATAGTGGGAATGTCATAGTTGAGGATTAACTGAATAAATATCGCGATGTAAGCGTTATTACAGTTTCTAACTTTAATAAAGGATGAGCATTATTGCCCATCCTTTTCTCTTAACTGAACGGCATTTCGTATCTTTAATCTACGTTCATCATCTATAGCAGCATAATGTTTCTTTGTGGTATTTACATCTTTATGGCCTAAAACATCTGCCACAAGATAAATATCGCCTGTTTCCTTATATAATTGTGTTCCGTATGTACTTCTTAGCTTATGAGGTGTTATATGCTTAACAGTAGTAGTAAGCATTGCATATTTTTTTACAAGAAGCTCTACAGCGCGCACACTTATTCGTCTATTTTTAGAAGAGATAAAGAGGGCGTCAGCATCTTCGTCAATTGGTTTAAAAAGCTCTGTTCGATGCTCCATATATTCTTTTAAAGCAGCCTCAACCTCATCACCAAAGTATACGATATCTTCCTTGTGCCCTTTTCTCATGATTTTGACACATCCGTTATCAAAGTCTACATCATTTATGTTTATTCCAACACATTCAGATACTCGGATTCCGGTACCTAGTAGGAGTGTAAGAAGTGCTACATCACGAAGCTTTGTTTTTTCGTGAGATTCCTTTTGCTTTTTTGTAAGCTTTGCTCCAGATTCTGCCTGGTCTAGCATATCAGCTACCTCATTTGGATCAAGACGTGTTATTTCCTTTTGTCTAAGCTTTGGAGTAGATACCTTAGTTGTCGGATTATCATCAATCATATCATGGCAATAAAGATAGTTATATAACATTCTTAAAGCTGAAAACTTTCTTTTGACACCTTGCTCCTTATTCATATATTCCACATCATCTTTGTTATATAGCTTTAGATAATGCAGATAATCTTCTATATCATCTCTTGTTAATTTATTAAATAAATCAAGCTCAATTTCTCGTATTCCTTTATTTTTGTATATAGGATTTTTTTCTATAATAAAATTGAAAAATATTCGTAAATCATATGCATATCCAAGACGGGTGGAAGGAGCGGTAGTAGGCTCGATTCCGCGAAAGAAGGATTTGCAAAATCTAGGCAGTTCTAAAGATAATTCTTCTAATTTTCTTTCTATTTCCTTATCTTTCTGTGCTTGATATGTTTTATCATTCTTTGCCATAATGTATCTCCTATGGATTATTTTTAGTACTTTTTGTTCTAGGTTTCTTTGGGTTTCTAGGTGGCCAACCCTTTATATTTCCTTCAAGTATAGCCGTAAAGAATCGTTCTCTAATACCTGGATATTCTTTATTTAATCCGTTTATTAAATCTTTTACATATTGACGCTTTGTATGACCATCTACAGGGCATGGATTCTTTGCAACTGGAAGGTTCATCTTGTTCTGAAAGCCTTTTATATCATATTCACTGGCATACATAAGAGGTCTGATAAGTGTAAGACCTGTTTTATCTAAGTATGACTTAGGTGAGAACGAGTAGAAGCGTCCTTCGAATATAAGAGAAAGCATCATTGTCTCTATTATATCGTCTCTATGATGAGCATAAGCTATCTTATTACATCCTATCTCAAGTGCCTTATCATTTAATGCACCTTTACGCATTTTTGCACATAGTGAGCAAGGATTAGATTCCTTTCGGTCATTAAAAATAATATCCCCAATCTCAGTTTTTACTATATGATATTCAATATCCATAGATTTGCAAAGCTCAGCGATTTCATCAAGCTTTTGTATACCTAGACCTAAATCTACAGTTATAGCTTTTAGTTCAAACTTTTTAGGATAAAATCTCTTTAAACCATGAAGTGCGTAGAGTAGAGTAAGACTGTCCTTACCACCAGATATACCGATAGCGATAACATCACCTTCATCTATCATATCGAAATCATCCACACCACGACGGGTAAAACTAAGTAATTGTTGTAATTTCATATAAGGTTCACCTTGTATTATAATCTTTTTATAAGAAGATAAATACTTTTCCTTTCGCAAAATATATTAAAAATATTAAATAAAAATATAACGAAATTTATCGAAATATATCAAAATATGTTTAAATCCTATTTTTATAATGCTATATAAATTGACGAATATGTTATTTTATCATATAATTATAGAAGTGTTATTTTACATAAGCACAAAATATTATAGGAGGTAGAGTAGCAATGAACAAGACAAAGTTAGGTGTTTCTACAAACTTATTAGGAGCAATCGTATTCTTACTTGCAATTGTAACAACATTTGTATCATCAGATATGTCACTTGCTTTCGCATTTGTGTTAGTAGCAGCATACATTCTTTGGAAAGAAGAAGACTTATGGCTTAAGGGATGCGTAATTAAGGCTGCCCTCATAATTTTGGTATTTATGCTTGTACCATTCTTATTTGGTTTCGTTAATGACGTATTCGAGTTCCTTAATTTCTTTTTCCAGTTTGCTGATTTCAGACTTTGGGATAAGTTTGGTATTATGGCATTCATCCAGAACATCATTATGGTATTTGAGAAGATTTTCTTACTCATTTTAGCTCTTAAGGCTTTCAAGGGCCAGACAGTTAAGGTACCAGTTGTTGATGATATGGTAGCTAAGCATCTTCAGTAATAGAAGAAGAAAAACTAATTATTATGTTTAATTAGAGATGCACCACTTCGCAAAACGCAGGTTTTACGAAGTGGTGCTATTATTTTATCACAATATACTTATATAAATCAAGTCAATAATTGAATTTACGAAAATATCTGTTTTCCTATACGTTCACCCATTTTAACAGCTGTTTCGTAACCATTCTTTGTATTTTCGATTAAATCATCATCGATTTCTACAGTATCTTTCTTAAATAATAATACGATTGTTGAACCACCGAATTCAAATTTTCCTTTTTCGTCACCACGATGTATGCACGCAACCTGATTATAATTTACAATTTTTCCGACCATCAATGCACCGACTTCAATCTGCATAACCTTACCGAAGTTTTCAGTGTGTAATAACGAACATTCTCTGGAATTTTCCTTATAAATGTCATAATATTCGCAAGCAACTGGATTTACAGTGTGCAATACGCCTTCTATGAATTTATTTGTTGTTTTGTAGCCATTATCTATATAACAATATCTATGATAATTATCAACACATAATCTAATTATTACACATGTACCACCTTTATAATAATTTGCAGCTTTTTTACTATGTGTAAGACTTTCTATTGTATAGTATGAATCCTTTATATTAAATGTCATATTATCATCGATTTCATATACGCTGACACGACCATCAGATGGGCTTATAAGAACCTCTTTATCACGATTTATAAAACGTTTGCCAGGCTTTAAATCTCTTGTAAAAAAGTCATTAAAGGAAACGTACGCACGTTCGGTATAATCAGACATATCAATATTATTGGCCTTAATAAATGGTTTTACAAGTAACGAAGACATTTTAGTGCTTAATAAAGCACCTCCAAGCCTAGAAATAGTTGGATTTATAAGGATTTTTAAGAATTTACGCCCCAAAGCTGTTCCATATAATCCTTTTAAAAAGTTATCTTGTCCGTTATCCTTGTGAATTACTCTTCCATTTCTGTCTTTACAATGCATAAATCATACCTCCATAATGTTTTTATTTATATATAAAATAGAATCTCCCAAGCGAGATTCTTCGCCTGCGGCGGGTTGCTTTAGCAACATCTACATCTCCGCCGCAGTGCGATCCTTAGCGGAGCGGTTTTAATCATATATTAATGTTCTTCGAACATTAATATATGATTAAAACCGGCTGGTATTGCCGGTTTATTAAAACTAAAGTGAATATTAAAAACTAATTGCGCCCACATGCTGTAATATCAATACAGTAAGCATAGAAAATCCTATAGCAGCAATTATCATAAGTCCCTTTTTATGAGCTTTTTTTACTGGAATATCAAGTATAAATAATGTTCCAAGAATCACACAGAATATGTTAATACATATTGCAAAATTGATATTTAATGCCATAATTCTGTTTCTGAACATATAAAACAATGGTAAAAATCCTGATACAGTTGTTATAGGCATACCCTGATAATACATACGTACTTCCGAAGTTTTTTGCTGTCTTTCTTCTTCAGTAACGTTAAAGTATCCTAATCTAATAACACCAGCCAACACATATAATGCTGATATTATAGTTGCAATTACTGTGAATTTTGAATTGTATTTAACAGTATATATATAGTTAAAAATCGCTGGAAAAACACCAAAACAGATCACATCACATAATGAATCAATCTGTATACCGAATTTTTTAGCACTTTCGCTTCTTGTTTTGTGTCCTCTGGCGATTACACCATCAAACATATCGCAAACACCTGAGCCTAAAAGACAGAATATTGCAATATTAAAGTTACCACTAAATACCTGTGTAATTCCTACAATACTTGTTATAAGTCCAATATATGTAAGAATTACTGTATAATTATAAAAACCTATCATTTTTCCTCCTGCTCTTAACGAACAAATTTATTCTAAAGTATAGTGTTGTTATGGACAAACAACCTCTTCAATTTTACTTCTATTTTGCCTTAATGTCAATATTTAAATAACCTTATCAGGTTTATACATAAATAACCTTATCAGGTTTATTATTGCTGATTACTTAAAGTATCAATTAGCTTTGTAAAATATGCGGGAAGTTCTGAATCAAATTCCATATATTCCTTTGTTGTTGGATGAATAAAGCCCAAGGTTTTTGCATGTAAAACCTGACCCTGTAGCTTAAATGGACAGTTTTTTGGTCCATATATCTCATCACCCAATAATGGATGGTTAATACTTGACATATGAACACGAATCTGATGTGTTCTTCCAGTTTCAAGCTGACATTCAATAAGAGTATATTTCCCCATATTCTTCAATACTTTATAATGAGTAATTGCTTCCTTGCCATTTGGTGTAATAGTCATCTTTTTACGGTCATTAGGATGTCTGCCTATATTTCCTTCTACTACGCCCTCCTCATCCTTAAAGGCATTATAGACTATAGCTTGATATTTTCTTGTTATAGAATGTTCCTTTAATTGTTCAGCCACGAAATTATGTGCTTTATCATTTTTACATACTACTAGTAAACCTGTTGTATCCATATCAATTCTATGTACAATGCCTGGTCTAAGCTCTCCATTTATTCCGGAAAGATTGTCCTTACAATGATACATAAGTGCATTTACAAGGGTTCCTGTGTAGTGACCTGGTGCTGGATGAACAACCATTCCCTTTGGTTTATTGACGATAAGAATATCATCATCCTCATATACAATGTCTAGAGGAATATCTTCAGCTGGAATATCCACAGGTACAGCGTCAGGAATAAGAATTTTGATAATATCCTGTTCTCTTACCTTGTAATTAGCTTTAACTACTTTATCATTTACAGTAATATTACCGTCACTTATAAGCCCCTGTATTCTTGAACGTGTCAAATCAGAGGCTACATTTGCGATAAATTTATCTATTCTTATTAAATCGTCTTCATCACTAACAACTATACTATTCAGCTTCATTTTCTACCTGCCATTTTTTCTTTGAAGTCATAAGATAATCTAGTTCATTATCCTTTAAGATAAAGAAACATATTATTAAAAATACAATTACAGCTACTGTAATGTAACAATCAGCTACATTAAATACTGGAAAATCTATTAATTTAAAGTAAAAATAATCCACAACATATCCTTTAGTTACTCTGTCAATAAAGTTTCCTATAGCACCAGCTATGATAACCACCATATCTATTTGTAATATCTTAAAAGCTGTGATATTAACCTTGCTTCCAAAGAAATCAATAATAGATGAAATCTTATAAATACTAAAAATTAAAAGTGGCACAAGGATAAATGTAATTATAAGAAATAAAGAAATTTTGCCAGCTAACATGCCGTAAGCAGCTCCTTTATTTTCAACATACAGTAATTCAAATACATTCTTTATAATCACTATAGGCTCTTTATCCTTTAAATGATTGATGGCAAGAACCTTTGAAAACTGATCTAAAGCTACTAAACCAGTAGCTGTCAAAAAATAAATAACTAACAATACCATCTTATTTTTTTTCATTGTAAAGACTCCTATCCTAAAAATATCCTCCGCAAAACAAGTGAATGCTTGCTAAACGGAGGAATAATAATCATTATAATTATTATTTAAATGTAGCGACATCAAAACCGCTACCTAATAATTCCTGAAAATCACCTGATATTTCTACTGATTCAGGAGTAATAATAAATATGTAGCTAGATACTTTCTGAAGGTTACCATTAATTGAATAACAAGAACCAGAAGTAAAATCTATGATTCTCTGTGCTATATCTACATGTAATCCTTCAAGATTTAATATAACTGATCTTCCACTTAAAAGTGTATCTGTAATTTCTCTTGAATCTTCAACATTAGCTGGTTTTATTACACAAACTTCCATATTGTTTCTCCCTGCTCTCATAGGAACAACCTTGCTATTCTTTGTAGCAGCCTTTGTAACTTTAGCTGGCTTAGCAGGTTCTTCGTAAGTGTTGTTATTATCATTCTTTGATTCTATGTTATCCTTCTTAGATTTCTTTGAGAACTTCTTTGGTTCATCATAGTCATCATAATCATCATAGTCATCGTAATCATCATAATCATCGTAATCGTCATCATCATTTAATTTTAATAGATTTAAAAACTTGTCACTAAACTTGCTCATTTCAATTCTCCCTATCCTTTTATATAGCGTAATTTCTTACACCGAAAATGCTTGTACCAACTCGTACATAAGTTGCACCTTCCTCTATAGCTGTGGTGAAATCACCACTCATTCCCATAGATAGCATATCCATACATACATTATCAATGTTTTTTGCCTTTATGTCAACAGATAATTGCTTTAATTCATTAAAATATTTTCTATTTTCCTCACCATCGTCTACAAATGGCGCAATAGTCATCAATCCTTTTATGCGGATATGTGGTAATTTGGCTATTTCTTCTACGATATTTATAACTTCATCATTGTCTAATCCAAATTTTGTATCTTCATTAGCTACATTAACCTGAACTAAAATATTGACTATAACATCCTTCTTTGCTGCTTCTTTTTCAATTTCCATAGCCAGCTTTACAGAATCTACAGAATGAATCAAATATACCTTGTCCACAATATATTTTACCTTGTTTGTCTGTAAATGCCCTATAAGATGCCAACGTATATCCTTTGGTAGTTCTTCATATTTGCTTGTAAGCTCCTGAACCTTGTTTTCACCAAAATCCCTTACTCCATAATCATATAGAGTTTGTATATCTGAAGCGGGTTTTGTCTTGCTGACGGCAATAAGTGTTACTTCATCTTTTGCTCGTCCAGCTTTATCACAAGCCAAATTCACTTCATTTAGTACGTTATTATAATTATTAATTAACATATATTCTCCTTTTAATGGTATACAATCTGGTTCTCATCTACTGTATCACTGTCTAAGACAATATGATCATAAACAAGTAAACCGTATGTTGTACCGCTTTCTATAATATAATAGTCTGTACTTTCTGCTAAAATATGAACCTCTCTAAATACACAATATCCATTATTGATATTGTAGACACCTGTAAGAGATGCCTTAGCGCTTATGGTATATTTCTCTGAATTATCCTCTAAAGTAAGATTCATGCCTGCGCTAAATTCTTTTGTATTTACGTAATACTGTCCATCGATTAGCTGATAAATCTGTGGATTTACATATTCCACAGTCATATTGCCTTCATCATCATACTTTTCTACTAAGAAACCTACATCCTTTGTATTACCGCCAAATGTAGCAAATCTTTCAGGAATAGTATAAAAATCCATATCTACCAATGATGTCTTTGGTATCTTTAGACCTTCTATTGGTTTTTCGACTATCTGTATATCGATAAATCGTTTTGATGAATATTTAACCATATATTGATTTAATGTTATCTTTCCAAATGGCTTTCCTTCGATATAGATGATTTCGAAGTTGCCTACAGCAGTTAAGCCATCTTCTTTAAAACGAATCTTCATCAATGTATCTTCAAAATATTTCTTAACATCATCCTCTGATAAAGGAATAATAATATCCCATTTTTCATCAGTAATTGTCTTATATATAGGTGTATTTGCTGCTACTAAATCGTTTGATTTATTGTTTGTGCTGGTGTATCTTGATTTATCAAAATCAGAAAGCTTCAAGGCATTATATTCATAATCCTCATAACCATCAATTACATAGCTTACAATTCCTGACTGAGGCGCCTTAATCATATTAAATAAGGATAAATTTTGCTCATTCATATTGCTAATAATTTCATTGATTTTGTTCATATTAACATACTCTAAAAGCGCAGCATCTATATCTACCTTAAAATTATATACTGAGTCAAAATGAGTATCCTTATAATTAAGACTAAATTGTGAAATAATCTCTTTAATATCAGCATAATTCTCCTCAGTGAGAGCATTTTGCTCACTTAAGGATTCTTGCAATAAATTAGTTACATTACCATTCTCATCAATAGTATACACAGCTCCACCTACCGAAACCTTATTTCCTTCGCCTACGAAACAGTTTAGATATCCTGAACTTGGAGCTAAATTAACAGTTTCATCTCGAAGAATTAAGCCCTCGTAATATTTATTAGCTGATTCTGCTGTTTTTCCATATATAACCTCATATACAGAGATTTTATCTCTTGTCATAAACATAGCTGTATATATGAGGAAATATATGAAAATAGCAAGAAATATCACAACACCTACATTGGCATATCGTTTTTTTCTATATTTAACTACTCTTGGGTTTTTCTTTTTTCTACTCAAGGTATCCTCCTACAAATATCATCAAAGGTCATTATACTACAAATCTATCATCAAGTCCATAATTTCATCCAATAATTAACCTGTATCATATAAGCTATAAGCTGTGGACCTGCCATCAGCTGGCCATACCACGGATTTGTATAGTTTAATTTATCATTTACGAAGGACAATGCCTTCTTTTTATCTATTAGTTCATTAATTGGTTCATTTGGAGTATTGATAATCTCTTTGAAATTCTTAATTAAAATCTCTTCATATTTTGGATGATATGTTTTAGGGTACGGACTTTTCTTTCTATATAATACTTCAGCAGGAAGAATGTTAAGACGATTTGTAGCTGCCCGTAGTAATCCTTTTTCTTTACTATGGAGATATTTCATATTCCATGGAACATTCCAAAGATATTCTACAATCCTATGGTCTGCAAACGGAACTCTTGCTTCCAGACCATTATACATGCTAGTTCTATCCATTCTATCAAGTAATGTTGTCATAAACCATGTAAGATTTAAATAGGAAATCTCTCTTCTCTTTGCTGCTTCCCTATCTTCACCGAGAAGAATCGGTGTCATAGATATGCTTTGTTCATAGGTTCTTAGGACATATTCAGGAATATTAAGTCTTTCTTTTACATCATCTTTTAGCAATAAGGTTCTAGGGCTTAAATCCTTAGCCCATGGGAATGTATCAGCATAGAGCAAATCTTCTCTGTAAAACCATGGATATCCGCCAAAAATTTCATCTGCACATTCACCTGTAAGTGCTACTTTGTGATCTTTTGATACTTTATTACAAAAATATAATAATGAGCTCTCCACATCTGTCATACATGGTAAATCTCTCGCATCTACAGTTGTAAAAAGTAGCTCATATAAGTCTTCATAGGAGCATTCCAAGTAAATATGCTTTGATTTAATATGCTCCTTCATAATATCCACGTAAGGTCTGTCTTCAGATGGTTGGAACGAATTTGCTTTAAAGAAAATATTATTATCCTTAAAATCAAAGCTGTAGGTTGTAAGTTCTTTCCCTTTTTCTATAGCGGCTTTACTACATATTGCAGAAATTATACTAGAATCAATACCGCCAGATAAAAATGAACAAACAGGTATATCAGAAAGCATTTGAAGCTTTATAGAATCCTCTATCAAATAGGCTGTTTTATCTATTGTTTCATCTAAAGAGTCAGTATGTGGAGCACTCTTTAAACTCCAGTAAGTCACATCCTCCACACCGAATTTATCAGCATGAAGATAATGTCCAGGAAGAAGCTCTCTGATATTATCAAAGACACCATTTCCCTGCTTTTTTGCAGGTCCTAAGCCAAATATACTCTTTAGAGAATTATCATTGATAACAGGCTTTACCAAAGGATACGAAAAAATACCTTTTATTTCGGAAGAAAATATTATATCGTTATCAATTTCTGTATAAAACAAGGGCTTAACACCAAGACGGTCTCTTACAATATACAAACCATTTTCACTGTCATAAATAGCAAAAGAAAATATACCATTTAATTTCTTTACAAAATCTATACCTTCTTCAATATAGCCATTTAATATTACTTCTGTATCACTTTCTGTTTCGAAATTATTACATAAGTTCTTTTTTAATGCATGCATATTATAGATTTCGCCATTGTATGTTATAGCAACTGTTCTTAATCGATTTAATTTTTTTATCATTGGCTGATGTCCGCCATTTAAATCTATTATAGATAGGCGGACATGACCAAGACCGCAGGTGTTTGTTAAAAACATGCCAGAATCATCAGGTCCTCTGTGTTTTATAGCATAATTCATCTTTTTTAAGATATGTCTATGATAAGCTTCATCTTTTAGAAAATTCATATACGGATTGTAAAAACCTGAGATTCCACACATAAATTACTCTCCTTTTATTTTTTAAATGGACTTATTACAACAGGCTGAATTTGCTTGCCTGACAAAGCACTTTCAATTGTAGGTATTAGGAGCTCTGTATGAGCAACCAATGATTTTGGCTTCTTTATATGGTCATCTTGACCAAATGGTACAAAATATATATTTTTCATATTAAGAAGCATACCTATATTCTTCATATTTGCACCTAACCCATCGTTTGTACATATGGCAATAATAAGTGGCAATTCATTTCTTATGTGAGCTTTAGCCGCCATTAATACAGGACTATCAGTTATACCATTACATAGCTTAGCTGCAGTATTTCCAGTACAAGGAATAATAGCTAATGCATCTAAATATGCTTTTGGTCCTATAGGCTCAGCGTCTTCTATTGTGAGAATTGGTTTATTACCAGTAATTTCTTCAGCTTTCTTAATAAAATCATCCGCATTGCCAAAACGTGAGTTTATGGATGCGGATCTTTCGGAAAATATTGTGTAAACATTACAATTACAAGCCTTTAACCTTTCTAATTCTAAAAAAGCCTTTTTATATGTGCAAAAGGAGCCTGTAAAAGCAACTCCAATAGTTTTATTTTTAATATCCATTATAATTACTCCTAAAATAATGTGATACTATAATATATTCATAAATATAATTTATGTGAAAATAGTTTTACGAATATTATAATAAAGGTAATAGTATACATATTTTAGTTATGTAAACCTAACTGGCATTTTCGATTATATTTATTAATTCTTTAGCCATCTCTTCTCCACTAGATTTAGGTGCATATTTCCCAGGAATGCCTAAAACATGTCTAACAGATATTTTATGTCGTAAAGCTGCATTTTTATCAACACCACCAGGATTGGAGGCTATATCTAAGATAACACATTCTGGATTAACCTTACTTAGCAATTCTTCATTTAAAATAATAATTGGAATGGTATTAAATATATAATCATACTTATTTATTTCCATAATTAAATTATGTAAATTTATTGTATTAAGTCCCATACTATAAGCTGATTCTAGGTCCTCTTCTTTTCTTGCACATACTGTTACTTTTGCATCTAAATTTTTTAATTTCCATGCTAATGTCTTGCCACATTTTCCATAGCCTAATACAAGTACTTTGCTATGATGCAAATTTGTATTTTTAGCAATTATCGCTTCTGCTATTATGCCTTCAGCTGTTGAAATGCTATTATAAATAGCGAGTTTTTCTGATTTAGAATAATCTATGTATTTGATATTACTGTTGTTTAGTAAATCCTGTGATTCTTTATCCAATAATCCTGCATACAATAAAAATGTAGATAAGTCGTCCTTTTCATTAATCTTTGAAACAAACTTAGGAATGGTAATAAATTCACATATTTTATTAAAAGGTACTGGAGTTACAATTATATTGGATATATCTATTATTTCATCAATATCGTATGTCACTCTAATATTTGACCCAATATTTATCAATTCCAATAATTTTTCCTTAAAATCTTTTTGGCAATTCATACTTTCAGAACATATTAAATGTAAAAAGAAGCCTTTATCAGCTAAATATCTTGCCATATATAGCTGTCTTAAATCACATACAAGTAAACCTATTGTTTTATATTTAGTCATAAATTAATCCTCTATTCTTTCATATACTATTTATATATATGCTTAAAATAGAGGATTATGCATTAATTATTATTCTTTTTTATAATTATTCTCTCTCTTGTCTTTTTACGAGTGATTTCAACAAGATTTAATCTGGTAAGTCCCATTATGGATGTCTTTATCTTATCATTCTTAGCTTCATTTATAAGCTGATTAAGCAATTTATCCTTGGACTCATCACTTATCATATCTATAAAATCGATTATTATGATTCCCGATATATTTCTAAGCTTAATCTGTCTCATAGCTTCAACGGCAGCTTCCAAATTAATCTTTAAAATAGTATCTTCTTTGTTTTTGCCCTTTTCACATTTACCAGTGTTGACATCTATAACTGTCATAGCCTCTGTATAGTCTATAACAAGGTAAGCACCGGACTTAAGCCATACTTTTCTTGAAGCTATTTCACTTAGTAATCCTTCCAGACTATATAACTTATATAATGGTAACAATGAATCTTCATATAAGCTGACATTTATATGAAGCTCAGACATCATCTTATACATATCTATATTGTCCGTCACTATTTCATCAGCCTTGTGTTTAGTAATAACAGATAATATAGGATTTTCAGTGGAATATATAGATGTTCTTCCCTTGCTATACAATGCTTTATTAAAACAGGTAAACAATATTTCAAATTGCTTTAAGATATCTTCCTTAAGAAGATTATAATCATTTATAAGCTGAGCATCAGTTCTTACGATTATGCCAGTATTATTCAAGATACTATTAAATAATTCTTCATTAATCATACCATATGCATCTTTATTATAACTAATATCTGAAAGGGCTTCCTTACAATGTTTTATCAGTATATCACGCATATTCTGGTCTTTTATCTTAGTAGAAACATTTATACCTGAAACACCATATGTTAATACTACATAATTTGATGTAAATTCTATGCAAGTGCTACATACAGCATCTTTTGTCTTTATTGCATCTTTTTTGATTTGTATAAGAATATTATCACCTTGGCATATCTTTGTGGTATTTTTCCTGTTAATAAAGAAGGTGTTTTCGGTATTTTCCATAGATAAATAAGCTTTTTTACCAGGGGTATACTCAACAAAGGCTGCATTAATGTTTTTTACAACATCATTAACATGGGCAACATATATATTTCCCAGTACAAAGGGCTCATCATCATAGAAAATATCCATATATGCAGGTTTATCATCTTCATATAGGACTGCTACATCTGATGGAGCTATACACGGTAGATTTAGTTTTGTTAAAATAAGCTTTTTACTCAATTATCTCACCAAATTTCTCTAAAGGAATGATTTCTGTATTTATAATATTGCCACTATCATCTTTTGTAATATTTTGACCATATACCTCTAAACGTGTGATATTTAACGCAAATTCATTCATTTCTTCGCCTAAATATTTATAGAAGGCATCCATAACAAGCTCTGGCTTTAAATTTTGAGCACTACCTGTAGATAGTTTCATAAAGAAATCGCCATTATCATCCATATATGCATCAAAAATCAATGGTCGTAAATCTACTTCCATAACAGACTTTTTAGTGGCTTTTTCAACTACAATGCTTGATTGCCTTAAGAATTCTTCAAAGGCTTCTTTTATATTACTAGCAGCTGGCTTATAGTTATCTTTGATTTTAACCTTATAATCAGCTGCCACCACACAAGACATTGCATTAGGTGCACTATCATTTAGCTTTACATATCCTGTGACAGTAATTCCTTCTACTGAAGCAGCGTTTAAAGCTTCTATAGCATCCTTTGAAGATATTGTGGTGTTTACCTCTATGTCTACATATTCGCCATAGCTTTCAAGTCCTACACCCAACGGTGCTGCAAAGGACATAATCTGATGTGGCGAAAACCCTGCGGAATATTTTACATCTATATCAGCACGTCTATTTAATTTTTGGAAATATCTCATAACATCCAAATGACCAATATATCTAATTGGGCCTGTCTTTGTAAATTTAATTCTTATCTTCAAAACAGATACCTCCCTTAAACATAGTTGCACCGCATCCTTGACATTTCATCTTACAGTTAGGCGATACTTGCTCATTCATAGCGTTATTCCATTCACGCTTTAAGAATTCTTTAGTCACACCAGTATTTATGAAATCCCATGGGAATATTTCATCTAAATTTCTTTGTCTTGTTGTATAGAAATCTAAATCAATATTTGCTTCATCTAAAGCCTCAAGCCATCTGTCATAATTAAAATATTCGCCCCATGCGTCATAAATTCCGCCCTTTTCATAAACCTTCATAATAACCTTAGATATCTTTCTATCGCCTCGTGCAAGTAAGCCTTCGATGATAGATACATCAGGATCATGATAATTATACTTAAGGCTCTTTCTATTAAGCATTTCCTTCATTCTATCATTAACTACATAGGCTCTTCTTTGGAATTCATCCTTAGAACACATAGGAGCCCACTGTAATGGTGTAAAAGGCTTTGGAATAAAGAAAGAACTGCTGGCAGTAACCATAACCTTTCCATTTCTTTCAGACTTAGGAATCTCATAATATTTTTCGGCTACAAGCTCAGATAACTCAGCAATTGCCTTCATATCCTCTTCTGTTTCTGTAGGAAGACCAAGCATAAAATAAAGCTTAACCTTGTTCCAACCGCCATTAAAAGCTAATGAACAACCGTTTAATATGTCCTCTACAGTTAAGCCCTTGTTAATAACATTTCTCATACGTTGAGAACCAGCCTCAGGAGCAAATGTTAAGGAGCTCTTTTTAATATCTTGAACCTTACTCATAACATCAAGAGAAAATGCATCAACTCTTAAGGATGGCAATGATATATTGACACCCTTTCCCTTAAGCTCTTCTATAAGAAAATCCATAAGCTCAGGCAATTTAGAATAATCTGAGCTGCTAAGAGAGCTTAAGGATATCTCCTCATGACCTGTATTTTTTAGCATTTTAATAGCTTTGTCTTTGAGAAATTCTATACTTCGTTCTCTTACTGGTCTGTAAATCATACCAGCCTGACAGAAGCGACAGCCTCTTATACATCCGCGTTGTATTTCTAGAACAACTCGATCCTGCGTAGCTTTAATATATGGAACCAACGGTTTCTCAGGATATACAGTATCACTTAAATCCATAACAAGCTCTTTAGTAACGGTTGTTGGTACACCTTCGGTATTTGGCATAAAGCTTTTTATTGTTCCATCTTCATTGTAATCTACGTCATAAAACTTTGGAACGTACATACCTGGAAGCTTGGCAGCTGCAAGTAAAAAATCATTTCTTGAACAATTATTAGCTTTATTTTTTCTATATAAATCAATGAGGGCCTGATACTGTGTTTCGCCTTCACCCATATAGAAAATATCAAAGAAATCAGCGATAGGTTCTGGATTGTAGGTACAAGGACCACCACCGATAACGATAGGATCATCCTCTGCTCTATCACTAGCTAAAAGTGCTATATTGCTTAAATCAAGAATCTGTAAAATGTTTGTATAACACATTTCATACTGAATAGTTATACCTAAGAAATCCATATCCTTTACAGGAGATTGTGTCTCCAACGTAAATAATGGAATATTATCCTTACGCATAATTTCATCTAAATCTGTCCAAGGAGAATATACTCGTTCACAGTACACCCCCTCCATATTGTTAAACATATCATATAAAATTTGAATTCCTAGGTGTGACATAGCTATTTCATATACATCCGGGAAACACATTGCAAAACGCACATCTACAGTATTCAAATCCTTCTTTACCATATTGACTTCCTGACCAATATATCTGGCTGGTTTATCAATACTCATAAGTATTTCATCGGTTAATGCTAAATTAGTCATTTAAGCCTCCAAATTAACGTCTTTCTTTATAAATTATAACAGGAAAATCCTTACCTGGAAGTTCCATATATAAGGTTTTTGCATCAGCCTCATTGACATATATAGAGCCTAGGGAACCAGCGCCTTTATAAGCTGTTCCGCCAAAGCTTGTCAACCAATCACATGATGCAATGCCTATATTTGTATCTACAGTATTGCCATAGAATACCATCCAATACTTTAGTTTTTTTGTAAAATCTTTTCTGACAAAATTATAGTTTGTAAACATAAATCTCATATTGAATACACCTGTTGGAGTTTCTAAACCATTGACAGGGTCACCGGAAATAATGTCGCAATCTACAATCTTATTGCCGTCTTTATATGCATATAAATGCTGAGTAGTTAAATTAATTTCGATATATGTATTACCAAAATCATTTTCACCAAAGGCTCCGGCTCTCTGTAAGAAATTAGGCTCTCTGGTAACTGAATTGAGGGCTTTGATATCATTGATAATAGCTTCAGCTTCAGCCTTTCTATTAATCCACCAACCAAAATCACCGCCACTAACCTTGATTGTTTCACCAGAAGAATTCAAGAATTCTCTTGTTTGCCCCATTGTCTCATACTTTTTACCAATATTATCAACGTACTCAATGATTTTTTCTGTATCAAATACTACTTCACTATTTGTATCAACAGATAACCATTTATATATCTGTGCCTTGTCTATAACTTCCTTTTCCTCTCCAAAGGTTAATGTGATAACCACATCAAGATAGCTATTTAACTTACTAAGAAGCTTTTTCTCCTTTTCAGAAGCCTCCTTATCAATTGGAACAAGATAGCAGCCTTCGTTTTCTAAGGTTAATACTGGGTCCATATTATTGATTGCTTCTTTTATAAGTGAAATAGTCTTTTCCTTGTCTATTTCATTGCCCGGAACACCTTCTGTCATAGTAAATGCATTGCCGTCAAAAGTAAGCTCTGGTGCAATACCGGAATTAATATACTCATCATCAAGACACTTAAGACCATTTATAGCATAATCAAGCTTTATGTCATCATAGGCTATGGTAACATCTAGTTTTTCTGCCTTCTTTGGTTTAATAAACCATAGATAATGATTTTGTTTATTCTTTATTTTTGATAAATCACCATCAATGGTAACCTTCATATCAATATCACCAGCGGAAACATGTTCAACTTCGTCATTTCTCTCAATAAGCTTAAGATAATATGTACGAATATCATTTTGGATAGAATCCTTAACTGCTTTTACGGTTTTATTGCTATAATCCTTTCCGTTTATAGTTGTTCCTGGAAGAAAATGGTACTGATAGTAAACTGCTACACCTAAGTATACTATAGCGATTATTGCAATTGTAAATATAGCGCATCCTATGATTATTTTCTTTTTATTCTTCATAACACTTCTCCTTTATTAAACCCCAAATCCCCCTATCGCTAATTAATTTTTAGTGAAAAGGGGGTTTTTGTGTATGATATTTACTTAGTTGCAATCGCTTTTATAAATATTTGTATAAAAGCATGTTCTGTTTCCTGTATGACAGGCTGCACCTACCTGGTCTACCTTAGCCAAAAGTGTATCCTTATCACAGTCTATTTCAAGAGATTTTACATACTGAAAATGACCTGATGTTAAACCTTTTATCCAAAGCTCATTTCTGCTTCTGCTATAATATGTCATTCGACCAGTATTTATAGTGGTATCATATGCCTCTTTATTCATATAAGCAAGCATTAATACTTCATTTGTCTCATAGTCCTGAACGATTACCGGAATCATTCCATCCTTATTTAGCTTAAATTCTTCAAAATTCATATCTATATCCTCATTTAATTTACAATGTACCCTTTGTTGAAAGTACTGAATTGATTCTTAAATCTGTCATAGTTGCCATATCAAGCGCCTTTGAAAATGCTTTAAATGCACACTCTATAATATGGTGGTCATTTTCGCCAGACATCATCTTAAAATGAAGATTCATACCTGCACTATATGATAATGCATAAAAGAATTCCTTTGTCATTGCTGTCTCAAAATATCCACACATAGGTTGACTAAATTTTAAATCATATGATAAATATGGTCTGCCTGATAAATCCAAGGCACAGAGAATCAAAGCATCATCCATAGGTAAGATAGCATTGCCGTAACGTTTAATTCCCACCTTGTCTCCTATGGCCTGTAAGATAGCCTGACCTAAAACAATACCTGTATCCTCTATTAAGTGGTGACAATCCACATATAAATCACCTGTAGCCTTAACTGTTAAATCAAATAATCCATGACGGGCAAAATTGTTGAGCATATGGTCGAAAAATCCTATACCTGTATTAATCTCAGCCTTTCCTTGTCCATCAAGGTTTATTGTAACTTCAATCTGTGTTTCGCCAGTTACTCTTTTTACTGTTCCTATTCTTGACATGTTATAACCTTCTTTCTGTCATTTGAATTACTCAAATCTTACTTTGATAGAGTTTGCATGAGCTGTTAACTGTTCAGATGTTGCAAAGTGTTCTATATCCTTGTGTATCTTTTCAAGAGCTTCTCTTGAGTACGAGATAATACTTGATTTCTTGATAAAGTCATCTACGCCAAGTGGGGAGAAGAATTTTGCTGTTCCATTTGTAGGAAGAACATGATTTGGTCCTGCAAAATAATCCCCAAGTGGTTCAGAGCTGTATTCACCTAAGAAAATAGCACCTGCATTTTTTATTCTAGTCATTGTATCAAATGGATTCTTTGTTACTATTTCTAAGTGTTCTGAAGCTATTTCATTGGCAACATCTATAGCATCCTTCATAGAATCTGTAACAAGAATATATCCATAATTTTCTAAGGATTTCTCAAGGATTTCCTTACGGCTAAGTACCTTTACGAAATTATCTACTTCTAAAGATACCTTATTGGCTAATTCCTCACTTGTTGTAACTAATATAGCTGAAGCCATTTCATCATGCTCAGCCTGAGATAAAAGATCGGCTGCTACAAAACGAGGATTTGCTGTTTCGTCAGCAAGTACAAGGATTTCACTTGGTCCAGCGATTGAATCAATACTTACAAAACCAAATACTGCCTTTTTAGCCAATGCAACAAATATA
Source organism: Lachnospiraceae bacterium (assembly GCA_017412055.1). Classification (GTDB taxonomy): domain Bacteria; phylum Bacillota; class Clostridia; order Lachnospirales; family Lachnospiraceae; genus SVEL01. The sequence goes on along the minus strand of JAFQOW010000016.1, from coordinate 78,740 downwards.
TTTCCAGGTCCTACTATTTTATCAACCTTAGGTATAGTTTCTGTACCGAAGGCAAGTGCAGCTATAGCCTGTGCGCCACCCACTTTATATATTTCATCTACACCAGCTATATCAGCAGCTACAAGTGTTCCAGGATTAACCTTACCATCTTTACCAGGTGGAGTAACCATTACGATTTTTTCAACACCTGCAACCTTTGCTGGAATTATATTCATAAGAACCGATGACGGATATGCTGCTTTTCCACCAGGAACATATACACCTGCTCTTTCAATAGGTGTTATCTTCTGTCCAAGCATTGTTCCATCAGGCTTAGAATCAAACCAGCTATACTGCTTTTGCATCATATGATAATCTCTAACATTTTTAGCTGAAGCTTTGATTACATCAACTAAACCTTCATCATTTTCTTCTACATACTTATATGCTTCTTCAATTTCTTCTCTTGTGACAAGGATAGTATCGGCATTTAACTGAACCTTGTCAAATTTAAGTGTATATTCAGCTACAGCCTTATCGCCATTCTCTCTTACATTATTTACAATTTCGTTTACTGTTGAAGCATAGCTGTCATAATTATTAGGACTTCTTTTTAATAAATCATCAAGAATATTCTTCTTTGATTCCTCGTTTAATTTTACTATTCTCATATTATTCGCCTTACCTTTCTGTCTATAAAACAGTTTTAAGATCAGATATTAATTTCATAATTCTTGCATTTTCCATCTTCATAGATACCTGATTTACAACCATTCTCGCTGATAATGGACAAATTTCTTCAAGAACATCCAAACCGTTTTCTCTAAGCGTAGAGCCAGTCTCTACTATATCAACAATTACTTCAGATAAACCTACGATAGGCGCAAGCTCTACTGAACCATTTAGTTTAATAATCTCAACTGTCTGGTGTTTTTTGTTATAGAAGTAATCCTTTGCAATATTTGGATACTTACTGGCAACTCTTATCATATCATGGTGCTTTAAAAGCTCCTCTGCTGACTTTGGACCGCATACACACATGCGACATTTTCCCATACCCAAATCAACAACCTCCAATATATTACGACCCTCTTCAAGGATTGTATCTTTTCCAACCACACCTATATCAGCGGCACCATATTCCACGTATGTAGGGACATCACCAGCTTTTGCAAGGAAGAATTTAAGCTTAAGCTCTTCATTGACAAATATAAGCTTTCTGGTGTCCTTATCCTTCATTTCTTCACAAGTAATACCTATCTTTTCGAAGATTTCAAGAGTGTTTTTTGCAAGACGACCCTTTGCAAGGGCAAATGTTAAATATCTCATTGTTAAAACTCCTTCCTTATAACTTCGTCACCTGTGATATATATCATAGTATCAAAATTATAGTCATTACAATATTTTTCATAGTTATCTATAGTAAGTTGTTCACTCTTTCTCATGGAAACTGTTGGAATTCCGTGGTCTCTAAGTAAAATAGCTTCTTTTATAGACTTTGCCTTTTTGTCTTCATCATAAATAATAAGAGTTTTTTTAGATTCTCCATTAATATTTATCTTTTGACGATTAAGAACTATTAAAAGCTGGTCTAAATCTATTGCGAAACCTATAGATGGAGCATTTTTACCAAACTGGCATAATAGATTGTCATAACGACCACCTTTTGCAATTGGATTACCTGTTCCATATGTATATCCATGGAAAATAATTCCTGAATAATAATCAAAATTAGCTATAATGCCTAAATCAAAGGATATGTACTTTTCAAAGCCATACATTGAAAGTAATTCATAAAGCTTTTCCATTCTATCCAATGCATTGTTTATCAATTTATTTGTATATAAGCCTCGTGCTGTGTTGATTACCTCTATCTGTCCTGTGAGTTCCGGTAAATTATTGAAAATATCCTTTACATTTTCAGGCACGTTACATCTTGTAATCAACTCTTCCACTCCAAAAAAGTTCTTATTAGATAAAAGAGTCATAAGCTCATTGGCTTCATCTTCATCAAGGCCTGCTGCCTCCATTAAACCATGGAAGTAATCTACATGACCAATCTCAATCTGGAATTCTTCAAGACCACATTTTAATAATGAATCTATGGTCATAGCGATAACTTCTGCATCAGCATCTGATTTATTATCACCTATAAGCTCTGCACCAATTTGAGTGATTTCCTTTAATTTACCTTGATGCTCTGCATGATTGATAAATGTATTGCCCATATAACAAAATCTAACAGGCATAGTCTCATCCATATAATACTTTGATACAGCTCTAGCTACTGCTGGAGTCATATCTGGACGTAAAACAAGTGTATATCCTTCTCTATCGAAGAATTTATACATATTGTTAGATGCTACACTTCCACGCTCCTTTTTAAATATATCAAAAAATTCAAAGGTAGGTGTCTGTATATCTTCGTATCCATAAGATTTCAAGGTTTCATGAATAGTATCCTGAAGATATAGCTTATTAGCACATTCTCCGTTGTAAATATCTCTAACACCTTCAGGTGTATGTAAAAGTTTCTTTTCCATAGAAAACTAGTCTCCTTTATTTCAATAAAATACTTTAGCATAGTAGTGTGATACTTAATTACTAGACCGATTTATTCTAACTTATATATTAGTATTTGTCAACACCTACTGTCTAAGTCTTTTTGTAAAGCTTCTAAAAAATGGACAGGGACGCCATTTTTACTTGTAATCCTATACTCTTTATCTATCTCTTCATAGCGAAAGCTTTTTCTGTCATTTTGTTTGCTTCTATCATAAAACTTCTTAATATAAGAAAACGGCAAATAATACATTTCATCCTTGTGACTATAATATAGAATGATAAATGATATTCCATCCTGCTTTTCAAAGTTTTCCATAAACTTAACCTGATGTTCATGGATGTTTTGCATAGGAAATGTATCTTTTGTACATTCCTTAGCGTCAAAGCAAACAGGAATCCCCTGCACCACACCTATGTAGTCTACAGTACTTTTTTGCTCAAAATATGCAAGAGTAATATGTCTTGTAGTATTGTCTATATTAATAGGTTTAATAGGCGTAGGTATCTTTTGTATAAGAGCAATTCCACTATCAATATATTTTTCAATTGTAATATTTATAAGTTCTTCCAGGGTTGAACCACGAAGACCTCTCGAATTCCAAGTTCCCATAATTTCCTCAATTATATTGTAAAAAGCTTTTTAAAATTTTCATTTATAGGTGCTTTTATTATTTGATTATGTACATTTTTCAAAGCCTTTGTATGGATAGTATCATTAAAATGAAGCTCATAGGAATGTAACATTTGATATTTTATTTTATATTTGGCTTTTAACTCTTTATTAAAACTTGTATTGCCATATTTATCATCTCCTAGTAAGCTGTGACCAATAGATGATAAATGAGCTCTAATCTGATGTGTTTTACCAGTAATAAGCTTGATTTTTAATAATGTAATCGATTTGTCAGTATTATTAATACTTATATTTCCAACTTTTAATGGTTCATAAGCAGTTTCTATATATGAAGCTTCATCATTTTTATTAGTGCTTATGGTTACTTTATTTGTTTTATTATCTTTTTTAAGGTAGCCTGATATATTTGAACTATCTTTAACCTTTCCCCATACTACAGCCAGATAATATTTATCAAAGGTTCGCTCTTTAAATCCATAGGATAAATCCTGAATCCCTGCCAATGTTTTTCCAAAGGTTATAAGTCCGCTTGTATTTCTGTCAAGTCTATTGCAGACAGATGGCTTGAAGGTATCTAAATCTGTCATTGTAAGCTTATTATTTTGAATAAGATATTCAATAATCATTTCATTGATAGAAATGTCATTAGGCGAAGCCTTCTGAGATAAAATTCCAGCAGGCTTATTTACAACTAGAATATCCTCATCCTCATAAACAATGTTGTCGACAACTACTTTTGTATCTATAACATTAGATTTATCTTCTATATGTGATAGCCTGCCTCTGAATTTTGCAATTGTTTCATCGGCCATAAAAAGCTTAACTATATCGCCTGTCGTAAGCTTTTCATTTCCTGTGGCTTTCTTATTATTCAACTCAATATTCTTTTTTCTAAGCATTTTATATACAAAGCTTTGTGGTGCCTCCTTGAAATATTTAAATAAATACTTATCAAATCTTTGACCAGCTTCGTTTTTGTTTATGACAATTTCCTGCATATAAACCTCTTTATTATCTGTAGAATTTAAGAATTATTCTATGAGGAATAATTTTTGTAAAGAATCTTAAAAGATTCATAGATATGCTATAAACAGATACTTCCTTTTTTCTCATACAATCCTTAATAGCTTTATCTACAACCTTTTTAGGATCTGCAAAGAAAAATTTCTTATACCATGGAGAACTTGCATTTTCTTCAGCTATATTAAAGAAATTAGTTTTTGCTGGTCCTGGACAAACTGCTGTTACATATATTTTTTTATGTCTTAATTCTACATTTAAAGCTCTAGATAAGCTTAATACATATGATTTTGTAGCTGCGTATTCTGCAAAACCAGGCTGTGGTAAAAATGCAGCTGCTGAAGCAATATTGATTATACGGCTATTTTTTCTCATATATGGAATCAAATCTCTTGTTATACATGTAAGGGCTGATATATTAACATCAATCATGCCTGATGTATACTCCTCATCAATAGTAGCGAAATCGCCTAATTTTCCATATCCAGCACAATTAATGAGCATTTTTATATTTACATCATCCTCACAATCATAGGAATATCTTTCCACAGCTTTGATTATTTCTTTAACATTAGAACGAACTGATAAATCTAAGCTGAGTATTCGGCAAGGTGTTTTTATAGCTTTTGATGTTTCTAACATTTGGTCTGTTTTGCGGGCAATCAACCAATATTCATCAATGCTTGTAAACAGTCCGTCAAGTTCCATTGCAAATAGCTGTCCAAATCCAGATGATGCACCTGTTATTATTATAATATTTTTCATTACATTACCTCCTTATCTATTTAATCTTTTTCTTATGAACATTTCTAATAGCCTTTTTCTTTTTAGGTTTAGAATCTTTTTGGTTAAATCTATTATCATTAGTTGAATTGTTAGCTTTATTTGTAAATGACGAGCTTTGACCGCGCTTAGGCTTAATAAGACATTTTTTATCAAAGCCTATTAAATCCATTCTTCCAGCTTTTTCAAGAGCTTCATATACCAAATCATAATTTTTTGGATTACGATATTGTATAAGTGCTCGTTGCATAGCCTTTTCATGTGGATTTGTGGGTACATATATCTTTTCCATGGTTCTAGGATCTATTCCTGTATAATACATACAAGTAGAAATCGTTGATGGTGTAGGATAAAAATCCTGTACCTGTTCTGGCATATATCCTAAATCTCTTAAATATTCAGCTAATATAATGGCATCCTTTAATGTAGAACCAGGATGTGACGACATTAGATATGGCACCACAAACTGTTTTTTACCCATATCATCGTTAAGTTTCTTATATTTCTTAATAAAACGTTCGTATACCTTATTGGAAGGCTTTCCCATCTTAGATAATACATTGTCAGAAACATGCTCTGGTGCTACTTTAAGCTGACCACTAATGTGATGTTCAACTAGTTCCTTAAAGAATGTATCGTCTTCATCATATATTAAATAATCAAATCTAATTCCTGAACGTACAAAAACCTTTTTTACCTTCGGTATTTCTCTAAGCTTTCTAAGTAGGGACAAATAATCACTATGATCAACATACAGATTTTTACATTTCTCCGGGAACAAACATTGTTTATTCATACATACACCCTTGGTTTGTTGCTTTTCACAGGATGTATGTCTAAAGTTGGCCGTAGGACCACCTACATCATGTATATATCCCTTAAAATCCTTATCATTAGCAATCTTCTCCGCTTCTTCTATGATGCTCTCATGGCTTCTAGTCTGTATAATTCGTCCCTGGTGAAAGGTTAATGCACAGAAATTACATCCACCAAAGCATCCTCTATTACTAATAAGCGAAAATTTAACCTCTGTTATAGCCGGCACGCCACCATAAACCTCATAGGAAGGATGATATGTTCTCATATATGGCAATGAATATGTGTAATCCATTTCTTCTTTGCTAAGTGGCTCCTGAGGAGGATTTTGGACAATAAATACACCATTTGGATATGGCTCAATAAGTGTTTTTGCTGTAAAAGGATCAGTATTTTGATATTGAGTATAAAAGCTTTTAGCAAACTCTACCTTATCTTCTTTTATTGTGTCATAATCAGCAAGTATATGATAATCGTAAATATTGGAAATATCCTTTGTCTTGTATATACTTCCTCTTATAAATGTCAAATCCTTTATATTTATACCGCTTTTAAGGGCATCAGCCACTTCTATAATAGAACGCTCTCCCATACCATATAGAACTAAATCAGCGCCAGAATCTAATAATATAGAGCGCTTCACCTTATTAGACCAATAATCATAATGGGCTAATCTTCGAAGACTTGCTTCTATTCCGCCAATTATTATAGGTGTGTTTTTATATTTTCTTCTTATAAGATTGCAATATACAACTGTTGCATAGTCAGGTCGCTTTCCCATAACTCCGCCTGGTGTAAAAGCATCATTACTTCTTCTTTTCTTAGATACGGAATAATGATTAACCATAGAATCCATATTTCCGCCCATAACAAGAAATCCATATTTAGGCTCACCAAATATGGCTATAGATTCTTCGTTTTTCCAATCGGGCTGTGATATAATACCCACAGAATATCCGTAGGAATCAAGCATTCTACTTATTATAGCATGTCCAAAGGAAGGGTGATCTACATAGGCATCACCTATAACGTAGATAAAATCAAACTGTTCTATCCCACGATTAATCATATCTTCTTTTGAAATTGGTAAAAAACCTTCAGTCATATATTACCTCTTAATTACAATAATTCTCTATAAATTCATCAATACTATCTACATAATAGTCAGCTAATTCTTTCTTTTTATCAGTTGTATTTTTTGAAGCTTCATCAAACACGGCAACAACCTTCATTCCGGCATTTTTACCTGCCATAATTCCCTGTACAACATCTTCGAATACTATACATTTCTCTGTTGGAATTCCAAGAAGTCTAGCCGCTTCTAAATACACATCTGGATTTGGTTTGCCTAAGCCCACCATTCCAGCAGTCACTATATTATCAAAATATTCATAAACATTAAGTGACTTCAATAATTCTTTGGCAAGGGTGTAATTATTACTTGTACAAATGGACATCTTAATGTTTTTATTCTTAAGATAATCTAAAAAGCGCATTACACCGGCCTTTAGCTGAATCCTAGTACAGTACATTTCCTTAGACATTTCCTTCCAGTCTGATTTTATCTTATCTAAGGAATCTTTTATGTTAAAGCGTTCCTTAAAATAAACAGCTGTCTCATCATAGCTCATTCCTTCAATAGCTTCAGATAAATCTTCAGGAGGTGTCAATCCAAATCTATTTAAATATTCTATATCAATAGCATGCCACATCCACATAGAATCTACTAACGTGCCATCTAAATCAAATAAAACGGCCTTAAATTCATCAATCATGGTTTACACCTTTCAAATATTCTATCTCTTCTTTGGTCAATGGTCTAAATTCTCCTTCTTTCAGCCTCTCATCAAGCTTTAATCCGCCCATAGACACTCGTTTTAAATATGTAACCTCCAGTCCAACTCCGTGAAACATCTTTTTAACCTGATGAAATTTGCCCTCCTGTATAGTTAAATATACCTTATCATCTGTGATTCTTTCTAAAGTTGCAGGCATAGACATTACATCTTTTTCTATATATACACCTTTGCAAACTCTATCCTCAGCTTCCTTTGAAAGTGTATCATTCAAGCAAACATAGTAGGTTTTATCAATATGCTTTTTAGGACTTAAAAGATTATGGCATAATTCTCCATCATTACAGATAATTAACAATCCTTCTGTATCCTTATCAAGCCTTCCTACAGGAAATAAATCCTTCTTTTTCTTTGAAGTAATCAAATCTACTACAGTCTTGTCATTTTTATCTGTTGTAGCAGATACTACCCCAGCAGGCTTATTTAACATATAGTATTCAAATTCTTCATAAACAATGGGATTGCCCTGATAAAGAACCTTATCTTTATCAGTATCAATCTTAAGATTAGCATCCTTTACCACAATCCCATTTATATTAATTTTTCCCTTTTTAATATCCGCCTTTACTTCACTTCGTGTTCCGATTCCCATATCAGCAAGATATTTATCAAGTCGAATAATCATAATAACATTCCTTTATGCATCAAATTCATCTACATTTTGAGCTCTGTAGCCCTCTGCTATAACATCTAACTCTCTTAAGAAATGTTCTAACGCTGGTATATCACCTTGCTTATACACACGATAAAACTCATCCTGAATCTTTACAATTTCACGCTTATTGGCAACTTTATAAAGATTTTGGATAATATTAAGTATCTCAGCTACAATATTAGCCTTTATACGGAAGGAGTTCTGAGAATCCATAATTTCTTCTCTAATGGAACTCATTTCAGTATCCAATGAAATAATAGCCTGTGATGCAGCAGATAGACGTTCTCTTATGTGTTCAGGCATATTAGAACGATACTTATACTGAAGTGAATGCTCTATAGTTGCCCAAAAATTCATAGCTAAAGTACGAATCTGTATTTCAACCTTTACACGCTGAGGACCTTTTAATGTTGCCACAGGATATTCGATAATCATATGATAGCTTCTATAACCACTTGGCTTCATATTTTTTACATAATCCTTAGAATGAATTACAGTTATATCATCTCTTGAATTTAACAAAGTAGCAACTTTATCAATATCTTCTACAAACTGACATATGATTCTTATACCGGCAATATCTTCTATTTTTGTTGTAATCTCATCTAAAGATATATTCTTCTTTTGACATTTCTCTAATATACTTGAAATTTTTTTAACTCTTCCAGTAACCATTTCGATAGGAGAATATTCGCCTATCGCATGGTATTCTTTTATAATATTGTTAAGTTTTAATGTGATTTCATCTACAGCCATTTCATATGGATATAGAAGCTCTTTCCATAGTTTTATGTCCATAATGTTCCCCTTTACATTTTAGTTTGCTACAATTTTTATGATATCCAGTAGATTTCTACTGCATCGCCACTTTTTAAAGGTGACGTAAATTCACAATTTACACCATTAATCTTTCTAACCAAGTCTGAACCGCCAGCTTTTTGAGTATTAAATGGATAAAAATCTAATATATCCACAAATATATAGCTACTTTTATTTCTTAAGGTTACTGGTGTACCGTTTACAGTAATCGCAAGATTAACTGCTGAATTATTTACTGCTGGCGTAGTCTTCTTTGTTTCCGCCTTCTCTTCCTTTGTATTTTCATAAGATTCAGAGTTAGAGTCATCTGTTGCTTCCATCTGTTCTTCTACATCTTCCATAATAGCTTCATCCTCAGATTCATTAAGGTAATCTGTATCTTCTATATTGACCTTAAATCCACCATATACTGGTTCATCCATGTCAGCCTTATGTCCATTTACATATATAGTCTTTCCTGTACCATCCACATCCATAAATTGCAATATCTGTAATACAGAATAAAAATCTCTTATAAATATCTCATCCCCATCCTTGATGCTATAAGATGCAGTGACTAATTCCTTATTTACCTCGGCAAATTTTGGACAGGTGACACTTACACCATTGATAATAAAGCTTATGCTTTCTTTATATTCAGGAAGCTGTCCCACTGTATATACAGCATCCTCACCAGCTGTCGATTCTTTAATATAAATTCTGTCATTCTTTGCTATCTTTGAGTTAATATTTGCATCGTGACCGTTTACAGTTATGTGCGCAGGCTCACCTAATTCGCCTTTTATAAGCTTAAGCTTTCCATTTATATTAAAATTAAGCGACTGGCCTCTCTTAGGGAACAATGCATCATTTGGAAAACCTATCTGCATTGCAGCATCTACAACTGTAAGATGATCATTGTCGTATAACTTTATACGCTCATCATTTATGTTAACATATACAAAATGATTCTTTTGATTGTAGAAGTTTATGCAAATACCAATAGGTGTTACAAGTAACGGATCCTTTTTTACGCCTTCTACCAAGAAATTAACATCACCCAATACTTCCTCGCCTCTTAAAGCAACTCTCTGCGTAGGAATGTCTAAATGATTTGCCAAGCTTTCCGTGAAGCCGTGGGCTTTACCTCCACCACCTACGACAAATACAGCATTAACACTCTTGCCACCATTGAGTTCTTTTATCTTCTCAGCGATTTCTCTGGTCATATTGTCCACTGTATCTTTATACATTTCTCTCACATCAGCAGGTGTAAGCTTTTGCTTTAATCCCATTACATCCTTGTATGAAATGGATTTTGCACCCTTCTTCATGGAATTGAGCTTAATAGTTTCAGCTGTTTTAAAATCACATAGACATCTACTAACAATAGCTTCTGTAATTTCATCACCTGCATGAGGAATCATTCCATAAGCGATTATACTTCCATCCTTTGTAATAGAGATATCGCTTGTACCAGCACCCACATCTACCAAGGCTATATTTAACAATCTGAAATTTTCAGGAATAGCTATGTTTATAGCTGCTATAGGCTCCAAAGTAAGATTTGCAACACTTAAGCCAGCATTACCTGTGGCTGAATACAAATCTTCAATAACCTCATTTGGTAAAAATGTTGCCAAAATATCAGCTCCTACATTTCTGCCTTTATGTCCCTCAAGATTTCCGATTATATATCCATTCATATAATACTTTACAACTGTGTAGCCCACACAGTAAAATTCAATATCTGGAAAATCTGCACGCATAATATCGTACGCTTTTTCAACTCCAAGCATATCAAGAGAATATATATCTTCCTCTGTCACTGCCATATCGTCAGCTCTTTCCATATCCACATGTACAGTAACTGTTTTAAGCACACGACCAGCCGCTGCTATACATACATCATTAAGGGGACGTCCTATCTGATTCTCAAGCTCTCTTTTTACATAGTTAATGGTCTCGCCAACCTTTGCAATGTCGTGAATCTGTCCATCCATCATAGCTCTTGTATCATGCTCTTTAACATAGTGTCCTGCTACATTGAATTTCTTGCCATCCATATATCCAACAGAACCAACAATACTTCTTGTTCCTATATCAAGACCAAAGACAAGATGATCTGGTAATTTTAATTCGCCCATAAGCTTCCTCCTGGTAAATGTTCTTTTATCTGTTTGAAAGTAGTTTCTTTATCATAACTATTATCTATAACTACTTGACATACATTTTTAAATCGTTCCTCATCTGGCTGATTTGCCATAATTTTTAGTGCTTTTTCTCTAGATATATCGCGATACTTTAAAAGTCGCGTTATCCTTGTTTCTTTATCTGCATATATGTACCATAAGGTATCACATAAAGTAACTAAAGGTGTATCTGGCAATATGGCTGCTTCAATGACAATTAAATCCTTGTCACATGTATTTATTAGCTCATTTATTTTATGGTAAATGTCATGATGGGTAATACTATTAAGTAATTCAAGCTTTTCTTTGTTGTTAAATACGATTTGTCCAAGCTTTTTTCTATCTATATAAGGCTTATTATCTGTGACACTTAATATTTCAGTTCCAAAAGCTTGTAAGACCTTATTATATGTCTTAGAATTATATTCAAATATCTCATGACCTATTTTATCAGCCTCTATAACAAAACCATTATATTCATTTTTTATGTGCTCTAGCACCATAGACTTACCAGTTCCTATACCACCAGTAAGACCTATGACATACTTTTCATCCTTCATAATTCTCCTTGCTTTAATGAGCGTCCAACCAATTTAATCCCTTTGCTATATTAATATCAAGCTTAACCTTAAGGTCTGCTGCATTCATCATTGATTCCTTGACAATATCACAGATTAAATCCACTTCATCCTTACTTGCTTCTATGAGAAGCTCATCATGTACCTGCAATACAATTTTAGATTTTAGTTTCATATCCTTAATCTTTTTATCTACAGCTACCATAGCGATTTTCATAATATCGGCAGCAGTACCTTGTATTGGAGAATTCATAGCGATTCTCTCGCCAAAGCTTCTTTGCATAAAATTGCTTGAACTTAATTCTGGAATAGGTCTTATACGATTAAATAATGTTTTAACATATCCGTCTTTTTTTGCATCATCTATAGTTTTATCTAAAAAGCTCTTTATACCTGGATAAGTTTCAAAGTATTGCTTTATATATTCATTAGCTTCCTTTCTGCTAATGCTCAAATCCTGACTTAATCCAAAGGAGCTTATTCCATATACTATTCCAAAATTAACTGCCTTTGCATTTCTACGCATAGCTTCAGATACTTCTTCATACGGAATTTTAAACACCTTAGATGCTGTGATTCTATGAATATCTTTAGCTGAATTATATGCATCTATAAGTGATTCATCACCTGACATATGTGCTAGGATTCTTAATTCAATCTGTGAATAATCAGCATCTACAAATATATAGTCATCCTTTGGAATAAATACCTTTCTGAAAGCCTTTCCCATTTCCATTCGTATAGGAATATTCTGTAAATTCGGCTCTGTAGAGCTTATTCTTCCTGTAGCAGTTATAGTTTGATTGAAGTTACCATGAATTCTTCCATCGTCCTTTATATATACAGCTAATCCATCTGCATATGTGGATTTAAGCTTTGTAAGCTGTCTATATTCCAATATTTTATTAACAACAGGATAATCAGGTGCTAGTTTTTCCAAAACATCTGCTGATGTAGAATAACCTGTTTTTGTCTTTTTACTGCCAGGCAAGCCCATCTTACCAAATAAAATTTCGCCTAATTGTTTAGAAGAATTGATATTAAACTCTTCTCCAATTTCCTCATATATTTCTTTTTCTATAATGGATATCTTTTCCTTAAGTACATTGCCATATTCTTTAAGCTCTGTAGCGTTGACAAGTATACCCTCCTTCTCCATTCTATCCAATGCATATACCAAAGGCAATTCTATATGCAAATACAAATTCCACATAGATGCATCTAATAGCTTGTTTTTTAATACATTTGAAGCCTTAGCGGCTACATATGAACAAAAACAAGTTAACATAATAACATTATGTTGATTATCCTTGTACAAATCTTTTATATTACTTTTACCAAGTAGCTCTTCGATACTAGGTAAATCAAGCTCCAGATATTCTCTGGCAATGTTTTCGTAATTATATGAATCTCTTAATGGGTTCATAAGATATGCCATAAGATTAATTTCTAACACATTGTTATTCTCTAATATGTCTTCTATTTCAAATGCCTTTAAATGCTTTTTTAATTCAAATAAGGCTATTTCTGTATCATTTTTTGTAATATTTTCAATAAATAATCTTACATTGGTCTTTGAACTAAATTCCACATAATATACATACTCTTTTTCATCTAAAATATAACTAAAGCTTGCTGCATAAATCTCTTTATTATCATTTGACTCTGTATTTAAAAAATCAAATGTAATCTGAGTAGGCTCATTACTTTCATCTCCTACTTCAAATATCTGTAAGCCTACACATTTCGCCTTCGATAAAGCTTCATAATCTATCTTTGTTTCGCTTATTTTTACAATTTTCTCATCCAAATTAAAAGATTGAGCATTTGTGCCATCGGCTCCATTTGATAAAAACTTTTCTGCTAGCTTTTTAAACTCAAGCCTTTTTATTATAGCAAGAGCGTCATTGTTATACATATTATCTAAAGTACCATTCTTATAATCAATATCTATAGGTGCATCTGTATTGATTGTAGCAAGAACTTTGCTTAATTTTGCTGATTCATAATCTTCACCTAACAATTTTCCTGCTCTTTTCGGCTCTATATTTTCTATATTTTCATAAGCATTTTCAATAGAATGATATGTGGAAATAATCTTTGTGGCCATCTTTTCACCAATTCCAGCCACACCCGGTATATTATCAGCAGTATCACCCATGAGAGCCTTTAAATCTATAAATTCTAAAGGAGAAACCTGATATTTTTCTAAGACATCCTTGGCATAATAATTCTCTACCTCTGTTTTTCCCATCTTTGTCTTAGGTATTCTTATCATTATTCTATCTGTGGCAAGCTGAAGCAAATCTCTATCACCTGATACTACTCTTACATCAATGCCATCTTCATCAGCTCGTTTTGCAACAGTTCCAAGTAAATCATCAGCTTCATATCCTGGAAGCTCCATTACCTGAATATTCATAGCTTTAAGAAGATCCTTCAAAACAGGAACCTGCTCATGGAGCTCTGCTGGCATAGGTTTTCTAGTACCCTTATACTCTGCAAACATTTCATGTCTAAATGTCTTATGCTTAACATCAAAAGCCACTGTTAAATAATCTGGTTTTTCTTCATCTAAAATTTTGAACATAATATTTAAAAAACCATACACTGCATTGGTATGAAGTCCCTCAGAATTAGTCAAATCAGGAACACCATAAAATGCTCTGTTCAATATACTATGTCCATCTATTAATACAAGCTTACCAGCCATTGTTGCCTCCTAAAATTAAGTCGTAGTTATCACATAACTGTCTTAAATCATCATCCTATAAAAGGACAGACTAAACCTCATTCTAGTATACACCAAATACAACGCAATTTCAATGTTTTTTAATGGTTTCTTCAATTGGCAAAGTAGTTATGTGTGATACTTTGTGAATTCCTCGCGGAGCGTTTTTTATGATATAGGAAGTTCAGAGAACTTTTCTATATCAAAAAAAACCTAGCGATAAGCTAGGTTTAATGCTGGTGGCGGGACTTGAACCCGCACGTGGTTGCCCACGTCAGATTTTGAGTCTGATGCGTCTGCCATTCCGCCACACCAGCTTGTGTTTTTGACACCGCATTATATTATCATAAAGTTTTAAGATTTGCAAGCATTTATTTTATGTATTTGTGTTGGAATATACGCAGCCACAAAAATTCTGTCTATACATTTCGTACTCTTTCGATAATTCTACACTTCTCTTATACCCATTTTTTTTCTTAAAATCCGAAACAAGATAAGGCACTTTATATATTTCTTCCAATTCCAACCCAATATAATTAAGCCTTTTAGCATCCTTAAGAGGGCTTATGGACAATGTAGTTGTAAAATAATCCATATTTAACTCTTTTGCTAATTTTGCAGTATATTCTAATCTTAATCGATAACATTTAGTACATCTTTCTCCACCTTCAGGTTCTTTCTCTAAACCTTTTGCAATGGTATAGAATTCTTCTGGTGAATATGGCGCTTCCTTAAATGATATAGGATACTTTGTCGGCAATTTATTGATAAATCGTTCTTGTTCTTTTGCTCTGAAATCATATTCTTCCTTCGGAAATATATTAGGATTATAGTATAGTACAGTGATTTTGAAATATTCACTAAGATACTCCAAACAATAGCTGCTGCAAGGCGCGCAGCAGCTATGAATGAGCAAGCTTGGAACTTCATTATTCAGTTGGATTTTTTTGATGGTTTCATCTAAAACCTTTTGATAATTTACGTTCATACTGCCTCTTTTTAGTAGTATTTTTTTGTTCCCCACAAATTTCTACGTTTCAATTCTGAATATTCCGCATAGGCTTGTTCAAGGATTTGCTTTTCGTTGGAAAACTTAAGCAAATGATATGCTTCGTGAAATTTGTAAAAACCCGAATCAAGAAAATACTCTTCTCGTTGTGGTTTGGTATAATAGCTATCAGCCATCATTAAATACCAATGGACATTTTTGTTGATTACATCTTCACCAACATTGAAGGAATACTGGCTTTTTCCAATGTACTTAATAGCTGAAGCTTTTACGCCGCTTTCTTCACGAACCTCTCTTAAAGCACAGGACATATGATCCTCGCCCTCTTCTACGGTTCCCTTAGGCAAAACCCAGCCTTCATATTTGTTTTTAATACACTTATAAAGAACTAAAACTTTACCACGAAATATAACCACACCTCCACAGCTGGTTGCTTCCATATTGAATCCTCCTGCTTTTCATGGTGTGTCAAGTGACTTAACTTTAGTATACACATATTTTTTTTACTTATCAAGAGAATTAATAATTTCTTTTGTGACAACTATTGCTGGTGAAGTGTTTTCGTTTATATTTTCCAATACAACTGCTATCGCATATTTTGTATTATCATCTAATTCTATACCGCCTATAAACCAAGAATCTGCCTTTCCTGCTGTACTAATCTGTGCAGTACCAGTTTTGCCATAAACATATATTTTATCATCATTAAGTCTATATGCGGTTCCATTAGTAACTACTTCTCTCATATATTTTTTCAAGATATCTGCTTCACCTACAGTATATAATTGATCATATTTTTCAGCATTAATCTTTTTGATAACATTGTCATAGCTGTCTAAAATTTCTGTTACAAGTCTTGGTTTCATAAGTATTCCTTCATTTACGATAGAACTCATAACCATACACATATGAATAGGTGTAACAAGTGTTTCTCCCTGTCCTATAACTGTTTGACATTTTATAAATTCACTGTCGCTATTAGAGAGAGTTATCTGACTTTTATTGTACATAATTTCCAATGGCAATTCTTTATTAAACAATCTGTCCTTGCAGTATTTATTCAATACCTCTGCATCTATCATTGTTCCCATATTCACAAAAGCACAGTTGCAGGAATTAGATAATGCATTAACTAAATTTACATTTCCATGTGGTTTCTTATAGCTACAGCTCATAGAAAAATCAGCAAATTTTATAGTTCCTTCGCAGTTATAAGAATAATCAATATATGATTTCTTATGACTGTCTATAAATTCTCCCAGTGTAAATATCTTAAATGTAGAGCCTGGTGGATATAAGCCTTGTGTAGCTCTATTTATCAATATACCATTATCACTATTTTTTATATCATCCCAAATATTAGCTATATCATTGGGATTATAGTATGGCTTTGAAACCATAGATAATATATCACCTGTTTGAGCATCCATAAGTACAACAGAGCCTTCATAATCACCCAATGCATTAAGACATATTTCCTGAAGATTTATGTCAAGGGTTGTCTTTATACTGTTACCTTGTAATTTTACACCATTTACTTCAGCGACTACTTCCTGCACTATAGATGAATTCGCTGTGAGCAAATCAAAATTGTAAGCTAATTCTAAGCCGTATTGTCCCTTATCAAAGCTGCCAACAATGTGGCAAAAAAGCTCATCATATGGATAATATCTATATTCCTCATTGTTTTCATCTAATTTTGTCATAGCTAAAGGTTTTAAATCATTGGAATATATTGTGCCTCTAACTACTTTTTGCGCCAGGATATCTTGCCTTTTATTATATGTGTTATTTATATCCTTCTTGCTTTGTAAAACAATATATCCAACCAAATATACAGCCAACAGCACAAAAAGACCTGTGAAAATATATGTTGTTTTCATAATATTATTGTTGTTTTTCATTTATTTTTACCCCCTGTATAATAAAGAACATAAAAATTGTGGATACAAGCGAACTACCACCATAGCTTATAAGAGGATATGTCACACCAGTAGACGGAATCATCTTAATAGCTCCACCGATAGTTAAAAACACTTGAAAACCATAAATCACAGCTAAGCCTGCGCATAATAGGCGATAATAATTATCCTGACATTTAAGAGCTGTATTTATAAATATCAAGAAAACATTTAGGCTTAACATAATTAAGCATATGGCAAAGAACACGCCTAATTCCTCTGAAATAGCTGAAAATATAAAATCCTGATCTACTACAGGAATTGAATTTGGGATTCCTTCAAATAAACCTAATCCAAATAAGCCACCTGTACCTATAGCGAATAATGACTGTGTTATCTGATAGCCCTTATCATCTATAATCGGCCATGGATTAAGCCATGCAGCCACTCGTACTTGTACATGATAAAATAATTTATATCCTAAATAGGCGGCCGCACTTCCTAAGCTTAGTCCTCCAAATAGATAATATAATTTTCCTGTTGACATATATAAGATAAATATATAAGCAACAGAAAATATAAGTGCAGTTCCTAAATCGCTTGACAAAACCAACACCACAATATGTATACCTGCTAATATTCCTGATAAAAGAATTGTTTTCCAATTCTGAACCTTGTGTAATAATCCACTTAAAAACATAATGTATGTAATTTTGACAAATTCAGAAGGCTGTATAGAAACAAAGCCTAAATCTATAGATAATTTAGCACCATATGTCACCCTTCCAATTGCATACACTGCACATAGTGCGCCTATTCCAATTATGGCAAAAATATAATGATATTCTCTAAGATTTTTTATCTTTTTCATAATATATGATATACCACTAGCCATAATCGTGGCTATAACACAAAACAAAAATTGTCTGTAAGCTTTATCTATAGACAGTCTTGTAAGCATAACAAAGCCTATCATAAGCATCATAGACATTACATTTAATAATTGACGATTATGATATTTACAATATAACTTGCTTATCTCTATTAAGAGTAAAAAATAAATAAGCTGTGCACCGTAAAATATAATTATTTTATCCTGAAATGTATGCAAATATATAGATGTATACATTAATCCATGAATAATAAAGAATAAAAATGACTGTTTAAAACAAAATTTCTTTTGCTTAACTATATCCTTTTCATTCTTTATATTTTTAATCGCTCTAAAACTTTCATATGTATAAATAGCCATTAAAAAAATAATTGCATATTTTATACTTACAATAATAGCATCTATCATTATTCTACCCCTCTTTTAAAGTGTCCTCTGGTATATTTCTCTACAGGATGTCCTGATAAAATATTTACTATATCCTTAGGGCTTTCGTTAATGAAAGTATATCTAATAGCCCTGGCCTTTATGGTTTTATCATTGTCAAGCAAATCGCATATATATAATGGTGTGCTGTTATAAATTATATTATAGCAATATTCACAGTGATTATTAACCATAAATATATTACCTAGTCTATCTTTTAATTGAATAAATTCATCCAACTTGTTGCACTTATTATATGATTTTTTAATGCAACCTGCACTTATCATAACAGGAATATATCCGTATACGCACAATTCCATATTATCATTATCTAAATGTTCAAGCTCATTCTTATTCAGCTCATAGGAAGCTGTTAATAAATCTGGCTTATATCTTTTAAGGAACTCAACTGAATAATTATTAATTCCGTAAATAGTATTATCAAACACTATATATTTACATGATATACCCATATTCTTAAATAGCATATATGCTTCAAGATTTCTAAACATATATCCATCAAAATTTTGATTAAATATTATTTCTTTATTTTTAACAATAAAATGTCTACCATGTTCTCTTGTTATATAAGGCAATGCCAATATAAGCTTTTTATTATAAGTATGAGCCTTATCTATAAATATATGCCATTTATCCTCTATATTCTCTTTAAACATATCAGCTTCCGCATATATTATATTTACAGATTCATTTAAAATAACTGCCTCAAGCTGAGCTTCATTTGATACAAGAGTTGTTATCATCATAGCTTTTGTAGTTGCATTATCTTCCCTTTTTTTATAACATAAATCATCAATAGAAGATATATGTTCTACTGGTTTAAAATATACACGCTTATAAGAAGCAAGTATTTGCTCTTTTAGCTTTTCCAATGCTTCTCGTCTTAATTGATTCAATTCTTTGATATTTACAAACAAACCATCGGCTAGGGTTACTGTAAAATCATTCATATCTAGTTTAAAATCTGTCCCACCGGTTTTATTGAACTGTTTATATATATCACCTTCGCATACTGGCCTATTAGTAGCTATATCTGGAATGCTCCCTGATAAGTTTACATAATTCTCTTTATGCCACATATTTACTGTAATTGGAGCATTTTCTACAATAGTAATATTTCCACCTACAGATAATGCGTTTGAATCTGATTTAATAATATACTTATTCTGTATATTTTTTATTAATGTATTATTTCTTGTTCTCATTATATCTGTTTTAGGCAATGCAAATCTAGCTATACTCTTCTTATCTAATCTTTCATTTTTTGAGGAAGTTATCTTGTTAAAGCTTATAATAAACTCTTTATCCTTTAATATATTGTCAGTTTTTACATATATACCTTGACCATTGCCTGTAAATATCTCTAGAACATCATCAGATGAAATATTTTCTAGGGCTTTTGCAACTATTTGACCTTTGTTTTCATCGTATCTTTTTATGGTTGCTACTTTTACCCCCATATGATTAGGACGCTCTAAAGACATAATATCTTTTCCGTTATGCTTGGTATAATAGCCGTCAGTAAAACCGCCTCTATTATATATATCCATAAGTTCTTTTATGTCATCTTCTGACACCATATATTTATCTTCTCCATTTTTGACAAACATATCTACATACTTTCTGTACATTGCTGTCACACTGGCTACATATTCTGGCTTTTTCATTCTTCCTTCGATTTTTAAAGAGTACACACCAGCTTTCAATATTTTTGGTAAAAGCTTAAGTGTGCATAAATCTTTAGGACTTAATGGGTATTGACCTTTAATTGATAAATCGTCAAATATAGCATCATAAGGTAATCTACATGGCTGTGCACAACGTCCCCTATTACCACTTCGTCCACCTATCAAACTACTAAGTAAACACATTCCTGAATAACTATAACACAATGCACCATGAACAAAGCATTCTATCTCTAAGCCTGTCTCATTGTATATGTTTTCAATTTCTTTTAAGGAAAGTTCTCTAGCTGGTACGATTCTTGTAACCCCTAATCTCTTTAACTCTTTTGCAAATGAACTTCCGGTAACTGTCATCTGTGTACTTGCATGAACATCCATTAAAGGAAAATGTTTTTTTATAAGAGTTAATACTCCAAAATCCTGCACAATTACTGCATCTAGTCCAGCTTCATACAATGGTTTTAAATATTCTATAAGCATAGATTCTATCTCTTGATTTTTCAAAAGAGTATTTACTGTCAAAAACAGTTTTTTATTATGAATATGAGCATAATCAATAGCTTCAATTAATTCTTCTGTATTAAAATTGTCAGCAAAGGCTCTTGCTCCAAACATCTGACCACCCACATACACTGCATCAGCACCTGCATTAAAAGCAGCCAGCATGCACTCAAAAGAGCCAGCTGGCGCTAAAACCTCATATTTATTATCTTTAAATCTATTTGTCATAATTGGCCTCAAAAATGCCGAACATAATGTTCGGCAGTAATTACTTTATTACTCAGATAAATTCTTTCTTTTTCTAGCTGGAGTATCTTCTACTTCAGTTTCTAGCTTTGCTATCTTAATTTGAAGTTCATTTATCTGCTTTTGTAATCCGGAATTCTCTTTTTCTAAGGATTCCACCTGAATCTGAGCTGCTATAAGCTCATGTTTTACATCATAAAGCTGCTTGTCCTTAGAATCAAGCTCTCCTTCAATAGAATCTGCCTGTTTTTTAGCTTTAAAATAATCATCTGCAATATTAAGTTCTAAAAGAATTCTTTGCATATCTACATTTAAGCGCTTATATCCGTCCATAGCTTTTAATTCAGTGATTTTATTATTCATATATGTTGCAACCTTCTGCAAATATTCTTCACTTTCATAGCCACTTAATGTATATATTTTGCCATTTATAATTACTTCAGTATCGTTTTTGCTTGACATATGTATCTCTCCTAAAAATCATCTATATACTGATTATACACCATCTAGAAAAATAAACAACAAAATATTGGTAATTTTTCTATGAAATACCCAAATGTTTGTATGCTAATTCTGTTGCAACTCTTCCTCTTGGAGTACGATTAATGAATCCGTTTTTTATAAGATATGGTTCATAAACATCCTCCAATGTACCTGCATCCTCTCCAAGTGCTGCCGCAAGGGTGTCTATTCCCACAGGTCCACCACCAAATTTTTGAATCATAGTGTCAAGAATAGCTCTATCTCCATTATCAAGTCCATATTTATCCACTTCCAATATATCAAGTGCTGCGCTTGCCACTTCTTTTGTTATTATGCCATCGTACTTAACTTGGGCAAAGTCTCTCACACGTTTTAATAATCTATTAGCAAGACGTGGTGTACCTCTTGAGCGTCTTGCAAGCTCTGTAGCACCATCTGTATCTATATCAACATCTAAAACATCAGCAGATCTTATAATTATGTCTCTCAATTCATCAATATCATAAAATTCAAGCTTACTAATAACGCCAAATCTGTCTCTTAAAGGCGCTGTAAGCAGACCTGCTCTAGTTGTAGCTCCGACCAATGTAAATTTTGGTAAATCAAGTCTAATAGACTTAGCACCTGCACCTTTGCCAATCATAATATCTATGGCAAAATCTTCCATAGCAGGATAAAGCACTTCTTCTACTTGCCTGTTTAATCTATGTATCTCATCAATAAATAATACATCACCTTCTTTTAGGTTATTAAGTACAGCAGCCATCTCACCAGGCTTTTCAATTGCTGGACCACTTGTGATTTTTATATCCACTCCCATTTCTTCAGCTATAATACAAGCAAGGGTTGTTTTTCCAAGTCCCGGTGGTCCATAGAATAAAACATGATCTAAAGATTCTCTTCTTAATCTTGCAGCATCTATATATACCTTAAGGTTATCCTTAACCTTTCGCTGACCAATATACTCATTTAACGAAGAAGGTCTTAGATTATTCTCCATGATAAGCTCTTCTTTTTTTAGTTCTGTATTAATAATTCGTCTATCCATACATATTTCTCCTTGTATAAAGCCTAAACTAAATATTCTTAAGTACAACCTTTATAACATCTTCTGTGGTTGAACACATACTTAAATCACAGCCTTTAACTATCTTAGCAACTTCCTTCTGAGTATAACCTAGCGCTACGAGAGCTTGTATTGCTTCATCAACAATATCATCTTTTTCACTATTATTATAATCATAAATCGATTGTGAATTATTATTATCTACATCAAAGCCAATATCTAACTTATCCTTCAACTCCAATATAACCTTTTGGGCAGTTTTTGCACCAATTCCGGGTACCTTGCTTATCATTTTAGCATCATCTTTAAAGATAGCAAATCTTAAATCATTTGGGGACATAGTGGTAAGTACCGCCAATGCGCCCTTAGGTCCGATTCCATTTACTGTAATTAAAAGCTTAAAAATCTTAAGCTCATCCTTTGATAGAAATCCAAATAGATTCATAGCATCTTCTCTTACATTAAGATATGTATAAAGCTTTAGTTCATCACCTATAGAATAATTTTCGATAACATTTTTACAAACATAAATATTGTACCCCATAAATCCACAATCTATCAAAATCTGGTCTTCATATAAATCTTCAATTTCTCCATTTACAAATCCAATCATTTTATATCCTTCTTTCTAAGAACTTTTTAGTATATTTTATAACTCCCATTGAAGTTAATCCTATTACAAAACCACATATAATACCTGCTATCATCAAAATAGGTATATAGTTTACAACACTATAGCTTGAAATAATAAAACATGCTATGAATAACTGTCCTATATTATGGCTTACTCCACCTGCCACACTAACACCTATAGGCGAAAAAATATCTATTTTCTTAAGAAATGCCATTACGATAAAGCTAATCAATGCACCTGTCATACTAAAAGCTATACTAAAAACATTTGTAAATAACAATCCTACTACAATTATTCTTACAATATTCACAAGCAAAGCATATTTATATCCGTAAATATATAATACAACTACTATCGCAATATTTGCCAAACCTAATTTAACACCTGGTATAAACATACCAAACGAAATTATCACTTCTATATAGCACAATATAGCTGCAAAGGCCGAAAAAATACCTACTATAGCAATTTTCTCAGCATTCTTTTTTGAAACAGTACTTATCATTGTATCACATCCAACTCATCATCACTTCCACTGTCATCTCCACTTGTAATCCTGACAACCAATTTGTGTGGCAGACAGATTATAGATTCATTAGCTCGTTTTATTCGCCCCTGCTTAACACATAATTCATCATTACAATTAGCATCCTTAATATAGACAAAACCACCATCTATAACCAATGTATTACCTATAGAAAGCTTATCCTCCATATAATAATCTGAATCCTTCTTCAATGGATATGTTTTAATAACCTCACCGTCCACACAGACTTCAACTTGCAAATCATCAGAAGCAGGCTCTCTATATATAAAAATACTAATCAGAATAGTCAATATAATCAAAAATATAATTAACAAAATATCTGCCAAATATTTTCTTTTCATATATCCACCTCCTAACGAACCTATGTTCTTATACTATCATAATCCACATACAAAATCAATACCCATTAAAATCTTCTTCAATTGGCCACCCATATTACATAATTCTCATTATCAGAACTTTTTAAGTATTGATGACGATTTTCTGCATATAAGTATTGATATACTGCTACGAATATCCATCTACTTTTCAACGCTGTTTTGATGAACCCGTGATTTGCTAAATGCCCCCTTGATACAAGTTTATTACTGTGTGATATTTCCGATAAAACACATCCTTTAGCTAGGTGCTGTTCGCAGGGCAATGGACAACACTTGCAGATTTTTGTTAAGTTTTCAGCATCCCGCGTCAAAGATAATGCCCACCTGCCGAAATACTGTTTGAAGAGGCTTGGCTACTCTCGCTGCGCGAGAGTTAATCGGCCAAGCCGATGAGTTATGTAGGCAGGTGGATAATAAGCATTCTTTGGCGCGGGATGCTGAAAATAGAAAATCGAAACGTTGTCCATGTCCTGTGAACACCACTAGCTAGGCTGTGTTTTTAACGGAAATACACACAGCCTTAGTATCAAGTGGGGCATATAAGCAAATCATCGGAACCCTCAAGATGCGTTGAAAAATAGATGGATACTTCGTACGCAGTCATATACGTAAATGGCAGAAAATCGTCTAATGTAATTTTAAAAGTTCTGATAATGAGAATTGTAAGTATCTATGCTTTGCCAATTGAAGAAAAAATATTTGGTGACTACATTATGCTGTGATATAATATTGGTATGAATGTATAAGGAGCTTATTTACATGAAAAAAGATAAGATTATAGCCATTATTTTGATGCTTTGCCTTTCTGTAATAATAATTATATATTTTAGAAATAGTGACGGTAAAAATATTTTTTCAAATAAAGGGATAATACGGGATGGCTTTTATTTTGATACATATATAAAAATTACTATTTATGATTGCAAGGAAAACTCCAATGCTACAAAGGATTTTGACACTATTTTAAAGGAAGCTATAGATATATGTGCTAAGTATGAAAAGATATGTAGTCCAACAAATCCTCAAAGCGAATTATATATATTAAATAATAATCCTGAATTTTTAAATGGCAATGATGTTAACCTAAGTATTTCTTTAGAAGATATTATTTATAAAACTGAAGAAATCTCTTTACCATTTCAGGATAAATTTTCTATATATTCAGGTGATTTATGTGCCTTATGGGATTTTTCTAAAAAGATTATTCCATCAAACGAGCTGATAGAGACTACACTTAAAGACTTTAACAATGTTTCCACTAATAGTCGAATCACCTTAGGTGCTACTGCCAAGGGATATATAGCTGATAAAGTAGCAGAATATTTTAAAACTGTAGGAATAAATGAAGCCTTAATAGATTTAGGTGGTAATATATTGGTTATAGGCGATAAATATGATGATTCCCTATACGGAATAGGTATAAAGAAACCTTTTGATGATAATTCTAAGCCAATTTGCGCTATAAAAGTGAAAGACAAATCAGTTGTCACTTCGGGAATATATGAGCGTTATTTTGAAGAAAATAATAAGATATATCATCATATCATAGATACCTCTACTGGATATCCTGTTGAAAATGATATATTGTCCGTTACCATCATAGCTGATAGCTCCCTTGTGGCTGATTGTTATAGTACTGGTTTTATACTTATAGGTAAGAATAATGCTTTAGAAATAGCTAATAAAAAACATTACGAAGATGTTGAATGTATTATAATAGATAAAGATTATAATATCCATTTATCTAATGGATTAAAGAAAGATGGTGACTATATTACTCTTAAATAAATCAACACAACTTTAAGCTTAGTCGCTACAGTTGCAAGGCAACTACGATTAAATTTTAAAAAAGTCAGCTTACTGCTGACTTTTTTACGTTTTATTCCTTATATTTCGCCATATACATTTTTTCAAAATCTTCAGCTGGACTTGGTTTTCCAAATAAATATCCCTGTAATGTGTCTGGTAATAATTTACAAATCTTATCCTGCTCTTCTGTGTTTTCAATACCTTCTATGCATACTGTAACATTGATATTGTGTGCCATATCAATAATATGGTTAATCACACTATAGATATTGTTATCTTCCATCGCCTTATTGACAAATGAACGATCTATCTTGATTACATCTACGTTGAAGTTCTGCAAATATGCAAGATTTGAATATCCTGTACCAAAATCATCAAGGGCTAACTTAATCCCTTGATTGTTAAATATCTTAATAAGCTTTTTAACGGAAATATCATTCTCAAGATATCCACTTTCAGTAAATTCAAATGTAACATACTGTGGCTCAATACCAACCTTTTGGATTACATTGATAATATCTAATGCTACATTACTCTTTCTAATCTGAACATAAGATAAATTAATGTTTATCTTGAAATCAGGAATGATTTTTTGCCATTCCTTACACTGTTTAATAGCTGTGTATGCAACCCATTTACCAACAGGTACGATAAGTCCGCTATCCTCTAAGATTGGAATAAATTGTGCAGGTGATAATCTTCCATACTTTTCACACTCCCATCTAAGAAGTGCCTCTGCACCTATAAGTCTCTGTGTCTTTGAATCAATAAGTGGCTGATAATATACCTCATATCCTGCAAAATCATTATTTATAGAATCACGAAGTAATTCTTGGATATTTAATACATGTACACTTTCTAAATAATCTTCCTCTTTGTATCCAACAACACAATTTCTTCCGTTTTTCTTTGCCTTATTTAATGCAAAATCAAGTTTGACCATAAGTTCTTCAAATCTTACATTTGCATTTGCAATAAATGCTCCACCTGATATAGTAAATACTATCTCATAATCATGGTCTGAAATCATCTGCTCTAGTCTACTTCTGATAGCATAATACATATCTTTAGCATCATTAATATCGCCACCATTTCTTATAAAGAACTCATCACCTTCTACACGATATATCCTTGATTCGGCTCTTACGCACTCTCGAATAGCTTCTCCAACAAACTCTAAAGCCATATCACCACCAGTAAGTCCAAACTTTTGGTTAATACCTTTTATATTATCTATACCAATTATCAAAAATGCTCCAGAATAATTTGGATTTTCTTCCATAAATTTATGATAATTAATTTTAAGCTGATTTTGATTTAAAAATCCTGTTAAATCATCAGCTTTTCTTATAAGTCCTAATCGATGAATTCTACCAACCAAAACAATATCATCGTCATCACCTGTATCATAAATTTTTCCTCGACAGCTTATCCAAGATGTTTTTCCTTGTTTATCAAGCCAACGATATTCCAAATCATGATTTGTACTTTTTCCTTCTTTAATTAGACTTAAATCAGAAATAAGCATCGCCTTATCATCTGGATGAACAGCATTAAGAATATGTTCTGTAGCATTGTAAAATCTATTAGATGGCAAATTATAAAAATCTACTGCACCAGCTGAAATTCTAAAAAAATCATTTTTTAAATCATATATGTATATATAATCTTCTGTACATTCGGATAATATATGAAGTATTGTTTCATACTGTGATTCTAATTTATGCTTTTTAGATATATCCATAATACACAGCCTCCTTTGTATTTTCACAAATCCTCTTTTATTACTTTAACACATTAAAAGTAAAATGTCCACATTTTTATTCATAAATTGTGGACATTTCATCTCATAATTATTTATTTGTTGCTATTTTCTCAATAACTTTCACAGGACACTTCATAGCACATACACCACAACCAATACATTTTTCATAATCAATGTAAGCTATGTTATCAATAACGTGAATCGCATCAAATTTACAATTCTTTTCACACAATTTGCATCCTATGCAGCCTTTGCTGCAAGCAGCTTTTACATTCACACCTTTATCTTTAGAATTGCAACCTACAAATACCCTGCTATCATAAGGAACTAATTCAATAAGGTTCTTTGGGCATTCTTTTACACATTTGCCACAGGATACACACTTTTCCCTGTCTACAACAGCTATTCCATTCTCAATATGAATAGCATCGAAGTCACATACTGCCACACAAGAACCAAAGCCCATACAACCATAGGAACATTTCTTAGGTCCATTACCTGTAACATACACTGCTTCCTTACAGCTTAAATTGCCATGATATTCATAATTTAAAGGAGCTGACTCACAATCACCACTACATTTTACATAAGCAACATACTTAGTAGTTGATACCTCTGTGCCCATAATTTTTCCAATCACTTCAGCCACCGCTACACCACCCACAGGACAACCATTAGCTGGAGACTCTCCCTTAGCAATAGCTTCAGCCATAGCATCACAACCAGCATAACCACAGCCACCACAATTACTTCCCGGTAAGGCTTCTCTTATTTTTATCTCTTTTTCATCTACTTCTACTTCAAACACTTTGCCTGCATAACCTAATAATACACCGATTATCAAACCTGTTACACCTACAACCAGGCAGGCAACTAATATACTTACAAAACTCATTTACCTACCTCCTTAAAATATACCACTAAAGCCACTAAATGCTATAGCCATAAGTCCAGCAGTAACTAAAACTATTGGCATGCCTTTAAATGCAGGTGCTATATTATTGTGCTCCATCTTTTCTCTAAGGCCTGCAAGGATAACAATTGCTACAGTAAATCCTATGGCTGTTCCCAAAGAATTAACTACTGCCTGAATAAAATTGTATTCCTTTTGAACATTGATAATTACAACACCGAGAACTGCACAGTTTGTTGTTATCAAAGGTAAATATACGCCCAATGCTTTATATAAAGCGGGACTAAATTTCTTTAAAAACATTTCTACAAACTGTACCAATGCAGCTATCAACAAAATAAATACAATGGTTTCAAGATATTCTACATTGAAAGGAACAAGTATTAAAGCGTATACACCATAACATAATATAGACGCTATAGTCATAACAAAAATAACTGCTCCACCCATACCTAATGCAGTCTTAGTCTTTTTTGATACACCGAGAAATGGGCACAAACCTAAGAACTGACTTAATACAACGTTATTAATAAGCGCAGTAGCTACTGCAATTTTTAACAATTCGCCCATTTTATTCTTCCTCCTTTACTGTATCATCACTTTTGCTTTCACAAACACTTTGACAAGCTGCACAATTTCCATTACAACCTGCTTCTTCCTTAGGCTTTTTTCCTGAAGAAAGCTTAATTTTATTCTGAATTGCCACTAGACAAGCAAGTACAAAAAATGCACCTGGCGCAGAGCCTATGATTCTAATAGGTTCAATTGCGTCTGGAATAATATTAATTCCAAATATCTTACCTGCTCCAATTATCTCTCTTAACGCACCTAATGAACCCAAGCCCAAAGTAAAGCCAAGGCCCATTCCTATACCATCAAAAAGTGAAGGTATAACTGCATTCTTAGATGCATATGACTCTGCTCTACCAAGAATAATACAGTTTACAACAATAAGTGGAATATAAATACCTAATGAAGCATTTAAAGATGGCAAATAAGCCTCTAATAAAAACTGCACCATAGTAACAAAGCTTGCAACTACAACTATAAATGCTGGAACTCTTGCCTTATTTGGAATAATCTTTCTAAGCATTGATATAAACACATTTGAAAGAGCCAAAACCACTGTAGTTGTAAGTCCCATGCCGATACCATTTATACATGAGGTAGTTACTGCAAGTGTTGGACACATACCAAGCATCATAACAAATGTAGGATTTTCCTTTATGATACCATTGAATAATCTTTCAAAGCATACCGAAAAAATATTTGATTTCTTTTCATTACTCATTGATATCACCTCCTAAAATCTCAACTAAAGCGACATATGCTGCATTAACACCATTTGTAATAGCTCTCGTAGTAATAGTTGCACCTGATATGGCATCTATTTCATTTGGTAAGCCAGACGAATTATCTTTATTCACTATAAATTGTCCACCACTTTTGCCTACAAATGACTTAATAAATGATGAATTTTTTGCTTCCATACCTAATCCTGCTGTCTCTGAAATGGAAAGATAAGATATTCCTGTTACTGTTCCGTTTTTAAGAAAGCCTACAGTAAATTTAATATCTCCACCATATCCCTCCTTAGAAGTAACTGTCACAGCATAACCAACTTCCTTATCATCTACAACTGCTGTAACTGCCTCGTTTACTATTACTTTCTTTTCAGAATATCCAGCTTTTTTTAGATTTTCTTTAAAATCATCAATTGTGCTTAAGTCAATATCTTCAAAATCAATTTTCTTACTATCTACATCTTTATACTCTTCATTATCTTCAAAGTAATCTGCAAAAACAGTTTTAAAAGCATTAATTCTAGTGAGTTCAGCCTGCTTTTCTCTAGGCGCCTTAGTCACTTCATATACAACACCTAACAATAAACCAGCCACAAGTGTTATGGCAAAAAGGACGAGAGCATCTTTAACTAAACTTTTCATCTACTTCTCCTCCTTTTTCTTCATATTTTTGTAACCAAATGGTCTAGGTCTTGTCATTTTATCAATCAGAGGAACAAGCAAATTACCGAATATGATTGCAAAGGATACACCTTCAGCACTAGGGCCAAAGATTCTAAATATAGCTGTCAATATACCTATAATGATTCCGAATACTATTCTTCCCATAGGTGTTATAGGTGATGTAACATAATCAGTTGCCATAAAGAATGCACCAAGTATAAGACCACCACCACATAAATGAGCTAATAAATACCCAAAATCAAATGTCTTATCACCAAATAAAACAATAAATAGACTAAATGATAATATGTAGAAGAAAGGTATTCTAAAGTCAATAATCTTTTTTATAAGTAAGTAGCATGCACCTATAAGAAGAGCTATAACACTTGTCTCACCTATAGTTCCACCTACAGTACCTATAAACATTTCTTTTACATTATCAACATCACCATTAGTTTTAAGAACTGCTAAAGGTGTTGGTCCTGTAACTCCATCATATACAAATGTTGTCATTCTCACACCAAATGATAGTACTAAAAAGCAACGTGCTCCAAGGGCTGGATTCATAAAATTTTGACCAATACCACCGTAAAGCTGCTTAATAACAATTATGGCAAATGCCGATCCTATAACAGCCATCCAAACAGGGAATGTCGGCGGTAAATTCAGTGCCAGCAATAAGCCTGTAAGCGCTGCACTCATATCCGATATTGTAACATTTTGCTTCATTCCTTTTTGGAAAATAAATTCAAAAAACACTGCACTTCCCACGCAAACAAATATTAAAAGCGCTGCATGTAATGCATTATCACCTGCGTTATATACACCAAAAATCGTAGCAGGTATCAATGCAATAATAACATCCAACATAATCGATGTGGTTGTGTTATTATCTCGAACATGAGGGTTCGATGACACTTTATATAAATCACTCATATTTTAAACCTCCTACTTCTTTCTGCTAGCCAATATATCTTTACGCATAGATTTTATAGACTGTGTAAGGTTACGCTTGGCAGGACAAATATATGAACAACATCCACACTCACAGCACTCCATACCGAAATTTTCTATAAAGCCTTCTCTATCTCCATGCTCTGCCATAGTTGCTAGTCTTGATGGCATAACTCTACCTGGACAGACTTCAAGACATTTGCCACAGTTAATACATGCAGATGCCTTGGAAATCGCTACTTGATCCTTCTTAAAGGCTAATATAGCACTTGTTCCTTTAGTAATTGGAATATCTGTAGTAAATACTGCTGTACCCATCATCGGTCCGCCAGCAATTATCTTTTCAGGTGTCTTCTTAAATCCACCAGCCGCTTCTATAACTTCATTGAAGCTCGTTCCTATAGGCACTATAAAATTACCTGGCTCTACAACTGCATCACCTGTCACTGTTACTACCCTTGAATATAAGGACTTACTATTAATGACTGCATAATAAATAGCAAACATAGTATCTACATTATTTACAACACATCCCACATCAGCTGGTAACATGCTTGAATTTACTTCTCTACCTGTAATTGCATATATCAAAGCTCTCTCACCACCCTGTGGATACTTTGTATATACGCCTTTAACCTCAATATTTGATTCATTTCTAGTCAATTTCTTAAGATTTACAATGGCATCAAGCTTATTATCCTCAATTGCAATTATACCTTTTGCATTTTTAAATAATGAAAGTACAATCTTTAAACCTTCAATTAACACTTCCGGCTCTTCAATCATTCTTCTATAATCTGATGTCAAATATGGCTCACATTCTGCACCATTGACTATTACATATTCTATTTTATCATCATCCTTAGGTGTAAGCTTAACATTTGTCGGAAAACCTGCTCCACCCATTCCTACTATACCAGCTTCTTTTATAGCTGCTCGAATATCTTCCTTTGACATTTCTTCATAATCTTTTTGCTCCCAAAGATATTCCTCGTAGCTATCATCATTTTCAATAATAACACAATTAACCATTGAACCATTGGCAATTTGACGTGGTTCAATCTTTTTTACTGTTCCAGAAACTGATGAATGAATATTTGCAGAGATAAATCCTGCAGCTTCACCGATTTTTTGTCCAACAAGCACTCTATCACCAACTTCCACACATGGTGTAGCAGGCACACCAATATGCTGACTAAGCGGAATAACAATTTCTCCCTTAGGTGTTAATGTCTTAATAGGCTTAGCCTTAGATAAAGCTTTTCCATCTTTTGGGTGAATACCACCCTTAAAAGTCAAAATAGACATACACGACCTCCTTCATAATAATATTATAATTTTATTACAAAATACGATTTTTCACAATAGAAACAAGAAAAATAATGGCATTTTTTCTATTTTTTTGTTTATTTTTTTGTTATAATAAAATATCTACATTAACATTAATTATATTGTAATTAAGTAGCATATAAAAATATGAAAAGGATAAATTATGATTCTAACAACTACTGATACTAAAATTAACTACGAAAATTTAAAAAACACTTATAAAAATATAGATTTCAAAAAATCATTATTCTTTGATATTGAAACAACAGGGTTTGCTGCAAAAAATACGAAGCTATATATGATAGGCGCTCTTTATGTTTGTAACGAAACAAACACCTTTCATGTAACCCAATGGTTTCTTGACAATTATGATGATGAGCTCAACATATTGAAATCTTTTTATGATTTTGCTAAAAATTATAGTACACTTATACATTTTAATGGCAATGGCTTTGATGTTCCTTATTTGGAAGCCAAAGGTGCTATACTTGATTTTTCCCTAAATTTTAATATATTTAATCATATTGATTTATATAAAATCAGCTTAAAGCTTAAGAATTTTTTAAAAACAGAAAATCTTAAGCTTAAAACTCTTGAACAGTTCCTAGGCTTAGAGCGAAAAGATGAATTTACAGGAAAAGAGCTTATAAGCGTTTATGATGAATATATAAAAACAAAGGATAATCGCCTTAAAGATTTCTTATTTCTTCATAATTATGAGGATTTAAAAGGAATGCTTACAGTTATAAATATATTGTCATATAGCAATATATTAAAACAAGGTTTTTCATATAATTATTCAACCACTGATTTAGATGCTCATGAAGTTATATTAGAATTCACATTACATATTCCTATACCAAAAAGAATATCTTTCTCTTATGATGAAATCTATATAACCGCTTTTGATACAAAATTAAAGCTTAAGTTACCACTCTATATAGGCCAGTTAAAATTCTTTTACGAAAATTATAAGGACTACTACTATCTTCCTGCTGAAGATATGGCAGTACATAAAAGTGTAGCTACCTACGTTGATAAAGAATATAAAACAAAGGCCAAGGCTTCAAACTGCTATACACATAAAAATGGCGTTTTTTTAAAGCAGTATTCCAACATTATTAATCCTTATTTTAAAATGGACTATAATGATAAAACAACATATTTTCAATGGAATGAAGATTTAGAAGTTAATAGTACACTTATAGACGAATATGCTGCACATATATTAACTTATCTTTCCAATATAAAATAACAAAAAATACCAGTTTAAAAAAATCATATCTTCATATAATAATCCTGTAAACAGCAAGCAAACAAAATGTTTGATGTTTAAAAAAAGAATTGGAGGATATGAAAATGACAAGTTCATCAAATAAGACAAATGTTCCAGAAGCTAAGTCAGCTATGAACAGATTCAAAATGGAAGTTGCATCAGAGCTTGGTGTACCTTTAACAGATGGTTACAATGGTAACTTAACATCTGCTCAGAATGGTTCTGTTGGTGGTTATATGGTTAAGAAGATGATCGAAGCTCAGGAGAGACAGATGGCTAACAAGCAGTAACTATCTGCTATTAGCAAACCAAATCGCAATTGAATATCAACTGCGATAAACAAAAAGAAGGCGGACCATTATAGGTTCGCCTTTCCTTTATTTTAAATTAATCTTCAAATTTCTTCGCTCTAGCGATTGTAGCAAATATATCAGCAAGAATTAATGCTATAAGCCCTAAATCTACCGGAATAAACTTAAATGCAAATAAACCACGCTTATCTGATGCATAATCTACTACAAAGCAAACAATTATAAGAAGCATTGCAAAATATCCACTTACTAACATTCCCATAGAAGCCTTCTTTGAATTCATAAAGCCCTTGATAATGTTCATAATTAAATAAATTGCCAATGTTAATAATCCTAATATAAGTGCTATACCATAATAGCAATCTGTAAGATTAGCATTTGAATTACCACCAAAGTAATTCTTTAACAATGTAACAGCTGCTTTTCCTGCTGCGATTCCATAATAAATAGTATGTAATGCAGCTACTGCAATAAATCCAACACTCTTCATTATAGAAGTTACATTTGATTTAGATACCGCATATACAATAACAAAAATAGCAGTTAAAGCAAATGCTATATTCTCAAGTCCCATTCCTAATTCTTTGCTCTTAAATCCATATAAACAAACCATAACAGAAGCTGCAATAGAAATAATTGCAAATAGAATAGCTGGAATTAAAGCTTTTGAATTCTTTTTCTTAGTCTGATATACCGGTGTATATGGCATATTTTGAGCGTATGATACATTCTGACCATAAGACTGTCCACCATATGGCTGCTGCATCTGATTATATGGCTGAGCAAATTCAGGCTGCTGTACCTGATTATATGGCTGAGCAAATTCAGGCTGCTGTACCTGATTAGAAAATGTCTCTTCAACCACAGGTGCTTGTTCAACTACAGGAACTTCTTCAACCACTGGCGCAGAAGCTTCCATCACAACTGGTTCTTCAACTACTGGCGCTGGTGTATCTCCTGAAACCTTTGCTCCACATTGAATGCAAAATATAGAATTGTCTTCGAGCTGTGCTCCGCAATTTGTACAAAACATAATTGTATCTCCTTTTTTTCCCATAATATCTACATTTTATAACAATTTTTTATCTAGGTCAACATATTTATAATCTTTTCTAAATGCATACCATGAGATGCTTTTACAAGAATAGTGTCGTTTTCCTTTAATATATTAGAATATTCTGTTATAAATTCATCTAATTCATCAAAATGAATACATTCGCCCTTATATCCACTCTTAACAGCATATTCTTCAATATATTTACTTAGTTTTCCTATGGTAATTAATACTTCAATACTTTTTTCAGCTATATATTCACCTATGCTTCCATGAAGTGCATTTTCATTTTCGCCTAATTCAAACATATCGCCTAATATAGCAATTTTTCTTGTGTTTGCATATGTCAATACATCTATAGATGCTTTCATGGATACTGGATTAGCATTATAGCAGTCATCAATCAAGGTAAACTTATGATTTTTGATGATATTCACTCTTCCACCTACAGGCTGAAGCTTTTCAATTCCCTTTTTTATATCATCTACTTCAACGCCCAATAAACTTCCTACTGCACAAGCTGTCAATGCATTTAAAACCATATGCTTCCCTGGTAAAGGAATATTTATCTTAACATCCTTGCCAGAAATATTTATAACACATTTTGTTCCTTCTATGCCACTTTCTATTATTTTAGATATATAAGAATATGCATTGGAATCACTATAGCTTATAAATATTGGCGCTTTTCCATTAACCTTTTCAATAGTAGATAGTTTATCATCATCTAAGTTAAGCACATATTCAGCATTGTCCTTGGCATATTCAAACATAGATGTCTTTTCCTTCAGTACACCATCTCTGTCTTTTAAATGCTCTAAATGGCAATATCCAATATTCGTAATTACACAAATATCTGGATTAGCTATAATTCCAAGAGGCTTCATATCTCCAAAATGACTTATTCCCATCTCTATAACAGCTATTTCGTGATTATCTCTTATCTTTAATATAGTTAATGGCAGGCCTATTTCATTATTAAAATTCCCCTCAGTTTTTAGTACATCATATTTTTCACCTAATGCAGCTGCTATAAATTCCTTTGTACTGGTTTTTCCCACACTTCCTGTTATACCTACAATCTTGACATCTAAGCCTTCTCTATAAAACTTAGCCATATCTTTAAGACTTTCAGTTGAGGAATCAACGAAAATGTACGGTTTATCTATATCCAACACCTTCTCACTAACTACAGCTAATGCACCCTTGTTAAATACATCCTCTATAAAATCATGTCCATCAACTCGTTCACCTTTAATCGCTATAAAGAGATACCCATCTTTAACCTGTCTGCTATCTATAACCACACCTTTAGTCTTGACTCCTTCATAGCCCTCACCATTATATAATTTTCCACCTACCGCATTAGCGATAGCTTCTAAGGTCATATTTTTCATATTATTACCTACTTCTAATTCTTATTTAATAGAATTTATTTCATATCCTCAAATCATTTTATAGAAACGTCTATAAGAAGCTCACATAATTCTGGATAATCAATTCCCATAGCCTTTGCTTCCTGTGGAAGTAAGCTTGTAGGTGTCATACCAGGTAATGTATTAGCTTCCAGACAATAGCAATTGCCCTCTTTATCAAGTAAAACATCAACTCTGCAATATGTATTAAGGCCCAATGCCCTAGCGGCTTTAACAGCTGCTTCCTGCATTTTTTTACTTATACTTTCTTCTACATTTGCAGGACATACTTCAAGTGTTGTTCCGTTATATTTATTTGCATAATCATATGCTTCACCTTCACCTGTAATAATCTCTATAACCGGATAAGGCTTATATCCTATAACTCCTACAGAAAACTCTCTACCGATAATTCTTTCTTCTACAATCAATGTATCTTCATATTCAAACGCTTTTTCTAATGCATCCTTATATTCTGCATCATTATTTGCAAAATAAACACCTATGGAAGAACCTCCACAATTAGGTTTTACTACTACAGGGTATTTCAACTCCATATCCGCTGGATATATGGTTTCATCCTTTTTATTTATCCTATAACCTTTTGCCATAGGAACATTGTCGCTGTGAAAAATCTTTCTAGAAACAGCTTTATCCATAGCCATAGCGCTCTCTAAATAATCCGCTCCTGTATACTTTATACCCAATAAATCAAAGGTCGCCTGAACCTTGCCATCTTCACCACATGCACCATGAAGTCCCATAAATACACAATCTGCATCCTTACATAAATCTAATACATTAGGTCCAAAAAATTCCTTACGCGACTTCTTAAGCCCTTCCAGATCCTTTGCAGTCTCCTTTATGTATTCAAGCTCATTTTCCACAACAAAATCTCTGTCAAAAGCATTGTTAATATCTAATCCTTCATGGCCTACAAACACATCTATAAGTACTGCTTGATGCCCCTTGCTTCTAAGCGCCTTACATACCTCTCTACCGGTAACCAATGAAACATCTCTCTCTGTACTTGTTCCGCCACATAATACTACGATTTTCATAAAATCATCTTTCTCCAATCCTATATTTATATTATTATATGTTATTTTATATAATGCGTTATATTTATAAACATTTGTCTTAAAACACAACCAAAGTATAGTATAACATAAATACCTCTATATTGTATAGAAAATTAATATTATAAGTTTATGGCATAATGCATATCCATATATTTTTCAAGCTTATGCTTTAATGCTTCACTTTCCTTAGTGTTTAAAACTATTTTACCATCAGTAACTTCCCTTAAAATATCAGCTGTAAGCTTTAATGTTGAAGCATCTGCATATATATCTCCTAGTTTAAAGGACATATCTCCGCTTTGTCTTATACCAAAGAAATCACCTGGTCCTCTCAATGATAAGTCTTTATTAGCAATATAAAAACCATCATTTGAACTATTTAATATCTCAAGGCGCTCTCTTGTTTCTTTATTTTTTGCTCCTGATACAAAAATGCAATAGGACTGGGCACCACCTCTTCCTACACGACCACGTAGCTGATGAAGACCAGCTAAACCAAACCTCTCAGCATCTTCTACCATCATAACAGTAGCATTAGGTACATTGACACCTACCTCTATTACCGTAGTTGAGACAAGAACATTTATCTCATTTTTTGCAAAACGCTCCATTATTTCATTTTTCATAGAAGGCTTCATTTTACCATGAAGATACTCAACCGTAATATCATCAGACAATTCATCCTTTAATGATTTTGTATATGATATAACATCACACAAATCACTGTTATTCTCGCCCTCTTCCATAGGTTCAACCATAGGACATATGACATATGCCTGATGACCGCTTCTTACTTGATTTTCTATGAATTTATATGCATTTGGACGATAATTTCTATCTACCACACAATTCTTTATAGGAAGCCTGTTAGATGGCATAGTATCAATTACAGAAATATCCAAATCGCCATATAGTATAATTGCAAGTGTTCTAGGTATAGGTGTTGCACTCATAACAAGTATATGTGGCATATTTCCCTTCTCATTTAGCTTCTCTCTCTGCTTTACACCAAATCTATGTTGTTCATCTGTTATGACAAGGGCTAAATTCTTATAAATTACCTTTTCTTGAATAAGCGCATGAGTGCCAATTACAATATCTACACTACCAGTTTCTATATCCTTATATATTATTCTTTTATTCGCTGCTGTGACAGACCCTGTAAGAAGTACAGGATTTATATTTAAATCATATTTATCTCTTAATTCACATAATGATTCATAATGCTGAGTAGCAAGAACCTCCGTAGGCACCATAAGCGCTCCTTGGTATCCTTCCATTACCACATCAATAAGAGATAAAAAAGCAATAATAGTTTTACCACAGCCTACATCACCCTGCACAAGTCTATTCATAACCTTTGGTGATGATAAATCACATCTTATCTCGTTTAAAACCTTAGTCTGTGCATCAGTCAAGCTATAAGGCAGATTTTTAATTAATCTATCACTTTCATCATTGTTTTTTATAACATAATTATTATCTATAATCTGCTCATTGCTTTTAAAGCTTCTTAGACCCAATAAAAAAATAAAAAATTCATCAAATATAAGTCTTTTTCTCGCTTCAATAACCTTTTCTTTATTTACAGGAAAATGAACATCTCTTATGGCATCTTTATATTTCATAAGATTTGCTCTATTTCTGATACTCTCTGGAAGATAATCCTCATCACTAGATATATTTTCCAATGCAACACTTACAGCCTTTGTTATCATATTATTACTAAGTCCCTTTGTAAGAGGATATACCGGCTGTAAAACTCCCAGTTTTTTATCATAATCCGCCAAAGAAAATATAACCGGTTGTTCCATAACAGGATTTCTTTCAAATCTATCTCTTTTTATCTGTCCACGAAATATGAATTTATAACCAATTTTTAAGCTATTTTTTAAATATGGCATATTAAACCAAGTAAGCTTTAATATTTCACCATTATTATCCTTAACATTTACAGATAAAATATTAAGATTCCTAATCTTCTTATTTACTGGATTAGATACTATAATTCCTTCTATAGCTGGTGTGCCATTTGTTGAATCAATCATATCCAATGTAATAGGTGGTGTAAAATAATCATAATTTCTTGGATAATATTCAATTAAGTCTCTGTCAGTATAGATAGAAAGCTTATTAAATAACTTTTCTGTCTTTTCACCTATACCTTTAATGTCTCTAATATTCATTTAATCTTTGCTCCTATATACTAACCGCAGTCTTAAAAAGACTATGATTAATTATCCCAAAAGAAGCTTTCGTATAACACGAAAGCTTCTTATTTTTAAATATTACTCAATTGATACAAGATAATAATATATTGGCTGACCACCATAGTTTACTTCAACTTCAACATCAGAACAAACTTCACTAATCTTTTCTGCAATAGCTTGTGCATCTTCCTCTGTTACATCAGCACCATAATATATACTGATAATCTCTGATTCATCATCAACAAGCTCCATTATCATATCTACTGTTGTATCTGCTATATCCTGACCTACAGCTACGATACCCTGGTCACCGATACCCATAATATCATTTTCTTTAATAACCTTACCATCAAGCTCTGTATCACGTACTGCGTATGTTACCTGACCAGTCTTAACTCTAGACATTTCAGCTGTCATACGTTCCACATTCTCTTCTACTGAAGAATCTGGAATAAAGTTAATAAGTGCTGTAATACCCTGTGGAACTGTCTTTGAAGGTATAACAACAACCTTCTTATCCTCCACAAGACTTTCTGCCTGATTTGCTGCTAATATGATGTTCTTATTATTTGGAAGAACATATACTACATCTGCATTTACCTTATCTATAGCATTTAAAATATCCTCAGTACTTGGATTCATAGTCTGACCACCTTCGATGATATAGTCAACACCAAGACCTTTAAATATCTCGTTCACACCTTCACCTACAGAAACTGAAATAAAGCCTGTATCCTTATGTGGCATTTCTTCCTGTGCCTCTGCTTCCTTAGCGGCAGCAGCCTGCTTTTCAGCTTCCATTATAAGTCTTTCATGATGCTCTTCACGCATATTGTCAATCTTCATCTTTGTAAGAGAACCAAAGGATAAACCTTTTTGAATAGCAAGACCTGGATCATTTGTATGCACATGAATCTTTACAATATCATCATCAGCAACACATACAATAGAATCACCAATTGACTCTAAATATGCCTTAAATTCTCTCTCATCCTTATCTGTAAAATTCTTTTCAAGCATGATAATGAACTCTGTACAATAACCAAACTTAATATCTACTTCATCCTCAGATGAAACAACATTGACAGTTGCACTTCTAGCACCTTCAATTGTAAAATCTATCTCCTTACCAAGGAAGCAATCAAATGCACCCTTAAGCACCTGCATAAGACCCTGTCCACCAGAATCCACAACACCAGCCTGCTTTAATACTGGCAACATCTCTGGTGTCTGGCTTAACACATAATCACCATGGTCCAATGCTTCTCTAAATATAACTTCTAAATCATCTGTCTTAGAAGCTACCTCTATAGCCTTATCAGCAACACCCTTAGCAACTGTAAGAATTGTTCCCTCCTTAGGCTTCATAACTGCCTTATAAGCAGTCTCTACGGCTCTTTCAAAAGATTTTGCAACTACATCTGCTGTAATCTCTTTCACTTCTTTAATCTCTTTAGTAAATCCTCTAAAAAGCTGTGATAAAATAACACCTGAATTACCCCTTGCCCCACGAAGTGATCCTGATGAAATAGCTTTTGCTAATGTTTCAAACTCAGGATTTTCTATTCCGCTAACTTCTTTTGCAGCAGACATTATAGTGAGAGTCATATTTGTACCTGTATCTCCATCTGGAACAGGGAATACGTTTAACTCATTTATCCATTCTTTTTTAGCCTCAAGGTTCTTAGCACCTGCTAAAAACATCTTCTGCAACAACTTAGCGTCTATACTAGTAATAGCCACGACAAATTTCCTCCTTAAATGTTAAAAAAAACCACTTAATATATATATAATAATTTTTTTATAAATGCAACCTTATTTGTTAATCTATTATCCTAACACCTTCAACGAAGATATTAATCTTAGTAACCTTAAGGCCAGTAAATTCCTCCACCTTGTATCTAACGTTTTCTACAAGATTGTCAGAAACAGATGAAATATTCACACCATATGATACAATTACATGAAAATCAATAGTTATGGAATTATCTTCATCAATTGTTACATCAATACCTTTAGTGATGCTCTCCTTCTTTAAAAGCTTTACCAAGCCATCTGTCATACTAACAGCTGCCATACCCACGATACCAAAACATTCTACTGCTGTAGTTCCTGCGTACTTTGCAATAACGTTTTCATCAATTAATATATCACCTAATTCATTTGTTATTTTTGCTTTCATAACGCAACCTCCATAATTATACTGAATTTTTTATAGTATATCACATTATTATAAAAAAGAAAACCAAAAAAAATTCATAAAGTGCTTGCAAATTATCTCTTCATCTGTTAAAATTACCACTGTTGTGGATTGCGATAAGGCAACCAAATTGATTTAAGGAGGTGCAATCATGGCTAAATGTGCAATTTGTAGCAAGGGTGCTCACTTCGGAAACAGCGTGAGCCATTCTCATAGAAGATCAAATAAGATCTGGAGTGCTAATGTTAAATCAGTTAAGGTAAACGTTAACGGAGCTTCAAAGAAGATGTACGTTTGTACTTCTTGCTTAAGATCAGGTTTTGTTGAGAGAGTTTAATTATTAAACATACCAATTTATTTAAATTAATTGCAATTGATTTAAACCAAATCGTAGTTGTCTATCAACTGCGATTAAAAAAAGGAGTTTTCAAAACTCCTTTTTTCTTTTATAACTTATTCACCAAGTACTATCTTTGCCACATCTACACTTTCTTTTGCATCCTTAGCATAGAAATCAGCACCAATTTTTTTTGCATAATCCTCTGTCAATACTGCTCCACCTACTACAACCTTACAGTCAACATTGTTTTCTCTTAAAAGCTTAATAGTTTCCTCCATAGATACCAATGTAGTTGTCATAAGAGCTGATAATCCTACAAGCTTAGCATTATGCTCTATAGCAGCATCAACCACCGCCTGATATTCAACATCCTTACCTAAGTCTATTACTGTATATCCATAATTTTCAAGTAACACCTTAACAATATTCTTTCCAATATCATGAATATCTCCCTTAACTGTAGCAAGAATTATTTTACCTTTACTTACTGACTGACCACCAGTTTTATTCATTTTATCCTTTATTACTTCAAAA
This sequence comes from Lachnospiraceae bacterium, assembly GCA_017412055.1. Classification (GTDB taxonomy): domain Bacteria; phylum Bacillota; class Clostridia; order Lachnospirales; family Lachnospiraceae; genus SVEL01. The sequence goes on along the minus strand of JAFQOW010000016.1, from coordinate 35,183 downwards.
CATCCTTGAGCTACAGAAGCTGATAATATAAGCTGTGGCAAGAATATCTTACCCTTCTCAAACATTGCCCCCGTCTTATCCAAAGCTGGAATAAGCACATTATTGATAAGTATCATTTGGTCATAATCGTCATTTTTAAGTAATTCCTTTGCTATATTTACGCCCTCTGATTTTAATCCCTTTTCAATGGCTATGCTTAACTTATTGTGCATCTCATTACTATCTGAAATATTATCATTATTTACATTACCTTTATCAGCAGTTATAGATGAATTACCTTCAGAAATATTAACATTTGCTCCATTAGGAACGGATACTGTTTTAACCGTAACCTCAGAGTAATTATCAATAAACTCCATAGAATTCTTATCAAAGCCTGCCAAAAGCTTAAAAGCTCTAAAAGCACCTGTCATAGCTGTAATATTTGGATTGATAATAGGTAAATCCAATCCGTTATTAAGTGCCATAGTTAAAAATGCCTGATTAACAAGCTCTCTATTAGGCAAACCAAAGGATATATTTGATACTCCAAGTACAGTTTTAAGACCTAATTCATTCTTAACCTTATTAAGCGCCTTAAGCGTTTCCATTACACCTTCCTGTTCTGCTGAAGCTGTAAGTGTAAGACAGTCTATATATACATCTTCCTTTGGAATTCCATAAGAAATCGCCTTATCTAAAATTTTCTTTGCAATATTAAATCTCTCTTCACTAGTCTTAGGAATACCATTTTCGTCAAGTGTCAAGCCAACTACAGCCGCTCCATATTTCTTGACAATTGGCAATACTGTATCAAGAGACTTTTCCTCTCCATTTACAGAATTAACAATAGGCTTTCCTGCATATATTCTAAGTGCAGCCTCTAAAACCTCTGGTATGGTTGAATCAATTTGCAATGGAACATCTACAATACCTTGGATAGCCTTAACTGCAGTTATCATCATATTCTTTTCATCTATGCCTGGTAATCCCACATTCACATCTAATATATCTGCACCAGCTTCAATCTGTTCTGTAGCCTGATTTAAGATATAATCAATGTCATTATTGAGCAAAGCTTCTTTAAACTTCTTTTTGCCAGTAGGATTGATTCTCTCACCTATAATTCGAGGTTCATCAATGGATACAACTCTTGTAGGTGAACACACTGCACTTACACGGTTAATTTCTGGCAAATCTTTTTTTATTTCCTCAAATGATAATGTATTTATTTTATCGGTAAGAGCTTTAATAAATTCAGGTGTTGTTCCACAACAGCCACCAAAAACCTTTACTCCTGCCCTTGCCATAAGCTCCATATCATTAGCAAAATCTTCTGGAGATACATTATATGTATTTGTAAGCGGATCTGGTAATCCTGCATTTGGCTTTGCTATAACTGGTATAGATGTATATTTTCTTATTTTATTAACCACTGGCAAAAGTTCTTTTGGTCCCAATGAACAATTAACACCCATAGCGTCCACTCCTAAGCCATTAAGAGTAAGAGCCATAGCCTCTACACTACATCCAGTAAATGTTCTGAGATTTTCTTCAAAAGTCATTGTAACCATTATAGGTAAATCACTATTTTCTTTAGCAGCTAATACAGCTGACTTTACCTCCAGCAAATCCGTCTGTGTTTCAAGAATAACTAAATCTGCATGTTTACCCGCCAATATAGCTTCTTTATAATATTCATATGCCTCATCAAAGGAAAGAATTCCTGTGGGTTCAAGCAGCTGACCTATAGGGCCTAAATCTAGGGCAACATAGACTTTTTTGCCAGTTTTTGCGAAAAACTTATCCGTTGCACTCTTTGCTATATCTATACCTGCTTCTATAATCTCTTTAACAGAATAACCCGAATTCTTAAGCTTGTATCCATTTGCTCCAAAAGTATTGGCATAGACTATGTCACTGCCTGATTCCATATAGGAAAGATGTATCTGCTCTATCATTTCCTTAGATGTGATATTTAATAATTCTGGAATACCACCAAGCTTTAAACCTCTTTTTTGAATTTCAGTACCCATAGCACCATCAAGAATTATATAATCTCTATCAAAAATCTTTTTCATATTATTTCCCTCACTCTATTTATTGACCACAATTTAGTCCTTGCATTCTATATTTGCAGCTTTTATTCATATTGCATGTTACACAGCCTTTTTGCCCTTTTTCTAAGACATTGCGACTTATACCTATAACACAAACCACTGATTTTAATGGTGTTAATATATTGTCAGTCGTTGAACAAAGTCCAATATTTTTCATAGCATCTATTATATTTAATATTTCCTTCTCCTGCTCCAACGGAAAATCACCATAACCTACACCATATCTATATGTTAAATAACTATTTTTAACAGCTTCTTTTATATCTTCTTCAGCCATATTACAAATCTGTTCTATAGAAACAGATGCGATAGAATCCATAATTACAGCCTTTGCCATATCACTTATCTGATATTTTCTTATGATTCTATCTGCTTCCCCTGTCAATGTAGCAGCTAATACAGCAATTTTTTCACAGCCTTTTAAGTGTTTTTTTATACTTTCACCTTTTAAAGTTACACTAGTTCCTATTAAATCAACACCATTGTCATAAATCTTAATATCAAATATTTTCCATACATATGATGGCTTAACTACATTTATAAACTCTTCTTCCGACTTATCAATAATACCCCGAACTAAATCGTCCGGAGTACCTGTATATCTATAAAGCTCGTCCCTATTTATTTTTTGAAGAGTAATATTTGTTTTCTTCATTTTAAACTCCTCTTATTATAAGAGATTACCTACAGCTTCAGAAATTTTTCTTGCAACATATGGATTATTCATCGTATATAGATGAATACCATCCACACCACTTGAAATAAGGTCTACAATCTGGTCTATTGCATAAGCGATACCTGCATCTCTTAAAGCTTCAGGATTATTTTCAAACTTCTGCATAACCTTCACAAACTTTTGTGGTAAAGATGCACCACACATTGTAACCATTCGCTCTATCTGACTCTTATTTGTCACAGGCATAATTCCCGCTTCAATAGGTACGTTAACACCTGCAATTCTAGCCTTTTCTACAAATGAATAAAAAGCATTATTATCAAAAAATAACTGACTCATAAGATGTGTAACGCCTGCGTCAATCTTCTTTTTAAGATTCAAAATATCGTCCACCATATTATCAGCATCATTATGTACTTCAGGATAGCAAGCTCCTGAAATGTGGAAATCACCACGTTCCTTTATGAAGCTTACAAGCTCTGAAGCGTATTTGAAATCGTAGCATCTTGGAATGTCAGGGTTAATATCACCTCTCAAGGCCAAAATATTTTCAATACCATTTTCCTTTAAGGAATTAAGCTCAGCCTCAACCTGGGCCTTTGTAGAATTAACACATGTCAAGTGTGCTACCGGCGTAATATCATACTTATTTTTTATAATAGATGCTATTTCACAGGTTTTAGAATGTCCAGCTTCTGTCATAGTACCACCTGCACCATAAGTAACACTTATAAAAGCCGGTTTTAAATCCTTAAGTCCTTCAAGGGTTGAATAAATAGTATCTATACTACTAGTTTTCTTTGGTGGGAATATTTCAAAAGAAAATACTGTTTTTCCCTGTTCAAACAATGATGATAATTTCACTTTATTTTCCTCCGCAAAACAGATTGTATCCACTAATAAGCATTATTACAATCAAAACTATTAGCCAAAATCCTGACTGAAGATATAGTCCTATAGCCATACCTACTGCCAGCCAGAACAATATAAATCCACATAATTTTCTAATACACATATTTTTACCAAAATGTTCTTTAGTATATTATATGCATAATCAAGTGTTAGATTTACATTTAAATACAATCGTTTCTTTCTTTTCTTAAATTAATTTGCGCTATTTTCTTTAGCAGCAGCAACTATTTCTTCATCAGAGAGATTAGCCCCGCCATCTTTCTTAATCATGCTTGTAAATCTAGCGATGATATCTGGTGCCATATCTACAAGCTTAGAAACTGTGTCCTGATTCTTAATATTAATAATTCGGCTCACACCATTATTAATAACCAATACAGCGCTTGGAGACATCTTTCCACCCATACCGCCTGATGCACTATTCTTACTTCCATCTGCTCTTGCTCCGGCACCCATACCAAATGATACATCTACCAAAGGTAAGATAATTGTATCTCCAATATGAACTGCCTCACCTACAACTGTCTTTGTTGTCATAAAATTTGTCATTCCATTGAATAACGAACCAACTGTTTTGTCAAAATTATTTTCCTGCATAGCTTCCTCCTATAAATCCTTTACTGTTTCCTTAGAAAATGTAATAAATTCTCTAATCCATTTGTTTCTGTATAATTTAAAACCTGCTAAAAGAACATTGAACATTCTTATTCGTCCCTTAAGCATATATTTGCCATATAAAACCTCTTTGTCAAAATCAGGCTCCAATTCTAGATTTTCTCCATATATTCCATAGAATATACTTGAGTACCCCAACACCTTACCTGTGGTGGATGCGTCTTCAAATCCAAATCCAACAGTCGCTTTTAGCTTTCTTGGCAAAATGTGTTTTATAAGCTTTATTATTATTTTTTTTATCTCTTTTATATCTTTCTTTGAGGTATCTTTCCTTAAATATTCTATAAAAGAGTTTTTAACATTGTTTATTTTTTTTATCTTATCAGCGATAGCCTTTATCTTATTAAAAATACTTAAAATCTTTTCTTTTATTTTAATAAGAATTTCTTTAATTCTATCCTTAATTGACTTATTAGGCTTAGTGTTATCTTCTTCAATATTTTCTATCACTTTAAGATTATTGTCATTTTTTATTGTATTATTATTAATACTATTTTCAGCTTTTTTTGCTGAAGAAATTTCATTTATACTAGTATTATTATCTATTATTGAAGCTTCCTTCTTACTTATACTTGTATTTATACGACTAGTGTCCGTACTTGATTTCACAGGAACCTTCCTTTTTTTAGGTTTCCTTTTTCTATTAAGAAAATCATATCCAAATACTTTAAATGAAATATTGTCTTTATTATCCACTCTTTGATAGTTTATAGAAATAATCCTTAAGCACCAGGTTATCTTAGCAAATATATGATGGTCTATACCATTTTCGTTCTTGCTAAAATCTCCTGCTGATTTATACCTTACAGGTACAAACAGAACTATTAACAACAATGTAACAATAAGTAAAAGAGTTGATAATAATAAAATGCCTAATATCTTTAATATTATTAAGATAATACTCAATATGGTTTCTAGCATTTCACTCCTCTTTTCCTTTCTTACATGTTGAAATATTGTCTTAAGGAAACATTTCCTGTCTCATTTAAACAATCCATAGTCATTGTGTTTAATAATTTTAATGCATTATCCCTATCACTGGCTATTCCCACAACAAGCAGTTCCATATCCTTATATACCTTCTGCATAAGCACATAAGATGGTACTATATCTAATTCATCCTGTGGATTTGTCGATAAGGCGATAACATAAACACCAAGCATTAGTTTACCATGTTTCAGATTTTTAATTGTTTTTCTCTTATGCTTTGATATTTCTTCATCCACATAGAGTTTTTTATGAAACAACATTAAAACCGTCTTCCTCCATCATTGCGTAAAAGATTTCCTTGCACGCCATTTTTTCAGCTATATCGCTACAACCAGTAAAGCTTGAATATACGTAGTTTCTTATTTCATCTACATTGTTGAAAAATACAGGTAACGCTGATAGCACATGAGCCATAACAGCTCGATTTATCTGCTTTGGATGTTCTTTAAAGAAATCCTTAAGCATAGCTTCCAACTCATTGTACTTTAAATCAATATATGAAGCTCCAGCGATTTCTCTTTCAATCACCTTGTCAAATTCTACAAAACGACTTCCTGATTCTAAGATACTTATTTTATCAAGTGAATTATATAATGGCATAAGCATTAAGCTTTCTACCAAATCGCTTTTATTGTCTATAATATCCTTTATGAGATATTCGCATTTCGAAAGCCTTCCGTAAAGCTTTTCCTGCTTTCCTTCCAATGCTATCAATGCATCCTCCTGCTCATTTTCAGATTCAGCATTTAAAATCTTAAGAAGAATATCCCTTTCTTCACATTTTTTATCAGCATAAGGAGCTGATAAAAGCATTACATAGGTATCTCCTACAAGTTCAACAAAGATAAGATATACATCCACAATCATTTGAACTAAATCTATGGCGTATGTAAGCTTCTCTTTAAGCTTAACAAATTCTTCCTTGGTAAGAGTTGAATAATCTGCCTTTTCAAGCTCTTCAATTATACTATTCACATCATCTGATATATTTTTACAATACTCATCTGTATAAATCATAGATGACGACGTAAGCATATATATATAATCATCTACGCTTGTCTTTTCGCTATCCTTATAAACTTCCATTCCTGCTTTTAAGAGTTCAAAGAAGCGTGCCTTTGTCATTCTAAGTGGCAACTGTCTTACACATTCAGTTATTCTCAAATTAACAAGCGCCTTATCCTTACCAGATAACATATATTCCATAAGAACATTGATAAAAGTCTCATCATCATCAAATTTCTTATCCACATCTGTCTCAAATCGATATTCAATTCGATTTAAAACATATTCATAAATGTTAAGAATATCTACAAGTGATGTCAATCCCTTCATAACTTTTATTATGCTTGCTCTTATATTATCAATCTTTACTATAGCAGCTTCTAAATCTTCACCAATCAATGTGCCTATAATTCCCTTATTTACTATATCATTATAATCTTTTATAAGAATATTAATCTCATCTCTTCTTGAGTTCATCATTTCATTATATGTATAATGATTTATAGCTAAGCGAACTGCTGCATATTTATAATATACATCCATCATCTCCTGACCAAATTTAGGAAGATTAACCTCAAGATTTTTTCCTTTTGATATATTATTTACTAAATCCTTCATAAAAATTTCTCTTTCTGTTTAGATTACTGTACTATATTAAAGCACATATTGAATTATAAATGTTCCAATACTAAAAGTAAACATTTATTTAGGTTTTTTTGCCTTTTTTACATAAGGGGTGCTATTATCCATAACAGCTTGCCTAATAACTTTAAAATCGGGTTGTATTCATTGCAATCTTTTAATGTAATCTGCTTACATTTCTTCAATGTATTCATATAATCATCATATATATCTTTTACTGCAGCTACATTTTCCATATATGCTCCACACTCTAAATTCAAATATAGGCTTCTAAAATCCATATTAACAGTGCCTACCACTGCTTTTCTATGGTCAGCCACAAATGTTTTTGCGTGTACGAAGCCTGGTGTATACTCATATATCTCTATACCTCTTTCTATAAGCTTAGGATAGTATGTTCTAGCTATAAGATAAGCTGAAGGCTTATCCGTAATATGTGGCATTATAATTTTTACATCTACACCACGTTTAGATGCATGTTCTAAGCAAGTTAACATCTCATTATCTGGAATTAGATAAGGAGTAGTTATATAAACATATTTTTTTGCTTTATTTATAATATCCATATATACATATTCGCCTACATTTTCCTTATCGAATGGCTGATCTCCATAAGGCATTACATATGCATTCTCATTATCCACACTTGTTTCTGTTAGATATTTTTCATAATCCTCCTTTTGAGTGTTTTGAATATTCCAAATCTGCAAAAACATAACTGTAAAGCTGCGAACTGCTTCGCCTGTAACCATTACAGCATTATCCTTCCAATGTCCAAAACGCTTTATTTCATTGATATATTCGTCTGCAAGATTTATTCCACCTGTAAAAGCTACTCTCCCATCAATAACTAATATCTTTCTGTGGTCTCTATTATTCTGATACATTGCAAGTGCAGGTCTAATAGGTGAATAAACCATACACTTTATGCCCAGCTTTTTCATTTGTTTAGGATATGAATGAGGAAGCAATGCAAACATACATGTGCCATCATACATAAGCCTTACTTCTACTCCCTCCTTAACCTTTTCCTTCAGAATTTCCAATATACTATCCCACATTTTACCTTCATCAATAATAAAATATTCCAAAAAGATAAATCTTTTAGCTGTTTTTAACTGTTTTATCAATTCCTCATATTTTTCTTCACCAGATGCAAAATATTTTACATCAGAATTATTATAAATGGGATATCCTGCATAATCGTTCATATACCTTGATAAACCAAATAAATCTGTATCCTCATGAAACAATTCCTTTTGTGGTAAATACTTTCTGGTATTTTTGATAATATCATCTATTCGCTTATTGATTTTTTTAGCCTGTGGCTGAATTCTTACAAATATAAAAAACAACACTCCAAATATAGGCATGGCCATAATCACTGTTATCCATGACATTCTCATATTTGGATTCATATCAAGATTAGCTACATGAGCACACATTAGTAAAGAAAGAAGGGCTGCAAATCCATAATATACAATTAAAAAGCTGGAAAATTCAGCAAGTAACAAAAACAGAACCCCCGCCTGTAGAAGCAACGCCAATACCAAAAAGAAAGTTCTGCCAAATATAATTCTTGATAATTTCTTCATACAACACACCTTCCTTACATTAAACTAATTATGTCTGTGTATAATAGAACTTATCTACATGTAATCGCTTTATACACTAGACCTCTCTAAAAATAATTCTTTAATTCACTTCTTGACTTTATGCCAAGCTTACTAAAAATTATCTTCATATTTGACTTAACAGTACTTTCAGCAATAAACAGTTTCTCAGCAATTTCCTTATTGCTAAGTCTAAAAGCTGCAAGCTTTGCAACTTCAATTTCTCGTTTTGTCAATCCATAACTCTGTGTATTTAAAGCAGCCTTTTTAACATTAAAAAGGCCTTTTCCGTATTCCTTTGTACGCTCTCTTAGATTTCTCATAAATCTATCATAATCAGCGTCATTCTCTATTCCCCTTGTTTTCAACAATATATCACTAAGTTCAGATGAAAAAACAACAAATGGCATTACCATATTATCTTTATAAGCTAATTTTATAGCTTCCTCTGCCATACATATTGCTTTATCTTCTTTTCCTATGTAGTGATTTGCCAATGCTATATAAATATATGTATATATCTTGTACATAACATTAGAAAAAATACTTGCTATATCTAGCATTTGACCACTTATTGCCAATAATTTTGAATATTCTTCCTTAATAAGTAGAAATCTTGCATAGATAATATTTGCATATCCAAGGCTTATCAACGTAGTATTCTCTTCTATTCTCACATTATCCTTTAACCATTCAGGTACGTTATCTAAATTTTCCAAGAATATATTAATTGTACCTTTGCACATATCAGCCAATCCCTTGTATACAAAAGATTTAGATTCATTTTCAAGCAAGCTTATTCTTTTTAGACTTTCATTGACGTTATCAAGCTCTGCTTTAACAAGGAAAATTTTAGCAAAAAGCATTTCAACCATAATAAGTACATTAATCTGTTTTCTTGATTCTGCTTTATATTTTGCTTTTTCACACAATATGTAGGCATCATCTAAAATGCCCTGTTCAAACAAATATTCAGCCTTCATCAAGGTTTCTACGCCCTTACTATTACCTTCAGTAAGAATATAATAATTTGGAATTACTTTCTCTATTAACTCAATTTCTCTTTCTATATTTCCCTCCTTTATATGAAACATAGAAAGCATAGATGGCGAATCAAAGGTTATAAGATTATAACCTCTAAACATTTTTGTAGGTGAATTCATATGGCTAAAGGCTGAAATGTAATATTTATCCATTTTTTCTATATCATTAAACACTTCAAGTGCCTTTAGAAAATTCACTTCACCAAGTAATTCATCTTTATCTATTTCATCTGAAATACTTTCACCGTATTTCATTATTAATTCACTTTCACTTTTAAAATAATTTCTCTCATTAAGAATAAACAATCCTAATACAAATACCAGATAATTTTTTGCATATTTCTTTTTAATATTTGTCGGTGTTTTTGAAACTATCTCTAAAAACAAATCCTTATTATCTCTTGTAGCATATCTTAATATGTTACTATTACTCCAATCAAGAGCCAAAACACTTTCATAATCACTTGTTTTTATATAAAATTTTAAAGCTTCAAAATGATTGTCATTATCTGCATACCACTTTCCAGCTTTTTTATAAATATTCTTAATAAACAGTGGCTCCAGCTTATCAAATTCATTTTGTAAGAATACTTTAAAAAGGTTATGTATATAATACTTTCTATCTTTTGATTCGTATCTTATAAATCCATTGCTTTCAATAAGATTAAATAACTTATCTTCTGTCAAAATATCTTCTGACATAGTTATGGCCTGTCTGACACTAAAGCTGTCAAACACACTCATTCCCACAAGAAAATCTTGTTCTTTAAATGATAGATTTCCCCATACAGCCTCATATATTAAGTCATCAACAGCCGAAGTATCTTCAAAGCTATTTGTATTGATATAATTAAGCATCATAAGATAAAGAGCACTTATCCAGCCCTCAGTATAGCTATAAAGAAATTTCAATTCTTTTTCATCAAGCTTTATACCACATAATCTGTAATATTCCTCTATTTCTTTTTCTTGTAATTGAAAATCATTTTTACTTATACAATTAACCTGTCTTTTTGTAATCATTTCGAAGGTATCGTTAGACGTTATATTTTGAACAATCTGTATAATAATAAGATTTGTATCCTTTTTACCGGATAAATCCTTAATAACATGATTAATATAAGGCTCTGCTATATAATTATAGTTATCAAGTACAAGTACCATTTTCTCTTGGAATTTCATCTTCATAATAGCATTAGCTATCCTAGTACATGCATTATCATCTGTAGGATAGCCTATACTTAGCATTTCGTCTGCTACTGATTTATCTATGCCCGCTATTTTTGCACATAAATCCGAAAAAAACATAGCTCTGTCGTCATTATATACACTAAACCACATATATTTTTTATCAGATTTCTTAAGAAATTCTGACAATGTGGTCGTTTTACCATAACCCGTCGGTGCTTCTACTATAGTCATAGAATGCATAAAAATATCTTCAAATTTGCCTCTAAGCCTATCTGAAATATATATTTCCTTTGGATTTACCCTTTTTAATATCGCCATTTTTCTACCTTCTTTGTATTAAACCCTTACTTCCAATTATCCACTGTAATTTCTGTTGTCTTATCTCTAACCATTAAGTCTTCAAGACTTTCTCTTACCGATTTATTCTCAAATAAAACCTTATTAACCTCTGCTACTATAGGCATAGATACATTGTATTTTTCTGCAAGAAGAATAGCCGCCTTAGCAGAATAGACACCTTCTACTACCTGGTTTACAGCTGTCATAGCTTCATCCATTGTCTTTCCTTCGCCAATCAATATACCTGCACGTCTGTTGCGACTATGTACACTGGCACATGTAACGATTAAATCACCCATACCTGTAAGTCCAGAAAATGTTTCTGATTTACCACCCATAGCCAAGCCCAATCTTGTAATTTCTCTCATACCTCTTGTGATAAGGGCTGCCTTTGTATTGTCACCGCATCCAATACCATCTGCCATACCAGCTGCAAGAGCTATAACATTCTTTAAAGCTCCACCAAGCTCTATTCCAAGTATGTCAGGACTTGTATAAACCCTAAATCTATTATTCATAAAAATATCCTGTACAAACTTAGCAGTCTTTACAGTTGTAGCACCAACTACACATGTAGTAGGAAGGCCTCTTCCTACCTCCTCAGCATGACTTGGACCAGATAATACTACTGCATCACAATCTGGAATCTCTTCACTTATAATATCTGTCATAGTCATAAGTGTACTTTCTTCAATTCCCTTTGCAACATTTACAATAATCTGCCCCTTCTTGACATAATCCTTTATCTTCGCTGATGTGGAACGAATAAATCTAGATGCTGTAGCAAGTACAATCACATCCTTATCCTTTACAGCTTCTTCCAAATCTGTTGTTACCTTCATAGTATCATGAAGCTTAACACCAGGTAAGCTTATCTTATTTTCTCTATCTTCATTGAGCATTTTTGCTTCATTTTCAAGTAGAGTCCACATTGTTACATCATTGCCATTTTCAGCTAAAAGAATTCCTAATGCAACGCCCCATGCGCCTGCTCCTAATACCGATACTTTTGCCATATTAACCCACCTGTCCTTCTTTTTTTTGTAAAATCTTTCTCTCTGTTCCATTTATAAGTCTCACAATATTTGAACGATGCTTAAATACTGCAAGTGCTGCCATAAAAAATACTAATATATATGCTTCAACTCTATATTCACTACCAGCTATAGGTTTAAGCATATCAAGCTCTGTGAATACTATAAATTCTCCAAAAAATCCTATCATCATACACATAGATGCCAATGATACATATTTTGAAATAAGTGCTATCACCGCAAATGTACATACTGCTAAAACTGATAACTTAAGATCCAAAAGCGAAAATACTACACCAGATGATGCTGCAATTCCCTTTCCACCTTTGAAGCCCATATAAAACGGATAATTATGACCTAAAATTACACCTACACCTGTGTAAATAACAAGTATAAATACTTCTACAGAACTTAAATCTAATGCAAGCCCGAAAATTGCTCTTACAAAAAGGCCTGCAAGTAATGCCTTTAACATATCACCAATATAAGTAATAATTCCTGCTTTTCTTCCGAGAACACGCATAGCATTTGTTGTTCCAGCATTGCCGCTACCAAAGTTTCTAATATCTACGTTATTAAGTCTTCCATATATATATCCTGTCTGGAATATTCCAAATAAATATCCTATCACAACACATATAATTCTATAAATTATCATCTTAAATGCTCCTTAAAACTAATTGTTATCTTCACCTTTTCGTTCACGAATAATAAATTTAAGTGGAGTACCTTTAAAGCCAAAAGCCTCTCTTACTTTATTTTCGATATATCTTGTATAAGAAAAATGCATAAGTTCCTTATCATTTACAAATATAACAAATGTAGGTGGTTTTACCGCAACCTGTGTCATATAGTAAAGCTTTAATCTCTTACCCTTATCCGAAGGTGGCTGCTGTAATGCTACAGCCTCTGTCATAATCTCATTAAGAACACCTGTAGCTACACGTAGTGAATGATTTTCTATAACCATATCTATAGTGTCAAATAGCTTATTTGTTCTTTGACCTGTCAATGCGGAAATAAATAACATCTCTGCATAAGGCATAAATGAAAGAATCTCTTTGATTTTATTTGTATGCTCATAGATAGTTTTATCGTTTTTCTCAATAGCATCCCATTTATTGACAGCGATGATTATTCCTTTACCTCTTTCATGAGCTATACCTGCAATTTTTGCATCCTGCTCTGTAACGCCTTCTGTGGCATCTATGACAATAACCACCACATCTGCTCGCTCAACAGCAGTTACAGTTCTGATAATTGAATACTTTTCCAATTCTTCTTTTATTTTATTTTTTCTTCTAAGACCTGCTGTATCGATAAAAACATATTCTTTTCCATCTCTTTTAATCGTTGTGTCTACAGCATCTCTAGTTGTTCCAGCTATATCCGATACAATAAGTCTCTTCTCGCCTAAAAGCTTGTTAATAAGTGAAGATTTTCCTACATTTGGTTTACCAACTATAGCTACTCTAGGTCTGTCATCCTCCAATTCATCATCATCCACAGAAGGAAAATTCTTTGTAATCTCATCTAACAATTCACCAAAGCCCTGTCTTGAAGCTGCTGAAACTGGAAATGGGTCCCCTAAACCTAAATTATAAAACTCATAAATATCTGCTTCCATCTTCTTAAAGCTATCTACCTTATTTACACAAAGTATAACAGGTTTACGGCTTCTTCTTAACATATCAGCCACTTTAGAATCAGAGTCAACAAGTCCCTGTCTAACATCTACTACAAACACGATAACATCTGCTGTATCTATAGCAATCTGCGCCTGTTCTCTCATTTGTGACAAAATAATATCTGAAGTATTTGGTTCAATACCTCCTGTATCAATCATTGTAAATACTTTATCAAGCCATGTAACATCAGCGTAAATTCTATCTCTAGTGACACCAGGAGTATCCTTTACGATTGATATCATCTCTCCTGCCAACGCATTAAACAATGTGGATTTTCCTACATTTGGTCTACCTACTATGGCAACAACTGGTTTATTCATCTTTTCCTCCTAACTGGGATATGCAGTAATATAAACAAAATTACCGTTATCTTCTAGCTTTTCATCATTCTCAAATAAAATATTATATAGTAAGCTTTCACCTGTATTCCTTGGAACCTGAATGCGCACACCAAGTTCATTTGATAACTCATTAAGCTTCATATCATCCAAGAATACATCCTCTCCTGAACGAAGAGTGTTTGCTGGCAGTAATACTCTATCACCAAGCTTACCTTTATGCTCATTTAACTGACTCAGTATATCCTTTCCTGTCAACAATCCTGATACAGTTATAGTTTCCCCAAAGAAATCATTTCTTATAGGATACACATTTACCCTTGTATTTTCAAATTTTGATTCAACCATGCCAGCAAATTCACATATAAGATTTGCAGCTAACTTTCCTGTAACAATAGATACTTCCCTTTTAATGTTGTCTGCTTCTGTATTTTTTATAGCCTCCACAAACTCATCATATAATAGACGCATCATACCTACACCATTTTCAAGCTGAATATATCCATCATATCTGTCTTCTTCCGGGAATTCTCTTTCTGCCAAAATATACCACTCATCTGATGCATGAACAAAATGTAAGCCATATTCTTTATAAAATTTACTGCTATAGCTTTCAATTAAATCAATAACCGCTATGGCATCTTCCTTAGTGAAAGGCTTTAAAGGATATAAACCATCCCTATACTTAGTAAGTCCTGATGGCACAACCGAAACACTTCTCATATGTGGCAGAAATCTTGATAAGTCTTCAATACTTCTCTTAAGCTCATCACCATCGTTAACATCTTTACATAAAACTATCTGTCCATTCATCTCAATACACGCTTTAGCCAATCGTTCTATCTTATTTAGTGCATCCCCTGCAAAACGATTATGAAGCATCATACATCTAAGCTCTGGATTTGTCGTATGAACAGATATATTAATAGGACAAAGATGATATTTAATAATTCTATCTATGTCATTATCCTTCATATTTGTAAGTGTTATATAATTTCCTTGTAAAAAAGATAATCTTGAATCGTCATCTTTAAAATACAATGTTTCTCTCATACCCTTAGGCATTTGGTCAATAAAACAAAATATACATTTATTTGTACAAGAGCGATAATCATCCATTAAGTTTGTTTCAAACTCAATTCCTAAATCTTCATCATAATCCTTTTCAATTTCGATTTCCCACTCTTCTCCATCTTTCTTTCTAATAAGAAGTACAAGATAATCTGCATTAACCATATAATGATAATCAAAAACATCAACTAAACGCTCTCCATCTATTGATATTAATGTATCTCCTGGTTCTATATTTAATTCTTCTGCTATAGAGCCCTTTACTACATTCCTTATGGGATGCTCTCGTTTGTCTTGTCTCATATTATCCTAACTTCCTCCTTCGTCAGGGCATAGTTAAACACATTATATTTTATAACATTTATAAGATACATAGTCAAGAAAATCGATAAAAGTATTTTATATACTTTATGATAATAATATGATATAATATTTATATATAAAAAACTAAAGATTTGGGGGAAATTACCATGGATGAAAACACAAAAATTACAACATCAAAACCTAAGAGAAAGCGCTTAACAAAAGTAGTTTTCTATATTATGGCACTTATGCTTTTTGCCACAACTTGTATGTGCGGTTTTATAACATACAATATTATAAAAAACGATTCTACTGATAGCCAAAATAAAGAAGCCACTACACCGAATATTTCCGAGCCTGCCACAGACACTTCCGCTCCTGTTGCAGACGGCTATACACTGATGAGTGAAGAGATGATAGAAAAATTAAAGGACGAATCATACTATCTTGGAAGAGATAATTTACTATCTTCTATTAAAAATATGATGGAGGGTGGCTCTACCACATTAAAAATGCTCCGTGCTATTTATCCAGATTATCTTATTTACAACGATAAAAATGGTTTTGTCTTTAAAAATATTAATATTGATTTAGTTATGAATGATTATGATGACGCAGGCTTTAAAATTGAAAAGGACGAGAACGATATACCTACCAAGGTTGAATATTTTGAAGATGATAAATTAGTAAGCTACACCGGTATAGATGTGTCTAAGCATAACGGTAACATTGATTGGAGCAAGGTTGCTAAATCAAACATCGACTTTGCTATTATACGTGCAGCTGTTAGAGGCTATGGCACAGAGGGACGTCTTTTACCTGATGAAAATTTTGCAAAAAATGCAAAGGCAGCTACAGAAAATGGAATTACTGTGGGCGCGTATGTTTTCTCAGAAGCTATTACTGTAGATGAGGCTATTGAGGAAGCCGAACTTATCCTCTCTTCAATAGAACCTTATAAGATAAAAGGACCTGTAGTTATCGATATTGAAGATATTCAAAATGATACTGGTCGTAACGAAACACTTTCACCTAAGGAGCTTACTGATATTGTATTAGCCTTTTGTAATAAAGTCAAAGAAAAAGGTTATACACCTATGATATACTGTAATTTAAAGGGTTTTATAGGAATGCTTGAATTTGAACGATTAGAAGGTATCGAAAAATGGTACGCTTATTATGGTGACCAATTATACTTCCCTTATGATGTTTCTATTTGGCAATATACATCAAACGGTAAAGTAGATGGTGTAAACGGCGTTGTTGATTTAAATATTTCCTTTAAAAAATATGAATAAAAATATATTATGATAAAATACATTTGGTGGAATGTGATAATCACATTCCACCAAATGCATTTTTTATATGATTTATTATTCCGTTATCAAATCCGATTACATCAAATCTACAAGGGACATCCACTTTCTTTATATAGTTTAAATAGCTCTCAGCCACCTTATAAATTACAATCTGTTTTCTATAATCTACCGCTTCTACTGCGTAGCCAAAGCTATTACTTTGTCGATACTTAACTTCCACAAAAACAATGGTTTCTCCATCCCTTGCGATTATATTGATTTCTCCCTTTTTACTTCGAAAGTTTCGCTCTAAAATTATGTATCCTATACTTTCTAGATATTCACAGGCTTTATCTTCATAATCATTCCCCAGCTTACGTTTATTCATATTATTTTCCCATTACCTTTGACTTTATTTTATCCATTCTATCCACAAATACAAGTATCTCAGCTACTGCACCGTAAAGCTCTGGTGGAATAGCATCTCCCAATTCAAGCTTTGACAAGGTATTGGCTAACTTTTCATCCTCATAAACTGGAATATCATTTTCGTTTGCAGCCTGTGTAATTCGCTCAGCTAATGCTCCTTTTCCTGAAGCTATAACTGTTGGTGCATCGTCTCCTGGATTGTATGACAATGCTACAGCTACTTTTGCTTTATTCTCTTTTTCATCATTATAATTAAGCATTGTCCTTCCTCCTTTTTTATGCTCTTACATCAAATGAATATCTTTTAATAGATATCTGTGGTTTATCCTTTTCAAGCACATCCAAAAATGTATTATCATTTTGGGAAGCTGGCATCTGTATTGCACTTACATTTACACTAAAGCCTCTTTTAGTAAGTCTATCTTCAAGCTCATGTAAATGTGCTTCTACTATATCTATGGATGATTTATCCTTAAGAGAAAACTGTGTCTTTAGATATTTTCCTTCAAGTAGTACATCTATATCTGTAGCACCTAAATGTTCTAAATCTAAATGTAAAAATGCAGTAATACTATCTTTATTTACAGGTTTTCCACCCTTTCTATTAAACACATATAAATCTCCATGAGCTTTACTTTCATTAAGCTTAACAGGAAGCTGGATGTATGCTGCCATTTGACTTAAATCCTGCATAAATTGCATATTATTTCTCATATTAGAGGAGGTTTGATAAAGGTTATTATCCTTATATCCTGCATTTTCCAATAAATTCATAAATGCTTCAGTCTTTTTATCAAGTCTTTCATAAAGCTTCTTTATATTATCTTTAATGTCTTCCTCGCTATTACCAAGCTTATTTACATTAAGTTCAAAATTCTTTTCAACCTTATCCTTAATAAACTCTTTAAAATCGGAAGAATCTAGAAACTCTTTTAGTTCATTACCAGTTAAGGTATTTAATTTATCCATAACTTGGGATAAACTAAGCTTTTCTTTTGGCTCATTACCATTGCCAGTATCTATAGACAACAAAACACCATCATCTTTCATATTAAGCTTTTCTAGAAATGCTTCATCTTCTACACTATTTTCTACTATAGTCTGTTCATTTACTATTTCTCGATTAATAGCTTTAGGAATAACCTTTGTGTCCCCATCATCAAGCATTGACTCATCATTTAAAATATTAATTATGTCTTTTGCCAATTCTACAACCTGTTTTTCATTTACACTTGTAGATGCGTAGGACATACCAAAACTATCGCCTTCCTTTAGGCTTAATGCCTCCTTTAAAAGGTTAGGAATATCCTCAGCTACTGTCTCCGCCTGAGCCATAATTCTATGTTCACAATTTCTATATGCTCCAAACTGCTCCACATTTTCCTTAGTTAAAGGGATAGAATGTCTTTCCATCATAACTACATCCTGTGGATTTTCAGCTTCTAAGATGTCAACTTTTTTTATCATATCGCTTAAGCTTTGTTTATCTATAGACATTTCATTCTGCATCATAGCTTTTACAACACTTACATTTCTTTCTGTAGGCGGAGCATCAGCTGCTTCCAATGCCTTTAACAATACATTGGTATTATATGTATTGATTTTAAGCGGCTTAATCATAACAGTTTTTCCGTCATTTGATGAAACATTAAATGTTATATGGTCGCCTATATTAAGATTTTTTGAATCTGTAGTAGATGCATCAAGAGTTTTATCATTACCTAATAAAATCTTAATGGCATAACCTCTTACATCTATAATATCACCACTGAAAGTCTCACCTGGTTGCATCTGCGCTAATAACATATTTCCTGTTATCTGTGCAGTCTGTCTAACTGCGTTTGAATTGGCAGATGTCACGCCACCGGTAGAAGAACCTAAAGAGGCCTGGCGTAAGCTTTTTACATCTGATGTAGGTGATGAAGTTATTCTTTTATTTATTGAATTCATACGCTGCGCCTCCTTCTATATTTACACGAAATTTTTTATAAAACTCTGTCTATGTATTGGTGTTGGTCCAATTTTTTTCAACGCTTCAATATGACTTGCAGAACCATACCCTTTATTGCCTGCAAAATCATATTCTGGATAAATTTTATCAAATTCAACCATCATTCTATCTCTTGTAACTTTGGCAACTATACTTGCGGCTGCTATAGATATACTCTTGGCATCTCCTTTTATAATAGGCACCTGCTTTATATCAACACCAGGAATTGTAACCGCATCATTTAATAATAAATCTGGCTTGACCTCCAATGCATCTATAGCCTTTCGCATAGCACTATAAGTAGCTTGCAATATATTTATGTCATCGATAACCTTAGGACTTTCTATACCTATTCCAACTGAAATAGCATTTTTCAATATCTCATCATACAATTCTTCTCTCTTTTTTTCAGTGAGCTTTTTTGAATCATTAATATATAAAACATTAAAATCTTTTGGCAAAATAACTGCGCAGGTAACAACTGGTCCTGCCAGAGGTCCACGTCCCACCTCATCAATTCCTGCTATATATTTATAATCACTATATTTTCTCTCATATATCTTCATATTTTCAGTTCTTTCAACCTCTGCCAAATATGAATTATATATTTTACCATACTTTTCAATAAGTTTAACTACTCCTTGACGAGAGTCACCTTTAAACTGCTCCATCACATCAGGTAATTTTGTAACCTCTGTATTTTCAAGTATTTCTTTAACTTGTCCAATCTTTAGTTCCTCGCTCATAAATAATTAATCCTTTCTATGGGCAACAAAACCAATCTTATTAAATGGATAAAATCTAACCCATGCTCTTCCTAATATATCCTTTTTATGAATCGTTCCAATCTGTCTACTATCGTAACTGTCATTTCTGTTATCTCCAAGAACAAAATATTCGTTCTCAGGAATCTTTATAGGAATAGCTGATAAATATGATTGCATTTTATTACCATCAAAATAGTATCCATAATTTTCATTTAATAAAACTTCATTGCCTTCTTTGTCAACCAAATGAACTAATCCATCTTTTATCATAATAGTCTCTCCTGGCAATCCGATAACTCTCTTAATATAATATACATCATCATTTTTAAAAGGGTCATGATAATTAAATACAATTACATCATATCGTTCAATATCTCCAAACCTGTAAGAAAGCTTCTCTACAATAATATTATCGCCATCCTCCAATGCAGGATACATAGAATTGCCATCAACCACTGTTCTTTGTCCCACATAAGTAATTATTAAATATGCTATTAAAAATGCAATTAAACAGTATGCAATTATTTCAAAAATTTTCCAGCTTTTTTCACTAATATTTAATTTTTCTCTTATAGTTTCCATATTATTGATATTTTAAAGAACCAATTCCTTTAAAAGGAAAAAGTCTAAAAACTGCCTTTCCTATTATAGTTTTCTTTTTTACTAACCCCACGGTATTTCGACTATCATCACTGTCATAACGATTATCACCTAATACAAAATATTCATCATCCCCTAAAGTTACAGGATTAATATCTGTAAACTGTGGCTTACCATCGTATAAGCCGTAATATTCCTTTAAAGGCTTATAATCCTCTTCTCCCTCATATTTTATATATATCACATTATCTGCAATATATAGAGATTCCCCTGGTAACCCTATAATTCTTTTTATATATTTTTGTGAATAATCATATCTATATTTAAAAGCAACCAAGTCAAATCTTTTTGGATTTTCATTTTTATACGCCGCCTTATGTATAAATACTATATCTCCATCACTTAAAGAAGGCCTCATGGAATTCCCATTAATAATCATCGGCGAATAAAAAAACTTCATAAAAAGCATTGTTGCAATTCCAATTATGCCCACAAAAAGCGTTACTTTAATAGCCACTTTAATCTTGCTATTTAATTCTTTGTACCATTCAAAAATATCTTCCATATTACGGACGCTCCAATGAAATTTTTCCTAATTTACCTGCTCTAAATTCATCAATAACTATATCTGCAGCCTTATCTATATCTATAATGCTACCCTTTTTTAGACATCCTCTCTTAATGCCAATATTTTCTAGAATATCTAACTCTTTTGTGTCTTCATCTACACCGTATCTTTCATTAATTGTTCCTGGATATTCTGCCTTTAAAAACTTAATAAGATGAATTGCAAGTTCTGCAATATTAAGTATTTCGTCATTGATAGAGCCTGCCATAGCAAGTCTTAAACCAATCTGCTGGTCCTCAAATTTAGGCCATAAAATTCCTGGTGTATCTAATAATTCAAGATTTTTATTAAGCTTAATCCACTGCTTACCTTTTGTCACACCCGGCTTATTTCCAGTCTTAGCACAAGCTTTTTTTGCATAAGAATTAATAAATGTAGATTTTCCTACATTAGGGATACCAACTACCATCGCTCTAACTGGTCTATTGATAATACCTCTTTTTCTATCTCTTTCAATTTTCTCCTTACATGCTTCCTGAATGACACCATTGATAGTCTTCATTCCAGCACCACTTCTTGAATCAAGTTTTACTACAAAAAAACCTTTTTCTTTAAAATAATCTGTCCACTGATTATTTATCCTCTCATCTGACAAATCTGCTTTATTAAGTAAAATAAGTCTCGCTTTATTCTTTGCCAAATTATCAATATCAGGATTTCTACTACTTAGAGGTAATCTAGCATCTACCAACTCGATAACCAAGTCAATAAGCTTAATATCCTCCTCCATCATTCTTCTGGCCTTAGTCATATGTCCAGGATACCATTGTATATTCATAAAATAACCTCTCTTTTACTAATCTATAAATCCAATTCTATTAAATGGTGAATAAATCATCCATGCTTTTCCAATTATATTTTCTTCCTTAATATTTCCAACATACAAAAATCTGCTATCCTCTGATACATTTCTGCTATCACCGAGAACAAAATATTCTCCCATAGGAATCTTTACGTATTCTGTAATATATCCAGCCTCAAATTTATCCTTGCAGTATTTATCCTCTAAAACCTTTTCACCATCGCTATTCTTTATGTATATCTTACTGTCAACTATCTTTATTTGTTCTCCTGGAAGACCTATAATACGCTTAATAGTAAGCTTATCTTCCTCATCCTTATATACGATTACATCATATCTTTTTGGTTCTGATAATGCATAAGACACCTTATTAATCAATACAGATTCTCCGTTATTAAGACAAGGGGCCATAGAATTGCCAATCATCTTTGCAGTATCACACATATATATAACAAAGAAGATACCTAATGCCACAAATGCAATGATATCTATAATCCATTTTAGTATATCATCAAGTATGAATTTTCTTTCTGGAATAGGATCAAAATACCCCATATATACCTCCAACACAACAATTTATCCCTATGATTATAAAGCAAAAAAGGAACAAATACAACTGTATTTGTTCCCAAATCTGCAAGAAAATTAACTCTAGAAAAATTATCTAACGATTTCCTTAACCTTTGCAGCCTTACCAACTCTTTCTCTTAAGTAGTTAAGCTTAGCTCTTCTAGCCTTACCATATCTAACAACCTCAATCTTCTCGATTGTTGGTGAGTGTAATGGCCATGTCTTCTCTACGCCGATACCATTTGAGTTCTTTCTAACTGTAAATGTTTCTCTTGAGCTTCCGCCCTGTCTCTTTAATACTGTACCCTCGAAAACCTGGATTCTTTCACGGTTTCCTTCCTTGATTCTAGCGTGAACCTTAACAGTATCACCTACGTGGAACTCTGTAATAGATTCCTTTAACTGAGCAGCCTCAATGTTCTTAATAATTTCGTTCATCTTGTGAACCTCCTTAATACTTCAACATTCTTAATACCAATAATGTAACAGAGGAATATCTCTAATCTGTATGTAATCAAATACATAACCTATAAAATTATAACATATTATTTTAATAATGCAAGCATTTTATTCATAATCTGCAAGAAATTTCTTATCTTTCTTAGTCAGTTCAACCTTTTCAAATAAATCAGGTCTGCGTTCCTTTGTTAACAAAAGAGACTTCTCTCTTCTCCACTTTTCAATATTGGCATGATGTCCGCTTAATAAAACAGCAGGTACAGCCTCACCTTCCCATATCTCAGGTCTTGTATATTGTGGATATTCCAATAAATTATCTGTAAAGCTCTCTGTCTCAGCAGATATATCATTATTTAAAACCCCTGGAATCAGTCTTGATATGGCATCTATCATCATCATAGCTGGCAACTCTCCACCAGTTAACACAAAATCTCCTATAGACACTTCATCTGTAACTATCTTATCTAGAACTCTTTTATCAATTCCTTCGTAATGACCACATAGAAAAACAAGATTTTCTTCCTTTGACAATTCCTTTGCCATATCCTGATTAAATGTTTTTCCTGTAGGTGTCATAAACAGTACCCTAGGCTTTTTTTCTAAATCCTTCTCAATATCCTTATAGCAATCATACACTGGTTGGGCCTGCATAACCATTCCAGCCCCACCACCATAAGGATAATCATCCACATGTCTGTGTTTATCCAGAGTATAATCTCTTATATCTACAGCATTTATAGATAAAAGCTTCTTTTCCACTGCTTTTCCTATAATGCTTGTATTTAATCCATCCTTAACCATATCAGGAAATAAAGTCATAATATAAAAATTCATATTAACCTCATTTTCTATAAATCATAAAGTCCATCAAGAACATGAACTGTTACTTTTCTTTCATCTAAATCTACCTTTAATACGCATGATGGAATATTTGGTAACAAAAGCTCCTTGCCATTCTCTTTAAGCTTTACCACAAACACATCATTGGCACCTGTCTGTAATACATCATGAAGTATTCCTAATTCATTGCTCTCCTCATCTACAACCGTCATATCGATTAAATCAGCAATATAATATTCACCTTCATTAAGTGGAGTTGCATTTTCTCTTGTTACATATAAATCGCAACCCTTATATTTTTCAATGTCATTTATATTATCAATACCTTTAAATTTAACAATTACAAGGTTCTTAAAGAACTTTGCAGCCTGAATTTCTAAAGTAATCTTTTCTCTTTTAGCATCTAATATAACAGTTTTTAAAATCTTAAATCTTTCTGGTGCATCAGTTGTAGGAAAAACCTTAACTTCACCTCTTACACCATGAGTGTTAGCTATAACACCAACTCTGAATAAATCGTTCATTCTCTCTCCTTGTACATTTGACACAATAATTAACACAAGCGAGGCGCAAAACGCCTCGCTTAAAAGTATAATCGTAATTTTAATAAATACGACTTAACCCCAGCAGTTACTGTAAAATATCAACAATAACCTTCTTATCATCCTTGGATGCAGCTGCTTTTACAACTGAACGGATTGATTTAGCGATACGACCCTGCTTACCAATGATCTTACCCTTGTCATCTTCAGCTACTTTGATCTCCACTACAAGACCCTTCTCAGTTTCCTTCTCTGTAACAACCACTTCCTCAGGCGAATCAACTAGAGCTTTTGCAATTACCTCTACTAAATCTTTCATGACTACACCTCGCCTAAAATTGGTTGTACTTATTTCTCAATACCAGCCTGCTTTAATAACTTAGCAACAACTTCTGTTGGCTGAGCACCGTTTGCTAACCACTTCTTAGCTAAGTCTTCCTTGAAAGATACAGCGCTTGGCTCTACTGTTGGATCATAAGTACCGATTTCTTCGATAAATCTACCATCTCTTGGAGATCTTGAATCTGCTACTACGATTCTATAGAAAGGAGCCTTCTTCTGTCCCATTCTCTTTAATCTAATCTTTACTGCCATTTTTAGTTACCTCCTTGGTTTTAAAAAATAATTTACTTTATATATAAAAGGGTATCATACCTCTTTTATCAATTAAAACGGTAATTTAAATCGGCCAAAACCTTTCTTTTTACCACCGAACATGCCACCCATCTGCTTCATCATCTTACGTGACTGTTCAAATTGTTTAACCAGACGATTTACTTCTGCAATATCTACTCCTGCACCCTTAGCAATTCTATTCTTTCTTGAAGGATTTAATATGCTTGGGTTACTTCTTTCCTTAGGGGTCATAGAATAGATAATCGCCTCTACTCTTCCAAGTGCCTTATCATCTGGTAATGCAGCTCCTTTAAGCTGACCACCAAGACCTGGAATCATATTCATCACATCTGCAAGACCGCCCATATTCTTAATCTGCTGCATAGATTCAAGATAATCATCAAATCCAAATTCAGCCTTCTTAAGCTTTTGTTCCATCTCCTTAGCTTTATCAGCATCAACTGCCGCTTCAGCCTTTTCGATAAGAGTAAGGACATCGCCCATGCCTAAAATTCTTGATGCCATTCTGTCTGGATAAAACTGCTCTAAATCAGAAAGCTTTTCTCCCATACCCACATAGAGAATAGGTTTTCCTGTTACACTTCTGATAGAAAGTGCGGCACCACCTCTAGTATCACCATCAAGCTTTGTAAGAATTACTCCGTCAATGCCTATCTTCTCATCAAAGCTAGAAGCTACATTGACAGCATCCTGTCCTGTCATAGCATCTACAACAAGAACCGTCTGTGTTATATCAATATTGTCCCTTATCTCTACAAGCTCATCCATAAGCTCTTCATCAATATGAAGTCTACCTGCTGTATCGATAATTACAACATTCATATCGTTAGATTTGGCATGCTCATAAGCAGCCTTTGCAATATTTACCGGTTTATGATTTGTTCCCATACTAAATACTGGAACACCCTGCTTTTCACCGTTAACCTGCAACTGATCAATAGCTGCTGGTCTGTAAATATCACATGCAACGAGAAGTGGTTTCTTACCCTTAGCCTTAAGCTTTCCAGCAATCTTAGCTGCTGTTGTAGTTTTACCAGCACCCTGAAGACCCATCATCATAATGACTGTAATCTCATTGCCAGCCTTAAGCTTCAATTCTGTAGTCTCAGAACCCATAAGCTTAACCATCTCTTCGTTAACTATCTTTATAACCATCTGTCCTGGTGTAAGCGAGGTCATAACATCCTGACCTACAGCTCGTTCCTGAACAGAACTTATAAACTGTTTAACAACCTTAAAACTTACATCTGCCTCAAGGAGAGCCATCTTGACTTCTTTAAGTGCAGCCTTTACATCTGCTTCTGTAAGTCTACCTTTACTTCTAAGGTTTCTAAAAACATTTTGCAATTTATCAGATAAACTTTCAAATGCCACCTTATACCTCCAAATATGTCAAAACCTTCTACAATTCATTGAGAATATGTTCTGAAAGCTTGCCAATCTTATCAATAATATTTTTCTCTTCTTCACTTACGTTTTCATAGGATACCAGCTCATCTATATATCCTTTAACCTGTTTTATCATATCCTTTGTTTTAAGAAAACGTTCAACTAAATGAAGCTTTTGTTCATATCCAAGCAACAGCTTTTCAATTCGTTTTACCATATCGTGAACCGCTTGTCTGCTAGTTCCTCTTTCCTCAGCTATCTCACTAAGTCCAATGTCATTAAAGAAGTAATCCTCACATATAGACTTCTGATGCTCAGTTAAAAGTTCGCCATAAAAATCATATAAAAGCGATAATTTAACTATTTCATCCATCTTTTCCATAATCTACTCCTATAAGGTAAAAATAACACCGTCCATTATATTACTACATACAACGAACGGTGTCAAGCAAAAAAACTTTACAAAATAATATTTATTTAATTATAGATTTGTTCTAACAACTCTTGGCTTATATCCTTCCTTATCAAGAGCTGCTACAATATTATGCTTATGCTCTTCTCCAAAAGCTTCCAGTGTAATTCTAAGCTCAACCTCAGCATTTCTGTTTATACTTACAAACTGATTATGCTCAAGCTTAACTACATTTCCCTGATTAGCTGCTATAAGCTTGGCAACTCCCTCAAGCTGACCTGGCTTATCTGGTAAAAGAACTGAAACTGTAAATATTCTTCCTCTCTGAATTAAACCATGCTGAAGGATTGATGACATTGTTATAATATCAAGGTTTCCACCACTTATAATTGATACGATATTCTTATCCCAGCATTCAAGATGCTTTAAAGCTGCTATTGTAAGTAAACCCGAGCCTTCACAAACCATCTTGTGATTCTCTACCATATCAAGAAATGCATCTATAAGTTCACTGTCTTCAACAGTAATAATCTCATCAACATACTTTTGAATATATGGGAATATAACAGTTCCTGGTGTTTTTACTGCAGTACCATCAGCTATAGTTACAGCAGTAGGAAGTGATACAACATGTCCTTCTCTAATTGATGACTGCATACAATTTGCTCCAGCTGGTTCTACACCAATAACTCTTACTTTAGGATTTATCATTTTAGCCAATGCTGCAACACCACAAGCTAATCCACCACCGCCAATTGGCACTAAAATATAATCAACATCTGGCAATTCATCAAATACTTCTACAGCAACCGTTCCCTGTCCTGTAGCAACCTCTAAATCATCAAATGGATGAACAAATGTATATCCATATTCCTTTGCAAGTCTATATGCTTCCTCGCAGGCTTCATCATATACATTTCCATATAGTACCACATCAGCGCCATAGCTCTTTGTTCTGTTAACCTTTATAAGAGGTGTGCCGGTCGGCATTACGATAGTTGCTTTAATACCATACATTTTGGCAGCATTTGCAACACCCTGAGCATGATTACCAGCTGAAGCTGTGATTAATCCCTTTGCTCTTTCTTCTTCTGTAAGCTGACTTATCTTATAATAAGCGCCTCTTACCTTATATGCTCCTGTAAACTGAAGATTTTCAGGCTTTATATATATCTTATTACCTGTCTGTTTTGAAAAATAGTCACTATACACAAGATTAGTAGGAACTGTAACATTTTTTACAATTTCTGCTGCTTCTTTAAATTTTTCTAATGATAACTCTGTCAACATTTCATTTCCCTCTCTTCTAATATCATGTCTAAACTAATTATCCTGTGGTACATCAAATAAAGCATTTACGAATTCATCTGAATTAAATTTCTGTAAATCTTCAATCTTTTCACCCACACCAATATACTTAACTGGAATTCCAAGCTCTGATTGGATAGCAACTGCTATACCACCCTTTGCTGTTCCATCCATCTTTGTAAGTATAATTCCTGTAATGTCTGCCGCCTCCATAAACTGCTTAGCCTGAACTAACGCATTTTGACCTGTTGTAGCATCCAAAACAATAAGATTTTCTCTATATGCTTCTGGATATTCCTTATCAAGGATCCTATTTATTTTCTTAAGCTCCTCCATAAGATTCTTCTTATTGTGAAGTCGTCCAGCAGTATCACATATTAAAATATCTGCCTTTCTAGCTTTAGCTGCCTGAGCTGCATCAAAGATAACTGATGCTGGGTCTGCGCCCTCTCTACTAGAAATAATATCTGCACCTGCTCTATTCGCCCACTCTGTAAGCTGTTCGATAGCTGCCGCTCTAAATGTATCCGCAGCTGCAAGTACAACCTTTTTACCATTATTTTTAAACTGACCAGCAAGTTTTCCTATAGAAGTAGTTTTACCAACTCCGTTAACACCTATTACAAGTAAAACACTTGTCTGATTCTCATAATCATATGCTGCTTCACCAAGATTCATCTGCTCTTTAATAGAATCCATAAGAAGTTGCTTACACATAGCAGGCTCCTTAATCTTCTGTTCTTTTACCTTCACTTTAAGGTTTTCGATAATCTTTTCTGTAGTAGCTACGCCTATATCACCCATAATAAGTATTTCTTCAAGCTCTTCATAAAAATCATCATCTATGGAGGAAAACGCTGAGAAAATACTCTCAAAGCCTGATACAATATTTGCTCTAGTCTTACTAAGACCACTTACAAGTCGTTTAAAGAATCCCTTCTTTTCTTCACTCATGACTTATCCTCCTGTTCCTGCAATTCTGCCTCTAATAAGTTTACAGATACAAGTGTTGAGACACCCTTTTCCTGCATTGTAATACCATATAATCTGTCTGCCGCAGCCATTGTACCTCTTCTATGAGTAATAACAATAAACTGAGTATGATCTGTAAGCTTATGCAAATATCCGGCAAATCTTACTACATTAGAATCATCTAAGGCTGCCTCAATCTCATCAAGAAGACAGAATGGAGACGGCTTAAGATTCTGAATAGCAAAAAGTAATGCTATGGCAGTAAGAGCCTTTTCACCACCGGATAACTGCATCATATTCTGAAGTTTCTTTCCAGGCGGCTGAGATATAATAGAAATATCCGCTTCTAATATATCCATATCTTCATTTAACTCAATTGTACCCTTTCCGCCGCCGAAAAGTTCCTTAAATACCTTATCAAACTCAGTCTTAATCTCAATAAATTTCTCCGAGAACTGATTTCTCATACCAGTATCTAATTCTTCAATAATCTTTTCCAGATTTTCAGCCGCAAGCACAAGATCATCATGCTGTGTCTTTAAGAATACATATCTTTCCGATACATTCTTATATTCTTCAATGGAATTAACATTTACATCTCCCAAATCTCTTATCTGACTCTTAAGAGATGAAATATTCTTCTTAATTGCCGCAAGATTATTAAGCTCTTCATTCTTCATAGTAAGAGCTACACTATATGTAATCTCATATTCATCCCACATATAGTTAACTTGCTTTTCATTTGCCTCTTCAAGTTTTTCCTTTTGACTTGATAATCTATATATTTCCTTATCAAGCTCATTAATATGCGTAGATATCTCTTCTCTCTTTGTGATGAAATCCTTATGTTCCTTAGTCTGAGCATCCTTATCAGCCACAAGCTTTGTAATAGTAGCTTCCAACTGTTCCTTAGTCTGCTTAGCCTCTTTCATAGAATTTTCAATACTTTCAATCTCTTTAAGTCTATCTAACACTGTAAGTGTCGCATTCTCTGCATTTGACTTAATAAGAGTAAGCTCCTCATTAAGCTTATTTGTTTCCACATCAAGCTTTTCTGTATTTTCCTTGATAAACTCAAGCTTTTGCTTTAAGCTTTGATATCCAAGTCTCATCTCCTGATTCTTGCCGATTTCTTCCTCTTCAAGTTTTCTTTGCTCTTCAACCTGAAGATTTAAGCTTGCAATCTTTTCTTCAATAAGCTTATTCTTATCATCAAATGACATAAGCTCTACATTTAATGTATCGTAATTAGACTTAATATCTGTAATCTGGCTGGCGATTTCAGCATTTTCCTTGCCTAAATCTTCAAAACTATCAGCGATTTCCTGCTTTTTCTCTCCTGCCTTATTCATATTCATCTTAACAGTATTCTGTAAAATATACTGTTCATTTAATACAAGCTTAATCTTCTCTAATTCTTCATTTGCAGCTCTTGATTCTGTCTCATTAATATTAAGCTTTTCATTTATAGTCTGATTTTCACTCTTGATAGCCTCTAATGCTTTCTCTAGCTCTTCTATCTCTCTTCTTCTACCTAAAAGATTTGAGCTATTTTTAAATGCACCACCGGACATAGAACCACCTGCATTTAAAAGTTCTCCATCCAATGTGACAATTCTTAATGTATAATTATACTTTCTTGCAATCAATAAGGCATTATCAATAGTATCTGCTACAACTATTCTTCCAAGAAGATATTTAGCTATATTTTCCCATTCCTTCTTAATCTGAACAAGGTCACAGGCAAGTCCTATAACACCCTTTTCAGTTAAGACTCTCTCATTTGAAAAGCCAGTTTTATTGGCAATACTACTTAAAGGAAGGAATGTAGCTCTACCAAATTTTCCTCTCTTTAAGTACTCAATAGCTTCCTTTGCCGTTGTTTCTGTATCAGTTACAACATTTTGTATATTACCACCAAGTGCTGTCTCTATAGCTGTCTCATACTTCTTTTCAACCTTTATAATATCAGCTACGACACCTACGATACCCTTTTCTCTTTCCTTAAGCTCCATAATCTTTTTAATAGAGTTACCATAACCTTCATAACGCTCGGTCATATTCTTTAAAGCTTCAAGATTTGAGCTTATCTGATGATATTTCTTTTGCTTATCTTCTCTTTCCTTAATAAGGATAGCGGTTTCCTTCTTATACTCAGAAAGCTTTTCTTCTATTTCTCCTGCCTGAGTAGTGTACTGGATAATTTCATCATTAACCCTCTTAAATTCTTCCTCTAATTCAGCGATAATCTTATCCTGCTCTTCCTTATCACTCTTAGACTTAATGAGCTTCTGACTTAACTCTGCTTTTCTTATATTAATCTGTTCAAGCATAGTATCATATCTTTGAATTTTAGCCATAACACCAGATTTTTCGTTAAGCAGGTTAATAATATCTGATTTTGAATTTTCTATATCCTCTAAAATCTGTGCTATCTTCCCTGAAATAGCTGCAATCTTACCATCAGCTTCACTTTGAACCTTTGTGGCTTCTGTAAGCTTTTCAGTTATTTCCTTCTTTTCTCCAAGAAGGCGTTCCTTTTCCTTTATATGATCAGCTATATCTTCTTCTATTGCATTCATGCGCTGTTTTAAATGCTCATCATTAATTTTAGCTGAATTAATCTGCTCATTGATAACCTTAATATCACCATCAAACTTCTCAATAGCTATATTTGTTTGATTTAATAAGTTTTTCTTATCCTCAATATCAGCATTCATTTCCTCTATAATTCCATCAAGAACTTCATACTGATTCTTTATAGCTTCAAGATTTTCTCTGTTCTCTTCCAATTCATTTGTGGCTATATCGTACTTTTTTTCAATTTCTGATAAAGATGCACGTATCTGTGTAATCTCAAGAAGGAACATATTTATATCATATGTTTTTAACTCTTCCTTAAGCTTTAAATACTTTCTTGCAGTCTCTGACTGACGCTCCAATGGCTTTAACTGTCTTTCCAACTCAGTTAAAATATCTATAACTCTTGTAAGATTATCCTTCTCATTTTCAAGCTTTTTAGTAGCTTCCGCCTTTCTTCTTTTAAATTTTACAATACCTGCGGCCTCATCAAAAAGCTCTCTTCTCTCATCTGGCTTACCACTTAGAATTTTATCAATCTGACCCTGTCCGATAATAGAATAACCTTCCTTACCGATACCTGTGTCATAGAATAACTCATTAATGTCCTTAAGACGACAAATAGAGCCATTTATCATGTATTCACTTTCTCCAGAACGAAAAAGTCTTCTGGATACAGTTACCTCATCATACTCAATGGCTAATTTATGGTCAGAATTATCTAATGTAATAGCAACATAAGCAAATCCTAATGGTTTACGATTCTGAGTACCAGCAAAGATAACATCCTCCATTTTACCACCACGAAGCTGCTTTATTCTCTGTTCACCTAAAACCCAACGAACAGCATCTGCTACATTACTTTTTCCACTTCCATTCGGTCCTACAATTCCAGTAATACCATTATGAAAATCGAATTTTATCTTATTGGCAAAGGACTTAAAGCCCTGTACCTCTATACTTTTTAAATACATTGTTTACCTACCTGTTAATTTTCTTTTTTAATGGCCAATATAGCCTCATATGCTGCCTGTTGTTCCGCACGTTTTTTTGTGCCTCCAACACCTTTACCTAGGACAACATTTTTAAATACAGCCTCCACACTAAACTCTTTGTTATGATCTGGTCCAGATTCTCCAACCAAAACATATTCTACTCTTTCTTTGTACTTCTTTTGTACCATTTCTTGAAGTATGGTCTTGCTATCATAAAAGAGATGTTTGTTTTCTATATCATTTAAAACAAATTTCAAAATGAACTCTTTTGCATTAGCAAACCCACCATCCAAATATATCGCTCCAATAAGTGCCTCTAAGGCATCTGAAATAATAGAATCCCTATAACGTCCGCCTGTGTTTTCCTCACCATTACCAAGTCTTAAAAATTCATTTAGCTTAAATTCTCTTGCAGCCTGCGCCAACGTAGGCTCACATACAAGGCTGGCTCTTAATCTTGTCAATTCTCCTTCAGGCTTATTTTCATATTCATCAAATAAAAACTCACTTGATGATAATTCCAATACAGCGTCGCCTAAAAATTCTAATCTTTCATTATTGTTAAGCTTGCCTAATTTGTTATCATTAGAATAAGAACTATGAGTCATAGCAAGGGTAAGTAAATCCTTATTTTTAAAGCTATATCCGATTATTTCTTCCAATTCATTTAATCGTTTCATATATATGCCTTCCCTATATTGTAATAAGAATGGGGTATTTGCCCCATTCTTATTACAAAAAAATCATTTTATTCTTTGAAATTTTAATTAGTTTATTGCGCTTTTAATCTGCTCTACAGCATCGGCAACTGTTGTAATCTTTTCAGCTTCCTCATTAGGAATCTCGATATCAAACTCTTCTTCAATTCCCATAATAATCTGAAATACATCAAGAGAATCTGCACCTAAGTCATCAATAAATGTTGACTCCATTGTGATTTCCTCTGCATCAATGTTTAAAACCTCTGCAATGATGTTCTGTAACTTTTCGAATTCCATAATAAAACTCTTCCTTTCATATTAAAAATATTCTTTGTTTAGCTTTCTTGCAAATTAATGTTCTCTCTAATTTTTTCATTAATTTTCTGCTCTTTAAAAGTTATACATTGTAATATAGAATTTTTTACCTCAACGGCTTTGGAACTTCCATGTGTCTTAACCACAAGTCCATTCAAACCAAGAAGTGGCGCTCCGCCATATTCTTCTGTTTGGAATGCTTTTAATGTTTTCTTTAACGCAGGTTTAATAAGTATAGCACCTATCTTACTTCTTAAAGTACTCATAAGTCCTTCTTTTACCTTACCTATAAGCGTTGCTCCTAGTCCTTCATAAAGCTTAAGTATTACATTTCCTACAAATGCCTCACATACAATAACATCTGCATAGCCTGCTGGAATATCTCTTGCTTCAATGCTTCCGATAAAGTTAATATCTGGACAGTTTTTAAGCATTGGAAATGTTTCATGTACCAATGCATTTCCCTTCTCTTCCTCTGCGCCTATATTAACTATAGCAACTCTAGGTTTCTTTATGCCTACAACATTTTCCATATAAATAGAACCGATTTTAGCAAACTGTACCAAATGACTTGGTCTTGCATCTACATTAGCTCCACAATCAATAAGAAGTGACACTCCATTCTTAGTTGGTATAAGTGGTGCCAATGGTGGTCTCTCAATTCCCTTTATACGACCGACAATAACCTGTCCTCCTACTAATATTGCACCTGAGCTTCCTGCCGAAACCAGTGCATCAGCTTCACCATGTTTAACCATATTCATAGCCACAACTATTGATGAATCTTTTTTTGACTTAATTGCCTTAACAGGTGGCTCTTCTGTAAGAATAACCTCTGTGGCATTAACCACCTCAATTCGATTCTTGTCGTACTCATATTTAGCAAGTTCTTCTTTAACAAGCTCTTCTTTTCCCACAAGCTTAATCATCACCTGCTCACTTGCCAAAACAGCTTCAACAGCGCCTTTAACAATTTCACCTGGTGCATTATCTCCTCCCATAGCATCTACTGCCACGATAGTTTTTTCGTTCACCTTTTCTACCTCCACCTATAATTGTAGGTCACAAATGATACTATACTAGATAACTATGTATAAATCAACCTTTATAAAGAAAATTTTTACGTTTTTTATGATGCAAAAATACGTTTTTTATCATATAGAAAAGTTCTCGATAAAAACTTCCTATATGAGAACAAAGCGGACAAGTCCGCATCATCTCCCTAAATCCCTCTGTCTAGAGGGACTTGCTCCGCTTTGCGAGCCGAGCACGGTCAGCGTTAGCTGACATATTCTTCTCGTGCGAGTGCTCATCCTCGCGGAGCGTTTTTT
>JAFQOW010000004.1 GCA_017412055.1 Lachnospiraceae bacterium | reverse complement strand
CACTTGAATAAGCTGTCTGAGGCAGGCAACTTTTTGAAGTGTTATAAAGTTAGGAAATAAGATTAAGAAGCTAATGGTTCGTCAGGTGGAAGCAATCCCTCTCGCTGCAATAGTTTCTTGGCTTGCTTGATAGCTTTTGCCTTTTGTTTTTCAACAAGGGCTACAGGCATATCGATTTTATAAAGGTCGCTCGGATTCCATTGCTCGCCAGTAGACAGCATCTGGTAGATAGCGGTAAGAATCATACGGGCAATAGCGATAATGGCTCTTTTTTTGCCACGACGTTTAACAAGAGATTCATATTTCTTTTTGTAGTAAGGAGATTTGTCAGATTTTACGGCTGCATGAGCACATTGTACTAATGCAGGTTTGAGGTAGACACCGGCACGCGTAATCCGAACAGACTTCTTCTTACCAGCAGATTCATTGCTGCCAGGTGTTAAACCAGCCCAGCAACATAAACGTTTGGAACATGAGAACTGAGACATATCAATACCGATTTCGGAGATGATAGTGATTGCACTATCACGTTTGACACCCGGAATGGTACAGAGGAACTGAACAGCATTTTCAAAATCAGGATTAGAAGAAATCATATTTTCTATCATTTTATCAACATCATTGATTTCGGCTGTGATATAATCCATATGTGCGCGGACGAGGCGCATACGGTATTTTTGGGTATCAGTCATCTGATATCCCTCGACGGATTCTATAACAGCATCTTCTTTGGATTTGAGGCTCCGAAGAAGTTTAGATGCGATTTCTTCGTGGTTAATGGATGTACCCGATTGTTCAAGCAGATAGTCGATAATGGATGTGGATGACTTCCCAAAGATATCGGAAACAACAGAATCTAATGCAATATTACAAACAGTAAGAGCATTCTGATATCTATTCTTTTCACTTGAACGGCAGGAAACAAGCTTGTAACGATAGCGAGTGTATTCCCTGAGAATACGAACTTTCTTACAAGGAATATAACTGCCTTTGACAAGTCCAAGACGGAACAAATCCCCAATCCATTTAGAATCCTTGGTGTCATCTTTGTTGCCTTTTACTGCCTTTACCCATTTGGGATTGGCAATGACAACATTGATTTCATCTTCCAGAAGATTAAAGACAGGAACCCAGTATTTACCAGTGGATTCCATACAGACATCATGACAGTCATTGTCGAGAAGCCATTGCTTGAATTCAAGAATTGAATTGTTAAAGGTGGAAAAGCGTTTCTTTTGGTAAGAAGGCTCAATGCCACCGGTAGTTTTTACAATCGTGGCAACGAGAAAAGATTTGTGAACATCGACACCACAACAGGTTTGGTAAGTAACTTTCATAGTCAGACTCCTTTCGTAAATGATAAGAAGCCATTGACTGAACTGCCACACAATTAAACTAAGGCGCTTAAACAATTCTTAGTGTACGGATTCGTGATGCCACTTATTTGTGCTTGAAAAGGCAGAACTTACACTGATTAATATGCTGTCTAAAACGAAGAAAGCTGTTACAACTCCTCCTCCCGTGCTTTGTAGTGTAGCTTCTTGTAAACTATTTTAAAGCACAACTTAGAGAGTTGAAACACTTTCATTACTATTTGTGCCGCCAGCCGAAGGCGGCGGAATGGAGATTAATATGAACAATTATACATATCCAGTTTTAATGGAAGATGATTCGTCATACAAAAAAGATATTATATTTAAGTTAACAAATGTCAAATATTCATTTGATATTGATAGTATGAATGTTGAGATGGATTGTGAATTGACATCTGAATATCTCAAGTTACTTATAAAAAACGAAGAGGCATATGTTTTGATTTCGGCCTCTACGGTTATGAATAAAGTTGTTAGTAAAATCTATGTATTTGAAGAAAATATAAGACTTTGTATTCCGTTAGATTCCTTAATAGATTGTGATAATATTAGTATTCAAGCATTTGTTTTAGTAAGAAAACCGTTTGAATTAAAATATATAAAAGAAGAAATGGATGAATTCTATTCGGATTTTAAAGGAAAAAAAGTAGGTGTAAATACACAATTAGCGTTTTCGAACACTTCGATATTATATTATAGGACGGCTGAGGATAGTTTTGTTGCATTGTCAAAATCTGAAGGATTAGAGGGGAAAGGGTTACGAATAGAATATAGTAATTCAGATTCTATTTTAGTAAAGGCTGGTAATTCGTTTTGTGATGCATATGCTGCTCTTTCTAAAAATGAAGTTATAAAGGAATTGATGAATTGTTTTATTGCATTTATTGGTATTTATTATACAACTATTGCTATAAAAAGTAATAAGAATCTTCTTGAAAAAATAGAGGATTATGAATGGTTTGATGGATATGATTATCTTTTTACGAAGAAGGGTATTTCAATTACAGAGTTTTTTGAAAGTGATGCAGATGATATTAATGACCTATTTGAAAATGTGCAGCAGCTATTAGGTAATGAACTTGAGAATACATTTATAAGATGTAGAGAAATGCTTAAGAATAAAAAGGGGGATAATTCAAATGAGTAGAATTATTTTGAAAAGAGTAAATACCAAGGATGATGAGTATAGAAAAATAAAGGAATCAATAATTACACAATTTATAACATATGGCAATATAGATGTTAATAAAAATGATATTTTAAATTATTCAGAACCAGTAATGTATAATGGTAATGAGATAAGTGTTGAGTTTGATGAACAAATACTTGAGAATATTGTTTTTCAAGAAGATGAAAAATATAAGAATAAATATCAAAGAGAAGCTGATTTGGCAATTTATCTGTCAAATTTATTGAAATCTTATCCGCAAAATATTATGTATGATAAAAATATATGGACTTTTTTGAATTTGACTGTTTTGGGCAGATATGTGGAAGAGTTATATTTAAAAGGTAAAATTAAAAATCCTGAGGATAGAATTAAAAGGTGTTTATTTAATGAGGTTTCTCATTCTAAAATAGACAGATCTGGTATGCGATTTTTATGGTACTTTGGTACAAAATTATCATTTTATGAAGATGAAGATAGAGCATTAACTGCAATGGAATATATTGATCCAGTTAAGGCTATATTTGAAAGAAAATTATCTTGTAATAATATGATTACAAAAGCTTTTGTTGATGCAATAATAAAAGGTGGGAAAAACACATTATTAAAAGATAAGGAATTAAGAAAAGCGGTTCCACATCATATTCAATGTTATGCAGGCGTAACAAATTTGGATGCATTTGAGTATGATGAATTGGTAGATACTATTTTAATAGAACAGAATAGAATTTTATCAATTGGGGGTGCAAGATAAAAAATCGAGAACGGAAGTGCTTAGATGTTAATAGATAAAAGAAGTGTAATAGATATTGTATGGCAATATTCAAGATTTTATGGAGAGAGACTTTCTGATTGTGAAAGGCTATTTGAGAATGAGGAAGGATATGCGGCATTAATCCTTCTTTTTGAAATTACAGAAAATATATGTAAATTTGCAGCGGGAAATTATGAGGAGAAATTTCAAATAATTGTTGATAAATTACATAAGCAAGATGTTATTAGTTCAAAAGTGAAGAATTTTTTAAGTGATGCTCCATATAGTGTTAGAAAAATTAGAAATAAGTTTGCTCATGCAAATTTATTTCTAAAGGGAATTGTAAAAGAAGAAAAAGGTAAGGATATATTTTATGCCTTTAGCGAAAATGAAACTTGTTTGTTGATATATGATATGTATTCAACTATTGTTTTTAATATTTTGAAAAATATTTATGCCCTAAATAAGTCTGATGAAATTGATAAGCAATTAGACGCATTTAATTTAAAAGTTGTTACGCTTACAAAAGAACAGAAGATTATGATGAATGGAATAGATAAAGATGATTATATTAAGATGGTTTCGTTAGGGATAAGCGAAGATAAAATCTTACAGATGTCAGAAAATTATTAAATTAGTGTAAATGTCAATATAAAATGCTCAAATACATTTTCATAGTAACATTTATAACATTAGGCAGAAAAAAACTCACGATAGCCTCTTGAAAAGATGGAGTACATTTTCTAAAAATCTAGTTCCGGGGCATAAGGGTACGCCCTTTCGTGGATGCAGTTGGCAGACAGTTTTATGCCGATTTTGTATGCAACAGTCGGCGTATCCTGTTATATAATATTTAATATATTTGAGTTATTTTAAGACGAGGTCTTCGTCATTGCTACAAATTCAGTATTTATAAGGGTTTGAGCCGTGGCGAGGGGTTCGCCTTTTTCATTTTTCGGGTTTATAAAGGCGAGGTGTTCGCTATAACACGCGACGAGGTGTTCGTCAGCATTGATAAAGGGTATGTCTCTTTATATGAGAGAGCATGTGATAGGTTTACCGCCAGGGCATTCCTTGCAACGCATAGGGGCCGTAATGCCAAGTGTCATATGCCACGGAGGCTCATGTCAAGAGACAGGAAGCTGCTGCCTATTTCCGTATAGGCGAGCATAAGTTACGTAATTTAATTAACGAAAATAAGAATGCTGATTACTTACTTTGGAATGGAAATCGTGTTCAAATCAAGCGTACAAAGTTTGAGAAATTTGTAGATACACTAGAAGCAATATAGAAAAATATAAAGGGTTGTGGTATATTAATTGTGAGCCATGTCACAGCTCTTTGAAAGGAGAATTATTATGAGTTATACAAAGAGACGTGACAATAAAGGTAGAGTACTCCAAATGGGAGAAAATCAGTTAGAAGATGGGCGTTATGCTTATCGTTATACTGATCCATTCGGTCAAAGGAAAACGGTTTACAGTTGGAGACTTACTGCTTCGGATTCTATGCCAGCAGGTAAGCGTAAGGACAAAGCCTTAAGAGACAAAATTAAGGAGATTGAGAAAAGACTGAGACTAGAAATCTGCTGTGAGGATATTACGGTTTGTGAATTAGTTGAGAAATATTTGATGACAAAAACCGGAGTAAAGCATAGCATGAGAACAGGGTATAAATTTGTGCAAAATATTTTAGCAAAGGAACCCTTTGGACAGAGAAAGATTGCTAGTATCAAGACATCTGATGCAAAGATTTTTCTGATTAAGATGCAAGAGGATGGTAGAGGCTACAGTACTATTCATACAGTGCGAGGTGTTCTTCGTCCTGCATTTCAGATGGCGGCTGATGATGACATGATTATCAAGAATCCGTTTCAGTTTGAACTTCACACAGTAGTAGTGAACGACAGTGTGAAAAGGGATACACTTACAAGAGAACAGGAGAGACAGTTCCTTCAGTTTATTCTAGAGGATAATCATTATAGTCAGTACTATGATGCGTTTTATATCTTGTTTAAGACGGGGCTTCGTATCAGCGAGTTTTGTGGTTTGACGATTAAGGACATTGATTTTAAGAAGAAAGTCATTAAGGTCAATCACCAGCTTCAACGAACCAGTGATATGAAGTATATCTGTGAGACAACTAAGACGGAGAATGGTGTACGTGAGGTTCCGATGACACCGGATGTAATGGAAGCATTTAGAAGAATTATTAAGATGCGTCCAAAGCAAAAGGTTGAACCAATAATTGATGGGTACTCTGGATTTCTATTTTTGGACAAGAATGGTAAACCGAAGGTAGCATTGCATTGGGAGAAATACTTCAAGCTTTCTGTTGAAAAGTATAATAAAATTTATCGTGTGCAGTTGCCAAAGATTACGCCACATGTGTGTAGACATACGTTTTGCACGAATATGGCGAAGTCTGGAATGAATCCTAAGGTATTGCAATATATCATGGGACATGGAGATATTTCTGTGACACTTGATACCTATACGCATATTAAATCTGAGGATGCAATTGCAGAGATGGAAAGGCTAGATTACTTAAAAGTAAAGGAAGTATAAAAAGTCAGTTGCCATATGAGGTAAAATAAGTGGTATAAATTCATATTTTACTAACTAAAAATCGGCGTTTTTGGTGTGTTAATATGCCATGGGACCTTGTAGAAAACAAGTGTTTATGCGGTGTTTTGAAAAAATATACCAGTGAAATTTACTGGTATAAATTTCTAAAAAATATACCAATTTATATACCACTTGACCGAGAAAATATGCCTATTTTTGAAAAGAAATGAGAAAATAATAAAAACAACTAAAACCCCACAAACCTTGTAAATACAACCTTTTGAAAGGATTTGAGAACTTATGAAAGAACCTATAAAAGTGCTATTCATTTGCCACGGCAATATTTGCCGTTCGCCTATGGCAGAATTTATATTTAAAGATATGGTATCAAAACAGAACATATCAGACCGATTCTACATTTCTTCTGCAGCTACAAGCACAGAAGAAATATGGAATGGTGTTGGTAATCCTGTATATCCACCAGCGAGAGAGGAACTTGCAAAGCACGGAATTTCCTGCCAGGGAAAGCGTGCTGTTCAGGTGTCAAAGGCAGATTATCAGAAGTATGATTATCTACTTTGTATGGATAGTAATAATATAAGAAATCTAAGGCGAATTATAGGAAGTGACCCTGAAGATAAGGTAAGGTTATTGCTTGATTATACTGATAGAGTAGGTGCATCTATAGCTGATCCGTGGTATACAGGTAATTTTAGTGTGACATATAGGGATATTGTAGATGGATTGGAAGGTTTTATGAAATATCTTGGGATGAATTAAGCATGATTTAGCATAAATATACTTTATTATTTTGTATTTTTGTGATAAAAATACAAAGAAGTACTTACGGGAAAAGGAGTTTTATAATGGATAATTTCAATAACAATCAAAATCAATATAGTCATAATTACAGTGGTGTAAGTGAAAGTTTGCTTGGAGGTAACGAAGCACCTACATATGACACAACATATGACACAACATATGACGCAACATATAATACATCGTATGATTCTGTATATCATGAACCTGTTGCGCCTAAAAAGCCAAAGAAGAAAAAATGGCTAATTATTACAGGGATTATTGTAGCTTTTGTAGCTATTATTGTCATGGTTGCAGTTAATGTTGTCGGTCAATTTTTTGAAACCTTT
The DNA here is from genome assembly GCA_017412055.1 of Lachnospiraceae bacterium. Classification (GTDB taxonomy): domain Bacteria; phylum Bacillota; class Clostridia; order Lachnospirales; family Lachnospiraceae; genus SVEL01. Next base: position 34,741 of record JAFQOW010000004.1, on the reverse strand, counting down.
GAGGTTGATGATTTTGATAAAGTGAATGAAGCATGCGAAGAAGTATTTGGAGAAAGTTTTACAGTAACACAGTTAAATTCTAATTATGGTAAAGGGGATTTGGTTTACAAAATAAATCAATTAGGGACAGTTGTTGGTACGAAGGAAAAAGCAGAATTTACAGTTTATTGGTTTGAATTCGATGATGAGACATCTGCTAGAACACGTATGGAAGTGTTGGATTTAGAATATGATATCCAACATGAAGAGCTACAGAGGAATATAGGTAATTCTAGCAGAATAAGCACAACCAATAAGATAGAATGGAAATATATTTATAGTACTGATATTGAAGTTAAGTGTATAAAGTTTTTTGCCATGACTGGAAAATATGCAGTAGAAGTAGAAATAACAGGAGATGAAAAGCAGGTTGATAAACTATTTAAAAGCTTTAAAAAGAAAATTAAATAATTTTAAAACCCATCGATTCGTCTCTGTTTTCTCATTTCCTTACGCTTGATGGCTGATTCGTATTCCATCTTTTGTTCTTCAGATTCCAGTTCTAATTCTGGAACTTCTACTGGATTGCCGTCTTCGTCTATGGCTACCATTACGATATAAGCTCTGTTTATGGGGCGACGAATTCCGTCTAATTCTTCCACATATGAGTCAATTCGAATTTCCATAGAGCTTGAACCTACATATGTTACACGACCTACTAAAACTACCATTTGACCAGCGTATACGGGTGCTTTGAATTGTAGGTTATCAATGGCTGCAGTAGTTATAAGTGAATTGGAGTGACGTCTGGCTACAATACCGGCTAATTCATCTATCCATCTTAATAATTCACCACCGAATAGACGACCGTAATGATTTATATAAGTAGGGCGTATTAAGTATTGTTGTTCTGTATAGGATTCTGATACTTTTTTTGTTGGTCTCATAATAACTCTCCTTGCATAATTTTAGTCAAGTATTGTTTAGTATAGTATTGTTTAGCTTAGATATGCTTTCAATAACTTAAATGTATTTTTTATTCCATCTTTATGAGTTCTTTCGTAACCGTGTGATGCATATACTCCAGAGCCAATTAGTCCGTGTCTTATATCATAGCCAGAAGTTAACGCTGCATCAGCATCTGAGCCATAATATGGATATACGTCTACAGCAAAATCTATTTTATTATTTTTAGCGGCTGTTATAAGGTTTGTCACTACGTCGTAGTTGTATGGTCCGCGGCTATCCTTGGCACAGATGCTTACCTGATATTCTGTACAGCTAAGGCCATCACCTACACAACCCATATCTACGGAAATTACTTCGGTAACGCCCTCTGGGATAGAAGCAGAGCCACCGTGACCAACCTCTTCGTATACTGTTATATGATGATATATTTTGCGTTCTGGTATAATATTATTATCTTTAAGATATTTTGCATATCCTAAAAGTATACCCACGCTAAGCTTATCGTCTAAGAAACGACTTTTTAAGAATCCGGATTTTGTCTCTATGGTTCTAGCATCAAAGGCTACGATATCACCAGCCATTATTCCTAATTTTACAGTATCTTCTTTTGAATGTACATTTTCGTCTATAACGACTTCCATAGCAGGGAATTTACGTGTTGTTTTATCGTAATCGCCATTTACATGGATAGAAGCATTATCTAGCTGAAGAGTACCTTCGTATATACCATTAAAACGAGTGATTATTCTGCAGTTTTCAGCTTCGGCATTATTTGCATTCATTCCACCGATAGGAGATATGCGGAGGTTTCCATTTGACTTTATCTCTGTAACGATTCCACCTAAGGTATCTATATGAGCCTCTAAGAGAACGGCATCCTTAGAATTCTTGCCACCGATTTCAACTAATATACCACCCTTGATGGTTGATATAGGATTATATCCTAATTTTTTGTATTCCTTTATTACATAATCAGCCACTTCCTTTGTGTAGCCTGATGGACTATCGATATTAAGTATTTTCTTGGTCTGCTCTACGATGTAGTCTACATATTTTTCTTTTTTACAAGCCATAAGATTGCCACCTTTCCAATATTAATTAGTTATTATCATATCAAATTCTTGTATAAAATGAAATATTTTTTATGCATAAGTTGTCCCAGCTTTCATATATTGCATTAAAGGGAGGTATGATATGAGAGATGATATTTTAAACATTTTACCAGTGGGACTTAGAGAATATCTTACATTTATGGACTTGCATGGGTTGGAGGAGATAAGGCTTCGTGCTATGAAAAATGTTATTTTATATTTCGGAAGGATGAGAGGAGAGTATGTAACAGATTACATTATCACAGAGGGACAGCTTAAAGAGGCATTGGAGTATATTTCCAGATTTTCTCTTTATGCCCATGAGGAGGATATAAGACAGGGTTTTATCACTATTAAGGGTGGTCATAGAGTAGGCGTGGCTGGAAAGATTGTTAAGGAAAATGGCAGAATTAAGACTATATCAAATATATCGTCCATTAATATAAGAATAAGTCGCCAAGTGATTGATTGTGGAAAGAATGTTATTAGCTATATAGAAGATAAACATAGTATTCATAATACACTTATTATTTCTCCGCCGGGTGTTGGGAAAACTACGTTATTAAGGGACTTGCTAAGGCTTATCTCCGATAAGCTGGGCCTTAAGGTGTCGGTGGTGGATGAACGAAGTGAGATTGCTTCCTGTTATAAGGGGATTCCTCAGAATGATATAGGTATTAGAAGTGATATATATGACTGCTGCCCAAAGGTGGAGGGCATTATGCTTATGATTAGAGCAATGTCTCCTCAGGTGGTTGCAGTGGATGAAATTGGAGGCGACGAGGATATTGATGCTTTGATGAGAGCTAAGCATGCAGGGATTCGTCTTGTAGCAACTATGCATGGAGATGGAATAGAAGATATTAGCCCGGTACATAGGATTTTTAAGCGTTATATATTTCTTAAAAATGATTCCCATAGAACCATGGAAATATATGATGAAAATCTTCAAAGGATAGAGAAGGTAGCTTTATGATAAAGGTTGCAGGTTTGATAATTGTTATTGCTTCCTCTATTTTTGCAGGATGTGTTCTGGGAAATAATGTGAAGCTTCGAGTGGAGGAGCTTATATATGTAAAGAAGCTTTTTCTTATGTTTAGAGGAGAAGTAGAATATAAAAACGCTATGCTGTCTGATGCCTTTCAGGCAGTAGCGTTAAGAGCAAAGGTGCCTTATGATAAAGTGTTTTCTGAGTTGTCCAATGCTACAGAGATTAACTGTACAGAAGCTATGTCGACAGTATTTAAAAGGGAGTTTGAAAAGAATATTGCAGGAAATACATATTTGAATAGAGATGATATAGAAAAGATAAAAGAAATAGGTGATACCTTAGGGTATCAAAATCGAACTATGCAGCTATCAAATATTGATTTGTTCGTAGAAAGACTTGAATTGTTAATAAGTGATGAGCAAGGTAAGGTAAATGATACTGTAAAGGTTTATAGAACGCTATCTATGATGACGGGATTATTTATAGCTATATTGCTTTTGTAGCTGACTAATTCATAGGTATATACTTTTATAACTGGGAGGAAGAGAAGTGGATGTAAATTTAATATTTAAAATAGCAGCTGTAGGAATTCTTGTATCTGTTATCAGTCAGATTTTAAAGCAAAGTGGAAGGGAAGAGCATGCCTTTTTAGTAAGCTTAGCGGGACTTTTGCTTGTGCTTTTTTGGGTTGTGCCTATTATTTATGAGTTGTTTGAAACTATTAAAAAGCTATTTATGCTGTAGGAGGGGATTTTATTGACTTTTTTTGGACTTGCCATATTGACTGTAATGTCTGCTCTTATGGCTGTGTACTTTAAATCTGTAAAGTCGGAGTATGGGCTGTTTATATCTTTAGTGGTTTGTATCGTAGCTATGGTGTTTGGCATATCTAAGCTTACATATTTTATAGATGCTATAGAAACCATTCGTCAGTATATAGGCTTGGACAATGTATATGTGATGATTATATTAAAGATTATCGGGATTTCATATGTGGCAGAATTTGCCTCTGACGTATGCAAGGATTGTGGCTATAATGCCATGTCCAATCAGATACAGATGGTTGGGAAATTGACAGTTTTGTGTATAAGTATGCCTATTGTATTAGCGCTTCTTGAAACAATAGGCGATTGCTTTAAGATAGGGGAAGTATGAAAGAAATTGCATTGATTATAGTAGCTTTTTTAGTATTTATATTTTGTTTTACAAATGTCACATATGCCACAGAGGAGTTAAATGATTATGATTTTTCTCATATTGATGGTTTGTTAGAGGAGCAAGAGAGTGAAGAGTCATTTTCTGACCTTGTATCGGAGCTTATGAAGGGAGATTCAGAAGGAGTTTTTTTACGAATGTTTTCATTGGCATCGGACAAGCTGTTTGGAGAGATATCATTCAATAAAGATATAGTGGTAAAAATCCTATTATTGTCCATAGGAGCGGCGCTTTTATCGAAGCTATCAGTTATATTTGCTGGAAGCAAGATGTCTGATATGGGATTTTTTTCTGTGTTTTCTCTTCTGATGGTTATACTTGTGGGAGCCTTTGCAGTCAATGTAACTGTGGCTACAGATATAGTAGATGTGCTTATTTTATTTATGAAATTTTTGATTCCATCATTTTTTCTTGCTGTGGGTGCTTCAGGTGGGATTACAGCTTCCTTGGGGATGTATGAGATGGCACTTATATCTATTATGGCTGTTGAGTATATTATTTTACACTTTGTTATACCAGCTGTAAGTGTGTATGTTATTATTTTAATTTTAAACAATGTCTTAGAAGAGGACTATTTATCAAAATTTGCTTCCGTTATAGAGACTTTGATTGACTGGGCTATAAAGATGATTCCTACAGTGGCTATAGGTATTAATCTTATAGGAAGTATCGTACTGCCAAGTGTTGATTATGCTAAGGCGAAGGGCTATAGGAAGTTATTTGGCTTAATCCCAGGGATTGGAGGGAGTATTGATTCGTTTATGGATATTGTGACGGGCTCAGGAGCACTTATTAAGAATTGTATAGGTGGAGCGGCCCTTGTGATTATTATTTTGCTGGTGGTTTTTCCAGTGGTTAAGCTTCTTACAGCATGTCTTATGTATAAGATTACAGCAGCTATTATTCAACCTATTTCTGATAAGAGGGTAACTTCGTCGGTTGAAGTTATGGCTAAAGGTACAAATATGCTTTATAGAATCGTTTTATCCTGTGGATTAATGTTTTTCTTAACTATAGGTATAGTGTGTTTGGGAACGGGTAGGTAGGATATGGGAATATTGCTTAATTATATTAGAAATATTGGTTACTTTCTTATTCTTATGTCTTTAGTAAGCAATGTGATGCCTGATAATAGCTACAAAAAGTACTGTCGAATGTTTTGTGGCTTAATACTTGTGGTTTTAGTTATAAATCCCTTTTATGAGTTTTTAAATTATAATGGTGAGCTTAAGGATATATTTGTGGATGCAAATTATAAAAGTCAGGTGGCTGAGCTAAAAAGTCAGCTTCTTATAAAGGAGGAGGGAGCTGTTAATCGTTTTAAGCTTGAGTATGAAAAATTATTGGCCAATCAATTGCAGGGGATAGCTAAGGAGGAGGGATTATATATATCTAAGGTTGAGGTGGAACTAATGGAGGAGGAAGAACTTAATATAAAACAGCTTAATATATATGTTACAGATGATTTGACAGAGATTGAAAATGAGAAAAATATGGAGGATACATATAATATCAGCATAGACAAAATATCTGTAGGTGATAATAAAGATAGTGTTACAGATGATATTTTGGATAAGAACATAAATAGTAGTGATAACTTTAATCCTAGGGCCCTTGTATTAATAAGGAGAGCTGGAGAATTTTTAAAGCTTGATACCAGTATCATAAATATAATATTTGTGTGATTTTTTATTGTGTATAGATAGTGGTTTTGGTATAATAAATAATGCAAAAACAGATCGCGGATAGGCGATAGGGTGAAAGGAGATTGTATACTATGTATCGAGGAATAAGTAAGTATTTAAAGGTGATAGTAGGTATTGGACTTGCGTTTATTATATGCTTGGGTGTATATGAAGCTAATGCATTTGCAGAAGAGAGAACGCAGTCTATTGATGAAATCACAGTGGATCTTGATGTGCCATTGGTTAATTCAACGGGAGCAGATGTAGATGAAATAAATTCATGTACTGTTTCAACAACTAATTGTACTGTGGAAAGTGTAGTATGGTATGATGAATATGAAAGTGAAGTTGAAGATGACGAGACATTTTTTAGTGGTGATTTGTACAAAGCTAAGATTTGTATAAAAGCTAAGGATGGATATTATTTTTCTCCAACTATAGCTCTTCTATTTAAGGCAGATGGAAATATCCAGGACGAGATAACTTTTGAACTTAATATAACAGATGGTGGAACTGAGTATAATGAGATATGTTTTGAATATACAACTAAACCTACTGTTATAGGTGAAATAGATAATATTTCATTTACAGGATTACCAACAGTTGAGATTGGTAAAAAGCCTGTTAACTGTTCTATAGAAAAGGAAAAATTTATCGTTAAGAGTGAATGGTATGTTTATGATAAAAATGTAAGAGATTTTGTATCTATGAATGCAGATGATTTATTTGATGAAGATTCTATATATATGCAAAATGTATTCATATATGAAAATGTTGGATATAAATATAATACAGATGGATATACATATGTAGTGATTGACGGTGAAATTAAAGATAATTATTTATGTGGTACGAATTATTTTGAACTTAAAGAGGTATATACTGATTGTGAAATTATAGATAGATTACATATATCAGAAGATATGCTTCCAAAAGCTATAGAAGGAAAATCATTTTCAGATAGTATAATTAAGCTTGATTTGCCAGATGACTATAATTATACAGCAGAAGGTTATTGGCGTGAAATGAATTCAAATGCTGAAACTGGTACTTTTACAAAAGGTAAACGATATAGTTTTGATATTACATTTTATCCTAAGGAAGGATATATTTTTGATGATACTATGCTTATGAGTATTGCTGGTGATCAATATAATGTAGGCTCAGAACAAATCTATGCTACTGCTCAGTATAGAGTAAGCTTAGCAACTAAGATTACAGAAATAGATATAAAACACCCTATAGCTGAATTAGGCAAGACTATTCAATTGGGTGATTTTGATATAGAGGTTGCTGATGATGCACCATATACTGTAATTGGTAGATGGCGCGATGGTGTTACTGGAGATATGATTGATAAGGCTACAGTCAATAAGGATTTAATCTATAAGCTTGAATTAATTGCCGTACCAAAAGATGGATATGAATTTGGCGATAGTGTTAAGGCTAATCTAAATGGAACCATTACATCTGAGTATAGCAATGGTTCTGAAGTTTATATAGATATTTATTATAATTTTTCAGAGCCTATAGAAAAGGTGGAAATATTAAATGTACAAAAACCAGTAATAGGTAATAAAACTGATACTAGTATGTTAAAACCAGCAGAACCAGACAAATATTACATAGAAAGTGCAGTATGGTATGATGTCGATTTAGAAGAAATGGTACCTCCTACAAAGTTTGAAAAAGGTCATGAATATGTTTTATCTGTTGAAGTGAAGGCAAAGGAAGGATATGTATTTAATAAGTATACAGAAACAGTTTTAGGTGATGAAAAAGAGGTATATGCTGGTACAATAACTAAAAACATATATTTATCAGATAGTTATTCATTCAAAGATATTATTCCAGAGGTGTATTTGTATGATTTGCCAGAATTTGAAGTAGGCAAGAATACAGAAACAGTTATTAGAATACCAGATAATGCTTTATATGAAGCAAAGTGTAAATGGTATGTCTGGGATGAAAGATTTAGTGAAAAGGTTGAATTTGACGGTACCTTTGAGAAGGGAAAAATATACTTTTTATCTGTAGATATAAAGCCAAAGTCTGGTTATAGTGTAGAAAAAAAAGAAACTGAGTTTTATATTGATGATAAGGAGAGTAATAAAGTTAAATTTTATATGTATGGCGCCACATATGAAGTTCGTTTTTCGGAAGGCTTAAAGGAAATAGATAAGTTAGAATTTACTATAGAAAAATATAAAGAGGGACAAGATAGTAGTATTTCGCCTGTTATAAAGGTTCCACAAGGTGCTAATTATAAAGCTTCTTCCGAAGCTGATTGGATTGTCGGTAAAAATTCTAGCTGGAGAACACATGTGGGAGATTTTGTTGCAGATTTTAATTATGGTGCATTCTTTGATGTTATGCTAGATGATGGATACGTACTGGCTGATAATGTACAGGTTATTATTAATAATAAGTGCTTTAATTCATGTATATTAGGCAATGAAGGTGCAAAATTTTATATTTCTTTCTTCTTAGACCAGGAATGTGAACACATCTATGATGATGATAAGGACACCAGCTGTAATGTGTGCGGTGATATAAGAGTTATAAAGTCAGAAGAGTCAAGTGATGTAAAGCCAGGAGATACAGGTAATGTAAAACCAGGAGATATGGCGGCAACTAATATATTGATTATTCTTATGGTTGTATGTGCAGGTATGGTTGCATTTACAAGAAGCTATAAAAAAGTGTAATTAGTTTTATATGAAATTATGGACAGGTTATTAAATTAACTTGTCCATTTTTTCTTGCGATTTTATGCATAAGTTGTCCAGTGATTCATATATTGTCTTGAGGAAGAAAATATATAATTTACTGGGAGGTGTAGCATGGAAGGTTTGAAAAATATAATTAAAAGTATTTCATTGGAAAAGTGGCTTCTTATAGGTGGAGCAGGAATTGTTTTGATTTTGTGTAGTGATAGCTGTAGCAAAGATACTTTAAAAGATACGAATGAAGTTACAGCAAATAATACAGAAGCTAATGATTTGGAAAGTAAAAAGTACATAGATTACATAGAAGATAAGCTTGAAGCTATTATCTCAAAGATAGATGGTGTGGGAGAGGTACAGGTTATGGTTACAGTTAAAAACACATCCACTAAGGAAGTGTTAATAGAACAGGATAAATCAGAAAAGGAACTTAATGAAGTGGATTCCAGCGGTGGAAGTCGTGAATCCTTTGAACAGTCCATAGATGAAAGTGTAATATATGATGAGAATAATAACAGTAATAAAAGTCCTTTCGTTGTTTCAAATTATATGCCAAAGGTGGAAGGAGTTGCTGTAATTGCTAAGGGTGGTGATAGCCCGTATGTAAAAGAAAAAATTACTGGAATAATTAAGGCATTATTTGGCATAGAGATAAATAAAATAGCAGTAGGGAAAATGAAATAAAACATAATTTAAGGAAGGGAGAAATATGAAACGAATTTTAAGACGTAATCAGCTGATTATTACAACATTGGCAGCGCTTATTGCAGTAGCTGGCTATCTTAATTTTACAGAAAAGAATGATGTGGACAGAAAAAATAAGTTAAAGGATAAGGCGGTCACAGAGGCGGGAGTAAATGCCAATGCAAATGAATCTAAAGAAGACGAAACAGGTACTGGCAATACAGATGAAGTGGCAGAGGGAGAAAGTGTCGACCAGGCTAATAGTGGTGATATCCAAAGTAATGAGCAGGATGTACAGAGCACACCGGGAGAGGCTATATTTGTAAATGCTAGCGGAACTATTGATTTTATAGTAGAGGCAAAGCTTTCTAAGGAATATGTGAGAGCTACAAACACAGAAAGTCTTAATGCTATAATAGCAAATAAGGATTTATCTTCTGAAGAAAAGAAATCGGCAGTTGATAAGGTGGCGGAGATTGCAAATGTTTCTGAAAAAGAGATTGCAGCAGAAAATCTTATTATGGCAAAGGGCTTTAAGGATGTGGTCGTAACCTATACTGATGGCTATGTGGATGTTATTATCGTTTCTAATGAGATGGATGACACAACCAGAGCGCAGATAGAAGATATAGTAAAAAGAAAGATGGAAGTATCTGCTGATAAGATTACTATAAATGTTATTGATACATAAAATACTTGCATTAATCGACGCTATTGGGTATAATAATATCATTAAAAATTCGTAGCGCGGAGGTAAATTACAGTGGAAAATAATATTGGAACAGTTCAGATAGCAGATGATGTAGTAGCGATTATAGCAGGTCTTGCAGCCACAGAGGTTGATGGTGTTTCTTCTATGGCAGGTAACATTACTAAGGAGATAGTTTCTAAGCTTGGTGTAAAGAATTTATCTAAGGGTGTAAGAGTTACTGTTGAAGATGGTAATGTATGTGTAGATGTAGCTATAAATGTTGAGTATGGTTATGCTGTTACTGATGTATCAGTTAAGGTACAGGAGAAGGTTAAGTCAGCTATTGAGAATATGACAGGTCTTAATGTTACAGAAGTAAATGTAAAAATAGCTGGAGTATCATTAGAAAAATAATAGTTTGTAAAATATACTTTCATATTTTTCAAATTTATAGTAGAATAGGTGTATCTATGTAAAGTAGGTACACCTATTTTCGATATATACATTATGTACGGAAGGAATTGGACCATGACAAGAAGAGAATTAAGAGAGAACACTTTTATTATGCTATTTCACAAGGAGTTCCATAATACAGAAGAGTTAAAGGAACAGCTTGAGCTTTTTATTGAGAAAAAGACAAGTATTTCAGAGAAGGATTCTGCTTATATTTCAGACAGAGTTTTTGATATTATATCAAAGCTTGAGGAAATAGATGCAGATATCAATGAAGCTTCTGAAGGTTGGGATATTTCTCGTATGAGCAAGATTGATTTATCAATTATGCGTCTTGCCTATTATGAGATGCGCTTTGATGATGATGTACCTATGCAGGTTGCCATCAATGAAGCTATAGAGATTGCAAAGTTGTACGGAGGAGATAATTCTCCATCGTTTATTAATGGTGTATTAGGAAAGATGGCTAAAAATGGCAAGTGTGTATAGTGTTTCAGAAGTAAATTCTTACATTAAGCATATGTTTGAGCAGGACTTTGTCCTTAATAATGTCTATGTTAAGGGTGAGGTATCTAACTGTAAGTATCATACATCTGGTCATATATATTTTACCTTGAAGGATCAAGGAGGAGTAATGGCTTGTGTTATGTTTGCTGGTAATCGAAGGGGACTTAACTTTAAGCTGGAGGAAGGACTTAAGGTTACAGCCTTTGGTACGGTAAATGTCTATGAAAGAGATGGTAAGTACCAGCTGTATGTGCGTGAAGTTAAGATGGATGGACAGGGTGACTTGTATAAGCGTTTTGAACTTCTAAAGGCTGAGCTTCTTGAGATGGGGATGTTTGATGCATCTTACAAGAAGCCAATACCTAAGTATGCTTCAAAAGTAGGTATAGTGACAGCTAAGACTGGTGCAGCCATTCAGGATATTATCAATGTATCCACAAGGCGTAATCCCCATGTTCAGTTATTTTTATATCCAGCCCTTGTGCAGGGTGTAGATGCGGCTCCTTCTATAGTGGCAGGTATTAAGGCATTGGATGAGCTTGGGCTAGATGTGATTATAGTAGGTCGTGGTGGCGGTTCATTGGAGGATTTGTGGGCCTTTAATGAAGAGATAGTCGCTAGGGCTATATTCGCATGTAATACACCGGTTATTTCAGCAGTTGGTCATGAGACAGATACTACTATAGCAGATTATGTGGCTGATATGAGGGCTCCTACACCGTCTGCAGCAGCAGAGCTTGCTGTATTTGATTATTCAGTTTATCTAGCTGAGGTGAACGGGTATTTAGAACTACTTACTAAAACTATGAAAAATAAGTATCGTGCCACAAAGGATTTGCTTAATCAATATGCTTTAAGAGTTAAACATATGTCTCCATCAAATCGCATTATGATTAAAAGGCAGGAGATAGATGATGTACTAAATCGTATGAGTGATAGGATGAAGCTAAAGCTTGAGCGCAAGCGTCATGAGTTGGCCCTTAAGGTGAATAGATTAGAGGGATTATCCCCACTTAATAAGCTGAAAAGTGGATATTCCTATGTATCATTGGAGGGTGGCAGCACGCTTAAATCGATTAGGCAAGTAAATCCAGGTGACAATATTGATATATTCTTGTTAGATGGTCGTGTTAACGCTAAGGTTAACAATTGTGTAGATAAATATGAATTAATAAAGTAATGGAAGGATATAGATATGGGAGCTTCAAAGAAGGAAGAAATAACCATAGAGGAAGGCTTTGCTAAGCTTAATGAGCTTCTTAAAAAGATGGAAGACGGTGAAGTAGGCTTAGAAGATTCGTTTGAATTATATAAAGAGGGTGTGGCCATGGTTCAGACTCTCAATGAAAAGCTTTCAGAGGTAGAGGGTAAATTAGTAGAAGTAGAAGAAAATTAGTAGGTGATGTTATGGAGTTTAAAGAAGAATTATTACAAAAAACAGAACTTGTCAATAATATAATCAAAGGCTTTTATCCTAAGGAAGAAGGCTTGCAGAAGGTTATATTTGAGGCGATGAATTATAGTATTGATGCAGGTGGAAAGAGACTTCGTCCTATATTTATGATGGAGGTTTCAAAGCTTTTTGATGGTTTTAACAAAGATATAGAACCATTTATGGCAGCTTTGGAGATGATTCATACATATTCCTTGGTTCATGATGATCTTCCGGCTATGGATAATGATGATTACAGAAGAGGAATGCTTACTACTCATAAAAAGTTTGGGCATGCTATGGGCATATTAGCTGGTGATGCTCTTCTAAATTTTGCTTTTGAGACAGCTGCAGATGCTGTGTGTAATTCTAATGATATAAATCGCGCTGCAAAAGCTATGAGTGTATTAGGAAAAAAAGCTGGCGCTTATGGAATGATAGGTGGTCAGGTTGTGGATGTAAACTTAAGCGGAAGTAAGACTACAAAGGAACAGCTTGATTTTATATATGAAAACAAAACTTCAGCACTTATAGAAGCTGCGTTTGTAATAGGTGCCATATTATCTGGAGCTAATGAAGAACAGATTAATCTTGTGGAAAAGGCTGCTTATAATATCGGAATGGCATTTCAAATTCAGGATGACATATTGGATGTCATAGGTGATGCTAAAGTGATTGGAAAGCCAGTACTTAGTGATGAAAAGAATGAAAAAACTACTTATGTAACTATCTATGGTGTAGATGGTGCAAAGAAGTATGTTAAGGATTATACCGATGAAGCTATAAATATTTTGGCAAATGTTGGAATGGAAAATGTTTTCTTAAACAATTTGATTATAAGTCTTATAAACAGGGAAAAATAGTATAAAGACAGAAAAGAGGTTTTTTATGTTACTGGAAAAAATAAATGAACCTAATGATATTAAAAAAATTGACAAAAGTCAGCTACCTGAATTAGCTGATGAGATAAGAAAATTCCTAGTTGAGAAGGTTTCTAAAAAGGGAGGTCATTTAGCTTCTAATCTTGGAGTGGTGGAGCTAACTATGGCCTTACACCTATGCCTAGATTTACCTAATGATAAAATAGTGTGGGATGTAGGACATCAGTCGTATACTCACAAGGTATTGACAGGCAGAAAGGATGGCTTTGACGAGCTTCGCTCTTATGGTGGTATGAGCGGTTTCCCTAAGAGAAGAGAAAGTAATTGTGATGCTTTTGATACAGGACATAGCTCCACATCTTTATCAGCTGGACTTGGTATTGTCACAGCTAATCAGTTAAAAGGTGATGATAGCACAGTTGTATCTGTCATTGGCGATGGTGCTCTTACAGGTGGACTTGCCTTTGAAGCTCTTAATAATGCCGCAAATATCAATAGAAATTTTATTATGATTTTAAATGACAATGAAATGTCTATTGCCCAGAATGTTGGTGGTTTATCATCATATTTATCTGGTATTCGAACAGGTAATGCATACAACGGATTGAAGGATGGTGTGGTTAAGTCTCTTAATTCTATTCCAGTAGTTGGAGAGAAGCTTATTTATCACATCAAGAAGACAAAGAGCAGTATTAAGCAGTTGCTTATACCTGGAATGTTATTTGAAAATATGGGTATCACATACCTTGGACCTGTGGATGGTCATAACATCACACAGCTTGTAAGAGTTATTAAGGAAGCTAAGAAGCTTGACCACGCTGTTATTATTCACGTGATTACTAAGAAGGGTATGGGATATGAACCTGCTGAAAAGCATCCTTCTAGATTCCATGGTGTAGAACCGTTTAATCAGATTACAGGTGAGCCTGTAAAAGCAAAGAAGAGTGTGACATATACAGATACATTTTCTCACTATATTTCAAAGTATGCTAAGGATAATGAAAAGATCGTAGCTATTACAGCGGCGATGCCAGATGGTACAGGTTTAAAGAGATTTGCCCATATGTATCCAGATAGATTTTTTGATGTGGGTATAGCAGAGGGGCATGCTGTGACATTTGCAGCAGGTCTTGCCAGTGCAGGGCTTAAGCCTTATGTGGCTATATATTCATCTTTCTTCCAAAGAGCGTATGACCAAATTATACATGATGTATGTATCCAGAATCTACCAGTTGTATTTATGGTTGATAGAGCTGGATTTGTAGGTGGAGATGGAGAGACACATCAGGGAATATTTGATATATCATATTTTAATACAATTCCAAATATGAATGTATGTGCGCCTAAGAATAGATATGAATTGGCTGATATGATTAAGTATTCAACATATTTTAATGGTCCTATAGCCATAAGATATCCTCGTGGTGAGGCTTATGAGGGATTGAAGGAATATCGTGAAGCTATAGTATATGGCAGAGCTGAGGTCATATATAAGGAAAGAGATATTGCACTTCTTGCAGTGGGAAGTATGGTTAAGGAAGCTGAGAAGGCGAGAGAGCTTCTTAAGAAGCGAGGATACAATGTATCATTGATTAATGCAAGATTTGTAAAGCCATTTGACGAAAAGTGTATTATTAAGCTTGCAAAAGACCATAAGCTTTTGGTAACCATTGAAGAGAATGTGATAAATGGTGGTTTTGGTGAGCAGGTTCTTAAGTTTGTGAATTCTGCTGATATAGATATTAAGGTTCAAAATCTTGCCATACCAAATCAGTATCTTGAACAGGGTAGTGTGGATGTGCTCCGCAAAGAAGCTGGCTTAGATCCTCATTCTATCGCTGAGCGCGTTGAGAATCGTTATAAGGATGTTATGTAAAGGATGATTTTATGAAGAATTTTCTTGTTATCGGCAATAGCATAAAGGAAGGCGTGTCATCGGTTTGTAAAAGGATAAATGATTATGTAAAACATATTGGTGGCAGTTGCACGGTTATTACTGGTTATGTAAATAAAGAAGATATCCCTAAGGATGTGGAGGTGGCTGTTGTCATAGGTGGTGATGGAACACTTCTTCAGGCATCCAGAGATTTGATGGAGCTAGATATTCCACTTATCGGTGTAAACTTTGGACATCTTGGTTTCTTGGCTGATGTGGAAGCAGAGGCTGTAGAGGATATGATTGATAGATTGTTTGCAGATGATTTTACTGTAGAGAAAAGAATGATGCTAGAGGGTATCATATGTCGTGATGGCAAGAGTATATCGTCTATGTCAGCACTTAACGACATTGTAATAGGCAGAGCTGGTGTGATGGGTGTCTTAGATTTTAAGATGTTTGTAAATGGTATTCGCCTTAATAATTATAAGGCAGATGGTATTATCGCATCAACACCTACAGGTTCTACAGCTTATAATATGTCAGCTGGTGGTCCGCTTGTTAAACCTTCAGCAAAGCTTATAGTGATGACACCTGTATGTCCTCATACTCTTAATACCAGAAGTATTGTATTTGATAAGGACGATATTATAGAGATAGAGATTTGTGCTAAGAAGAAATCTGAACAGGGTGAAGACGCTTATGTATACTATGATGGTGATTTGGCGACACCACTTTTTAACAGTGATAAAATCATTATTAAGAAAGCCTCAACTTATACGAAGCTTATTAAGCTTGACAGCAGAAGCTTTTTAGAGGTTTTAAGGAGGAAGTTAAATAACAATGAAGATAGCCAGGCATAAAAAAATCCTTGAACTTATAAGGGATAATGAGGTGACAACTCAGGAGGAGCTTGCTTCCTTACTTATAGATAGCAATTATATTGTGACTCAGGCGACTGTATCAAGAGATATCAAGGAACTTGGTCTTACAAAGATGTCAATTAATGGTAGCACTTCTAAATATGTTGCCATAGAAAATAATGAGAAAACTATCAATGACAAGCTTTTAGAAATTTTAAAAGCTGGTTTTGTATCTATGGATTTTGCTCAGAATATTTTAGTTGTAAAAACTGTATCAGGTATGGCTATGGCTGTTGCAGCTGCACTTGATGCTTTGAAATGGGATGAAATCGTGGGTTCAATAGCGGGAGACGACACTATTATGTGTGCTATTAGAACAAATGACGATGTAATAAAGGTTATGGATAAATTAAGTAATATTATCTCATACTAGGTGGGAGAGACCAGGGAAGAGAGGTATATATGCTACTAAATGTACATGTAAAGGATTTAGCGTTAATTGAAGATGTAGATGTGTGCTTTGATGAGGGACTTAATGTTCTCACTGGTGAAACTGGTGCAGGTAAGTCTATTATCATAGGCTCTATCGGTGTGGCACTGGGTGCTAAGGCCGGTAAGGACTTAATACGTCAGGGTGCAGAGTACGCTTTAGTTGAGCTTGTATTTCAGGTGGAATCAGAGGAAACTTTAGAAAAACTAAAAGCTTTTGATGTGGACGTAGAAGATGGACAGATTATTATCTCAAGAAGGATTTCAAATGGTAAGAGTCTTATTAAGATAAACGGACAAACTATCACTGCATCTGTCTTAAAGGAAATTTCAGGCCTTCTTATTGATGTTCATGGTCAAAGAGATTATGAATCCTTAGTTCATACTCAAAAGCATTTGGATATTTTAGATTCATTTGCAGGGGATGAAACTGGAAAGCTTAAGGAAAAGGTGGCATCGCTTTATAAGGAATATAAAGGAATTGAGAATAAGCTTTTAGAGTTTTCAAAGGATGAAGAACAGCGGGCTAAGGATTTGGCATTTTATGAATTTCAGTATAAAGAGATAAGTGATGCAGCGCTGGTTTTAGGAGAGGATGAAGAGTTAGAAGAAGAATTTAAGAAGATGACTTATGGACAAAAGATTGCTGAAGCTATGGGTATAGCATACAATGCAATGTCTTCTGATGAAGGGGCAGCCACTATGGTTGGTGTAGCTTTAAAGGAGCTCTCTCAAATAAGCTCTCTTGACTCTAAACTGGCTGATATGTATGATACTATATCTTCTATAGATGCATTATGTTATGATATTTCTAAGGAAATGTCATCTTATATGGATAAGCTTGATTTTGATGAGGAAAGAGTTGATTATGTATCTAAGCGTCTTGATACTATCAATAAATTAAAGCTTAAGCATGGAAAAACTTTAAAAGATATTATAGAAAAGGGACAATGGCTTGAAGAGCAGATTAATGCATTGAGTAATTATGATGAGGCTAGAAAGAGCTTAGAAAAAGAGATGGCACAGGCTTTAGATAAGCTAGAAGCAGCTTCTTTAGAATTATCTAATAAGAGAAAGAAGGCTGCCATAGCCCTAGAAAAGGATATAACCAAAGCACTTATTGATTTAAATTTTCTTGAGGTTAAGTTTAAAGCTGATTTTAGCCGTAGTAAGGATTATACTTTAAAGGGTATCGATGTGATGGAATTTATGATTTCTACAAATCCAGGTGAAGATATAAAGCCATTAGCTAAGATTGCCTCTGGTGGTGAGCTTTCAAGAATTATGCTTGGTCTTAAGGCTGTTCTTGCTAAGAAGGATGCCGTAGACACACTTATATTTGATGAAATTGATACTGGAATAAGCGGTAAGACTGCAGGTATGGTAGCAGATAAGATGAGTGCCATAAGTAATGAACATCAGGTTATCTGTATAACTCATTTACCACAAATTGCTTCTCATGGAGATAACCATTATCTTATAGAAAAACAAGTAAAGGATAATCATACCTTTACAGATATTAGAAAACTTAATAATGAAGAGTCAGTTAATGAACTTGCCAGAATGCTTGGCGGTACTGTGATTACAGAGGCAGCGCTTAGCAATGCAAGGGAGCTTAAGAAATTAGCTGGCAAGGAATAACCTAATAATGCCATAGTAGCTTTCGTAGGTTTGTACATAATAGCTATTGTAGACAATATGAAAGTGAGGTAGCTATGGTGGCAGAAAGGATATTTTGGTATAAAAGAATTTTAGCCATGGTGGTGCTCGCACTGTCCATGGCATTTTTATGTTCAATAATTGTAGGGAAACAGGAAGAGGATGTAATATTAACAGGTAATAATGGCACATTGATTTATCCCTGTGGATTTCCTGTCGGGATTTATCTTGAGACAGAAGGTGTGCTTGTTATAGGTGTAGATACTATAACGGGAGTTGACGGAATAAATTATGAGCCAGCATATGGTCTTATAAAAGAAGGCGATTATATTGTGGCTTTAAATGGAACTAATGTAAGTGCAAAGGCGCAGCTTAGCTTCCTTATTAAAAAATATGGAAATAAAGAGATGAAGCTTACTATTAGAAGAAATAATGAACTTATGGATGTAAATATTAAGCCGGTCAAGGTTGGCAATGCCAGCTATAAATTAGGTATATGGGTGAAGGATGACAGTCAGGGTATAGGAACCATGACTTATGTGTGTAATGATGGAAGCTTTGGAGCTTTAGGACATGGTATCTCAGATATTGATACAAAGAAATTGCTGGATTCTGACAATGGATTGTTATATGGGGCGAAAATTTGGGGGATAACAAAGGCTAGGTCTGGTATGGTCGGTTCTCTATGTGGTTCTATAAATTATGAAGATGACAATGTCATAGGTGAGATTAATAACAATTCTAATCTTGGTATATATGGCGTAATACCAAGCAAAAATACAGTAGATGGATTGATTGACACATATAATCTTAAGCCATATGAGGTATGTAGCAGACATGATGTTAAAATCGGTAAAGCCACTATATTGGCGTGCGTAACCGGAGAAGTTGAGGAATATGATATAGAGATAACAGAGGTTAGGACTAATTCGGAGGGCAATAAAGGTATAGTGATTAAGATAACAGATGAAGAATTACTTAATGAAACGGGCGGTATTGTTCAAGGGATGTTCACGAGTTATAATGGGAGCAACAACAGGAAAGCTAGAAAAATAAAGGGTTTCTTGATGTTCTAGTCCTATTTCATTGACCACGAAATAGTGTACTCTTGCGCAAGATACAACAGAATACTTACTAACCAATGTATTCAGAAGGTGAGGTGTTTTTAAACATAGAATGCAAGGTAGGACTAGTTGGTAAATATAGTGGAACAACCACGCAATTTGATATTTGCTGATTAGGTCCTGCCTATTTTTGATTATACAAAAGAATTAGGCAATTATAAAGAAGAATTTTTTAGGACCGAATTAGCTCTGGTATCGCTATCAGCTTATCCGGTCCTATTTTATTGGAAAGGAGAAAGCAGATGGCAATGACAAGACGAGAGTTAATTCAGTTCATGGACGAGCTGGTGGAATTAGCCAGTGAGGAAAACAAACAAAGAGCAATTTACATTAAGGAAAAATTTATCAGTAACTTTAGAATAATTCGTGAGTATGAAAGGGAGGGTAAGACAGAGATTGCAGAACTGCCACCATATTATATAGCGGCAATGCCGGATTTGATACAGGAAGAAATCAAGGCAAAGGTAATAGCAGCATTGACAGAGTGTGGTGAGTGTACCCCGGAAAATGTGGAAAGAGCCATGTGTTCCAAAATCTATGACTTAAGCGATTTAATTGATATTAAGGAGTATGTCAGACGTATGGAGGAGGAACAACAAAGGAAAGCAGAGCAGAAACGGGGGAAAAGCAGATGATAAAAGCAATTATTGGTATAGGATTTGCTTTAGTATGGATTACATTCTTTGCACTTGCTAAAGCGGCAGGTACGGCAGACAGAAGATTAGAGGAAATACAAAGGCTTTCCGCCGAGCGAGAGGCGGGTGTTGTCTGTGGGAATTAATGTAAGAGTTCAGAAGGCTCCGAAAGCGAGAAATATTGTGACAGTAGAGGCAAGGTTGGAGCGAGACTTGAGAAGTTGTATGCGATGCAGAAATTTTCACGGAATTAATCGTCAATGTATTGCAAAGAAATGTGTGAAGGAAGATGTGAAACAGCCGGAAATAACAGTTGAAGAAAAACAAAGTAAATGCTTTGGATGTCCTTATCCTCATATAGAAGGGTATTGCTTTCCTTGTATGAAAGAGGTATTAGGAGTGATTAAGAAACCAAAAGTTATCAAACAGGAGGAAAAGAAAGATGGATAGACATATTGAAGTTGTTGGCGTGGATCATGGCTGGTCAGGAATGAAAACAGTTAGTCAGGTGTTTACAACCGGAGTTAAGGAAATTACAACGGAACCTGCCTTTTACAATAATGTAGTAGAGTTTAATGGTTCCTATTACAAGGTAGGTGGTAAGCGGCTTGAGGTAAGGGATTTGAAAGTAGAAAATGATAACTTTTACATTCTTACATTAGCTGCAGTTGCAAAAGAGTTAAACAGACGGGGAATGAGAAATGCAAATATTCTCTTATCCGTAGGGTTGCCGCTTACAAGATTTGGAGCAGAGAAGCAGGACTTTATCGACTACTTATCAAAGGAAAAAGAAGTGACCTTCAGATTTGATAATGAGCAGTATCGTATCAAACTTGCAAGAGTATCGGTGTTCCCTCAATGCTATGCAGCAGTTGCAGATAGAATGAAGACTCTCCCGAAAAGGGTTGTTGTGGTAGATATTGGAAGCTGGACCATTGACATTATGCCGATTGAAGATTCTGCACCAAATGAAGCTGAGTGTATCACAATCAGGGAAGGTTTGATTAAGTGCATGAGGACAATCAATGAGGAATGTATGAGGCAGTATGGTAAGGAGCTTTCCGAGGAAGATATACAGGAAATTATGAGAACCGGAAAGCATGAGAAACTTCCTCAGAAGTATCTGACTATCGTGGAAGAGTGTCTAACAGCCTATGTGGATAAGGTTTATAACATTCTTTTAGAGCATGGATATAATCTTGAAGTGACAGAGATTGTATTTGTCGGTGGTGGAGCAAATGTGGTAAAGCGTTTTGGTAACTATGATGGAAACAATATTCAGTATATTGAAGATGTCAAGGCAAATGCGAAGGGATATGAATATCTTGGAAGGCTTTATCTTTCCACTCATAAAAAGGAGTTTGGATTGGGGTGATGTAAATGGCAAGGAGAAAAGATAACATTGTATATCATAATATGCGAATGAACCTTGATAACGAGCAACACCGCAGGATTCACATGGTACTGACTGACTTAAATACAAATGTGCATAAGTCAGTCAACCAATTCCTGATAGATGCAACAGATGCTTATATTAGGAAATTAGAGGGGAATGAGCTAACCAATGAGGAAAAAGTAAAATCCGAAGTACCCCTTTATATTACAAGGGATGATTTGGATAAGATTCGGAGAGAGATTAAGGATGAACTGCAAAAGGAAATGATAAGTATATTGGCATCTTCTCTGATAACCGGGAAAGTAATGCAGATGCCGGAAATCAAGGTTGAAAGAGAGGTGGTGACACCGAAAGAGACAGAAGATGTAAGTGCGGATGACACAACAATGGGACTTGTTTCATCATGGGGGTAACGGAAAGGAGGAAATTGCTATGGCAGGAATGATTTTAAGAAAGACAGGCGTGGTATTACTTACCATATTAAAAGGATTGCTTCATGCAGCATTGGTGATTTTGAAACTGTTATTTGGTGGTTTGAAATTATTCCTGCTGTTGCTTGCCTTAATTGTGCGAGTGTTACTGTCATTAGTAGGGATAAGTACCCAAAGCTAATACAGTGGAGGAGAGAGTATGGAAGATTTATTGTCAAAAATTTATGATAAGGTGGTTTGTGAGGAGCCAGATAGTGTTCAGTTTGGCAGAGAATTTGATGCTATAGTTGAAGAAATGATTGAACCACTAAAAGGTAGTAAAAGCGAAGAAGAGGTTGAAGAAATTAAAGAACTAATTTATCAAGTTACATATTTTGCAGAAAAATATGGTTTTGTAATAGGAGTTCGTTTTACAGGCAAACTCTTAGCGGAAGTTATGAGTATAGTAGAATCATAATTTTATTTAGAAGGAGGTGAGAAGTATGTGGAGAGTTAAGTTTTTTATGGCACACAAGAACAATGCCAGAGCTAAGAGACTTATGGCATATAAGAACAGAATGTAGTAAAATATCAGGAGGACGATATGAACAGAATACGGGACCAGCCCTAATAATGGGAGTTCCGTAAACAGTCAAATAAATATAGTACCCATTGAGGGAAATGCCACAAAAATGTGGCATGGCAGTTTATGGAACAATAAGCCTGTCCCTCGTGGGAGAGAGGACAGGTGATATTATGAAGAGATTATTTATCCTTTTAACCGTTTGTACCCTGATTTTGGCAGGATGCGGCGGTCAGAGTAAGCAGTCGATAACAGAAAGTCAGAGCGTTGAGACAACTTCACAGGTGGAAGAAACCATAAGTACGGAGAATGAGGAAGCAGAGGTTATAGAAACTGCGGAAGTGGAAAATACAGAGGAAAGTGTAGAAGTAGAACAAGAGGAGAGTAAGGAAGAACCGGAGCCTACAACGGAGCCGGAAAAACCACAGCAGGAGGCAGAACAGAGTAAGCCGGAAGAAACTACTCCGTCACAGGAGGAAAAGCCGGAACCGGAACCACCTGCAAGCACAGAAGCTCCTACACCGGCTCCCACAGAACCGGAACAACCAAAGGAACAACCTACTGAAGCTCCGGCAGAAGTGGAAACAGTAGCGTATGATCCTTATGAAGTGGTTTCCCTTGCAACAGCTAAGACGAAGGCTTATGGTAAGATTTCCATACCGGAGGATTTAGACAATATGCTCGCAAACGGTGAAATAACCAAAGAGGAGTATGATGAATATTATCCTTACGATGGAGCAGGATATTACAGCGTATTTGTAGAAACAGATTTGAATCAGGCAGCTACCACATCAGGCAGGAAGCTTGGTTCGGTAGATGGAATAGCAAGCTATATTGCAGAAATGCTTTCCCTTGAGACAGGTCCTTATTTCTACATAGAGTATGCAGGTGTCCACTCCATTAACGGTGCAGACTTCTATGAGTTCAGATGTTATCGTGCATAATCAAAATCAAATATAAGGTAAAAATAGCAGGCTGATTTGTAGCCTGTTATTTTTTTGCCCAATTTCGAGGAGGAATTAAAGTGAAACAGAGATTGAAGCGATTTATGGCAGGATTTTTAGCCATGCTGACGGTGTTTACAACTTTGTTTACCAACGGAACAACAGCCTTTGCAGCAAGTCCGAGTGCAAATATTGCATTCTGGCACGCTTCCACAAAGGATTCCGGAGAGGTAAGTGAGTTAAAGCCGGGATACAATCATGGAAAAATCCTTTATGCAGTCATTGACGGAAATGCAGCCTATTGTATGAATTTCGGTCTTGCGGCTGACGGTGGACAGCTTATGAACAGTTATGAGAACTCAAGCACAAGCATGAGTGCAGAGCAGGAGAAGTTGTTAAGCTACTGCCTGTATTATGGCTACGGCACAAATAGTGCAACAGCTCCGTCCAATGACCAGTGTGACCAGTTCATTGCAACACAGGCAATGGTATGGGTAATCGTTGCAAATATTTATGGTACTTCGAGTGCGGATTCTGCGGCTCAGAAGCTCTGTAATACAGCACCGAACCCTACAAGCTCATATAATTACTACACATCATTAAAGAACAGCATCAATGCGTCTTATTATGTGACAGTACCGAGCTTTTCAGCCACAAGACAGAGTAAGGCTCCGACTTATGAGCTGAAATGGAATGAAGCAAATCAGAGATTTGAAACAACCTTAACAGACAATAACGGAGTGCTTGGAAACTTCTCGATTTCCCTTAGCGGATATTCTGTTGAAAAGAGTGGCAACAGCGTTACAATTTCCAGCACATCAGTAAATACAAATGCAACCACAGCAACAATGGATTCCACAATCGGGGCGGTTGAGACTACAACAAGCTGTGTGTTCTGGCTTACTGACAAGTCCGGTTATCAGGAATTTGTTTCTGAAAGACCGCAGGCTGACCCGGTTCATGCGTATTTTAAGGTTAAAACCGAGAATATCGGTTATGGACAGATTACAAAGCAGGATGAGGAAAGCGGTGTGAAGTTATCCGGTGCAGTTTACGGTATCTATTCCGACAGTAGCTGCACAAATCTTGTAGATAAGCTGACAACAGGCTCAGACGGTAAGGCAAAATCAAAGGCTCTTGTAGCAGGCACTTATTATGTGAAGGAGATTACTGCTCCAAAGGGTTATGTGCTTAGTGACAAGGTTCATACTTTAACTGTAAAGGCGGGACAGACAACTTCCTTTACTGCTACGGACAAGGAACAGCTTGGAGCAATTACCATTTACAAAGAGGGAGAAGTGCTTTCCGGTTGGAATGGTACGAATTTCACTTATGAAATGAGAAAGCTGCCGGGAGCAACTTTTATGGTAACAGCAGGTGCAGATATTTATAAGGCAGACGGTACAAAAGTGTATAACAAGGGCGATGTGATTGCAGAAAACCTTGTGACCGGAACTGATGGACAGGTGGTGCTTACAGACCTTCACTTAGGAACTTATGTGGTAACGGAGACAAAGAGTATTGACGGTTATACTATCAATACCACTCCACAGACCGTAAAGATTGAGTACAAGGATCAGACTGTAAATGTGCAGTACGAAGCAACTACCATTCAGAATGCAAGACAGAAAGCGGAAGTATCCGTTGTGAAGCAGGATTCTGAAACAGAAAATCCTCTTGATGGAGGTAAATACACTCTTTATGCAGGAAATGACATTAAGAACTATGCAGGACAGGTCATCGTGACAAAGGGTACTGCATTACAGACCGTAACAACGGGAGAAGATGGAAAAGCAGCTTACACATTGGATTTACCGATTGCAAACAGTTATTATATTTCCGAAACACAGGCTCCTTATGGATATATCAGAAACAGTAGTGATGTTTACAGTTTCAACTTCAATTACCTTTCTGAAACAACACCAAAGGCAAACTTTACCCATACTTTTGAGAATGACCGTACCACAGCAAAAATCCATATTTTCAAGATGGATAAGGAAACCTGTGTAGCCATTCCACAGGGCGATGCGTCTTTAGAGGGTGCTGTATATGGCTTGTATGCCCGCAATGACATTGTTCATCCTGACGGAGCAACAGGCGTGGTATTTAAGGCAGGGGATTTGATTGCCACACTTACCACAGACAAGTATGGTGAGGCAGAGGTAAATAACCTTTATCTCGGAAATTATTATGTGAAAGAAATTACTCCTTCTGAGGGGTATCTCTTGGATGAGGAGGAGCATGACCTGATATGTGATTATGAGGGCGACATGGTTGCAGAGGTTTCCAGAAGTACAACTTCTATGGAACAGGTAATCAAGCAGCCTTTCCAGTTAATCAAGGTTTCAGATAATGGAGAGGATACCGAAGCACCTTTGCTTTCAGGGGCAGGATTTACAGCCTACCTCAAAACCTCATTATCCGTGAAGGAAGATGGAAGCTATGATTTTGCGTCTGCAACACCTGTTATCATTGGTGCAGATGGAAAGACAGAGATTTTCTCTGATGAAAAAGGTCATGTTGTATCCATTGCAATTCCTTATGGAACTTATGTGGTGATTGAATCTACTACACCTCATAACATGGAAACAATCAGACCTTTTGAGGTAAAGATTACAGAGAACAATCCTACAACACCACAGATTTGGAGAGTATTCCTTGATCGTGAGTTTACTGCAAAGCTTCGTGTCATTAAGAAAGATGCAGATACCGGAATGACAGTTCTTATTCCGAATACAGAATTTAAGATTTTCAATATGGATACGAATGAGTATGTGGAAATGATTACAACCTATCCTTCAAAGGAAACACATACTTCATTCTTTACAGATGGTGACGGAGATTTGATTTTACCGGATGTATTGCCTCTTGGCACTTATCGTATTGAGGAAGTGGCAGCACCTTATGGTTATGTAATCAATGATGAGTATGTGACTGTAATGGTAGATACAGATACCTTCTATGAAATTGATCCTGACACTTATGAAGCAATTATTACAGTAGACTATGTGGATGAGCCTGCTGTTGGTGAGCTTACTGTGGAAAAGAAGGGCGAAGTATTAGACGCATATAAGGGTGGTCTGTTTGCAGATTCTGAGGAAAAGGAATTTGTTTACAAGGAAGGCTCCCTTGCAGGTGCAAAGTTTGAAGTATATGCGGCAGAGGATATTTACACAGCCGATATGCAGGTGGATGAAAACGGAAGCAGAACAAAGTATTATTCCGCAGGGGACTTGGTGGCAACCATTGTTACCGGGGAAGATGGAAAGGCAACTCTTTCCAACTTACCGTTAGGAAGCTATATGGTAGTGGAAGTGGAAGCACCTTATGGATATGTTTTGAACGCTGAAGAACAGGTGGTAACATTTGCTTATGTGGATGACAAAACTCCTGTGATTTATGAGAGCGTTACTTTTGCAAATGACAGACAGAAGGTTGATTTATCCGTTGTGAAGATGGATAAAGAAACAGAACTTCCTATTGCGGGTGCTGAGTTTGGCTTGTACGCAAAGGAGGATATTTTCAATGTGGACGGAGAAATCATCATTGAAAAGGACACTTTACTTGAAGTAGCAGTATCAGGCACGGACGGTAGAATAGAGTTTGTTAAGGATTATCCTCTTGGCACTTACTACGCAAAGGAAATCAAAGCACCTCATGGCTATGTATCTTCTGAGGAAATCGTGGATTACAATGCAGTTTATCAGGGACAGGATGTAAAAGTCGTTAAGCTGGAGTCTGAATTTGTAAATACACCTACTACGGTGGAAATCACAAAAACAGACATTACAAGCGAAGCCGAATTATCGGGCGCAACTCTTACTGTAACTGACAGCGAGGGAAATGTGATTGATACATGGACTTCTGTAGCAGGAGAAGCACATGTAATCAAGAGACTCCATGTAGGAGAGGTTTATACGCTTCGTGAGGAATTTGCTCCTTATGGATATTTGCAGGCAGAGGAAATCCAGTTTACCATTTCTGATACAGAAGATGTGCAGTATGTGGAAATGCAGGATGAAGTACCAACCGGAACGATTGTTATCAATAAGGACGGAGAGTTCTTAACAGACATCAATCTCATTAAGGGGCATTGGTATGATTTTGTGTTTGATTACTTCAAGAAGTCTCTTGCAGGTGTAACCTTTGAGGTTTACGCAGCAGAGGATATTGTAAGCCCTGACGGACTTAATACAGTTTACTATGCAAAGGATACCTTTGTTGCAGAAATCGTAACAAATGATAAGGGTATTGCAAGTATTGAGAATCTTCCTTTAGGTAAGTATTACCTTGTGGAAACAAAGACTTTGGAAGGCTTTGTATTGGACAGCGAGCCTATTATGGCTGACTTATCCTATGTGGATCAGTATACCGAAGTAGTTTATGCAGGTATGGAAATAACCAATGAAAGACAGAAGGTACAGGTAACTGTAATCAAGACAGATGCAGAGACGAAGAAAGAACTTGAAGGAGCAATTTTTGGTCTTTATGCGGCAGAGGACATTGTAAATGCAGACGGTAAAATTATCGTCTCAAAAGATACCCTTGTGGAAAAGGCTGTGACAGGTACAGATGGTAAATGTGTATTTTTAAGTGACCTTCCTCTTGGACAGTATTATGTGAAAGAGATTGAAGCACCGAAGGGATATGTATTGAATGAGGAAATCTTTGCATTAGACGCTTCTTATCAGGGTGATGATGTGAAGGTTATTGAATTGGAAGCTACTTTTGCAAACTATCCTACAAAGCTTGAAATTTCCAAAACAGATATTACAGGAGAATATGAGTTAAAGGGTGCAACTCTTTCCATTATCGACAAAGACGGTAATGTAGTGGAAACATGGAAGTCTGACGGGGAGACTCACTATATCGAGCGTATTCCTGTTGGAGAGTATATCCTTCGTGAAGAAGCAGCTCCTTATGGTTATAAGATTGCAAATGAAGTGAAGTTTACTGTGGAGAACACAAAGGAAATCCAGAAGGTATCCATGAAGGACGAGCTTGTAAGCGGTAAAATCATCATTGAGAAAACCGATGAAGATACAGGCAAGGGTATTGCAGGTGTAGAATTTGAAATCCGTGATAAGGACGGTAAGGTAATTGAAACACTTGTGACTGACAAGAATGGTCATGCTGAATCTAAGGAACTTCCGATTGCTGTATTCAAGGATGGCAATTTCGTAGAGGATATTAAATACTTTGTTGTAGAAACAAAAGCGGCAGAGGGTTATATCCTTGACAGCACACCTTACGAGGTAGTGTTGCAGTACGATGACGAAGCACCGGAAGTTGTAACTTATACACTCAGCTTAACCAATAAGCCTACGGAACCGAAACTCCCTCAGACCGGAGATAATATGAATCCTTGGCTTTATGTTGGTATTGGTATGTTTGCCATATTAGCTGGAGTCGGTGTTTGTTTCTTTAAGAAGAAAGAGGAAGATGTAACTGAATAATTGAAATATGAGGTGTAGGCCAATGCTTACACCTCAATTTTTTTTGGAGGAAAGCGTTTATGATGAAATATGAAATTTTCAAGGAAGTAGTGGCTGACACATTCAAAGATTACTTGCCTGAACAGTACAGGAGTATGGATTTAAGAGTTGAATCCGTAAACAAAGTGAATCGTATGTTGGATGGTATCACTTTGGTTAATACGGGTGTAGATAAGAATATTTCGCCAACCATTTATATCAATGATATGTATGATCATTATAAGCTCTGTAATGATTTGAAGGAAGCAATTAAGTCCGGAGCAGACAGAATGGTAAAGGCATTTAGCATCTGTCCTGAAATGCCTAAAATTGAATTGTCAGAAGCAAAGGACAACATTGTTTTTCAGCTTGTAAATACAGAGCAGAATAGAGAAATGTTAGCAGGAATACCACACAGGGAGTTTCAGGATTTAGCGGTTATTTATCGTTGGGTGGTAAAAGTGGATGCAGAGGGTATCCAGAGCACAATGATTAGAAATTCGTTGGCTGAGCAGCTTGGATTAAATGAGGAGCAGTTGTTTAAGCTGGCTGTGGAAAATACAAGAAGACTTTTCCCTCCTGTTGTAAAGTCCATGAATGACGTAATCTGTGAGATGTTTGTTAAGGACGGAATGCCAATGGAAGTAGCAGAAATGATGATTGGGGAGATGCCTGCTGACAAGATGATGTATGTGATTTCCAATGATAAGGGAATCAATGGAGCAATCTCCATGTTGTATGAAGATAAGCTTCATACCCTTGCTATGGAATTGGAGAGTGATTTATATATTCTCCCGTCATCTGTGCATGAGGTGATCGCTGTATCTGCTGAAATGGGAGATCCTTATGAACTGGCAGAGATGGTTTCTGAAATCAATATGGATCAGGTTGCTTTGGAGGAGAGATTATCAAATCAGGTTTATCACTATGATAAGGATTTGCGTAAATTAAGCCTTGCGACGGACACACCAAACAAGAGATTGGACGGAATTGTAGCAGAGCCGCCTATGATTTACGAAACAAAGCAGTCCAGATAGGAG
Organism: Lachnospiraceae bacterium; assembly: GCA_017412055.1. Classification (GTDB taxonomy): domain Bacteria; phylum Bacillota; class Clostridia; order Lachnospirales; family Lachnospiraceae; genus SVEL01. Next base: position 4,944 of record JAFQOW010000004.1, on the reverse strand, counting down.
GCTTATGGAAAAGGAAATAAAAGAGATTACGGTGGAAGAACTCAAAAAACTGATACAGTCACAGGAGGGAGAGTTTATTATTCGTGTGGAACCGGGAGAGGGGGATGCCGATGGGAAAACAGAATCCGTTTCAGCTTGATGTGGTTTCTGTAAGACTTGTAAGGGATGCTCCCATTTTTTCTGAGCAGAAAATAATAAATCCGGAGAGTGCCATAGCAGTTGTGGGTGAACTTTTATGTGAAATGGACAGGGAAGTTGTGTGTATTATCAATCTGAAATCAGACGGAACGCCGATTAACTGCAACTTTGCAAGCATGGGAGCTATCAATCAGGCGATTGTTGAGCCGAGAGAAATTTTCAAGAGTGCAATCCTTTCCAATGCGGCAGCTATGATTATGGTGCATAATCATCCCAGCGGAAATCTGGAACCGTCCAAAGAGGATACTATGATAACAGACAGAATACTGACGCTGTCAGCGTATATGGGAATACCTCTTAAAGACCATGTAATTGTGGGAGGGGATAACAGCAGGTATTTCAGTTTCAAAGAAAAGGAACTGCTTAAAGTGCCGAAAGTATCCTTAACCCAAAACTATCATTATCTTAATTTTGGTCAGTCTGCAATGGTGGCTGAACGGGGAAAGAGCAGGTAAGGATATGGAGCAGAGAAACAGTTTTACCCAGGAAGAACTTGCCATAGCAAAGAGTGTGGATTTAACCGATGTTGCGAGAAATCTCGGTTATACCGTAAAAAAGGTAGGAAACTATTTCACTTTAAAAGAGATTGATTCCCTTCGCATTTATAATCGCAGAAGCTGGTTCCGTTGGTCCAGAGAGTATGACAAGGGAGAGAATGGTGGTTCGCAGATAGATTTCCTTCGTGTGTTTGCAGGAATGGAAGTAAAAGAGGCTGTATTCTGGTTGCTTGACTTTGCCGGGTACAGAAGATGTGAGGAATGGAAGCCAAAGGCAGCCATTGTAGAAGCACAGGCAGAGGCGGTGAGAGTACCGTTTGTACTTCCGATGGCTGCACCTGATAACCGTTATCTGTACCGGTATCTTATGAATGACAGGAAAATATCTAAAGAGACGATTGACGAGTTTGTAAGAGCCGGTCTGATTTATGAAGAAGTCAGATACCACAACATTGTATTTAAGGGTAATGATAAAAATGGAAATACCCTGTTTGCAAGCATGAGAGGTGTTTTTGATAAGGGAGGAAAAGGATTTAAGTGTGATGTTGCCGGCAATGACAAGAATTACGGTTTTAATGTGTGGAATGAGGAAAGTACAGAGCTTGCAGTGTTTGAGGCAGCCATAGACCTTATGAGTTATGCAGATATTTATAGTGATTTTCACAGTAACAAGCTGGCATTGGGAATGTTGTCTGATGCACCGCTTGTTACTTTTTTGCAGGAACACCCACAGATTACCACCATAAAATTCTGCCTTGATAATGACAAACCGGGAAGAACAGCAACAGAACAGCTTATGCAGAAATATTATGAGCTTGGTTATGAGGTTGAGGACTGTCCGCCACCGATGGATTATAAAGATTACAATCAATGGCTGAAAGAAGCAAGAAAAGAAAATCTGCAAATGGAAAGATGTGTGGAAATAAGAAGATAAGTGTCAACTGAAAAAGTAAACTCACTTTAGAAAAGTCAACTGAAAAAATCAACTCATTTTGCAAAAGTCAACTGAAAAAGTAAGTTGACATTGAAAGGTCATATTTTTTCGGAGAAAGTGGAAATTAGAAGTCAACTTAAAATGTTGACTCATTTCCGGAAAGTCAACTGAAAAAGTCAACTTATTTTATAAAAGTCAACTTAAAATATGAGTTGACTATATTTAGGAAGCGGGGTTTTAGGGGCAGTCCCCTAACCAGAGGCACTTGTATTACAAAGTGCGTATCTGGCAAATTCCCATAGGAATTTGGACGGAAGGGAAGATTTGGAATGAAACTAAGAACAGTTAAGAGGAGGTGGTAGAGTTGGATGTAATTGATGTAAACAGCAGACAGCTTCAGGAAGTGGAGATACAGGGGCATATAGGAGTATTTGCAGACCTTCGTGTGGATAAAAGTACCATTCCTAAAGGAGTGAACTGCTATGAGCTTCGTCATGGTGATGATGACAGTTATCCGGCGGCAATGGAGCAGAGTGTCAGGATAAACTATTTTGGTGCAGTCCTTATGACAGATAAGATGGAATTAGGAGAGGAAGGCTATGTGGAGCTTTCCTTTGATGATTTCGGGTTTACCGGAGAAGAAATGACCATGCTTGAGTATGGGGCAAATTATGTGGAGGAACCGGAGTGTTTTGCCTGTGGTGCTGATTTGATGAAGTTTATGGGAGCGTGTGATATCCCCTTTGAGCTGACAGAAGCCGAAGCAGATAAACTTCTAGGGTATATGGAGAAACATGACTTTCTGCTTGGAGAAAAAGAAGGGAAACTATTTCGGGGAGACTTGAGTTATCAGTCTGAAAAAATCAGATGGTCGCAGGATTCCATAGATGATGTCATCAATGAAGTGACGGAATGGAATTATGAAATGTTGAAACAGGCACAGGCTGAGATGGAAAATCCGAAAGACTTTATTGATTTTGCCAACAAAAAAGCGTATGCAGATACACTTGCAGAGGACTATGAGATACTGGATAAGCTGTTTGACCGTACAAAGTATGGAGCGGAGATAGAAGCACTTGCGGTAACGCTGGCTGATGAGTTTATTCAACATCTGCAATCCAAAGGTGGCATAGATGGTGCAATTCAAAAGATGACGGAAGCCATTGCACAAGGGCAAGACCTGTTACCTGATGTATCGCCTGAGTTGAAGCAAAGGTCAGGGAAGGTGAGGTAAATGGCAGGAGATAAGAAAACGGTGGTAAAGCCTTTCCGTATGACGGAAAAGGAAGCCGAAAAACTCCGTCAGGATGCCGAGCAGAGAGGTATAAAGGAATCAGAATATATTAGGCTTCTATTGTCACAGAAACCCAATGATTATCCTGAGATACGCATTATGCTCCGTGAACTGATAAATGAAGTCAATGCCATTGGCAACAATATCAATCAGATTACAAGAAATCATAATTCCAAGCTATATCGTGAGGAGGACAGACAGCTTCTGTCAGCCTATATGAAAAAGCTGAATCTGTTGGTAAAGGAGGCGGTAGAAGCGATTGGCAATCAGTAAGATACTCTATATCGGTGACTGCGGTTCTGGATATGCAGGAAAGCATTTAAAGCAGGCTCTTGACTATATTGTGGAAGAACACAAGACGGGACAGGGCAAATGGGTATCTTCCCTAAATTGTCAGGTGGAAAGTGCATATGAGCAGATGCGTCAGACAAAGGTGCAGTTTGGTAAAACGGACCAAAGGCAGGGGTATCACATGATTATATCCTTTGCAGAGGGAGAGGTAGATGCGCCGACTGCCTTTGAGGTTATAGGCAAGTTTGTGAAGGAGTATTTAGGGCAGGATTATGAAGCAATTTACTCCGTACACGATAATACGGATCATGTTCACGGACATATTCTGTTCAATAGCGTGAGTTTCCGCACCGGGAAGAAATACCGGTATGAAAAAGGCGATTGGGCAAGAAAGATACAGCCTATAACGAACCGGCTTTGTGAGGAGTATGGATTATCTACCATTGAAATATCCGATGACCGTGCAAGACCGTCAGAGAATTATAAGGAATGGAATGATTTTCGTGATGGCAAATTTGTATGGGCAGATATGATAAAGAGGGATATAGATGCCTGTATTATGCAGGCAGCAACCTATGAATCCTTTTTAGCCATGCTTTCGGATATGGGATATGAGATAAAAAATGCCTACCGAAGCGAGGAAAAATATCTTGCCATTAAGCCGATGGGACTTACAAGGTTCAGACGGTGCAAAAGTCTTGGGGAAGATTATACGGAGGAGCGTATCCGTGAAAGAATTGAAACAGAAAACCTGTCCACCTATCGGAAACTAGCCAAAGAGCAGAAACCTAAGATTGTCCGTTGCAGGGTAAAACGGTACAAAAGAGCGAAGCTGTCCGGTGTGCAGAAAAAATATTTTGCAAGGCTGTACCGATTGGGACTGTTAAAAAAACGTCCATACAGTCAGGCTTGGAAGTACCGTGATGATATTCGCAAAATGCAGAAATTGCAGGAGGAATATCTGTTTCTTGTAAGACATGATGTGCAGACGGCGGCAGGTGTTGCGGTTATTGCAGAAAGCATGACAGATAAGAAAAAGGATACTTCCAGAGAAAAAAGCCGGATATTTAAGGAGAGGGCAAGAATGAAGCCACTCTTTGATATGGTGTCAGAATTATCGGAGCTTCAGGAATTGGAGAACTGTTACAGGAATGGTGAGGAACTGTTTGAAAAAGAGCATAAACGGTATGAGGAGCTTGCACAGAGACTTTCTAAGGAAGGGTATTCGGTTGAGCAGGTAGAGGAATTAAAGCTGCATTACAGAAATGAGATTGCAAGGGTTCGTGATAAAGAAAAGGCAGTTTCCAAAGAGGAACGCATAGCAAAAAGAATCCTGGCAGACCTTATGAATACGGATACCGGAAAAGTGCAGTCAGAAGAAAAAGAACAGAATAAAAAAGTGGAAAAAAGCAGGCAGCCTATTTTATAAGGTTGCTATTTTTATGTGATGGAAAGGAGGGAGCCGATGCAGGAGAGAGCCAGAGTAAGCAGTATGGATTTAAAGGCACACATGAATAACCTGCGTAAAAATCCTAATCGAACAAAATCGCTGCGCGATGGCCTGCCAAGGCTGTGACGCAATTTTTTCAACTTTTTCTAAAAAAGGCAGTGACAGGATTGTCCCAAGATAGTATTGTTAAAGTACGACCAATAACAAATATCAAACAACGGGCTTAGTCCCGACCAACTGCCTATGAAAAGAATACCACTTTTAGGCTGCTTACACAAGC
>JAFQOW010000015.1 GCA_017412055.1 Lachnospiraceae bacterium | reverse complement strand
TAAAGTTTCTAATAGTGCTATAATATTCATGAGAGTGACTCCTTCTTGGTGTTTGTTTTTAGCGAAACCATTATATCACTAAGGATGTTCACTCTCATCTTTTATTTTCTTATTCAACCAACAAAATCTTTACTCCGTAATCAGCAAACCATCTAAAGCATATATTATTTTTATTATATACCCAAGCTCTTTTAATTCCTTATTCATAAAAAGTAATCTCACTCTTTATCAAAGAGTGAGATTATTTTTTTATTTAAATATTATTCAAATTATTTTTAGCTTCCTGCACTTTCGTACGCATTTATTCCCTTATTCCAAAGTAGAACTGAAAGTGTAAGCAATACTATAGCTATAATCGTTCCCACTCCAAAGCAAAACCATGGATTATTTCCTCTTAAGATATAGCTTGCTGGATAATATGCTGTAAATGCAAATGGTAATATATAAGTAATAATATTTCTAACCGCACCATTGTAGATTGTAACCGGATACTTTGCAAAGTCACTTGACATATAAAGTACCTGCAATATACTACCACTTGACTTAATCCAAAGTGCAAGTGCTGCACCTGCAATCTTTATAGCAGAATATATTACTGTTCCAAATATAAATGCTAAAATCATAAGCAATACACTTCCAAATGTATAACTAATGCCAAGCTTCATAGATGCTATCACCATAAGCACTATACCTGTAAGAAGCTCACCTAATGCGTCGAACTGCAGTGCTTCCATAATTACATGTACAAGCGGATTGATTGGTCTTGTAAGATATTTATCAAAATCACCCTTTCTTACTATAAACCATGCTACCTTCCACAGATTATCTGTAAATAAATGGTCAAGTCCCTTAGGAACAAGTGAGAATCCATATATAAATATTATTTCGTAATATTTAAAGCCTTGTAACTGAGGTATCTGTGCAAAGATAATACTGATAAATACAATATTTGTGATTTGTCCTATAAGGAAGCTGCCTGCTCCCGTAAGGAAATCCACTCTATACTCCATCAATCGTTTAAGCTGCTGTACAACAAAAGTTTTATATAATCTTAAAAATCTCATCTTATTAACCTCCCTGTACTGCAAGTCTCTTCTGGGCAAAATGCCACAATAACTTAGCTATTCCATAAAATACCAATATCCAGATAATCTGTTCACCAAGTGCAACTAATATATTCACACCAGAAATCTTTCCCATATATATCATAGTAGGTTTATATACCATTGACGCAAATGGCAGCAGTTCAAAAATATCTCTCACAATTCCTGGGAAGAATGCCAATGGAATCATTGCTCCTGAGAAGAACTTAATGATACTTCCCTTTAAGATATCAAATCCCCAGATATTCATAAGCCAAAACGCTAAGTATCCAAATATCAAATTAAGGTAAAATGATAATATATAGCTTAGAATCATACTTAATATAAAAATTAAAAATGATACTATGTCAAATGCTACATATCCTAGCGCACAATATCTGTAAATCTCTACTCCAAGCATAACAGGTGCAAATATAAATGCAAAATACACAACGTTGTTTCCAACTTCATTTGCAAGTAAGCTTAAATCTACATTTACTGGCTTTATCATACGCATAATAATGTTTCCATCTCGTATCTCTTCAGCCAATGCTCTTGTAGAATCTGTACCAGTAAAGAATCCTACGATATTTGATAAAAATACATACATTGTCATGTCAACCAATGTAAATCCCATAAATGTGCTCTCTCCAGATGCCATAAACACTGCTTTCCACATAAAATACATAACAAAGCAATACAATGATTCACCTATGAAGAAGCCCATAAAATTAAGTCGGTATGCCATAGCGCCCTGAGCTCCCGCTCTAAAGAAACCGCCATAGACTTTCCTCATCTTTCCAAACATTTATCATCACCCCTTGTATAGTCTTCTTATTATTTCTTCGATATCAGCCTCACTTACTGCGATATCTTTAACTGTAATAGTTGCAAGTATGTACGAAAGCATATCTGACACCTGAGCCTTTGAGGAATTAAACTTAATTGTAGCTTTCTTGCCCTCAAGCTTCACTTCCAAATCATCCTCAAGCAAATTGAACTTCTCAGTAAATGCAAGCTTATTCATATCCTCTATTGACTTAAGATTAATATGAATTTCTCTCATCTTTCCATATTTTTCCTTCATCTTATCGAGAGCACCATCATATACCTTCTTACCCTTGTCAATCATAACGATTCTCTTACACAAAAGTTCAATATCGCTGATATCATGTGTTGTTAAAATAATAGTTGTCTTTTCGTTCTGATTAATCTCCGTAATAGCCTTTCTAATATTATCCTTTACTACTACGTCAAGACCAATTGTAGGCTCATCCAAGAACAATACCTTAGGGTTGTGAATCATAGAAGCTGCTATATCTGCTCTCATTCTCTGTCCCAATGATAATGTTCTAACCGGACTCTTTATAAATGGTTCTAATTCAAGTACTTGATTTAAGAAATCCATTCTGTTCTTAAAGGCCGCATCTTCAATCTGATAGATTTCTTTAAGAACTGTAAATGTCTCTGTAAGTGGTAAATCCCACCAAAGCTGAGTTCTCTGTCCAAATACTACTCCGATTTCCTTAACATACTTCTTTCTATTCTTGTATGGTACCTGCCCATTTATCATAATATCACCTGATGTAGGTGTAAGAATACCTGTAAGCATCTTAATTGCTGTACTTTTACCTGCACCATTAGGTCCTATAAATCCAAGAATTTCACCTTTTTCGACCGTAAAAGAAATATCATCTACAGCCTTAACGATTTCCTGTTTCTTGTGAAATAATGATTTCACACTTCCCTTAAGGCCTGGTTCTTTTATAATCTTCTTAAATTCTTTTGATACGTTTTTTACTTCAATCATGTTGTTACTACTCATATCCCTTTTCGCCTTCTTTCTTTTCTGTCTTTCATTCTTCCTTTTACATATCAACTATAATAAATAACCATCGCTTTCTATGCCTATGATTTTCTTACCATTCTTATTTCGCAAAGAACAAAGCGGACAAGTCCACATCATCTCCCTAAATCCCTCTGTCTAGAGGGACTTGCTCCGCTTTGCGAGCCGAGCACGGTCAGCATTAGCTGACATATTCTTCTCGTGCGAGTGCTCATCCTCGCGGAGCGTTTTTTATGATATAGGAAGTTCAGAGAACTTTCCTATATCACAAAAAAACATCGGCATATATTGTATATGCCGATGCTAATGAATATAAAATAATCTATAGATACAAATCGAAAATGATTATACTACCTACATCCTACTGCACAGACATATACGATTAATTCGTCTACAACTGTGCATACAAAAAATCACAGTTGCAAACTATGCGTTCGCGACACCTTTATTTCTTGTTGTTGAATGTGTAAACATAATCATCTCAATCACTCCTTTTTTTAATAATCTTTCTACAGACTACTACCTGATTTATAAATTGTCAACCACTTTTTGTAAATTTTTAACAATTTTTTCTAATGTGCCTTCAATAACACTTTTTCCTTTAAACATATTTTCATAGTATTCTTCTATGTTTTTCTCAAAATCATCTGGTAAGATTTTACATTCCTTTACACTTATACTTACCATTCTCTTTTCACCTGGATGAGTCATCTCATTTAGTGCAAATATAACATCAAAATACGACTCAAAAAATCCAGCACTTCTATGTATTACACTTATTTTATCATCCCTGCCTGCTGCCTTTAAAACCTGACCACTATATGCTGGCAACCCTTTATATAAAAGCTTCATATTTCTTTCAATAATATTCTTCTTAAGTTCAGCTGGATATGGTACATCAAATCTTCTCTTAAGATTTGATAATCTATTATTTTCATCATATACTACCTTACAAGTACGAAGATTATGCCACATACAAGTTGTATATCCATTTCTTTCCTGACACTGTTCCACAACTGATGCTACATCTTTAGCAAAATCATCTAGATTTCTATAAAGAATATCTATATCAATTCCATTTTTTAGTATACAGTTGTCCTCATACTCCCAAAAATGATTACCAAGCTCCATCACATCACAATACTTTGATAAGATTTCTTTTCTCACTCCAATATCCACATCACTTGTACAATATAGATACACATCATAATCTGACTTCTCATCAAAATTTTTACCTGCTCTAGAACCACCTAGAGCAATTGCTTCAACCTCTGGTAACTGACTTAATTCTTCAAATAACTTATCAACCATAAAAACCTCCTTGATTTTCGTATTATACAAAATTGTCTATAGTATTTATTTTTTCAGACTATCTATGTATATACGTTTATAATTTTTGACATACATAATTTGCTTGATATTATTTTAAATAATCCCTTTGTATTCACATTATAATCTAGCGCTTTATTATAATAAAATCATATATCATTTATGATTGAATGTCCACGCACTATAATGCTTAAAAATAGCACTATCTTGCTTTTTATCTATATTCTCTAATTTCTTCCTTCAATTTCACTTCTTAACCAAGCTTTCTGTATTATTATTAATTATCAATTCTAGTTATTTCCCTATACCCCCCATGAAAACCTTATTATATCATCTTCAATTATTTTTTCTTCATAATAATCTGATGATGTGCCATCATTATATTCTGTTGAAACCTTGCAATTACAATTTAATTTTCCGCCTATAGAATCTATTTCTACAATGCAATCACTTTTTGATATATACCAGTCATTGGAATTTAAAAATTGTAATTCTAACGTAATAGTTTTTTCAATGATTTCTTTTGGGTTGTTTATTTTACTAACCTCTTCGTTATTTTCAATATTATTATCTATATCTTTTTTTATAGTTACTTGAAAATAATATTTGCCATATTTTCCACCTTTAACGCTATATTTAGAAACATTATCAACAACCTTCTCTTTCTGTCCTTCCGGATTTGTACAAGTTACATTTATCATATCACTAGTAATTAGATTTCCATCATAATATATTGATAAATCTAACTCTATCCGATTACCTGAATATAGTTTTCCTCGTATTATTTGGAATACATTACTATATATTGAAAACATAACTAAAGCTACTAATCCTAAAAGCACTAGCAATGATATAAAAACTTTCTTCTTTTTTCTCTTAATCTTACTCATTTTATCTCTCCTCACGATTTATCTTCCAGAGCATTTCCTTATTTATTTAGTTTGCTCGGGTTATTTTTCTTCTATCATTTTTTCCTCTCCCAGAGCATTTCCTTATTTATTTAATTTGCTCGGGTTATTTTTCTTCTATCATTTTTTCCTCTCCCAGAGCATTTCCTTATTTATTTAATTTGCTCGGATTATTTTTCTTCTATCATTTTTTCCTCTCCCAGAGCATTTCTCTATTTATTTAGTTTGCTCGGGTTATTTTTCTTCTATCATTTTTTCCTCTCCCAGAGCATTTCCTTATTTATTTAGTTTGCTCGGGTTATTTTTCTTCTATCATTTTTTCCTCTCCCAGAGCATTTCCCTATTTATTTAGTTTGCTCGGGTTATTTTTCTTCTATCATTTTTTCCTCTCCCAGAGCATTTCTCTATTTATTTAGTTTGCTCGGGTTTCTTATTTGTTTTCAATATAAATAGCACCTTGTCCTGCATCTACAGCTCAAGATACTGTCTTCGCTATAAACAAGAAACAAGGTGCATACTATTAATTCTAGCCTATTAATTTTTCCTATAAATTAGTGGTGGAATAATCTAATTCCTGTAAATGCCATTACCATATTGTATTTATCAGCACATTCAATAACAAGGTCATCTCTTACTGAGCCACCTGGCTGTGCAATATACTTAACACCACTCTTCTTAGCTCTCTCAATATTATCTGAGAATGGGAAGAATGCATCTGAACCACAGATTACATCCTGATTGTTAGCAAGCCAAGCCTTCTTCTCTTCTGCTGTAAATACAGCTGGCTTAACCTTGAAGATTCTCTCCCAAGCGCCATCCTCTAAGATATCCATACACTCATCGCCCATGTATACATCGATAGCGTTGTCTCTATCAGCACGGCCAAGACCGTCTACGAACTGAAGGCCAAGTACCTGTGGTGACTGACGAAGGAACCAGTTATCAGCTTTTTGTCCAGCAAGTCTTGTACAATGAATTCTTGACTGCTGACCAGCACCGATACCGATTGCCTGTCCACCCTTTACATAACATACAGAGTTAGACTGTGTATACTTAAGTGTAATAAGAGCAATCTTCATATCGATAAGTGCTGACTCTGGAATCTCCTTGTTAGCTGTAACGATATTTGACAATAATTCTCCGTTGATATCAAGCTCATTTCTTCCCTGCTCGAAAGAAATACCATATACCTGCTTTGTCTCAAGCTCTGCTGGAACGTATGAAGGATCAATCTGAATTACATTGTAGTTACCCTTCTTCTTTTCCTTTAAGATAGCAAGCGCTTCATCTGTGTAACCAGGAGCGATAACACCATCAGAAACCTCTCTCTTAATAAGCATAGCTGTATCCTTATCACAAGTATCAGATAATGCGATAAAATCACCGAATGAAGACATTCTATCAGCACCTCTAGCTCTAGCGTAAGCGCAAGCAAGTGGTGATAACTCACCTAAATCATCTACCCAATAAATCTTAGCAAGTGTATCATCAAGTGGAAGACCTACTGCTGCACCAGCTGGTGAAACGTGCTTAAAAGATGTAGCTGCAGGAAGACCTGTAGCCTCCTTTAACTCCTTAACAAGCTGCCAGCCATTGAATGCATCAAGGAAATTGATATATCCTGGCTTACCGTTTAATACTGTTACAGGTAAATCACTGCCATCTGCCATATAGATTCTTGATGGCTTCTGATTTGGATTACATCCATACTTTAACTGAATTTCGTTCATTTTCTTTTCTCCTTATAATCTCAAATTCTACTTGTAAACTCTGATTGTTTCGTTGCTTCGCAACTCTCACAATCAAATCCATTCGTAACTTCGTGCTATTGCACTTCGTTACTCATGTATTACACTCGTCAAATATATAAATCTGTCCGTGCAAGCACGACATATTTATATACTTTCCTCGTTGTTTTTACACGTTCTTATTAACTATACGTGTCTCGTACTTTCCTGTTTCGATATCGATAAATCTTACAAATAATGATACCTTATTGTCAGCGTTTAAGCTTTCCCATACACTAGCTGTAAATGCATCGATATCTGTTCCATCGATTTCTACCCACTTTGGCTCCCCTTCAAAGCTTGGAAGTGGATTTCCATCATGCATATATGTGTGAATAAATCTACCTTCGCCAGCTACTGGAGCATCATATGTATATGTATATCTATTGCAGCAATCTGGGTTACCGTTGTTGCTCTTTAAAATAGACATAGCGAAATCATACTTGCCATCCTTAATATTCATAATACCAGAAATTCTAGGTGTGAAGTTAGGACCGTCTGGCTCGAACTCACGACATCTTAATGACTCTTCAAAAGACTCACCCTTGTTCATTCCGTCATAAATTGTATCAGTCTGATCACCATTTGTTACGATTGTCATACTCCTAAGAACTCTAACTGGTGCATAGATAATAAGACTTGGATCTTCAAGCTTAGAAGGGTCGAAAGCCTGTGTACGAATACCTTCGCCATCCTCTACAAATACTCTATTACGGCTATTTGAGCTTCTACCCATAATGAAGTAAGCTGTTACTGCCTTCTTGCCATCCTTAGATCTGCCGATTACGATACCTCTACCTGGGTACTCATTTGCCTTTAACTCGTTTTCAAGATTTAACATGTTCATTTGTGTTACCATCCTTTCTTCTTGGAAATTATAGTGCGTAGACAATCATCCTCTCGGTGCTTTTTGATATATGTAACAAAAAACCGCCTGAGCATATACTGATTGTACATGCCCAGGCGGTCGGCTACGTCTCTTCACACTCCCTGTAGGTTTACCTACCACTGATTAATATCAGCTTTCCGCCAGTTGTGTGAACGCTAACTTTATACTACACGAAGTATAGATTTTTTTCAAGTGGTTTTTCTCTTTTATAAAAAGAAAGAATCTACTTCCCCTTTTTCACCAGAGCTACCGCCATCTTCCCCATCTGCTCATATCTCTTCTCCACAATTGCCCTATCATAAGCGATAATTCCCTTATTATTCTGTGGATCATAAAAATAATAGCTCTTAGAATCACTACCTGCTAAAAGCAAACAATGTTCTCTACCCTTCCAGATAAAGGTTTCCCCTGTTCGCTCAATGGTCCATTTTGTTCCCTCTGTTGGCTCTGCCATCCCCATAGTTGCCCAGAAAATTACTGGAATACCCTTATTAATATACTGTGTAAGTATATCCTCTATCTCCATTCCTGTAATATTATGAACTGCGTCTTCTCCTGCTATTTCTTTGAGAAGTTTCTCAACAACAGGTGCATAGCAACCTCTCGCATCCGATTTTCTTGGATGTCCCACAAAAAATAAATTTGGGTCCTCTCCATAAAGCTTACCACCCACTGTTTTAGGCTCATAAAAAGGTACCTTCGCTATAATATCATCAATGGTCACATCATACCCCATATATCTTAGCGCCATAAGAGTAGTTACACCCTCGCAAAAGGTTGGGAAATTATCCTGATTATAATATTCAATATTAATAATTACTCCCTTGTCTGGTGTATCTGGCTGCCATATTGATACATCTGATGTTTCCTCTGTAGGTATCTCTGAAAAAAGAGGTGGAAGCACATCATATGTTGGTACATTTATAATGGGCTCCCCCTCTTCCTTAGATTTTACATATAGAATAACAAGTACAATATCTACAACAAACACAACCATTGTAAGGAATAAAAAGAATTTCTTTACGCTTCCCATACAAGTCTCCGTATTACTAATTAATAACCTATATCTATAAATAAAACTAGTATATTTTCACTCAACATACTAGTTTTATTCTAGTTCATAATATTACTTTTATCAATATCTTTTCTTACTCAATAGGTACAAGATTCTTTAATGACACATCCATTATAGGCGCTGAATGTGTAAGTGCACCACAAGATACATAATCAACACCGATTTCAGCGATTTCCTTAAGTCTTTCCTTTGTCACATTTCCTGAGCACTCTGTCTCAGCCTTACCTGCTACAAGGGCAACAGCCTGTCTCATTGTTTCATTATCCATATTGTCAAGCATGATAATATCAGCGCCAGCCTCCACAGCTTCCTTAAGCTGCTCTAAGCTCTCTACCTCTACCTCAATCTTTCTAACAAATGGAGCATATTCCTTAGCCATCTGAACAGCCTTTGTAATGCTTCCGGCCGCACCGATATGATTATCCTTTATAAGGACACCGTCTGATAAGTTATATCTGTGGTTTGTACCACCACCAACCTTAACGGCATGCTTCTCAAAAGGTCTCATATTAGGTGTTGTCTTTCTTGTATCAAGAAGCTTTGTCTTATATCCTGCAAGCTCTGTAACCATCTCATTTGTAAGAGTTGCGATACCACTCATTCTCTGAAGGTAGTTAAGCGCTGTACGCTCACCAGATAAAAGAACTCTTATATCGCCATAAACAGTTCCTATAAGCTCACCCTTCTTAACCTTATCGCCATCCTTAAAGCTTGTCTCAAAAGTAGAATCCTCTGATAAAAGCTCAAATACTCTCTTAAATACATCAAGACCGCAGATGATACCATCCTGCTTACAGATAAGGTCTGCCTTACCCTTCTTAGCCTCTCTCATAACAGCATTAGTTGTTACATCCTCACTTGTGATATCCTCTTTAAGTGCGTTTAAAATGTAATCATCTACATTAATCTTCATTGTTACACCATTTATCATAAAAGTCTCCATCCTTTCTCTTTATCTCGTCTAAGACAATTTTCTTATTTTCTTCTTTTAATTTATTTAAATCTTCATACTGACTCATATCCACATCTATCTTTTCAATCTGGACATTTGCAATATTCTGACTTATTTCATCTGCTGCCCTCTTGGCAAATACCAGACTTTCAAGCAATGAATTGCTAGCTAGTCTATTAGCTCCATGGACACCATTGCAAGCTGTTTCCCCAGCCGCATAAAGATTTTTCATAGTTGTCTTACCATTCTTATCTGTATGAATTCCACCCATAAGATAATGCTGTGCTGGAACTACTGGAATAGCTTCCTTAGTCAAATCATAGCCCTCTTCTAAACAGTGAGCATAAATATTTGGAAATCTTTCTTTTATCTCTTCAGCATTCATAGCATCCTTTATAGAAAGCCATACATGCTTAGTGCCATCCTTTTTCATCTGCTTTACAATCTCACCTGTAACTACATCACGTGGCTGCAATTCATCTGTAAAACGCTCACCATTTTTGTCAAGCAAAATGGCACCTTCACCTCTTACAGACTCTGAGATAAGAAATCTTCTTCCTTCCTCCTCAGAATAAAAAACTGTAGGGTGAATTTGTATGTAATGAATATTTTCAAGCTCTATACCATGCTTTAAAGCTATGGCAAAGCTATCTCCTGTAAGATGACGGAAGTTAGTTGAATTCTTAAACAATCCACCTATACCGCCAGTGGCCAATATAAGCTTCTTACCAAATACACAAGAAACCTTACCGTATTTATCCACTACCACGATACCCTTTGCCTCATTATCCTTAGCAATTATATCTACCATCGTGGTATATTCTAAAAATGTCACATTGGAAAGCTTCTTAACCTGCATTAAAAGCTTTGATGTAATCTCTTTACCAGTCACATCATCATAATGTAAAATTCTAAACTCCGAATGTCCACCCTCTCTTGTATATGAATAGCTTCCATCCTCTTCCTTTTCAAATTCTACACCATAATTTATCAAATCATTGATAACATCTCTAGAAGAGCGAATCATTATATCAACTGATTCATTACGATTCTCATACCTTCCAGCCTTCATTGTATCTTCAAAATAGCTATCATAATCATCGTCATTTAACTGTACGCATATACCACCCTGCGCTAAAAACGAGTCGCTATTTTCCGCCGCATCTTTGGTAATCATCAAAATATTTAAATCTCTCGGAAGAGATAATGCCGCATACAAACCTGCTGCGCCTGTTCCAACAATTATTACTTCGAAATTTTCCATCGTTCATCCCGCCTTTATAAATGTATTAGTATTCAAGCATCCTCTTTAGTGGAGCATTTGCCTTCTCTATTACATCTTCGGTAAGCTTCACTTCATATCTCATATTTTCAAGAGCATCTGCCACTCTCTCCAAAGTAATCTTTTTCATATTTGGACAAAGCTGCTTATCATAGGCTGGATAAAACTTTTTATCAGGATTCTTAACTCGTAGCTCATACATTACACCAAGCTCAGTTCCTATGATAAATTCCTTCTTATCAGACTTTGTGGCATAATCTATAATGCCTGCTGTACTTCCAGCATATTCAGCTAAATCTACAATCTCTTTTCTACACTCTGGATGAACTAAAAATGCTGCATCCTTGTGTTCCTCCATAGCCTTCAATACGCTTTCCTTTGAAAGCTCATGATGTACATGACAATATCCATCATTTAAAATAATATTTTTATCCTTAACCTTATCTTTAATAAAGCTACCTAAATTTTGATCTGGTATAAAGAAAATATTTTTATTTGGAATACTCTCAACAATTTCCAATGCATTAGAAGATGTGACACATATATCTGAATGCATCTTAAGCTCCGCTGTAGAATTAACATAACATACAACTGCTAAATCCTCATACTGCGCTCCTAATTCCTTAATTCTATCAATCTGTGCCATATGTGCCATAGGACAATCAGCTGTCTCATCTGGTAAAAGTACAATCTTTTCTGGATTTAAAATCTTCGCACTCTCTCCCATAAACATTACGCCACAGAATACTATAACCTTTTTCTCTATATTAGTCGCTACCTTGGCTAAATAAAACGAATCTCCCACATAATCAGCAATAGCCTGCACCTCATCATCCACATAATAATGTGCAAGTATTACTGCATCCTTTTCCTCTTTAAGTCTCTTTATCTTCTCGATAAGTTCATTATTTGTCATAATATTAGGTCTCCCTTTGTATTGATAAAATAAACCATAACCAGTACACAGCTACGATTAGACTTATAACAATTACCTATTATCTATGTAATAAAGAAATTTGTCAAATATTGTGATTTTTTTAACAATGTCTTATTTATTTCACTATGAGCATTTAAAACTTACATTTTTATAACTTATCTATTTTTTCCTCACACACCATATTACATTTGCTGCCAATCCATCTTCAGACTCTTTATTATATCCACCATAAACATTTACAATTTCAAATCCTGTCAGTTCTAATAAATATTTCATCTCTTGACGATATGTTTGGCGCATTTTCAACGGACGGATTCTTGTTTCAATAATCTCTCCATTATCATCTAGTGTGTCAAACTTCCAATTCCCGCTCATAATCTGTATCTTTTGTACTCATTTGTTTAGCCTGAAAAGCCGGATCTGGATCAAATCTATTTATTTCTTATATATAAATACATCTGATTCTGCGATTATCGCAATTCCATTCTCAATTGCATAATCATATGAAATATCCTCATACAATAATTTCTGTGTTACATTTTTATAATCATGCTCATAAAATCTACTTCTAATTATTTCCTTAAGCATATCCGGAATAAAATATTCAAGCTGCGCCGATGGATTATTCTTAGATTGCCTCCTATCATCTCTGACCATATCAATTAATTTATCCAGTTCTTCATTCAGCTCAACCTCCTGAAGAAGCTTGCATATATCATATAAGTGTCTCGAATCCCTATCCTGCATATTCTGTATTTTATAATCGCAGACAGCAAACACCTTATCCACGAAAGTTCTTTCTACAGATTGAACATTCACCATAACCTCTGCTGCTTCAAAAGGAACTGGCAGAATAATATTTCTATCTAAACAAAATCTTCCTACAAAACTACCAACAATATGCATATCAACAGGATATACCGATTGATAATAACTTGTTTCTATAATAATCTCCAACGGAATAACCGAAAACAAAGAGTCATACTTAAATACATATTTATTATAATCATACCTTGACTTTATCTCTTCCGGATTTGACAACACCAATCCCAATTTCTCACCAATTTCAATAATCAATTCTTTTGATTTCACACGCTCTGATTGTGTAGGTCTCCGATTCATTGACAAATCAATATCTTCCGAAAAACGATCTATCAAATTATATGCCTTAGAAAGAGAAGTCCCACCCTTAAACACAAATGGTAATTCCAACTTTGTCAACTCAAACAAAAACATTGACTGAATGGTATCTTTTTCAACCATCTGCTCACTTCTGCCTAATTCTCTGGCTACCGTTTCAATAATCTCTTTCCACTCAGCTTGATATTCTCTATACCAATTCATTCATCAAACCTCCTTGATAAATATTTCGATATACTCTATCTGGAAATAGCGACAAATATTTTTTTACTTGACTAAAATCAACGCCAACTATAGAGATAAAATTCTTTATCTTTTCTGTAAATTCATTACCACTAACTTCACTATATTTGTCAATCGTACTCATAAGGTCTAAAAATTGTAATGCCCCTTTATTTTCCTTTGATATTTCCACTACTGGCTTATAGACGATTATCTGTCTGCCATCTACATCTAATTTACGCTGTTTGGTAGAAGCCTCATTAGAACATACTTCATAACAGGAAGGATTTTGCGTTGTAAAACCATACATATTCGCAAGTTGAATACCTGTGATATATCCGAATATCTCGCCATTCGCTTCAAGATATCTCTTTTGTATAAATTTATCAACTGAAACTTTCCCCTTAGTGCCCAAAATAGTTTTATAAGAACGATAATAAACGCCATTGTATAACCGCTCTATTTTTCCTTCATCTGTAAGTTTCTTCATCTCCTGCCTAACAGATTCTCTGGATTTGCCAGGAAGCTCTGCAAGAAAGATTGGTTCGTCTTTTTGATAATTGGTAATAATATAATCATATAACATACAGAACTCTCCTTTCACAATTTTGAAATTTAACTTTTCACTTTTATTATAATCAATTTTTCTTCATTGTCAAAGGTTTTTTCTGGTAAATATACTATATCCATTACTTTCTCAATCAACTTCCTAACACAGGTGACACTTTACCACCTTTCTCATATTCACCTATCTTTATCAACATATTCTTACCTCCACAAAATCCCCTGCCACTACTTCTTCCTTCGTAACCACGCAGTCTATAGCCATCACATTAACACCATTATCCCGAGCCTTCTTTAATGCATCACCAAATTCCATATGCGTCCTATAATTTGGCTCAAAATACATAACGCCTTTCATCTGAATAACAAATAAAACATTTGCCTCAAAACCAGCCTTTTTAGCATCGATTAACTCATAAATGTGCTTTACACCTCTAAGAGTAGGGGCATCTGGAAATCTAGCCACACCTTCTTCCTCTAAGGTTACGCCCTTAACCTCTATAAAACCCTTTACGCCATTTTCTCTTTCATAATATACATCAAATCTAGAATTACCAAACTTCTGCTCAGGCTTTATAAATGTTATATCATCCCCAAAAGCGCCCGAATTCAGCCATTCAACAGCTATTTTATTAGGTGCCTGTGAATCCATATTTATAATTTGATTTCCTTTTATGACCTTTACAAGAGAATATCTAGTTTTTCTTGCTGTCCCTTCACCATGGTCCTCCAAATAAACCTTACTCTTTCCTGGTATTAAAAGCTCCTTGCAACGCCCTGTATTTTTTACATGACATTTTACCTTTTCTCCATCTAACAATGCATATGCTATAAATCTATTAGGGCGCTCTAAAAAGAGCGCCTCCCTTATATTATTATATTTCATACAATTATCTCTCCTACTTGCTTAATAACTAAGCAAACAAATCAGCATCTTCTCCTATATATTTTCTGTATAGAACCACATGCTATGCCCACTGACTATTATATAGATTATTATAAAATCCACCAAGCTTCATCAATTCCTCATGATTACCCTGCTCGATGATATTACCATCCTTCATAACAAGTATTACATCTGCTTCTCTTATAGTTGAAAGTCTATGAGCTACGATAAAGCTTGTTCTTCCTTCCATAAGTGCATCAAAAGCCTTCTGTATCTTTATCTCAGTACGAGTATCTATGCTCGATGTAGCTTCGTCAAGTATAAGCATCGGTGGCTTTGTAAGCATAACTCTTGTGATACAAAGAAGCTGCTTCTGACCTTGAGAAAGATTTCCACCATCCTCACCGATTTCAGTATCATATCCATTTGGAAGTCTCTTTATAAAGCTATGAGCGTGAGCCGCCTTAGCTGCCGCTATAACCTCTTCCTCTGTAGCTAAAGGATTGCCCATAACAATAT
Source organism: Lachnospiraceae bacterium (assembly GCA_017412055.1). Lineage (GTDB taxonomy): Bacteria > Bacillota > Clostridia > Lachnospirales > Lachnospiraceae > SVEL01. The sequence continues at coordinate 143,623 of JAFQOW010000015.1, read as the reverse complement.
TTTCTCTAATGGTACCACTCTTAAGCCAAGTCTCCTGAAGCACCATACCTATAGAGCTTCTAAGGCTTCTTCTTGTCATTTCTCTAATATCTATATCATTTACACGAATAGAACCGCTATTCACATCATAAAAACGCATTAAAAGATTTATAAGAGTAGTCTTTCCACATCCTGTCGGTCCAACTATTGCAATTCTCTGACCTGGCTTTACAGAAAGATTTAGATTCTTAATAAGCTCTTTTTCTGGAACATATGAAAATGATACATTATCCAAACTTACTGAACCGTCTGCATCCTCTAAAACTACTGCAGATTCACTGTCAGGTGTAACCGTCTCTTCTTCTATAAGCTCCATCACTCTAGCTGCACATACAAATGAATTCTGTAATTCAGTAATAACACCAGATATTTCATTAAATGGCTTTGTATACTGATTGGCATAATTAAGAAGACATGTTAAATCTCCCACGGATATTCCGCCACCTACTACGATAATTGCACCTACAACTGTAATGACTGCATATACAATGTTATTTACAAATCTCGTTGATGGATTTGTAAGGGATGAGAAAAATACTGCTCTGAGAGAATACTTTTCTAATCTTCCATTAATCTCGTCAAACTGTTCAAGTGTCTCATCTTCTCTTCCATATGCTTGCACTACCTTCTGATTACCTATCATTTCATCGATAAAAGCTGTCTGCTCACCTCTGGTTACAGACTGAAGCTTGAACATATCATGAGTTTTGCTAGCGATAAACTTTGCTACAAATATTGAAATAGGTGTAAGCACTATAACAATAAGTGCGATTCTATAATCAATGCTTATCATAAATCCAACTGTGGCACATATGGTTATCACACCAGAAAAAAGTTGTGTAAAGCCCATAAGTAAGCCATCTGCAAATTGGTCTGCATCAGCTATAACTCTACTTACGGTATCTCCATGAGGATGTGTATCAATATACTTAAGCGGAAGCTTCTCTATCTTAACAAATGCTGCATCTCTTATATCTTTAACTACACCATAAGTTATCTTATTGTTACAATAATTCATAAACCACTGCATAAGAGATGCTATCAATGAAAATAAGCCTATCTTAAATAAAATATCAAATATGCCCTCAAAATCCACAAAGCCCTTGTCTATAATTAAATCAATTGCTTCACCTGTAAGCTTGGGAATATAAAGGGTAAGTCCCACAGTCCCTGCAGCAAATATAAGGGACATTACCACAAAAACCATATATCTCTTTATATATGGAATTATCTTCTTTATTGTACTTTTCTTTTTTACATTATTACTCATATTCAGCACCTCTACTTAATCACAGTTTCTTCGAAACTACGATTTTATTTTAACGCATTCTGCGACATATATATTTCTTTATATACCTGATTATTCTCAAGCAATTCCTCATGAGTTCCCATTCCAGCTACTTCTCCATCATCAAGCACAATGATTTTATCCGCGTGCATAATAGATGTAGCTCGCTGTGATACGATAATAACTGTCGTATCATACTTATCACTCATTTCCTTTATGGCTCCTCTAAGCTTTGAATCTGTTGCATAATCAAGTGCTGATGAGCTATCATCCAATATGAGAATTTCTGGCTTTCTTATAAGAGCTCTGGCGATAGTAAGTCTCTGTCTTTGTCCACCAGATAGGTTTCTTCCACCCTGCTCTACCATTTCCTCAATTCCATTTTCCTTCTTATCAACAAACTCTCTAGCCTGAGCATTATCAAGAGCCTCATATATTTCTTCCTCTGTGGCATCCTTCTTACCCCAAAGAAGATTTTCTCTTATGGTCCCCTTAAATAAAACTGCCTTCTGTAATACTACAGCTATTCTATTTCTCAAATCCTCTAAGCTATAATCCTTTATGTCCTTACCATTAACCTTAATGCAGCCTTCACTTACATCATAAAATCTAGGTATAGCCTGTATAAGTGTAGTCTTACCAGAACCTGTACCACCGATAACACCAACTGTTTCACCCTTCTTTATCTTAAAGGATACATCCTTCATTGCTTCCTCTTGTGAACCACTATACTTTATAGATACATTATCATATTCTATGGCATATTCACTTGACGATATATCCTTATTATCTTTAGTTTCATTTTCAATAATATCCTTTAATTCCAATGTAGACTGAATGTCAAAGATACCCTCTATTCTATTGCCACAAGCTACTGCCTTAGTAAGGGTTACAATCAAGTTCGCAAGCTTTACAAGCTCTACCAAAATCTGTGACATATAGTTAACAAGGGCTATAACCTCACCCTGGCTAAGTCTTCCATCATTTACCTGAATACCACCAGTCCAAATCAAAATTATAGTTGCTAAATTTATTATAAATAAAGTAACAGGATTCATCAGTGCTGATATTCTACCTACAGCTACCTGAAGCTTAAATAAAAGCGAAGTCCTGTTATCATATTCTTCTATCTCCTCATCTTCCATACCAAAGGCTCTGATGACTCTGGCACCAGTAAGATTCTCTCTCGTAATTCCAAGTACTCTATCAAGTGCGCTCTGTACTCTCTTATACATTGGAATCGTATACAAAATAATGGCAAATACAACTATCAACAATACAATTATAGTTACCACAAATATAAGTGCTGATTTCACATCTATAGTAAATGCCATAACCATAGCACCAAATACAATAAACGGCGAACGAAGGAACAGTCTAAGAAGCATATTTACACCAGACTGAACCTGATTAACGTCACTGGTCATTCTGGTAATAAGCGTAGATGTTCCCACCTTATCAATCTCAGTAAATGAAAAGCTCTCAATATGCTTAAATAGATTATGTCTAAGCTTTGTAGCCACACCTACAGCTGCTCTTGCAGAGAAAAACTGTGCCACCACTGAGCAGCAAAAACCTATAGCCGCAAGTACAAAAAGCACAAGTCCCATCTTTGCGATATATCCCTTGTCACCATTCCTAATACCTACATCTGTAAGACCAGCTATAACAAGAGGTACACAAAGCTCAAAGCACGCCTCAAGCATCTTAAATAAAGGTGCCAGCACCGTCTCCTTTTTATAATTTTTCATATACATCCAAATCTGTCTCATCCTGCACTCCTACTCACTTCTTAAAACCCTAGCTCTGTCGGCAGGGTTTTATATATTCCATTAAGAATTTCAGAATCAAACGCTTTATAAAAAGTTTTAATTAGTTATTTTATAACTTTATGCTGTCACTTTCACGATAGCGAAGAATATATAGATTTTCTTAATACTTTGCTCTCAACTAGTGATATTCCAACACGATGTTGGAATAAGGCGTCTCTGAGCCATGGATGGCGAATAGGCGCCGGTCACGTTCTATATTATTAACCTAAATCAAAGTATTTAGAAAATCATATATTTGTAGCATGTGAAAAGACAGCATAGAGCTTATAAAATGACTAAATATAATTAACAAAGCGTTTGATTCTGAAATTCTTATCCAACACATATAAAACCCTCGCCGACAGGGCGAGGGTTTAAACCTACATTATGCTTTAATCTCGACACAAGCCTCAGATGGATTATACACCACCTCCACCTTTTTATCCACTACAAATTCAACTTTAGGTTCATCAGCTGCTTTAAACTCAACTGATGCACCGCCATTATCTGACATATGGAATAATTCCTTGTGCTCTTTTCTAATTTTAATAAGATTAGCATAATACTCTACTATATCTTTATTCTCATATGCTCTCTTCCAATCAAGCATATTTATTTTAGCTGATGACTTATAGCTGTCATCTTCACCATACTTTGTTCTTAAGAACTCTTCTCCTGCCTGAAAGAATGGAATGCCTGCTGCTGTCATATAAATACCTGCCGCCATCTTATTGATTTTAGCGATATTTTCCTTGCGAGCAAATGCATCATTTGGTGTGCCCTTACCATACTTCTTCACAGCTTCCACAGTCTCTTCTTTTTCTGATTCCACTGACATAAGAAGCTTATCATATAATGTAAAATTATCATGTGCTGATACATAAGTTATACGATTTGGCAATGTAATAGCCTTCTTTAATTCATCAACAAATGCTTTAGCGCCCTCCACTGTACTGTTAATATACGCTGGCTCATCTGCCTCGAATACGCTACCCTTTACAGCATCTCTTATAGTATCACTGAATATAAATATACCATCCATAAGATGCTCTGCATTGGCTGTTACAGAGCTAATAAAGCCTTCTGCCATAGCTGTAGGACCTGCTGTCCAAGGCTCACCGTAGAGAAGAATTTTTTCTCCATTTGGAAGCTTATTTAATGCAGTTCTAATAGCATTCATTGTCTCTGTATCATGAATACCCATTAAATCAAATCTAAATCCATCAATATGGTATTCCTTAGCCCAATAAAGAATAGAATTTACCATAAAGTTTCTATACATCTCATGCTCACTGGCTGTTTCATTACCACAGCCTGAAGCATTTGAAAAATTACCATTCTCATCTATTCTATGATAATAGTATGGCGCTGTGTGATGAAGTGGATTATCTGTGTGATATGTGTGATTGTAAACCACATCCATAACTACACCGATTCCAGCCTTATGAAGTGCCATGACAAGCTGCTTCATCTCATTGATACGAACAGTTCCATCAAAAGGGTTTGTAGAATAATATCCTTCAGGAACATTGTATAACATAGGGTCATATCCCCAGTTAAACTGGTCACCAGGATTATAATATGCCTCTGCCTCATCTACTGAGCCAGAATCTGCTATAGGAAGCAAATGTACATATGTTACACCTAATTGCTTTAAATAATTGACACATGTTGGATATTTATCTCCATTTTCTGCTGTATAATAAGTGTCATCCTCTGTAAATGCAATATACTTTCCACGCTTTTCTTCTGACACACCCGAATTCTCATCATATGAAAAATCCTTAACATGAGTTTCATATATTACAGCTTCCTCAAGTGGAATAGAAGGCTTCTTATCATTTTCCCAGCCTTCTGGATTTGTTTTTGATAAATCAACTACCATTGAACGCATACTGTTAGCACCGCAAGCCACACAGTATGGATCTGCTGTCTCTACAGATTCACCATCAGTTTCGATAACGTATGTGTAAAATTTTCCGTGAAGGTCACCTAAATTATCTACTACACACTGATATACACTCTTATCGCCCTTTGTCATAGGCTTTGTAGCTAATAACTTATCTCCCTCTTCCTTAGGAGTTCCTTTTTCATATATATTTACACTAATCTTATCTGCAATCGGTGCCCATACTTTAAATATAGCATTTCCGTCCTTATAAGTTGCACCAAGATCATTGCCATCATATATATGGTGACTCTTAAATTCTGCTGATTCATACAGCTTCTTTAATTTTAAACTACTCTTCATACAAGCTAAACTCCTTATCTTTTTTCATAGTTGTAGTCCTTTTAACTAACTATTCAAAACCCTTTTTAATAGCTCTGAATAATTATAGCTTAGTTGTTTTCTATAACCTCTAACGCTTCGTATACTCTTAAAATCTCCCCAACACTCCATGCCTGTGCAAAGCATCCCTTAGAATCTGTTGGATTGAGACCATCATATATCTCAGCAATATGTCCGATACAGCCCTCTCTAAGTGTAGCTGTAATACCCTCTAATTGACGATACAATACCTTGGCAGCGTATTTTTTATCCTCTGCCCACTTAAGATATGCTATATAATATCCTCCTAATGGGAATCCCCATACAGTTCCCTGATGATATGCCATATCTCGCTCTACCATCGGACCAACATATACAGGATGGAATTCTTCATCCTTTGGTGATAAGCTTCTTAAACCAACTGGTGTGTAAAGCTCTTCAAATACCTTTCTTATAACACCATCTGCCTGCTCCTTATTTAGCATAGAATATGGCATAGATGCAGCCCATATCTGATTACATCTTATCTGACAATCAGCCTTTGTACCAGATGCTAAATCCTTAAGACAATTTTCCTTCTCATTCCAGAATTCCTTAATAAAGCTTTCTTTAACCTGTGCAGCAAGTGTCTTGTAATCAGCTACCTTTTCCTCATCTGAAAGCTTAAGAAGCTTTGAAAACTCCTCAGCTATCATAAGTCCATTATACCAATATGCATTAATCTCTACTGGCTTTCCATGACGAGGTGTTGGAAGTATATCATTTACACGAACATCCATCCATGTAAGCTGCTCTAAATCACTTCCTGCCATAATAAGTCCGTCTGTATCCATCTTAATATGGAAATCTGTACCTTCCTTATACCAATGAATAATCTCATTGATAGTTGGCATAGCTTCCTTAACAAATTCCACATCCTTGCTAGCCTTGTAGTATTCATACACAGCATTAATAAATAATAATGCAGCATCTACAGTATTGTACATAGGAGCATCCTCTCCCTCTGGGAAAAGATTTGGCATAATACCCTTTCTACAATACTTCATAAATGTTCTGAGAATACTCTTTGCAGTGTCATACTGCTTTGTAGATATAGTACAACCGCCAAGAGCTATCATAGTATCTCTTCCCCAATCCTCAAAGAATGGGAAACCAGCTAAGATTGACTTACCCTTTGTAGACTCTCTGTAAGTAATATAGGCATCTGCTCCTCTTACTAAGCACTTTGCTGTCTCATTCTTTAAACCAGCTGTCTTAATAAGCTCCTCCTGTCTATCTATTTCACCTGCAAATAATTCATCAATATTCTCATCTGCATTATCTGTGCTATAGATAACATAATGCTCTTTAGCACCTTCAAATGTGAGTGTATGGTTATAAAAAGCATAGCCCTCACTATTTCTACCATCTCTCTCATCATACGCATAATAAAAATCTTCTATTTTCTTTGTTGGATATGAAGAAACTTTTCCATCTGTTGTAAACTTAAGGGTTATACCTTCACTCTTAATTGTGTTATCAGCAAATTCAAACTTCTGGTCCTTTGCTGGCATCTTACCCTTAGGTGAGAAATTAAGAAGAGGTGTAACCTCTAAGCTAACCTTCTCGTCGCCATAATTAATAATCTCATACTTAACACCAAGCGTATTAACTCCCTGCTTCATCACAACAGATTTTACAACCTCTACAGCACCTACCTTGTAAACATATTCAGGTAAATACTCATAAGAAAATCCATTTAAATACTTAAAGCCCTGCCACTCATCTTCGTCCTTTAAGAAACGCTGAGCTGACAATAGATATTCTTTACCATCTATATAAAGCTTTTCAATTGTGTTAGCTATGAGCTGATATCTCTTATTTGGTGCAGTAAGTGCAGCCATGAGGAGAGTCTGGTCTCCTCTGGCACACGAACCACCTATAGTTAATGATGAAAATCCACCTAAACCATTTGTTATAAGGTAACAATTCTCCTCAGCTCTTGCTAGAGTTCTTAAATCATTCTTGTTATATACAAATTTCATTATTTTATCACAGCTATTCCATATGCTGGAAGTGTAACTGTATCTCCTTCCATTGATACTTCATTTTCATCAATTGCAAGACTTGCTACAAGACCTTCATAGCTATATTTGTCTGTTGGAACCTTAACAGTTGTAGCTTCCTTATTGATGTTAAATAAGATATAAATTGTCTCGTCATTATATGTTTTGCTGATTGCACATACATTTCCATCTTCGATAGCATCCATAACTGCAACCTTACCTCTTGCTATCTCAGGGAACATATTTTTGATATGATAAATATTTCTGTAATACCAGTAAATTGAATACTTATCCTGCTTCTGTGTCTCAAGTGAACCAAACTTCTGCTTTACTTCATCCATTGCTGAAGGACCTGCACATACTCCATCCATCTGTCCAAAATCACTCCAATACATTGGCGCTCTCTTATTCTCATCCTTACCAGAACCACTCATACCAAGCTCTTCACCATAGTATGTGAATGAACTACCACTCATAAACGCGTTAAGAGCACCTGCCATCTTTATTCTCTCCTGCTTACCAGAAGAAAATCCAGCTATTCTACCACAGTCATGATTACTTAAGAATGGTGCATTAATCATATTAGGATTGCTATTTAAATATGCATCCTGTGTCTTTACAAATGTAGATGCTAAACTCTTACCTGTTTTACCATCACCTGCTGATTGAATTGCTCTAATAATATGCCCCGAAGAATCTCCATATGCATAGTCAAATATACTTGTAATTCCACTTGTGTAATATTTTGAAATAGTTGAAAAGCTATCCCAAACCTCTGCTACCAAATATAAATCTTCATCTAAACTCTTACAATAATCTGTAAACCAGCTAAGCACTTCAATATTCTTTTCTGTTTGTCCTGTATAAAATTCTTTAGCAGCATCTAATCTAAATCCGCCTACACCTTTATCTACCCAAAACTGTGCAACCTTTTCAATCTGCTTTCTAACTTCACTGCTAGCAAGATTTAAGTCTGGCATCTGATCCCAGAACTGACCCTCATAACTATAATCAGAGCCTGTAATCTTATAATACTTTCCAGTTGTCACTTCATCGCTCTTCATTATATGATAATAATCAACATATGGGCACTCTTCAAGATTTACTTCTTCACCTGACTCTAAACCTTTTAAATACTCAGAAGCTTCTTTAAACCACTCATGCTTTGTAGAAGTATGATTGAATACTAAATCAAGAATAACCTTAATTCCTCTTTTCTCACACTCTTCCATAAACTTTTCAAAGTCTTCCATAGTACCATATTCTTCATCAATACTATAATAATCAACTACATCATACTTATGATATGTTGTAGACTGATGAATTGGTGAAAGCCAGATACCATTGAATCCCATCTCTTCAATGTAATCAAGCTTAGATGTAATACCATTTAAATCACCTACACCATCACCATCACTATCAGCAAAAGAATACACAAATATATGATAATAATTTCTATAATTATCATCAATTACATTCTCGCTGCTTTCCCAACTATCTATATTGTAATACTCCTCTGGTGTCATACTAGCCTTATCTACTGTAGTTGGTTCAGTAGTTGCTCCATCATCACCATTTCCTTTACTGCATCCTGTAAATACAGAACATACCATAACTATCGAAAAAAATAACGATGCTATCTTTTTAAATTTCTTCATGTCTTATCTCCTTTCAGACTTTTATTTATTTTGGTTGATTAATTCTTCAACCTCTTTCGAAATGGTTTCACCGCCTTGGTTCTCCCATTCACTAACAAAATTATCAAAATAATCTACACTTACTTCACCTGTAATAATTCGTAAATACACATTACTTTCTAGTTCCTTTAACTTCCACCAATACAGTTCCATAGTAGGTGTAGCTGTAAAAAATAACGACTTAATCTCTTTTACATTCTCACCTGTTATAAGTGAACACGCGCTGATTCGCGATTCATATGCTGCCCATTGCTGGGCTGAAAATTCTCCATCACTATTCAAATATTCTATGCATTGCTCTGCGTATGATTTTTCCAATGAATTTATATCGTTTATATCTTTTTCGCCATTAACTGCCATACTTATATTTGAATAGCTTCTTTTCAATGCATCCTTGTAATCTACATTTATAACAAACGGTCTCGCTGTTGGGTCAACCGCATTTTTATCATATTCTTCCAGTTCTGCAGTATTCTCCTTATCCTGATATCTTGCATAATCAAATAGCGTACTTATAATTTTCCATGCAATCTCCGGATGCTCACATTCCTTGCTAACCACTACATATTTATAGCTAGTAGGACTGGTAGACGGATATACTGTAACACCTTCATCATTAGTTGAAATAAGATATGCCTTCCACTCCACATTCTCATCTTCTTCTACTGTATACATTAGAGGATTATTTGGTGACCACCATGGTCCAAAGAATGAGCCACACTTTCCATCTTCTATTAAACTTATTATGTTAGATGTTGTTCTAAATAAAAAGTCCTTATCCAAAATTCCCTTTTCATATAACATATTTAAGTGTCTTAATGCTTCTTTTACCTCTGGTTGTACAGAACCGTACACAACACTTCCATCTTCTTTTTGAATCCACTGCTTTGGATATGCCCCAAAATTCGCAAATATTATATCTGTAAGATATTGGCTACTATAACCACTTTCACCACAAAGAACTGCTGTAGTTACCAGTCCAACCCTATTAGAATCAGCTTCTATAAATTTTGATATTATATACTCTACATCCTCGAGGGTTTTAGGTTCTGACAATTGCAGCTCATCCATCCAATCTTTTCTTAACCACACAAGATTTGGTCCTTCTGCAATATTTGTTTCAGGAATAGCTATAATCTTTCCATCAATCGTCACACTATCCAGCAATTCACTTCCATAACTTTCATACATTTCCTTTATAGCATCGCTGGCACAATTCTCATAGCTCTCTGAAAGGTCAGCTAGCAATCCCATCTTATACATCAACGCAACATCACTATAATTATTAACAACCATAATATCTGGTATATCACTCATGGCAATTGACATTGATACCTCTGTATTGTACAAATCTCCCATTGCTTCAAATTCATTAACATTTTGTACATTAAGCTTTTCTAATAGATACCTTGTATATGCATTATCCTCGTAAGTATCTTCACTTGGCATGTTAGAATTATTGGTACTTATCTCTTTTCCCAGCGTGTAAGTTATAAGCTCTGGATACTTTTCAAATGAAGTCGTCGAAGCAAGCTTCATTTGTTCTTCATTGCTAACCACATTATTTACCGATTGCACTTTTTTCTTCTCACAACTGGTGCTCAACACAACAATTATACTTACAAATAATATTAAACCTGTAATTCTTTTCATTCTGTCACCTATTTATAATCATAATAACTTTATTACTATGATTATAACCTAAAACAACAAAATACTGCAATCTAAGATTGCAATATTTTGTTGTCAATTTTTTAATATTTGATTTGTCTATTAACCCTTTACGGCACCTGACATACCTTCCTTGTAGCATCCCTGCATACTTAAGAATACTATAGAAATTGGAATAGAAATACATACCGCACCAGCACAGAATCTTGTGAAGTACTGATGTACATATTCCTTCTCAAGCATATTCCACAAACCGATTGATACAGTATAATAATCTTTCTTTACACCACATAAAACCTTAGCAAAGATGAAATCTACCCAAGGTCCCATGAAAGCACCTAATACTGTATAAACGATTGTTGGTTTACTAAGAGGCATAATAATCTTTGTAAATACCTGCCACTTTGTAGCACCATCGATAAGAGCTGCCTCATCAAGTGTCTTTGGAATAGTATCAAAGAAGCCCTTTGCTACCAAGAAACCTAAACCAGCACCACCTGAATATACAAGTACCATTGCTATACGAATGTTAGAACCTTCTGTTAAACCTACTGTTTTTAAGATATAATAGATAGCAATCATTGACATAAAGCCTGGGAAAAGACCCATAATCATGGCAATGTTCATAAATGTCTTTCTAACCTTAAATCTAAGTCTTGACATACAGTAAGCAACTGAAATTGTAAAGAATGTAGCTACTATACATGAAAATATAGCTACTATCAATGTATTCATAAACATCTTAGGGAAGTTAAGAAGCTTTGTATCAGTAAATAACTTAACGTAGTTATCAAAACCAAGCTCCTTAGGGAAGAAATAGCTAGTATATGAACCTACACCGCCATTCTCAACTCTTAAACTTGTCATTACAACCCAGAAAATAGGGAATAACCAGATTGCTGACATAATTGCCAAGCCAACGTGTACTAAACTGTTCTTAACAGTTTTCCATGTCTTAGCACTATTTGATTGTTTTTTTGCTAAATTACCTGTACTCATTTTACTGGAATCCCTCCTCGTCCTTATAAGAATTTGTATTCCTATAAGTTACTAATGAAACGATAGCAAGTACTATGAATGTCATAATACCAATAACTGCACCGATGTTAAAATCATTTTGATCAATAGTTAACTTATATAACCATGTAACAAGCAAATCTGTCTGTCCGGCTGTATCTTTTAGATGTTCGGACGCTGGTCCACCACCTGACAAGAGATAAATAACGTTAAAGTTATTTATATTTCCTGTAAATGTTGTAATAAGATGTGGCATAGTTACGAAGAGCATATATGGAAGTGTAATCTTAAAGAATACAACAAATGAATTAGCTCCGTCTACTCTAGCTGCCTCATAAAGATCTGCTGGAATATTCTGTAAAATACCTGTCATCTGAAGCATTGTATATGGTATACCTACCCATAAGTTTACAACGATAACTGTAACTCTTGCCCATGTAGCATTTGTCCAGAATGGTAATGGTGTATCAATAAGACCCCAATCCATAAGTATGTTATTGATAGCACCGTTATCCTTAAGCATTGTTCTTACGATAAGTAACGATACGAACTGTGGTATAGCAATAGATAAGATGAAGAAGAATCTCCACATACCCTTACATCTAGTTCCTTTTCTATTGATAACAAGAGCAAGAATCATACCGAAGATATAATTCAATACTGTTGCAAAAATTGCCCAAATAACTGTCCAAAGTAAAACTGACCAGAACTGTCTACCGATATCACCCTTTAAGCTAAGAACCTGCTTAAATGCATCAAATCCAGTCCAATCAAATTTCAATAATTTATTATCTACATCTGAGTAATTTGTAAACGCCTGAAGTATCATAAATATCAACGGCAATACTGAAAATGTAAGTATACCCGCAAGTGGTAAAGTAAGCAATAACTTATGCAAATTTACATTGAATAAATCTTTAATATCATCCTTAAATGAATTAATATGCTTACCTTCCTTAGCTAAACACTGCGCTTTATAAGCACTCTTAACACACTCACGCCAAAAAGCAATAAAGAGTAATGTTAAAATAATCGTGAACACACCAAAAAGAAGCACTTGAATTGATTCAATACCCACCTGTTCATATATATAACATCCATCTTCCTCAGACCATGTTTCTATTTTTTCATAATGTCCAAGTGTCGTAAGTTCCTTTAATGAATAGAAACCATACGATATCATATAACCAATATAAGCTAATTCTGTAATTAAAAAGAGAATTCCCTTAACCACCTGTTTCTTGGCAACATTGCCAACACCTAATAAAAGAAATGATAACTTTGTAAGTGCATCACCTTTTTTAAAGGCATTACTTACAGTATACTCCGTTGGGAAATCTGATGGTTTTCTTTTAAAAATATTTTTCACAATTCCACCTCGCTGTCTTAAAAAAATCTCCATGGCATCGGTACATTGCTGATACCATGGAGATATTTTACATTTTCAAGATATAACTATCTTATATGCGAACCAATTAATTATTCGCCCTTAAGAGCACTCTGGAACTCATCTGTCTTAGCATCAGCATTATCAAGTGTGATTTCCTTATTGTAGATGTTTGTAGACATAGTACCAGCTACTGACCACCAGTATGTGTTGAATGTTGTATTAACTGGCTGGTTGATAGATGTATTAGCAACTGTGTTTGCCTGAGCCTGAGCTAAAGCATCCTTCTGTAAAGCTTCTGTAGCAAGTAATGTTGTGTTACATGGGATGATACCTCTCATCTCATAATGAGCTAACTGAGCTTCTTCGCTTGCTAAGTACTGAGCTAAAGCAACAGCAACCTTCTGATTCTGACAGTTAGGGTTAACACCGATAGCCTTTGAACCAGCAAATGCCTTAAGTGTGTAATCCTTACCATCTACAGTAATTGTAGGAAGCTGACAGATACCAACATTCTCTTCACCGATTGCTTTAACAACGTTCTGGTAATCCCATGTACCTGAGAAGAAAGCACCGATTGAACCATCACCAAGACCTGCTATACCAACACCGTCAGCATCGTTTACGAAGTTAGGGTTGTTTACTAAGTTAACAATGTACTTTGTAGCAGCCTTTGCATTGTCACCAAGAACAATACCAGCAGCCTCATCGTCACCATTAGCACCACAGAATACACCACCTACAGCAGCGTAGAATGCCTGGAAGTACCATGTGTTTGTAAGAGGGAATGCTACCTTAGCCTTTGAAAGCATTGTATCAAGGTTCTTTACATCATCTTCTGTGAAGATGCTCTTGTTGTAATACATAAACCATGTATTATCTGTGAATGGAATACCATAGATATCACCGTTCTGTGTAACTGTAGCTACAAGCTTCTCGCTATTTGTGCTCTTAACATAATCAGCTGTTGAACCACCAAGCTTAGCAATACCATCTGAATTGATAAGGTCGATTAACTGATCGTTAGCGAAGAAATAAACATCACCTGCAACTGTAGGATCCTGTTTTACATTCTTACCTGCATCACCTTCTGAACATGTCTCAACTGTGAATGTGAGGTTCCATGTTGGGTGAGCTGCCTTAAAGTTCTCAAGCATCTTGTTCATCCAACCAGACTCCTGATCCTCTGCTGGACACCATACCTTAAGCTCAGCTGTAAGAGCTTCTTCCTGAGCAGCTGTTGTTGTCTCGCCGCCTTCCTGTGTTGTTGCACCCGGTGCTGTAGTTGTCTCTTTCTTATCGTCAGAGCCACCACAACCAAAAATTGTTGCTGCGCACATTGCTGTAGTCATAGCAAGTGCTGTTAACTTCTTAATCTTCATTTTTTTCCTCCTATATGCATTAAATGCAATTTTTTTTTGCCTTTCCGATGTATCATCGAGGCAATTCGTATGAAACTATTATAATGTTTAATACATATAAAATATATATTAAAATTTATAGAAATATGTTGTTTTTTTATTATTTAATATTAATATTTTAGTATTACAACATTCACATTTTTATACATATTGCACAATATTTGTCAAGTATTATTTTTTTACATATTACTTTTCTAAACACAATGCACAATTAGCCGGTATACATACAGTAATAGTAGTCCCTATATTTATTTCACTATGAACCGTCAAACCATATTCTTTGCCATAAAATAGATGTATTCTCTCATTTACATTACGAATCCCGTAGCCTTTTGAATGCTGAGTAATTATAGACGCTGCTTTTTCTTCATCCATTCCTACGCCATTATCCGTCACACTAATATATATTTTATCATTATCTAGCCAACCTTTTATAGTTATAATTCCACGTTTGTCCTCATTCATCACTTCCAAACCATGTTCTATGGCATTCTCAACAATCGGCTGAAGAATAAGATTAAGAGAATCATATTTTAAAATTTCTTCATCTATATCATATTCCACATCAAAACCATAATCATGCATAAATAGCTGTACTGCAATGTATGATTTCACATTTTTTATTTCATCAGAAATAGGCAATACATTTTTCCCTTTATTTAATGACGTTCGATAAAAATGCGACAGTGCAAGTGTTATTTCACTTATATCCTTATTACCATTTTCTATAGCTTTCCAATTAATAAGTGATAATGTATTGTATAAGAAGTGTGGATTTATCTGATTCTGTAACGCCTTCATCTCATATTTCTTTTGTATAATTTCGCTTTCATATACTTCCTTTATCAAGGTCTGTATCTTTCCAAGAAGCGTATTGTAGCCACTTATAACTTTACCAATCTCATCATTATACTCATCTTCAAGTCTCAGGCTAAAATCACCTTCCTCTGCTGCTACCATTCCTTTTCTCAAATACGAAAGTCTCTTTGTAATAAATCTTCCAACCCATACCATACCAAGACACAATGTTGCAATACCCACAATTATAACGACTGTTGCCAATAATTTAATCGGTCTTGTGTCACTTATTATAGAAACATCTGGTTTATATAAATATATAGTCCAGTTGGTTTGCTCAAAATCTTCGCTCAACACTTTATATTTCGATTTCGTTTCTAAGCTTTTAAAATCTTTGTATTCAAGATGATACTGTGCATACTTCTCTTCAAAAGTACATGTTTCATATACTACATTATCATTATTATCTACGATAAACATTCCATAATTCGTCCCCATATTATAAGTAAGGCCTTTAAACAATTCATCGTAATCCACTGATATATACAAAAGACCTAATACGCCATTTTTTTTCAAAATAGCAGAGCGCCTTACCGAAAATACCAGTTTATTCTCCATATCCACATACCAGTGAGGATTTACATCCTTACATACCTCTTTATACCAATATTCATTTTTTATTTCAGACAAAGGAACAATAACATCGCCAATCGTTTTACCATATAAATCCATATAAAATGTAGCTTGCTTAACACTATCTCCAAAATAAGCCACAGTTTCTAGCTGTGGCTTTACAATAGTTGTTATTTGTTCGTACATATCATAAGTATTGTCATATTTCGCAGTAAGCACCTTACCGATTATCTCATTAAACGATATATAACTAGACAAATTATTATATGTTATCAATTCTGAATCAACCGAATATGTAGCTTGTTTAAGATATGTTTGTAAATTTTGTTCCTCTCTTTCTCGTAATATATCCGACAAAAGAAACGCACATACAACAACAATTACAAGCATAGGAATAATTCCTATTACACAGTAAATCATAATAAGCTTATTACGAACCTTCATATTGTTCAAAAATGAAAAATACTTTTTAAACAACTACTTCTCCCCCTGACTTCTAAATTTCTGAGGACTTATTCCAAAATACTCTCTAAAACTCTGACAGAAATAAGATACATTTGGATATCCAACTTCGTTACTAATAGTTACAATTTTCTTATGGCTTTCTTCAAGCATTTCCTTAGCTTTCTCCATTCGATAAGCCTTAATAAACTTACTAAGATTCTGTCCTGTTTCCTTCTTAAACACGCAGCTTAAGTAGCTAGGTGCCATATAAACCAAATCTGCAAGATATTCAACACTGATTTCCTCACCATAATGCTCATAGATATATTGTTTAACACTTTCTATTTCTCTGTGAATCATCTGTGGATTTGACTGGAAGGTTTCCTCAAGTCTCTTTATGTTCACATTAACAATATCTATAACTGTCTGAAAATCTGCTGACTTATAAAGTCTTTCAATCTCACTATTCAAATCACGTGCTCCAACATCTGGTAAATTATCATAAAAATCCTTAAGTAAGTTGGAGAATATAAATTTAATATATACCTGAGAAAAATCATTTTTCTTCTTATACTTAGCACAAAGCTTTGCAAAATGAACCTTAAGATTTTCTGTATCCTTCATCTTAATATCCTGCTTCATCTGCTTCATAAGAGTATCATCATCCGCATGTTCATCTATGGCTACTTTATCATCAGCATAGGAAATATATATTTTAGACTCAGTTACATAAAATCTATTTTCCATAAGATTTTCTGTTTCCTCAAATGCTGCAGTTACATCTCTCACATCTTCAAATTCCTTAGAGATAGCAATATAAACTGTCATTTTATATTTATTCAAAATCATCTTCTGAATCTTAGAAGCCATTTCCTTCCAATATCTTTCATCAGTTTCCATCTTGTCAAAGAAAATAACACACTGATCCGTATTCAAATTAAGATACTGAAACTCTGCATCCTCTATACATTCATGCAAATTCTGCATAAATCCATCATCTGACTTACCAAAAAAGCTCTGTTCAAACTCCAAAAGCATAAGTCTATGATAATCAACATTTAATTCGCCCTTAGACAAGCCAAGGTCTTCAACCTCTTTTGCATTCAAGCCATTTACGAGAGAATACAAATAATGCTGTTTCATAAAGGACATACTCTTCTCTTTTAAATCCTTTTCATACTTCTGACTATCTAATTCATCAAGAAGCTTTCTCAATGTAGGTTCAAATTCCTTAGGGTCTACAGGCTTAAGTATATAATCGGATACACCAAGCTTAACTGCAAGCTTAGCGTACTCAAAATCACTGTATCCACTTACGATAATTATCTTCATATTTGGATTAAGGTTTCTTTCCTTAATCTTCTTAATAAGCTCCATTCCATCCATATGTGGCATCTTCACATCAGTAAGCAATATATCTACCTCATGTGTTTCCAAATACTCTAGAGCAGCCTGGCCATTGACAATTTCTTCTATTTCACAGTCTATATCCATCTGTTTAAAAAGGAATATAACTCCTTTTCTTTCTATCTTCTCGTCATCACAAACTAATATTTTATACATTAGCTTCCTCCAAATGTTCAGAATATACATTAATACTATTGTATTTTAATATTTCTCAGGCAAAATATCAACCTTTTTTTGCATCTATCCCCCCTGCCACCATCTGTCTTTTCATAATTCATATTATCGGAATATTATGTGTATTAAATAACGATTTTCTGCTTATACACAGTAAAATACTGCTACGAATATCCATCTACTTTTTACCGCTGTTTCGATGAACCCGTGATTTGCTAAATGCCCTCTTGATACAAGTTTATTACTGTGTGATATTTTCGATAAAACACAACCTTAGCTAAGTGGATGTTCGCAGGACGGCGGACAACATATGGAGATTTTCGTTAAATTTTCAGCATCCCACATCAAAGATAATGCCCACCTGCCAGAATACTGTTTGAAGAAGCTTGGCTACTCTCGCTGCGCGAGAGTTAATCGGCCAAGCTGATGAGTTATGGCGGCAGGTGGATAATAAGCATTCTTTGGTGTGGGATACTGAAAATAGAAAATCGAATCGTTGTCCGCGTCCTGTGAACACCACTAGCTATGTTGTGTTTTTAACGAAAATACACACAGCCTTAGTATCAAGAGGGGCATATAAGCAAATCATCGGAACCCTCGAGAGGCGGTAAAAAATAGATGGATACTTCGTACGCAGTCATATACGTATATGGCAGAAAATCGTTTCATATAATTTATAAAATTCCGATAATATGAATTATATAATGGAATGTGATGGCAGGGGAGATAGATGCAAAAACCCTCGGTCTTATGACCGAGGGTAATATGTGAAATATTTTATTTCTTATTATGATAAGTGCCAGATATCTCTGTTGTACTCTTCAATTGTTCTATCTGATGAGAAGAATCCTGCCTTAGCGATGTTTGTAAGCATCTTCTTAGCCCATGTCTTTCTATCAGCGTAATCCTTAAGAGCTGTCTCCTTAACTCTGATGTAATCCTTAACATCAAGCAATGTCATGAACCAGTCTTTCTGAATAAGCTCTGCATGAAGTCTTAATAATACATAAGCATTACCAACCTTCATCATCTCTGGGCTGATAAGGAAGTTGATGTACTCTCTGATATCAGCATCATTGATATAGTAATCCTTAGCAACATAGTCACCCTTAGCGTAATGCTCGATTACCTGTTCACTGCTCTCACCGAATGTATAGATATTATCCTTACCAACGAGCTCAGCGATTTCTACGTTAGCACCGTCCATTGTACCAAGTGTAACAGCACCATTAAGCATGAACTTCATGTTACCTGTACCTGAAGCTTCCTTAGAAGCAAGTGAAATCTGCTCTGAAATATCACAAGCTGGGAATAACTTAGCAGCCTTAGATACATTGTAGTTCTCAACCATAACAACCTTAAGGTATGGAGCTACCTCTGGATCGTTAGCTGTAATATCCTGTAAGCAAAGAATTGCATGAATGATATCCTTAGCAATCTGGTAAGCTGGAGCAGCCTTAGCACCGAAGATAACTGTGATAGGTGTTTCTGGCTTATTGCCCTTCTTAATCTCTAAGTACTTATGGATTACATAAAGTACGTTTAACTGCTGACGCTTATACTCATGAAGTCTCTTAACCTGGATATCGAAGATTGAGTTCTCGTCAATGTCAACATTCTGAGTAGCCTTTAAGTAGTTCTTAAGAACAACCTTTCTAGCCTTCTTTGTCTCAAGAATTCCATTGAGAACTTCCTCGTCATCGATAAACTTAAGTAATTCTTCAAGCTTTGTAGCATCCTTCTTGAAGTCTGGTCCGATGAGCTTCTCAATGTAAGCTGCAAGGTCCTCGTTACAGTGAAGTAACCATCTTCTGAATGTGATACCGTTTGTCTTATTATTGAACTTCTCAGGATAAATCTTGTAGAAGTTATTTAATTCGCTGTTCTTTAAGATTTCTGTATGAAGGTAAGCAACACCATTTACGCTATATCCATAGTGGATATCCATATGAGCCATGTGTACTCTACCCTGTCCATCAATAATATGAACTGAAGGATCGCTATATTTAGCCTTTACTCTCTCATCTAATACTCTGATGATTGGAACAAGCTGTGGTACGATTCTCTCAAGGTAATGGATTGGCCACTTCTCAAGAGCCTCTGCAAGAATTGTGTGGTTTGTATATGCACAAGTCTTAGATACGATTTCAATAGCCTCATCCTGTGAGATACCTTCTGCTGTAAGAAGTCTAATTAACTCTGGGATAACCATTGAAGGATGTGTATCATTAATCTGAATTGTAGCATACTCATGTAAATCATGAAGATTGCAGCCCTTAGCTCTAACTTCATCAAGGATTAATCTAGCACCACATGATACCATAAAGTACTGCTGATAAATTCTAAGCATATGACCAGCTTCATCTGAATCATCTGGATATAAGAACAATGTAAGGTTCTTAGCAATCTGTGTCTTATCGAAGTGAATATCATCACCCCAAACAAGGCTCTCATCGATTGACTCAATATCAAATAAATGAAGCTTATTTGTTCTATTCTCATAACCTGTAACATCTATATCATAAAGTACAGACTTAACTGAGAATCCACCGAACTGAACTTCGTATGTCTTATCAGTCTTTGTAAGCCAGCTTGTATTCTCAATCCAAGGATTCTTTGTCTCCTTCTGGAAGTTATTCTCGAATACCTGCTTGAAAAGACCAAAGTGATAATTTAAACCGATACCGTCACCGTTGAGACCAATGCTAGCCATAGAATCAAGGAAACATGCAGCAAGTCTACCAAGACCACCGTTACCAAGTGATGGTTCTGGCTCGATCTCTTCAATATCATAAATGCTCTTTCCAGCAGCTTCTAACTCAGCCTTAACTTCAGCGAACACACCTAAGTTAATTAAGTTGTTAGATAAAAGCTTACCGATAAGGAACTCAGCTGAGATGTAGTAAATCTTCTTCTTACCTTCCTCAGACACTCTGTTCTTAGAGAGTTCCTTTGTCATCTCGAGAAGTGCTACATAAATCTCTTCATTAGAGCATGCGCTTAAATCTCTACCGTACTTGTTGTTACAAAATTCCTTTAACATAATTACCTCCTGTTTTTCGATGCAACCTTCTCCTACGCATCTTAGTTTATATAATGTTTTTAAGGTTCCATATTTAATGAGCCCCAACATTTTAACCCACCGTATCACAAATTATAATAGTATTTTCCAGATATTGCTTGTATTATTTATACAGATTATTGTACAATACTATCAATTTTGTATATAGCAGATTCATATGGTCTAAGTTTAAGTTTACCAAGTTCTGTACTCGAGTCACAATAATTACTAATAATTTCTGTCACATTTACATTTGTACCATCAAAATCTGCAATTTCAATAATTCTATCTCTTCCATAGAAATTACAAATTACCAAGAACTTGTCCTTACCATATACTCTATAATAGGCTACAATTTCCTTATCGTCAACAAGAATTGGTCTAAAATCTCCATATACAAATGCTTTTTCTTCTTTTCTTAAGCTAATAAGCTTCTTATAGTGATGAAGAACGCTATTTTCATCAGCCAATTCGCTCTCAACATTTATATCTCTATAATTTGGATTTACACCCAACCAAGGATTACTTGTAGTAAATCCTCCATTCTTACCACTTGTCCACTGCATAGGTGTTCTACCATTATCACGACTCTTGATATAGATAGATTTCATTATGTCTTCTACTTCATATCCCTGTTCCATACGTTCCTTATACATATTGAGTGTCTCTATATCTCTATAGTCTGAAATATCATCAAACTTTATATTTGTCATACCTATCTCTTCACCCTGATATATAAACGGTGTTCCCTTCATTCCGTGAAGAAGTGTCGCAAACATCTTTGCACTCTCAACTCTGTATGTTGTATCATTACCATAATGAGATACTATTCTTGGCAAATCATGATTATCCCAGAACAATGTATTCCAACCCTTAGTATGTTCTAACTGCCACTTAAATAACACATTCTTAAGCTCTAATAAATCTAATGGCTTTGTATCCCACTTAGCCTTTCCTTTTTGTTCATCTAAGCTGACATGTTCAAACTGGAACACCATAGATAACTCTTCATTTTCTGGTGCAGTATACTGTGTAGCTATGTCAATGTTTGCTGACCAGCATTCACCTATAGTCACTATATCCTTTCCTGTACCGAGAGAATCAAAGCCCTTCTCATACAATTCATGAATATAATCGTGAAGCTTTGGTCCATTGGCAACTATCATATCATCAGGAATCTTACCAATATTTTCGATAACATCAAGTCTAAAACCTTCCACTCCCTTGTCGAGCCAGAATTCTACTATCTTAGCTATATCTTTTCTTACCTTTTCGTTTTCCCAATTTAAATCAGGCTGTTTCTTACTAAATACATGAAGATAATACTGTCCCGTCTTCTCATCAAACTGCCATGCACTACCTGAAAATACAGAACCCATATCATTAGGCTCCTTACCATCCACAGGATCTCTCCATACATAGTAATCTCTATATTTATTATTTTTAGATTTACGAGATTCGATAAACCAAGGATGTTCGTCTGAAGTATGATTAAACACCATATCCATAATAATCTTGATGCCACGCTTCTTAGCTTCAGCTATAAGATTATCCATATCCTCCATGGTTCCAAACTCATCCATAATATCATAGTAATCGGAAATATCGTAACCATTATCATCATTAGGCGACTTATATACTGGACTTAACCATAATGCATCTACGCCAAGCCATTTAAAATAATCTAATTTCTCAGTGACACCTTTAATATCACCAATACCATCTCCGTCACTATCATTAAAGCTACGTGGATAAATCTGATATATTACCGCTTCCTTCCACCAACGTCTCTCGCTCATATATACCTCCATACTCTTATATGAATATAAATTTCTTATATGCTTCTAACCAATTTGATATAATTATGGTTTTTTTTATACTTACACATATCTTTTTCTATTATATAATACTATTGTAATTTTGTAAATACTTCTAGTAATATGCCTTAATTTGATATAATTCTATCATAAGGTATTTCAAGAAAGGATGCATACATGAATATACTTGAATACGAAAACTATGAAGAGAAAAAGACACATGGTGAAGATGAATTTCCTTACATAACCTATTTATGTACAATTCCTCTTGATTTTAAAATCGTCCCAACTCATTGGCACAATGAATACGAAATAATTTACGTTAAAAAGGGACAGGGTGTTATTTCTCTAGATTTAGAATATCACAACGTAAAAGCCGGTGATATTATCCTCATAGTACCAGGTCAACTCCATTCCATTGAACAAAAAGATGAAGAGACTATGGAATATGAGAACATCATATTTGGAGCAGATATTATAGCGAGCAAACACAATGATTATTGCTATAACAACTACTTTAGTTTTTTAACAAAGAGAACTCTCCAATACCCAACAATATTCAATCAGACAACATGTAAGTATTACCATGATATAGCTCGCTGCATAGATAATGCAGACGAGATATGCAAAACATTTCCTCATGGTTATCAGCTTGCCATTAAGAGTTATCTTTTCCAAATGTTCTTTGTAATATTTACAAATCTTCCAAAAGAAAAGCCACCTACAAAGAAAAAGAAATCCTTGGACAAGATGAAGCTGATTGTAAAATATGTTGAAAACAACTATGCAGACAATATCACAATCGAAGATATGGCTAACCTTTGCGATTTCAGCCAGTCTCATTTTATGAAATTCTTCAAAAACAATATGGAAGTTTCGTTTATCGAATACTTGAACAACTATCGCTTGACTATGGCATCACGATTATTGATTTCTTCATCTTCATCCATAATCGCCATTTCCATGGAATCAGGCTTCGATAACTTATCATACTTTAACCGATTATTTAAAAAGAAGTATGATATGACACCAAGTGAATTTAGAAGGTTATACCAAACCTAATGGGTTTTAAAAAAGCGACGAATTAGTTTAATTTCTATTCGTCGCTTTTTATTTTGCCTATATATATTTAATTACAAATCAATCCCTTGATCTTTCTGCTCATTATACACAAGCTCCTCTAATTCTTTTATGTCTCTCTTACACTGCTCAATCATCAGATACAAAGAGTCATATCCTATCTTTCTAGCCAGCTTAATTCCATATATATTTGAAGAATTGATAAACCATTCAAGACATCCTTTTCCTCCAAACAATAACAAGGTAATACCTACAAGAATTAGCTTCGGCAATAGAATAATACTAACAATACCCAAAATCAGCATAATAATGCTGCCAGTTTTTTTCTTCTTAATTCTCTTCTGTCTTCTTTTAAGATGCCTCAGTATATTCTCTCTATTGACAAGCTCATCATCCTTGTCATTAACAAATTCAAAGGTTTTGTAAGTACTTAGCTTTGGTTGTACTACTGTTTCATCGATAAGACTTTCAAATCCACCTCCATCTATAAACAATAATACTGCAAGCAACACTAATATAGCGCCAGTTCTTATATTATTCCAATAATCCTCTTTATCAATTTCTCTAATATAATAGCCTGAAATAATATTATTTATCCCTGGGTATACACGTTCATCTACAGCACCATACCAAGCCTCATTTACCTCAATATTCTTTTTTTCTATGATACCCTCAAAATATGCCTTATCAGAAGTATCCTCCAGCATATTTTCCAATTCTTTCTTGGTATTATCATTTCTTGCCATCAATTGTATATATTTTTCTTCTTTAACAGGTATCGTATATATATCGCTTTCACCCTTGAAATCTATAAGTGTTTGAGAAACAGCTGATTTTACTGGCGTATCATTAACCATTTCTCTTCTTATGACAAAATTACTAATGTATCCGCACACATAAGCGCCATCCTCAATGTCCGAGTACGCTAATTCATCAAACGATACTGCTTTCTCGCATTTAGAGAATCTGCTTGCGCCTACTACCACACAATACATACCCCAAATAAACAGTATAATAATAGCTATTACTTTCCAATTAATATGTATTTTCTTCTTCATATCACACCCATACCTTCTACAACAAAACCTTTCCCATATTCCCTTTTATATCCAGCCTACACTTTTCATAAAAAACACGAAAAATGTAACTGTAAATGCAGATAATAGCGTAGTCAATGCCACTATACTAGCTGTAAGCGTACCTTCATGTCCCATATTTTTTGCCATTATGTAACAGCTTGGCGTAGTAGGAGCACCTAACATAACTAAAACTGCTGCCATCTCTGCCACACCAAATCCAAGTTTTGCCGCCACTGGCAAAAAAACCAATGGCTGAATGACAAGTTTAATAAGTGTAGCTGTCAATGTAGGACCTAACATTTTTATGGCTGCTGTACCCTTAAAGCTTGCTCCTATACAAATAAGTGCTAAAGGTGTAGTTATCCTTGCTATGCACCCTATAGTATCATTAACAACTCCTGGCAAATCTTTTTCTATATACGAAAAGAACAAACCTGCAAACAAGCTTATAATTATAGGATTTGTGCACACACCCTTAACTGCTTGCATTATCAATTTCTTAAGATTTCTGTCAGCATCATTTCTATTTTCAACAGCAAGTATAATTACGGCAAATATATTATATAAAGGCACTGCACCTACTATCATAATAGGTCCCATACCCACATCTCCTGCCACATTAGCGATTAATGCAATGCCAAGCACCGCTGCACTTCCTCTATAAGAGCCTTGTACAAACTCTCCAATTACGGACTTATCCTTTATAAATATTCGCCCATATATCCATGTAGCTAAAATACATGTCAACGTAGCTAGAAAGCAATATAACACATACTTACCATTAAAATTCTGTCTTATATTACAATTCTTCATATCAAGAAATAAAAAGCACGGCAATGTCACATTGAAATTAAGCTTATTTGAAACCTTGACAAACTCATCATTTATAAAATTTCTATTTTTAAGAAACCAGCCTACTACCATGACAAAGAATAATGGCATGGTAGCATTTAGGCTAAAAAAAAGGTTATCTAATAACATTTACTTACTCCTACTGGTTTTCTTCTACTTTAATCTCTCTGATTTCCTTTGTACGAATCTCCTTGCAGATTTCGTCGATGAATACAGAAAGCTCCTTCTGACCTTCATCCCCAAGATAACGGCTTCTTACAGATACCTTTCCTTCTTCCTCTTCCTTCTGTCCTACTACAAGGATATATGGAACTCTCTTAAGTCTTGCATCTCTAATCTTGAAACCAATCTTTTCGGAACGGTTATCCATTGAGCAACGGATACCGTTTGCTTTAAGCTCTTCTTCTACCTTGTGAGCATAATCAGCATACTTCTCCGAAATAGGAAGAACTCTCACCTGTTCTGGACATAACCATGTTGGGAAAAGTCCTGCGTAATGCTCGATAAGCCAAGCAAGTGTTCTCTCATAACATCCCATAGATGTTCTATGGATAATGTATGGTCTAACCTTCTCACCATTCTGGTCAATGTAGTACATATCAAACTGTTCAGCAAGTAATGGATCCCACTGGATTGTAATCATTGTATCTTCCTTGCCGTATACATTCTTAGCATTGATATCTACCTTTGGTCCATAGAATGCAGCCTCTCCTACATCCTCTGTAAATGGAATTTCAAGCTCATTTAAGATATCTCTAATATGCTGCTCTGTCTCTTCCCATACCTCTGGCTCGCCGATATACTTTGCTCTATTATCTGGGTCCCACTTAGAAAGATGATATGTTACATCGCTCTGAACACCAAGTGTCTCTAAGCAATACTTAGCAAGTGCGAGACATCCCTTAAACTCCTCAACCATCTGGTCTGGGCGAACGATTAAGTGTCCCTCTGAAATTGTAAACTGACGAACTCTTGTAAGACCATGCATCTCACCTGAATCTTCATTTCTGAAAAGTGTAGATGTCTCACCATATCTCAATGGAAGGTCTCTGTAGCTCTTCTGACTATTCTTGTATACATAATACTGGAATGGACATGTCATAGGACGAAGGGCAAATACTTCATCATCCTTCTCTTCATCACCAAGAACGAACATACCATCCTTATAGTGATCCCAATGTCCAGAAATCTTATATAAATCAGACTTAGCCATAAGAGGTGTCTTTGTTCTAACATATCCTCTCTTTGTCTCCTCGTCCTCAATCCATCTTTGAAGCTCCTGAAGCATAATTACACCATTTGGCATAAGAAGTGGAAGGCCTTGTCCTATTACATCTACTGTTGTAAAGATTTCCATCTCTCTACCAAGCTTATTATGGTCTCTCTTCTTAATATCCTCAAGATGCTCTAAGTATGCATTAAGCTCATCCTTCTTAGCAAATGCTGTACCGTAGATTCTAGCAAGCATCTGATTCTCCGACTTACCTCTCCAGTATGCACCAGATGATGAAATAAGCTTAAATGCCTTAATAGCACCTGTCTTCATAAGGTGTGGTCCTGCACAAAGGTCCACGAAATCACCCTGACTATAGAATGAAATAACCGCATCCTCTGGAAGATCACGGATAAGCTCTACCTTATATAGCTCGCCCTTCTCCTCCATAAACTTAATAGCCTCTGCTCTTGGCATTGTGAATCTTTCGATTTTAGCATTTTCCTTAATAACCTTCTTCATCTCTGCCTCAATTTTATCAAGGTCTTCTCTTGAAAATGGAGCATGCTCGAAATCATAATAAAATCCTGTGTCTATTGATGGTCCAATCGCAAGCTTTGCTTCTGGATAAAGTCTCTTAACAGCCTCTGCCAATACATGTGAACATGTATGTCTGTATGCAGCCTTACCTGCCTCATCATTAAATGTAAGAATGCTTAAATTGCAGTCCTCTTCTATAACTGTTCTTAAATCTACAACTTCTCCATTTACCTCACCAGCACAAGCTGCTCTACCCAAACCTTCGCTAATGTCATTTGCAACATCTATAACAGACATTGCCTGTGCGTATTCTTTTACTGAACCGTCTTTTAATGTAATCTTCATAATGTTACCTAACCTTTCTAAACCTATCTGATATTTACTATTTTCTTA
Organism: Lachnospiraceae bacterium; assembly: GCA_017412055.1. Classification (GTDB taxonomy): domain Bacteria; phylum Bacillota; class Clostridia; order Lachnospirales; family Lachnospiraceae; genus SVEL01. Next base: position 115,487 of record JAFQOW010000015.1, on the reverse strand, counting down.
ATATATTTTAAAGCACCTTCTCCATAATGTAATCATCCATTACAAAGCCATTGCCAATATCAGCCACCTGAGTTCGAGCTTTTGCAAAGCCCATATGCTCGTATACTTCAATAGTATGTTCATTATGCTTATTAACCGTTAGCCATACCATATTAAGCCCTCTCTCCCTACTCATTTTAAAGAGTTCTTTAAGAGTTTGACCAGCATAACCTTTTCCTCTATGTGCCTTCTTTAAATATAGCTTACTAAGGAACATTTTATTATCCTCTGTTTCTTCATGTATACCCATATATCCACAGATTTCATCATTATCCTTTATAAAATAATATTCATAACCATCTTCCATCTGTTTTTTCATGGCAGGGTAAGATTGAAACTTATCAACCATATAGTCAATTTGCTCATCAGATAAAATACAGGGAAAGAATTCATGCCAGACTTCATTTGCAACACCTGCTAAAATATTAAGTTGTTCATCGTTTGATATTCTTGCTAGTTCAAAAGCCATAACGAACTCCTTTCTGTTAACTACCGTATGATATACGAATTACTACGTTTGATAAACTTAGTAATTCTACAAATATAAAAATCCCCTACAGATATAAATCTGCAAGGGACGATATTATCGCGGTTCCACCCAAATTGTAGCAAAAAAGCTACCACTCTTATGATTATAACGTAATCACCGGACTTTATTAGAGTCACTCAGAGGTGGTTTTCAATGTAGCCGGGAATGAAGCAATCACACCACCTGCTTCTCTCTTTGATTCCTTTTTGCTAATCTACTGTCCTCGTCAACGTTTTAATTTCAGTTTTTAAATTATGTTTAAAACACATATATATTTTAACACGATTAACGGATTTGTAAAGTGTTTTTTAATACTTTATACATTTAATTCCAAAACACTATATAGCTATCCTTTATTCATTTTAGTATAAATATCTTCAATCGCAGCTTTATAAAAAGCTTCATATTTATCATTAAATGTTTTCAATTCTTTTTCATCAAATCCACAATCAATGATTTCCACCAGTGGTTCTCCATCTGATGCACATTTCATCATACGTAATATTTCTTGCTTCTCATTAAAACCATCTGGCTTTGCTTCATAAAAATACACCTTGCCCACATCACTTTTTTCTCTTGCTTTACGATTTAAAAGCCACCATAAATCCATTTCAGAAAAAGCAAATCCAAATCCAAGAATATAAACATCACCCATTATGAACGAATCAATCCACGATTCACTTTCTGTAATATATGCATATTTTCTTCTTTCCAAAAAATTTTTTATTTTAAAAAGTAAATTCCCATAGTAATAATGTCCTAAAACTGTACTATCTGGTTTTCTCGCTTCTCCATGAATATGCCATACTCTATTTTCACACTCAAGAACTTTCAAGCAATTATATGTATGCAAAAGATACTTATTCTCAACCCTGCGTCCTAATGTATTACGCGCCATTGCTCTTACTTTAGATTCATTTATTTCTTTTGGTGTAGCCGCTGCCACTTCTAATTCATATGTGTAATTTGTAGTAAGGATATCGTCAAATCCCATAGTTAATATAGTTTTATATATTTCACATATTTGTGGTGCTTGCTTCTCAAAAGCAATCTTTTTACAGTAATTTTTCATAGCAACATCAATATGATCTTCTGTTACCAAAATTGCTTTTAATGGTTCTGGACACTGCAGTTTTTCCAACTGGATAATACCATCTAAAATCTCTTGTTTTGTGGTTATATCTCGCAAAAATTCATTCCATGACTTACCGCCATTTAATTGATTAATACCATTCCCTAACAATAACACTTGTAGATACTTTTGTTCTTTTACTTGACTCATATGTAAAAATCCCTTCCTAAATTTAATAATCTTTTTCTCTACAACATGATACACATTTTTTTATAAAAAAGCCTTTAAGCATGCCACCACAATGCTGACAACATCCTAATTGTCGCCATTCAAATTTTTGTTTTTCCTCTTCTACTTTACGTTTTTCCTCTTCTGCTTTACGTTTTTCCTCTTCCGCTTTACGTTTTTCCTCTTCTGCTTTACGTTTTTCCTCTTCTGCTTTACGTTTTTCCTCTTCTACTTTACGTTTTTCCTCTTCTGCTTTACATTCTATATCCTTTTCTTCTAAGTAACTATAAACATTATCAAATAATTTCCATGTCTCTACTTTGCATTGACCATACTTATTATTTCCTGTAGCCACTACTGTCCCATCTTTTTTTAAGCCTATACTATGATCATCACCACACGCAACCGCTACTATATCTCGCCATGTCTCTATTTTGCATTGACCATACTTATTATCTCCTGTCGCCACTACTGTACCACTTTTTTTTAGGCCTATACTATGTTTACGACCACACGCAACCGCTGCTATATCTCGCCATGTCTCTACTTCACATTCACTATTATAATTATATCCTGTTGCCACTACTGTCCCATCTTTTTTTAGGCCTATACTATGAGCATTACCACACGCAACCGCTACTACATCTCGCCATGTCTCTACTTTGCATTGACCATACACATGTTCTCCTGTTGCCATTACTGTCCCATCTTTTTTTAAACCTATACTATGATAACCACCACACGCAACCGCTACTATATCTCGCCATATCTCTACTTCGCATTGACTTTCTCCATTATCTCCTGTCGCTACTACTGTCCCATCTTTTTTCAGGCCTATACTATGATCATCACCACACGCAACCGCTACTATATCTCGCCATGTCTCTATTTTGCATTGACCATACTTATTATCTCCTGTCGCCACTACTGTCCCATCTTTTTTTAGGCCTATACTATGACGAAAACCAAACGCAACCGCTACTATATCTCGCCATGTCTCTACTTCACGTTTTCTACTATCATTATCTCCTGTCGCCACTACTGTCCCATCTTTTTTCAGGCCTATACTATAATCATCACCACACGCAACTAAACTATCTATTTCTTTTTTTGTCTCTTTTTCACTCAAAAGCCATTCTATTTCATCCATAACCCTTTTTTCATTCAATACTCTCTTTTCTTCTTCCTCCATTCTTTTTTTTACATAACCATTTAGTTCTTCTTTCAATTTATCATCAGCAAATCTTAACGCCTTAATAAAATCCTTATTTTCAGTAAATGAAATATGTGAAATTGTTGATATTTTAGAAGCACTTGACAACTTCAACTCTGCCAACATTTTTCCTAAATAAGCATATGCATTTTCTGCATCGTGATTAAGCACTTCCTCAAAGAAACCATCTGCTCTTTCCCATTCCATATCCTCAAGTGCTAAATTTCCTCTTTTTAACAACGCTTCTACATTACCAGACATTGCAACTACTGTCTGTTGTACAACTGGTGATTCAGATACTGCTTTTTCCTCCAAACCTACTATCTTCTTTATTCCCCTTACAAGATCATTAATAAATCCTATTTTACTCATATCTTGAGCCTGAAGATGTGCAAATTCTTCTGGTAAATCATATGCATCCATATCTCTATAACAAGGAATAAGCATACGAGAACGATCATTTTTCAATATTTTAAGGAATCGACTCCACTCATTTTTTACCCACACTGCATTAAAATATTCTGTTTTTGTTCCTATTGTCAACATAACTTTTGCAGAATTAAGCGCTGAAAATATGTATGGTTCATACTCCTGTCCTAACTTGCCCTCAAGAGTTATAGCCGCATAAAATACCTTATATCCTTCCTGTGTTAACTGATAATAAATATCATTAGCTATTACGCTATCCTGTGTACGTTTACCATCTTCGTCAGTCTCTTTATAACATATGAACACATCATAAGGTTCTTCCTTCTGCGCTATCTGCACGATACCTTTTTGAATATCATCAATTGCTTTTGCTTCTCTTTCATATATTTCCTTCTGAAACATATCAGCATATTGAAGTGCTAATTTATAATCTTCATCTACAACGACAGCTTCATAAGATGCTCTGTGACAAGTTGGAATACGCTTGTAAGTTGTTGGATCTTCTACATATTCTATGCCATATTTACATAATATAAGTCCCCAGTATGCTTCTGCTTCTTTATCATTAGTTGATATTATCTTTTCATATATTTCTGAAGCCTTATCAAACTCTGCCTTCATACGAAGATGATTGGCACGATTAAATAAAGACTGTATATTTTCATCCTTTACTGTTGGTATTGTCTGTTTTGTACCACAGTATTCACATTCACAAACACTTGAATTTTCAATAATTTTAAGTTGACCACCACACATTTTACATTTTATTACTGCCATTGTATATTCCTCCTAAGCTACTTATATCTATTTATTTAGTGCGCACAATCTGTTACGCTCGTTAAGTTTTGCATGAATTCCAGCGCACAAAACCTTCGCTGATTCAATATCTCCTTCTATTACTGAACTTTGAAGTTCATCTAATTGTTGTTTTATCTCATTTTCCAATTCAACAGTTGCCTCTGATGACACTATATCACTATACTTGAACTCTTCTGCTAATTTCTCTAATTCACATTTTATTTCACTTGTACATTGTCCTGCGATAGATGCCGACAATAACTGCATGCTTCTCATATTTGTGACATTCTTTTTTAATTTATCATCCTGCTTTACTATCTCGTCTCTCACAGTATCTGCGGCAATGCAACCAAGAACCGCTGCCGCTGTTACAATTATGTTAATCACAACTGCAACCCAGCTTGGAATCAATGTAGCAAGAATCATTTCCACTATACTTATTACAAGTTGCGCCACAAGATATATTACGCCTATCTGAGCGATAGGAAAACCATAAAATTTACTCTTTACATCTTCTGTTTCTGAAAAAGATATCTTAAATATATATATCTGAAATGCTATAGCTATAACTGAAAACAAATATGCTATCCAAAATGTAGCATTCATTAAAAATGGTGCAACAAACGCTATTACACTTAATACAATTGCTATTACTGCTAATGTTATACATCCTCTTACTTTGTTTTTATGCATAGACTATTCACCTCTCTTCTTACCACAATTACTACAGAAATTTCCTGTTATACCTACCTGTCCACATGTACAATTCCACATTTCAGGCATCGCAGGTTGTGGCTTCTTTGCTCCGCAGTTACTACAGAAATTACCCACTATTCCTTTCTGTCCACAACTACAATCCCATGAACCTCCAACTGTCATCTGTGGTTGCATCTGTGGCTGTATCTGTGGCTGATTCATAGGATTAGTAAAGCCTTGTATCATATTACCTATCTGTGGTGCAACCGCATTTGCTGCTGCCATTCCAACCCCAAGTCCAAGCATATCTCCAACTATATTACTTCCTCCACCTGCACTTATAGATGGTCCCATATTACCAATACCTTCTGCATATGCTTTCTGCACATCTGCCTGAAGTACATCCTTTTGAGAATACCCCTTTGCCTGCATAATTTCAGCTTCAGTCAAACCAGCCATTCTCTGTGCTTGTGCTTCAGCTTGTGCAGCAATAATTTTTCTTTCAGCCTCTCTTTTTGCAATTTCTGTTTCTGTTATCTGCCTCTGTAACTCTGCTTCTCGTTGTGCTACTTCAATAGCCGCCTTGCTCTGCTCCTGAGCAGTTCTATACATAGTTTCACTTTGAGCCTGTGCTGTCTTTATAGTAGCTTCAGCTTGTAACATTCTTGTCTGAAGTGTTATTGTATGTAATTCACGAATTCTCCTAAAATTAGGATCATCTTCTGGAAGAACTACAGTAGTTACATAAAACTGCGGCACAGTCAAACCATATTCTTCAAATCCTGCTTGCACCTTTTCCTTAAGACATTCTGAAATAATATCTAATTTTTCATCAATTTCAAGAAGATCAATTGCTTCATTTTTAATTACAGATGGTAGATTAGTCTTCACCGCATTTGCTATCATTGGTCTAAAAGACGATTTCAATGACTTAGTCATTTCTGCTTCTTCATCCCAAGATAATCCACTCATTGTACCTACAAGCTTTACCAATAATTTCTTTGAATTACACACCTGAATATTCATTTCACCTGACACACCAAGTTCCAATGGAACACCTGTAAGCGGATCTATGAATCTTACTTTCTCAGCTGTCCCCCATTTAACTGCCATTTGTACTGTCTTGTTAATGAAGTAAACTTCCGAATGAAATGTACCTTCTGTATCTGTTGGCAACTTATAAGCTTTCTCTATAAGTGGTAATTGCTGCGTCTCAAGAGTATATCTACCAGGTCCAAATATATCTAATGCCTGTCCATCCTTGAAAAATATTGCTTCCTGGCTCTCATGTACAATAAGCTGTGAACCATAATTAAAATCTTCAATTGGATGTTTCCATATAAACGTATCGTTATTTCCCTCATACTTAATAATACTAGCAAGACCATCTTTCTTAATATTTTCAGACACAAGACGTTCCTGAATATCATTAACACAATCACATACTGGACATGTATATGTTGCCGCACTTTTAGAGGTTATCAATCTTACTCCACATTGAGAACATGAAAACTCTTCTATCTTCTGCTGCAATGCCATAGTATTTATGCCTTGATGACACACTGGACACAATGCATGTTCACCTTGACTCTGATCATATGCAACTTGATTACCACAATGCGGACACTCTCTTGACGCAAGCTTATCCAGCTTAACATTAATTACATTTCCACATGAACAATCAATTTTCTTTCTCGCAAAAAAACCTGTTTTAGCCTCCGCATATTTTCCACATACAGGGCATGCAATCGCAAATTTAGCCATAACCTAAATCCTCCTTATTCTTTCGTAGTTATGTGTTCTATAGCAAATTCCATACTCAACATCAGTATTTCATTACGCGTTCTTCCTGTTTTTTCAGCTATTTTATCTATATCTGCCAACATATCTTTCGGCATTCGCATAGATATTACCGTTGTCTCACCACTATATTTTAGTGGTAAAATGACTAATTTCTTTTCTTCGTCCATATAACAACTCCTATCAAATTACTTAATATTCACATAATAATATACGCCTACCATGGCATCAAAGAATACAATTGTATTCTAACATATATACAATGTATTTTCAACAATTTACGACAATTATAACAATCAAACTATTTTCTTATCAATTCAAACTAAAAAGATGGCTATCGCTAACCATCTTTCCCACGTTACAAGTTAATTAGTCAGTTTCGTATTTAATTCCTCAATTTCTCTTTCCACCTCTAAAATCCTTGTTTGAATCTCATTTATCTTTTCTTTTTGTTCCTTGGTTTTTTTATATTCACTCCATATTCCACAAGAGCCAATAGTTATTATAGCTAAACCTGGATAACCAAAAGATTTACACTCTGTTTCCGAAAAAGCTAAGCAACTCAACCCAATCCCTACTACAATAATAAAAACATATAGATACATTAAAAATCTACTACCATACTTTTTATGCTTAATAGTTTCCATTTCTATATTCATTTGCATATTTATTTGTTTTTTAGTTTGTATTTCTTCTTTTATTTTATTTAATTGTTGTTGTTTTACTCTTTCTTGTTTCTCTATTTGCTCTTTTGATATATATATACACTTTTTCTTTCTATCATCACTAACTAATACTAAATATCTATTAAATTCAGCTACATCTTTTAACAATCTTTTCTTGTTTACAATATTTTCTTCATTTGTCGCTTCAAGCTTCATAAGACAAATTGCCCAATATACCTCAGCATTATTAGCATCAAATGAAAGAATTAAATTCAAGAAATATTCTACTTCAGCAAACATTTTTTTCTCAATCATCTTATAACTTAGGATTATAAGCTGTTCCTTAAGTTGCGAAATATCTTTTTTATAATAACACAACATTTTTTTAGCAATTAAACAATGTATAACTCTATTTATCTTATTAGTTAACCAATTTATGCACTCTTCTATTTCCTTATCTGTATCTGAAGCATATTTAAGTAAATGTTCAATACTTTTTATCATTTCATCTAAAGTATTAGAAAATTCTAAATCTATTTTAACAATCAAACGTAATGCCGATAAATTCCCTTCATCAACCCTTATAATATTATTCAAACATGCTCTTTTCTCAATTACAGATGCGGTCTTCATTGCATAGTCATAATTATATTTTATGTATTGTTCAACATCATCTGACTCTAACGTATTTAATAATAAATCAAAGCTATCATATTTGCTATTATTTATAACTCCACAGAATGCCTCCTTTATTCTATTTTGACGTTTATTTATTTTAAATGGTAAAATTACTTCTAATACTTTTTTATAAACTCCATCAGTAACATACTCCTCAGATTTATACAATAACTCAAGTATTTTCTCTGCGAACTCTTTAGAAGCGCAATTTAATACTTTTTCTATCATTATAAAATCATCGTTACTTAATACATTCACCTTTTTTACAAAATCTGAATCCTCAGAATTTTTATGTTTTACCATTAATTTACACCATATTGCCTCCGCACAAGTCGGATTATTAAATAATACATCTTCTAGAAGTGCATTTGCTTCATTCCATTGTCCCGTTGATAAATACACATAACTCAACTTTATTGACTCTTGTTCTGTAATATCAGTTTCTGCAATTGCCCCTTGACCAACTTCTCTAGTTTCTAAAGAATTTATATTAAGGGTAGTTGCCTTCTTTGCAATCTGACCACCTGTAATCTCTATTCTTTCAAGTTGAACATACTTTTTCGATTCATCTACAACACGTTTAATATGACGATTCAAATCAGAAAGAAACGTCATATCCCCTGCATTCAAGCACTGGCGTGATTTAAGAACTATAGGAAGCTCTCCCGGATCCATATTCTTATAGACTACAACAAGAGAGTTCTTATGTTTTTCACCTTTTTCAATTCTATTCTTATAACGATTCCACTCATTCTTAATCCACGCAGAACTAAAATATTCTGGTTTTTCACCAAATACAATCATAACTTTGGCAGTTTTAATTGCATTATAAATATAAGGCTCATACTGCTCGGAAATTTTATCACGAAGACTAATTCTACTAAAGAATACCTTATAACCCTCATCAACAAGTGCATTATAAAGATCTTGTGCATCTACACTATCTTGTGTTCGTTCAATTCCATTCTCACGATCACTATCCTTAAAACTAATAAATACATCATATGCAGGTTCTTTACTGGCTTTTTCCAACCATTCAATACGAACCTTTTCAATATATCCAACTTGTTGCTTATATCCTTCAGCAATATCTACAGGCGCAAGCGAAATTGCTTTCTGCACATCTTTATTATTAGCAAACGATTCTTCTGTGATATTGTTACAAGTAGGAACCTTTTTATTTTCATTCATATCTGTAACATATACTATTCCAGCAAATGCAAGCGCACGTCCCCAATATGCTTCATAATTATTTTCTTCTTTAATAATAATATTTTCAAAAAGTTCAGATGCTTTTTCAAAATCACCATCACGAAGAGCAGACCATGCATTTGCACGATCAACTGCATGTACATCATTTCCGCTATCAATTTCCCATTTATTACTGCAATATTCACATACATAATAATTACCTTCACGAATTACTGTACCACCACATGTTTTACACGCCATTGACATAACTAAACCTCCAAAAATCTACATTATTCAACTAAAAACAATCTTCACTGAATATATCTAAAATAAATGATAACACAACGTTTGTCGAAATACAATCTTCTTTACTATTTTAAGACCAGCTTCTTTTTATTATTTATCAATTTATTATCTTTCATAGCATATGGTATAAACCAACTGCTTTGCAGTTGCCTCCATTTGTAACTTCGAGCTTCGCTCTTCGTTACTACCATATGGTGTAATCCAACTGCTTCGCAGTTGACTCCATTCGTAACTTCGAGCTTCGCTCTTCGTTACTCATGGAGGACATTCGTCAAATAGAAAAGCTAGGATAAGCTTTTGTGCGAGCACAAGCTTATCCTAGCTTTTCTATTTGACTCATTGTTTATACCATGTTTACGACTGGATTTTCCATTGGGGCTGTTACCACTAATTTGTCGGCATAGAGTACTGGCCCTTCTCCATTGTAATCACTTCTATATTCTTTTACTACAGATACTAGCATATCTACTGTATCCTTGTTCTCTAAATTTTTCGCTTCTCTTGATTTACAGATTAATCCCATAAATACAATATCGTCTGCGCAGCATGTCATGGCTGGTCTTCCTGCTACGAAGTAATTCTTTGGCAAGCTTGGCTCCTTCATTACCATTGTCTGGAGATGGAACATTTTACCTGCGTATCTATCTGGATTTTCCCATACATCTAAGTAAAAAATGCCGTAATCCTCTGGCTCTATTTCCACTGGATTTGCTTTAAGGTCATATGGTAAATCTTCGTCTGTGATAGGCAAATCGATTTCACCCTCTTCATCTTCGAATACTACTTCTACTCCTTGATTAAGAGACATTATTGTTCTCTTATAACCCTGAAGCTTGTCTATGTCCCTACAGCGATTCATTATTACAAGCTCTGAATTTCTAACCATTTCAGCAAACAGCGATCGCATATTAGTTACATATGTTTCAAATGTCACTCCATCCACGATTGTAATCTGCTGACGTATCTCGAAGTTTGCTGGCATTCTTTCTTCTATATCCTTAGCACTCCACATTCCATTATATTCTATAATGATTCTATCTGGATTATGCTTCTTTGCTATAGCTGCAAGATTTTCCGGATTGAAATCGTCAAATTCTTCTATTGTCTCCAATGTTGTATTTAGCGATTTTAATTTATCTACATCATATTCTTCCATTCCCTCTTCACACTGAAGAATAAGTGTTGGTTCATCCTGCTTAAAATAATCCTGAGATGTGGTAAAGTCTATAAACTGTGTCTTTCCACTTTCAAGAAAGCCATATATCATATATACCTGTATTTTCTGTTCCATATCAACACCTGATACCTTTCTATGTTAACATAAATATCTAATGTTAGAATTAAATCTTTTTATACAAAAAATTCCTTTAATTCTTCCTCTGTATATCCAGCTGCTATTACACACACCTTACCGATATAATCCTTGTTGCCTTCTCTTATCTCAAACTGACCTGGAACATAGTCAAAGTATAACCAGTTATCGCCTTCCTCTGACTTTAATATACCCTTTGAACGAAGTATTGTTCCCTTTGTCTCATTATCAAATCTTGTAAATATTTCTTCAAGCTTATTCTTTGAGTATGCCTTAGAAGTTTCCATACCCCAGCTTGTAAATACCTCATCTGCATGATGATGTCCATGCTCATGGTGATGACCACAGCAGCATTCTTCTCCATCCTCATGATGATGGTGGTGATGATGGTGCTCATGTTCTTCATCATGGTGATGGCCACAGCAACATTCCTCTCCATCCTCGTGATGATGGTTATGATGATGGTGCTCATGTTCTTCATCATGGTGATGGCCACAGCAACATTCCTCTCCATCCTCGTGATGATGATGGTGATGATGGTGCTCATGTTCTTCATCATGGTGATGGCCACAGCAACATTCTTCTCCATCCTCGTGATGATGGTGATGATGATGTCCATGCTCATGGTGATGACCACAGCAGCACTCTTCTTCATGAATAAGGTCCTTAGCTGCACCTTCATTCTTCAATGCATTGATAAGTATCTCGTCATCTAATTCCTGTACAGGAGTTGTGATAACTGCTGCCTCCTTATTAAGAGACTTTACAAGTTCAAGTGCTTCCTCCACTTTCTCTGCCTTAGCGATATCTGTTCTTGAGAAAATAACTGTGCTTGCACTCTCTATCTGATTCTTATAGAACTCTCCAAAATTCTTAAGATACATCTTACACTTTGTCACATCTATAACAGCTACCTTATAACAGATATCAAGCTCTAATTCATCTTTTACATTCTCAACTGCTTTAACCACATCAGAAAGCTTACCTACACCTGATGGCTCGATAAGTATTCTGTCTGGATTATAGCGTGATACAACCTCTTTTAAAGATGTAGCAAAATCACCTACTAAAGAGCAACAGATACATCCAGAATTCATCTCTCTTATTTCGATACCAGCCTCCTTTAAGAAGCCACCATCAATACCTATTTCACCAAATTCATTTTCTATTAAAACTACATTTTCACCTGCATATACATGTGCAAGAAGATGCTTAATAAGTGTTGTCTTTCCTGCACCTAAAAATCCTGAGATTATATCAACTTTAACCATTATCTTATCCTCCATTTTCATTATTTTCCAAATATGCAATAAAGTATATCACTTTACTAAAAAAATCTCAACCAACTATTTTAATACGCAATTAACAAAGTTAAAGGCTGTCAAATCCAATTGGACTTAACAGCCTTATTTAAATTCACTAATATTTAAGCATCTATGCTGTAATTTGGTGCTTCTTTTGTAATATGAATGTCATGTGGATGACTCTCTTTAAGAGAAGCTGCTGAAATCTTAACAAACTGACCATTTGTCTTAAGATCTTCAATAGTTGGAGCACCACAGTAACCCATACCGGCACGAAGACCACCCATAAGCTGGAATACTGTATCTTCAAGTGTACCCTTATATGCTACTCTTCCTTCTACACCTTCTGGAACTAACTTCTTCGCATCTGTCTGGAAATATCTATCCTTTGAACCATTCTCCATAGCGGCAATAGAGCCCATACCTCTATATACCTTGTATTTTCTACCCTGATATAACTCAAATGTACCAGGAGCCTCATCACAACCTGCAAACATACTACCCATCATACAAACGTTTGCACCAGCTGCGATGGCCTTAGTCATATCGCCAGAGAACTTAATACCACCATCTGCGATGATTGGCACGCCGTACTCCTTAGCTGCTTCATAGCAATCCATAACTGCTGAAATCTGTGGAACACCGATACCAGCAACGATTCTTGTTGTACAGATTGAACCTGGTCCAATACCAACCTTAACAGCATCTGCACCAGCTTCAATAAGAGCTCTAGTAGCAGCACCTGTAGCCACATTACCTGCGATAACCTGTAAATCTGGATATGCAGCCTTAATCTGTCTTACTGCATCCATAATATTCTTAGAATGTCCATGAGCTGAATCAAGAACGATTACGTCTACCTTAGCCTTAACTAAAGCTTCTACTCTCTCCATAACATTTCTTGTAATACCAACAGCTGCACCACAAAGAAGTCTTCCCTGTGCATCCTTAGCTGCAAGTGGATACTTAATCTGTTTTTCAATATCCTTAATTGTAATTAATCCCTTAAGATTAAAATCATCATCTACTAATGGAAGCTTTTCCTTTCTTGACTTAGCTAAGATAGCCTTTGCTTCCTCAAGTGTGATACCCTGCTTAGCAGTGATAAGACCTTCGCTTGTCATAGATTCCTTAATCTTCTTAGAGAAATCTGTCTCAAACTTTAAATCACGATTTGTAATAATACCAACAAGCTTACCATTCTCTGTAATAGGCACGCCAGAAATTCTGAACTTGCCCATAAGCTCGTTAGCATCTTTCAATGTATGTTCAGGTGATAATGAAAATGGGTCTGTTATAACACCGTTTTCAGAACGCTTAACCTTATCAACCTCTTCAGCCTGAGCCTCTACCGACATATTCTTATGAATAATACCGATACCACCCTGTCTAGCCATGGCAATAGCCATACGGTGCTCTGTAACTGTATCCATACCTGCGCTCATCATAGGTATGTTTAATTTAATAGATTTTGTTAAGTAAGTTGATAAGTCAACCAAATTTGGTGTAACTTCCGAATACTGTGGAACTAATAACACATCGTCAAATGTAATGCCTTCGCCGATAATCTTACCCATTTCAATAATCCTCTCTTTCATTATTATCAAACAATGCGAACTTATATAATAAGTCCGCATGTTTCAATTTCGTTAAAGTATAAACTTTTTACGACAAAATGTCAAACACTTTTTTTAATTATGCATGCATTTTGCTTGGAATATAATTCCTAATAGCATCTACCATCTTCTTATTTGGCTCAAATATAACCTTTGCCATTCCATTTTCTCCCATGGAAACCACAAACGCATATTTTTCTCTATCCGGATAACCAGAAGAATAATCTACAACCTTATATGCCTTATTTTCTTTGAAATGCTCATACTGTTTAAACACATCACTATCAGCAGGTGCAAACACCTCTACATTTCTGATATTAAATCTTCTAGCTCTCTTTCTTTTCTTCTTTGAGAATATTACATCAATGTCCAAATCACCACTTATAAACTGGTATTCGTACTCTATATTTGTATTCTTAAATACATACACACATAAAAATGCAAGTAATAATCCTAAGAATAAACCATAAAACGCCAATAAGAACATACCATAGTAGGTCACCAGAATAGTTGCACCAACTATCATATATCTACAAGTAAGTGCCCATTTGCCTGTTTTACGCTTAACTATATGTTCGCAATATACATCATTCATTTGTTTCTCCTATCTGTATGTGTCTTATTACATCATACCCATTCCTGCGCCACCTGCTGGCATTGGTGGAACATCTTCCTTAATTGTAGCAACCACTGATTCTGTGGTAAGAAGTGTTGAAGCAACACTAGTAGCATTCTGCAATGCACTTCTTGTCACCTTAACTGGATCAAGAATACCTGCATCTACCATAGATACATATTCTTCCTTATATGCATCAAAGCCGATTCCTGCTTCTGATTCTCTTACCTTATTTACGATAACTGAGCCTTCAAGACCAGCATTAGCTGCGATTGCATATAAAGGAGCCTCAAGTGCCTTTAAGATAACATTTGCACCTGTCTTTTCATCTCCTTCAAGAGTAGCCACAAGCTTTGCCACTTCCTTTGAAGCGTGAATATATGCAGAACCACCGCCTGCGATGATACCCTCTTCTACAGCAGCTCTTGTAGCATTTAAAGCATCTTCCATACGAAGCTTGTTTTCCTTCATCTCTGTCTCTGTAGCAGCACCAACTCTGATAACAGCCACACCACCTGCAAGCTTAGCAAGTCTTTCCTGAAGCTTCTCTCTGTCAAACTCTGATGTAGTAGTCTCTATCTGATTCTTAATCTGAGCAACTCTAGCTGTAATCTGCTCCTTCTCACCAAGACCATCAACAATAATAGTAGTTTCCTTCTGAACCTTAACTGACTTAGCCTGACCAAGCATATCCATTGTAGTATCCTTAAGGTCTAAGCCTAACTCTTCTGAAATAACTGTACCACCTGTAAGGATAGCTATATCCTTAAGCATCTCTTTTCTTCTATCACCATAGCCTGGAGCCTTAACACCTACTACTGTAAATGTACCACGAAGCTTATTTACGATAAGTGTTGTAAGAGCCTCACCCTCGATATCTTCCGCTATAATAAGAAGCTTTGCACCAGACTGAACAATCTGCTCTAATACTGGGAGAATATCCTGAATATTTGAAATCTTCTTATCAGTAATTAAGATGTATGGATTATCTAAAATAGCTTCCATCTTATCCATATCTGTAGCCATATATGCAGAGATATATCCTCTGTCAAACTGCATACCTTCTACTAAATCAAGCTCTGTAAGCATTGTCTTAGATTCCTCAATAGTGATAACACCATCATTAGAAACCTTCTCCATAGCATCTGCTACCATATTACCTACTTCTTCGTCACCAGCAGAAATAGCAGCAACCTTAGCAATCTGATCCTTACCATTAATTTTAGCTGACATCTTCTTGATTGACTCAACAGCCACATCTGTAGCCTTCTTCATACCCTTTCTAAGAACGATAGGGTTAGCTCCTGCTGCAAGATTCTTCATACCTTCATTAATCATAGCCTGTGCAAGAACTGTAGCAGTTGTAGTACCATCACCTGCCACATCATTTGTCTTTGTAGCTACTTCCTTAACAAGCTGTGCTCCCATATTCTCGAAAGCATCTTCAAGCTCGATTTCCTTAGCGATAGACACACCGTCATTTGTAATTAATGGTGTACCAAATGACTTATCTAAAACTACATTTCTACCCTTTGGTCCAAGTGTAACCTTTACAGTATTCGCTAACTTGTTAACGCCCTCTTCTAAAGCCTTTCTAGCTTCTGCGCCATACTTAATTTCCTTTGCCATGTCTAATATACCTCTTTCTTATTATGATGATTTCAGTGTCAAAAACTCATTAACCACATGTGCTTGCACATAGGTGGTTATATGACGTCTTGACACGCCACAATATGAGTATAAAAGTGGGGCGCTAGCTCCACGATATACGAATATTGTGTAGGATTGTGAAAGTGCGTAGCACGTAACAATCCGTAGAATTCTAGTTACACCTTACTCAAATACAGCTAATACATCCTCTTCTTTAACGATTATGTATTCCTCATCCTCAACCTTAATGCTAGTTCCTGCGTACTTAGAATATACCACAGTATCTCCAACCTTTAAATCTTCCTTTACTTCACTACCGATTGCAACAACAGTTGCCTCCTGTGGCTTTTCCTTTGTCTGTCCTGGAATAACGATACCAGACTTAGTTGTCTCTTCTGCTACAACCTGCTTGATTACTAATCTGTCACCTAATGGCTTTAAATTCATAATTAATTCCTCCTATAAATAATTTTCAATTTACCATAATTTTATAAGTTAGCACTCATTTAATTAGAGTGCTAATATCTAAAATGTATTTTATACCTCATTCCCACATATGTCAATAGTATTAACTTATTTTTCCGTCTCTTGCAAAATAAAACAAATACTGTTGTGCATATCCCCCGAATTGGCCAAATCTTTCTTTAGCGTAATCCATAATCTTTTCTTTTGGTGTATCTTCTTTAAAATATATACTTTCCATAATTCTCTTAATCCATACATCCACTGGAAATGCACTTGTATATCCTAAACCAAATAATAAAACACAGTTAGCAACCTTATCCCCCACTCCCTTTATAGTCATTAGCTTGCTTTTAGCTTCTTCAAAGGATAACTGTACAAAGCCCTCCAATTCACCCCATTCCTTTAAATGTCTAATAGCATCACACAGGTAAGGAGCTCTAAATCCAGTCTTTAAGCTTCTAAAATCATCCTCTGAAATCTTAAGTAATTCATCAAGCTTGGGAAAACAATAAAATTCTACGCCATCAATAACTCCTGCTAATTTGCCATATTCCTTAGAAATACTTGCCACTATTTGCTTTATATGGGGAATCTGCTTATTTTGAGATATTATAAAGGATAATAATGTCTCTGTAAAATCCTGTCTTAAAATCCTAATTCCTGATTTTTGTTTTATAGCCTCTTTAAGCTCCTCACAATTATCCATAAGATATTGTTTAATCTTACCATAATCAGTATCCATATCAAAATAATGCTTCCATATGGAATCATATTCCTTCATATCTGTATTATACAAAATTACCGTGTCAGCCTCTTGCTTTATGTGTAATGCCCTGTCATAAGCCACAGTTACATATTCCATCTCATTTAATTTAACAAAATGAAAGCATTGTCCACATTCTAAAATCTGTTCAATATTAAAGTCCTTAACTTTAGTTAATATTAAATTGCCATTTTTCTCTTCAATACGCATTTTATCACCCTTATTTATATCAAACCATACTTTTCAAGAGCCTTGTATATTCCGTCATTTTCCACTGTATCTGTCACATATGAAGCTACCTTTAGGAGTCTCTCATCTGAATGTCCCATAGCTACACCATATTGTACATACTCAAGCATTTCATAATCATTCATGCTATCGCCAAAAGCGTAGGTATTCTCTTTACTTATTCCCAGCTTATCAAGAATTAGCTTTATACCTTCAGCCTTTGAAAATCCCTTTGGTATAAGTTCAATTATCACATTGCCATGAAATACTACGTGATAATCCTCTTCATAAGTAGCTCTAGCCTTTTCTATATGCGAATCCTTATGAAGGATACCACTCATCTTTGCACATTTGATGCCTTTATCATCCTTTGGCATTTTCTCTATGTGTCCGCCTACATTAGAATAATATTTTTCATATACATACCTATATTCCTCTGACCATTTACTTTCATCCTCCAAATAAAAAATATCATGTCCTTCTGGAACTGGTATAATATCTTTAGCTCTAAAATCAGTGGCAATACATCTTGCAGTTTCCTCATCCAAATCATAGCGATATAAGACTTCTTTTTCATATTCAACATATGTTCCAGCACCTGCTATTATACCATCAAATCCCATATCATCTAATTCATTAAACAACATAGCCTTTGTTCTGCCAGTACAAATAAATACCAAATGTCCTTTTTCTTTTAATTTTTTAATTCCTTCCTTAGCCGATAAAGGAATACCCACAGAAGCACAATGAAGTGTTCCATCTATATCAAAGAAAATTGCCTTTTTTTCTTCTGTATTACATAATTTATTCGTTTCTTCCATATACTTTAACTGTTAACCTCATCCTTAAGTATTTTTTCTTCAGCTTTTTCATTTTAACAAAAAATAATACTTATTGCACCAATTTTATACTTTATTTTTTCCAAAAAAAGTATTACAATAGAATATATTATAAAGAAAAGGGTGTCGTGCAAACGACAGAATGGAGGTTTTAAATGGCTAGTTTTAAGAAATTTCTTACTTACACAGCTCTTACAGCTGCTGCAGTAGCAGGCGGAATTGCAATATACAAGAAGGTTCAAGAGAACAAGTTTGATTGTGATGACGATTTCGATGATTTCGATGATGACGATTTCGATGATGACTTCGACGATTTAGATTTAGACGTTGACTCAAGAAATTACACATCTATTACAACAGATAACACTGCTGCTGAAGATGCTGATGCTACAGATGCAGCTGACGCAGAGGTTACAGAATAATTAGATTATCTAAAACAACAAATCCCACCAGCATAGCTGGTGGGATATTTTCTACTCTTTTATGTCTGAGCCATTTACCTTCTGAAGCATTCTAGGAAGTGCGTCCTTACTGTTCTTCCATGGTTCATCCTTATATCTATAATCAAACTTATCGATAAACCAGTCGAGATCTTCCTTTACTCTCTTCATATTATCTAAAAATAAGCTTCTAGTTACTTCCACAAATTCTTCAAGATTCTTTCCTGATAATTCCTTTGAAGCATATTCAATAAGCATTCCATAATGCTCAATACAAAAGCCTTTTGATTTCTTATACTTTTCTTTGAAATCATTATCATTTTTCCAAAGATACATTATTGTAATAATATATCTTTCGAATACATCATTTATTCTGTTACAAATAAAGCATGAACCACTAAGCTCCTTTATATACGATTCAAGCTTAGAATTATCCGCCTTCTTTAAAAATCCGCCCTTTGACTCTGGCTTAATCTTCTCTAGCTGCTTGATTAACTCATATGTATGTGTCTGGTACATAAGTGCCATACCTAGACGATTGCCTTTTACATACATCTTAGCTACATGATCCTTACAAAAACCTGCCTTATCTGTCATAGCACGAATATCTTCTTCCATATAGGAAGGTCCCAACGTAAAATCCAGTGCATCATTTTCCAGCTTTCTATACATTTCACATACTGGACATTCACAATCCATATCAAATGTATCATTAACTGGTATTGTATATAGTTTTTCTGCCATAATTACTCCTTTGGTAAAAGCTTACGCATCTCTCTTGCTTTATCCTTAAGCTTTGTAGATGCAGCCTTTGAAACAATCAAATCTGACAACAGTTTCATAGATTTAGCATAATCTTCGCATTGTCTTGCAAGCTCAGCTACTAAATATACGCAGGTCCACTCATCCATTCCACATATAGGTGGCATCTCCTTAGCCATAGCTACTACAAAGCCCTCATATGCCTTTGATATGTATTCCTTCTCTTTTGCTTTAAGACCTTCTATAACCTTCGCCTTATCCTGAGTATCAGATGGAAGATTTTCCATCTGTCCTCTTATTAACCATGCTAATTTCAAGCAAGTATATGCCTTTTCACTGGCCTTACCTTTCTTAACAACAGTATTGGCAAGTGCCAACTGATGACGAAGAATAGCTTCATCATAGGAATATGTCTCACACTTATCATCCACACCCTTAAAATAAGGTGAAATATTAGTTTTAATAAGCTTTGCCTGTCCTGCTGTAATATTATTGAAAAATCTGCTAAGAGAAGAATATCCACACTTGTTACACACGATACAATCATACTTAAGTGAATCTATTCCCTGATACTTAGGGCGCAAATCAGTATCTGCACCTATCATCTTAGCCTTTCCTACTCTTACAGCCTTAGCTTTAAATTCAGAATCGCACACCGGACATCTATAGCCCTTATCAAATAAGAAATCCTTCTCTACAGGTCCTGCTGGTACGGCTTTCTCCTTTTTTTCCATTTCATCATCTTTACTGTCGCTCCCATATAAATCCATATCTGAGAGCATATTTAGTCCAACCTTACTAAGGTCAGAAAATAAACTATCGCTCATAGGCTACCTTCTCTCTATGTGTATTTTACAACTTAAATGAGCTCTTAAGAGAAACAATTCTATTGAACACAAGATTGTCTTCTGTACTATCCTTACAGTCCACACAGAAAAATCCCTGTCTTACAAACTGGAAGCTGTCATATGCTTTTGCGCTGGCAAGACTAGGTTCAACATAACAATCCTTAAGTACTGTTAAAGAATTAGGATTAAGATTTAGAGTTCCATCCTCATTAAGCTTGCCCTTCTCCTCGTCAACGATATTCTCGTAAAGTCTCACTTCAGCTTTAATTGCTTCTTTTGCACTTACCCAATGAATAGTACCTTTTACTTTTCTACCTTCAAATCCGCTTCCACTCTTTGTCTCAGGATCATATGTACAATGTACTTCTACTACATTGCCATTCTCATCCTTTACAAAGCTTTCACACTTAACAAAGTACGCATTCATAAGACGAACTTCATTACCTGGAAAGAGTCTAAAATATTTCTTAGGTGGCTCCTCCATAAAGTCATCTCTCTCAATATATAACTCTCTGCTAAATGGAAGCTTTCTTGAACCAAGCTCAGGATTCTCAAGGTTATTGTCAGCATCAAGATACTCAACTTCACCTTCTGGATAATTGTCTATTATAAGCTTAATAGGGTCAAGAATAGCCATAGCTCTTGGTCTCTTAAGCTTTAAGTCTTCTCTGATACAGTACTCAAGCATTGCATAATCTACAGAACTGTTAGCCTTAGATACACCGCAAAGCTCAACGAACTTCTTAATAGACTCTGGTGTAAAGCCTCTTCTTCTAAGAGCACTTATAGATACAAGTCTTGGGTCATCCCAACCGTCTACGATACCATCTTCTACAAGCTTTTTAATATATCTCTTACCTGTGATAACATTTGTAAGGTAAAGCTTTGCAAACTCAATCTGCTTAGGTGGCTGCTCGTAGCCAAGTTCCTTTACTACCCAGTCATAAAGTGGTCTATGATCTTCAAACTCAAGTGTACAAATAGAATGTGTAATACCCTCGATAGCATCCTCGATAGGATGAGCAAAATCATACATAGGATATACACACCACTTATCACCAGTATTGTGATGAGTCATTCTAGCCACTCTGTAGATAACCGGATCTCTCATATTGATATTAGGTGATGACATATCAATCTTCGCACGAAGAACCTTAGAACCATCTTCATACTTTCCATCTGTCATCTCCTGGAATAACTTTAAGTTCTCTTCGATGCTTCTATCTCTGTATGGGCTATTCTTACCTGGCTCTGTAAGAGTACCTCTATATTCTCTAATCTCATCTGCTGAAAGGTCACATACAAATGCCTTACCCTTCTTAATAAGCTCTATGGCAGCCTCATGCATCTTATCAAAATAATCAGATGCATAGAATAATCTGTCTTCAAAATCTGCACCAAGCCATTCTACATCAGCCTTAATAGACTCAACGAACTCTGTCTTCTCCTTTGTAGGATTAGTATCATCAAAACGAAGGTTAAACTTACCACCATACTGCTTGGCCAAGCCATAATTTAATAATATAGACTTAGCATGTCCTATATGAAGATATCCATTTGGTTCAGGTGGAAAACGAGTCATCACATGGTCGTATACGCCTTCCGCTAAATCTTTCTCAATAATCTGTTCAATAAAATTTTTTGAAACTACTGTTTCTTCCATTTTTAAATGCCTCCTAAATAACATAGCTATGTCTATTTTACAACACAAAAGCCCCACTGTAAAGGGGGCTTTTAACAATCTTCAATTGGCAGCTTTTCATAATATAATTTAAGCCGTGTTGCTAATTTATATTTTTTTCTTCCATTATTCTTTCGAGATATTCTATATTTTTCTTACAAGTTTCTATTTCCAAATGAATAGATCTCTTATCAAATTTATGAGCAATATAAACTGCCAACTTATGTGACGAATTAATAAATCTAGACCAAACACCACCTATGCTGATAAACATAAGAATACAACCAAACATTTTTATAACTAAGGCTATTACCCCTATAATCGTTCCTCGAAAATAGGTTGCATCTCCTACAAATAATAAGAATCCCACAGCAAATATAGCACACAATATATTGCTAACTTTTTTATTAACAATCTGCTCCCTTTGAAGGCTTATTAAATTATCCTTCTCACATAGCAATTCATTTTCCATATTATGTGTATTAGCATAATATTCAAAGTTGTATTCATCATATTTATTAGATTTTATTTTCACATCAGGAACACAACTTTCTATTCCTCCTATAAGACGATACACGACAAGCGAAAGAATTACTAACGCAATTCCTAAATACAGTTTATACCCTTCATCTGGTACTTCTGTCTCTATAATTGCTTCATTAAGTATAAGTTTACCAACATCATAATAATCAACTTCATCCGTGTTTTTATGTATATCTTTATTAAATTCAAATCCACCAAAGGGTGCACTAATCACTTCCCCTTGAAAATACACCTTATTATTCCCCTTATTATTCAATTTCTGTTTTGTCTCTTGTTCCTTAGCCATTACTTGTATGTAAATATCTTCATGCTCACTGGTTTTTCGCTCTATCAATACCGTATAAATATCATATTCATTACCTAGATAAGTCTGTGTCTCTTTATTTATATAATCATCAATATAAAACGAAACATACTCACCAACTGACAAATCATCCCGACCTATTTCTGCCAGAATATATCCCTCTTTATAGAATTGTTGGTGC
The DNA here is from genome assembly GCA_017412055.1 of Lachnospiraceae bacterium. GTDB lineage: Bacteria > Bacillota > Clostridia > Lachnospirales > Lachnospiraceae > SVEL01. Next base: position 92,291 of record JAFQOW010000015.1, on the reverse strand, counting down.
GAATTCCACACATATATAAGCTGTATACCATATATTAGCACAATAAATATTATAATAATCTCTATTTTCTTTATCGTTTTACTTTGCATTGATCTTAATCTTTCCATCTTCGATTTTAATTATTCTATTACACTTTTCCGCAACTTTCTGGTCGTGAGTTATTATAATAACAGTTTTACCCATTTTATTTACTTGTTTAAATATCTCCATAATATCATCGCCAGTTTTACTATCCAATGCGCCTGTAGGTTCATCTGCCAAGATTATATCATTTTCTGCGACCAAGGCTCTTGCTATTGCACACCTTTGTTGCTGTCCTCCTGAAATTTGTGTAGGAAACTTTTTTGCAAGTTCAGATATACCCATAAGCTCTAGCTTTTCATTAACAATTTTCTTTCGTTCCTTTTTAGATATATTTCTTGGTAAAAGTGGTAACTCTACATTTTCATATACCGTGTAATCTTTCATTAATGCAAAATTCTGAAAAACAAAACTTACATGTTTTTTTCTAAATGCATTCAACTGACCTTGTTTTAATGCACTAACTTCACACTCATTATATTCATATTTACCACTTGTGAGCGTATCCATACAACCTATAATATTAAGTAGCGTTGACTTTCCAGAACCACTAGGTCCCATTACCGCAATCATTTCTCCATCTTCTATTTCGAGACTAATTCCGTTAAGCGCATTTGTTTTAATACCCTGTGTTTCATATATTTTTGTAACATTATTTAATCTTATCATCTCTACATTATCTCCCTAATTAGTTTAGACGGTGTATTTCTATTTATTATTATTAATGGCACAATCGTTGACGCTACCATAACAAGCAAACCTATTCCTATCACCTGATATATTACTATACTGTTAAGCACTGCTAATTCATTTGAAAAGGTAACTGTTTCATCAAATGCAAGACTATAATAACATCTTGCAAATGCGTATGCCGTTATTATCGAAAGAATCAATTTAACTAAATTTTCTAATACCAGCATCAGTGTCACATCTTTTCTTGTTACACCATTTGCATACATAATACCATACACATTCATAGAATCAATTATTGTAACAGACTGAATACATATACTCACTAATACTGTTGCTATCGTAATAATTATAGCAATATCCAGAATCATCCCTACCACATAATTCATTGGTTCATTATATATTTCCAAACTCTTTTTTGCATTTAAAAAAGATATATCATCTCTTGCAAGACCATATTTCTCAGCAGTTTCAATTATTTTATTATGTATCTCTTCTACTGTATGCTTTTTATCTATCGCATAGCTAACATAAGGTCTTGAATATTGGTAATCCTCCATTGGATACATAATAAAAATCTCATAATCACAATTTATAATTTCTATTTCCTGAGGATCTACAAGTTTTGTTTCGACAAACTCTTCGCCTTTTTCAAGTATTCCCACTACAACAAAATGCACTTCAATACCATTCTCTAATACTTCTATATGTTCTGAGCCAACCTTAATATCTTTATAGGCATTTCCTAATATCAGATACGCTGTATCCATAGGCTGATTTTTAGAAATATCCAGCTTGTCTACATAATCAAACTCATAATATGGTATCAAACTTTTCTGAGTATCTCTACATCGTAAACTGTCATCCATTTCAATATATGTTTTGTAGGGATTACTACTTTGTATGTTTCGAAGTTCTCCATTAAAGATTGTACTCACTATACCTTGTACTCCAGCACAATCATGACCAACTGCCAAAAGTCCCTCTGTCTTATATATTTCTTTTACAAATTCTATAGTCTTCTCTTCTGACAAATCAGCACTTTCAAAATCTATTGCCTCACACTTTTCTGGAGGAGCAGATAATATATTTTCACATTTATCAAGTATATATTTCTGTTTATTATATTCTATTAAAACTTGTCCTACTAAAATAAAAACAACAACCTGTAATAGCACGACTATTGCTAATTTCTTTTTACTCCTAGACATATTATCAAGCGAAAACTTAAATATATTCTTTATGCTCATTACAACACCTCCTTCATACTACTTGCAGGTGCTATTTTAATTACTTTTGATACTTGTAATGCTACAGTAATAAAAACCACAATAATTCCCATAATAAAAACCTTCATTACATCCTCTAACACCGCTTCACTTATCAGATTGGTTCCTTTAATTAAATTATATATTATCTGCATTACAAAACCCAACGCTACTGATATTATCACATACTTAACCAAATCTTTTGCTAATAGTAAAAGTATCTGAATTGTGTTATATCCATAAGCTTTTCTTATAGACAATTCTATATATCTATTTCTTATCCACAAATTAGTTATTGCAAAACAATTAAATAAGCAACATACTACTACCAAATATATAGTATTCTTCTTAAAACTACCTATACCATCGTTAACACTATGAACTCCTGCAGTCAAACGTTCTTCCAATAAAAAAATTTTTATTTCGTCACTTTTTAACTTAGCAATCAAATTCTCTACATCATTTCTATAATCAGAATTATCACTTTGATAATCTAGATAATAATTTTTATAATTATTTGTACTTTTTCTTATATACTCATTTCTGTCTTTCTCAGGCAAAGATTCAATAAAAGCTATTACTGTGTAATCTATATTGTCCGCTACTTTCTTTTGTAGGACACCAACTATCTTATATTCTACTCCTAATATAGTAATGTATCTGTCATTTCCTTTTTCACTTGCCTCTTTATAAATATCATACCCCACTACCACTGAAGGCTGATTGTATTCTATATCCAAAGCGGGATATTTTCCATAACTCAACTCATACTTTAAATCTTCTTTATACTGCACCAGACCATGTACTACTGTTTCCATATTAATTTCATTAATATACGCTGATTCATTATTAATATATATATTTCCTTTGCCAATTACTAATTCAGAGCTATCAATCTCATAATTATTTTCAGTTGAATCTAAAAAAATACTTAACTCTTGATTATATTTATAAATGTTACTAGATTTCATATTAATAGAATTCAATAATACTAAAGTATTGAATATCATAAACATCAGAATACTAAAACCTACTATCATCAATATACCTGTAGGTATATTTCTAAAAAACTTCTTAACGCTATACATTATGCCAACTCCTTGAAATTACTGTTAATAAAGATTATATTTTCCTTTCCCCTTAAATTAGTCTTTTGCTGTTACTGATATTTCTGAATTTTCTGTTTCTAAAGTTGTTTTAACACTAGAAAAATAACCATGTTTTGTACATTCATCATGTGTTACAACTGCCGCGTTCCAATTTCCTAAACGTCCAAGACAATATAATGATCCAATTGATGAGTATGCATCATATGTTTTATTCAAAAGTTCTTTGTCACTTCCCATTAAGGATACATACGAACGCCCACGGTGCTTAAACCATCCACTTTCCACAATCATAGCACTTGCATATCCCTATATGTTTCCTTGATAATCATCACTACTCACGTCTAAAGTTTGCATCGCTGCAACATAAATTACTGCTGTATTCATTATTACTAATGTGCATATCAAAACTAATAATAAGTTTCGTCTTCTCTTCATTTTAACTTTTTCACCTCTAAATATAATCCTTATTAACTATTGTATTGTATATAAATATATATTCATTGTCAAGTTTTTAACAAAACTGCACCGTCAACAAATAATCGCTTTTATTATGTTATCTCAAAATCCTTACCAAATATACCATTCATTTATATGCACCTTATGTCGTTTCTTCTCCTTTGTTAGATCAAACTACTCTCTTATTTAGTGAACCCCATAAAAAAACGCATAGAAACTATCTCTACGCGCCTTTTTATTTATGAGAAAAGGTCCTTTAACCCTTTCTTCTTTTTACCTTTTTCTTCTTTCTTTTCAGGCTCATCGCCATTTTTTCCTTCTTCCAAGGTTCCACCCATAGCTGCATCAAATGCCTTCAATGCCTCTATCTGTTCGCTGTTCAGCTTTTCTGGTACCTGTACTACCAATGTAACGTACTGGTCACCACGCATATTTTTATTTCTAAGGGATGGCACACCCTTGCCACGAAGTCTTATTCTTGTATCTGTCTGTGTACCTGCTTTTATGTTAAAGAGCACATCTCCATCTATTGTACTGATTCTTACGTCACCACCAAGTGCTGCCTGAGCAAATGAGATAGGTGCTGTAGAGAATAAGTCATATCCATCTCTCTGGAAGATAGGGTGTCTCATAACAGTTACTTCTACAAGTAAATCTCCTCTTGGACCACCATTTATACCTGGCTCACCCTTTGATCCAATACGGATGCTCTGACCGTCATCAATACCTGCCGGTATAGTAACTTGAATTTTCTTTCTTGCTGATGTATATCCTGTACCGCGACAGTCTGGACACTTATCCTTAATAATCTTGCCCTTTCCATTACATTCTGGACATGTCTGAACATTTCTAACCATTCCAAAAAGTGACTGCTGTGTATATACAACCTGACCCTTACCACCACATTTAGAACATGTCACAGGAGAAGAACCTTCCTTAGCACCTGTTCCCTTACATGTAGTACAGTCTTCCTTAAGAGTAACCTCTATTTCCTTCTCAGTACCAAAGCAAGCTTCCTCAAATGTTATACGTACGCCAACTCTGATGTTTGCACCCTTTCTTGGACCATTGTTAGAAGAACTTCTTCTTCCACCACCAAAGAAATCACCAAATATGTCGCCGAAAATATCACCCATATCTGAGAAATCAAATCCACCAGCACCTGGGCCACCACCACCCTGAAAGGCAGCATGACCAAACTGGTCGTACTGACGTCTCTTCTCAGCATCACTTAATATAGCATAAGCCTCAGAAGCCTCTTTAAACTTAGCCTCTGCCTCTGCATTGCCAGGATTTGTATCTGGATGATACTTCTTAGCCAACTGTCTATATGCTTTTTTAATTGCTGCATCATCGGCATTCTTATCTACGCCTAGAACCTCGTAGTAATCTCTCTTATCTGCCATATCTTACTCCGTTCTGTTATTCACTAAATTATCATATAACAACTCTACCAATAAGTAATGTAATACGTGCTATAAGGACATGAAATCATGCCCTTATAACATTTTATATCATCTTATATCATCTAGCTATACTTTACACTTCTCTATAGTCGCCGTCTACTACATCATCATTTGCAGATGAACCAGCACCCATGTCAGCACCACTCATATCTGGACCAGCCTGACCTGCACCTGCAGCCTGTGCCTGCTCATACATCTTTGTGAAAAGTGCCTGTGAATCTGTCATAAGCTTTTCCTTAGCAGCCTTGATTTCTTCTACATCTGCCTCTGTCATAGTCTCTGGAGCTGACTTAGCAAGGATATCCTTTAATGCTGTAAGGTCTGCCTCTACATTAGCCTTATCATTTGCATCAAGCTTATCACCAACTTCATTGATAGCCTTCTCTGTCTGGAATACTAACGAATCAGCTTCATTTCTAGCCTCGATACCTTCCTTACGCTTCTTATCAGCAGCTTCAAACTCAGCAGCTTCCTTAACAGCCTTATCGATTTCGTCATCTGACATATTTGAACCAGATGTGATTGTGATATGCTGCTCCTTACCTGTTCCTAAATCCTTAGCTGATACATTTACGATACCATTTGCATCGATATCGAATGTAACTTCAATCTTAGGGATTCCTCTTGGAGCTGGAGCGATTCCATCTAATCTGAACTCACCAAGGAGCTTGTTATCCTTAGCGAACTGTCTTTCACCCTGTACTACCTTGATATCTACAGCACTCTGGTTATCAGCAGCTGTTGAGAATACTTCGCTCTTCTTAGCTGGGATTGTTGTATTTCTCTCGATTAATCTTGTGGCGATACCACCCATTGTTTCAATAGAAAGTGAAAGTGGTGTTACGTCAAGAAGGAGAATTTCGCCTGCACCTGCATCACCAGCAAGCTTACCACCCTGGATAGAAGCACCGAGAGCAACACACTCATCTGGATTTAATGACTTAGAAGGCTCGTGTCCTGTTAATTGCTTAACCTTATCCTGTACAGCTGGAATACGTGTAGAACCACCAACTAATAATACCTTGCTTAACTCGCTTGCGTTAAGACCAGCATCTCTTAATGCGTTCTGAACTGGTCCAGCTGTTCTCTCTACAAGGTCATGTGTAAGCTCATCAAACTTAGCTCTTGTAAGATTCATATCAAAGTGCTTTGGACCATCCTGGTTAGCTGTGATGAATGGAAGGTTGATATTTGTTGTAGTAGCACTTGATAACTCCTTCTTTGCCTTCTCAGCTGCCTCCTTAAGTCTCTGAAGAGCCATCTTATCTGTTGATAAATCGATACCTTCAGCCTTCTTAAACTCATCTAACATATACTTTGTAATCTTATCATCGAAATCATCACCACCGAGCTTGTTATCACCTGATGTTGCAAGAACTTCGATAACACCATCACCGATTTCAATGATAGATACATCGAATGTACCACCACCTAAATCGTAAACCATAATCTTCTGCTCATGTTCATTATCAAGACCATAAGCTAAAGCTGCTGCTGTTGGCTCGTTGATAATTCTCTTAACATCAAGACCTGCAATCTTACCAGCATCCTTTGTAGCCTGTCTCTGCGCATCATTGAAGTATGCAGGAACTGTAATAACAGCCTCTGTAACCTTCTCACCAAGGTAACCTTCTGCATCAGCCTTAAGCTTCTGAAGTACCATTGCTGAAATCTCCTGTGGAGAATACTTCTTATCATCAATTGTTACTCTGTAATCAGAGCCCATATGTCTCTTAATAGATGAAATTGTCTTGTCTGCGTTTGTAACAGCCTGACGCTTAGCAGGATCACCTACAAGTCTCTCGCCTGTCTTTGTGAAAGCAACTACTGAAGGTGTAGTTCTGATACCTTCTGTATTTGCGATAACTGTAGGCTTACCACCTTCCATAACTGCTACACATGAATTTGTTGTTCCTAAATCAATACCAATAATTTTACTCATTTTTTTGTCCTCCATTTATTCTTAACTCTTTAACTGTGTTAACCGAATGCTACGTTTCTTCGAAACTCTCGCATTCGCAGCTTTCGCAATTTCGAGCTATCGCTCTACATTGCTCAAACTGTACATTCGTCGAGAAATTAATTCTTTATGTGCAAGCACATACGCCTTAATTTCTTTCCTCATTGTTTAACACTTAATTAATAACTTTTACCATGCTATATCTAACTACTGTGTCACGATACATATATCCTTTTTGGAATTCTTCTGATATGATGTTCTCACCATACTGTTCGTCATCTCCATGCATTACTGCATTATGAAGATTTGGATCAAATTCCTTTCCTACTGCTTCTATCGGTGTAACTCCTACTTCCTCAAGAGCCTTTACCATCTGTTTGTAGACCTTATCCATTCCGTCTGCAAATGGATTAGCTTTAATCTCGTCTTCTGTTAATGTTCCAAGGCCTCGCTCAAAGCTGTCTACAATTGGAAGAATTTTCTCAATAATACTCTTTGCACCTACTTCGAACATTGCAGCCTTTTCCTTTTCACTTCTCTTTCTGAAGTTATCAAACTCTGCAAATGTTCTCATGTACTTGTCATTAAGCTCCTCTATGAGAATATCCTTCTTATCCTTTTCTGCTGGCTGTTCTTCATTTGATGCAGCCTCATCATTTTCTGCCTCTGCCTTATCCTCAGCACTCTCCTCAGTAGCTTCTACTGTCTCATCACTCACAGCTTCAGTAGCTGTATCCTCCACAGTAGCTTCTTGATTTAATGCTTCTTCAGCTTTAGTCTTTTCTTTCTTAGCCACTTAATACGCCTCCTTTACTCCTTTTTCTTATATACGGAATCTAACTGGTCCTTGATATTCTTTAAGGTATCAACAACCTTCTCATAATCCATTCGTTTTGGTCCTATAATTCCTATAGTACCATGTACACCTTCTTCCAATTCGTAGGTTGCCGTTATAACACTACAATCCTTCATAGTATGAACAGGTGTCTCTTCACCGATATAAACCCTTATACCAGTTTCTATATTCTCATTATCCATCTCTATAAGAGTGGTTAAGAGCTGTTTTTCCTCGAATGTGCTAATAAGCTCCTTGGCTTTATTATTATCACTTAGCTCTGGGTACTTAAATATATTCGTCGCACCACTTGTATAAATCTCTAAATTGTCTTCTGTACTTATGGCCTCTGCAACAGCATCCAACACGCTTCTTGCAATCTCTAGCTGCTCACCAGCCTGACCATTCATCTTTGAAATAATTCCAAGATTTATCTCTTCTAAGGTTAATCCATTCAAGCTACTATTAAACAATATGTTGAGCTTTAGTAACGTCTCATTATCAATGTCTTCTTTTACATTAATTATTTTATTTTTAATAATATTACCTTCAAGAACTATTACGCAAAGCATTCTGTGATCTTCAACCTGTGATAACTGAATAAATTTGACCTTATTCTTTCGAGCCTGAGGCGCTGAAATCATCGCTGCGTAATCAGTGTTATTCGCTAACATCTTAGCCATATTCTTAAGTAAGGTTTCAACTTTATCTACCTTATCATTAAGAAACTCACGCATATCGTCAACTTCTTTTTCTCTAGCTTTAAGCTCCTGCTCTTTATCCTTCATCATATTGTCTACATATAATCTGTAGCCCTTATCGGAAGGAATTCTTCCTGCTGATGTATGTGGCTGGAATATATATCCAAGTTCTTCTAAATCAGCCATCTCATTTCGGATAGTCGCCGGACTAAGATTTAAGTCGGTGTACTTTGAAATGGTTCGTGAACCTACAGGTTCACCAGTATCTAAGTAATTACGAATAATTGCTTGAAGGATTTTAAGTTTTCTTCCTTCTAATTCCATCCGGTTACCTCCTTTTCAATAATTGCTAGAAGCTTCCTCCTAACTGTGTTAGGAGCCTCTGTCCTTGTCTTGAACCTTCGGTTCAGACTTCGGCTTCCTCCTAACTATATTAGCACTCCGTTGATTTGAGTGCTAACAACTACATATAAAATAGCACTTACCGTTAGCAATGTCAAGTGGTAAGTGCTAATTTTTATAGTTTTATTATTTTCCTTCTATTTGTACTCTATTTCTGTATAGTTAGGAAATACATTTTCTGCTACACCATCTTTTGCTGAAGCTGGTATTGTTACATACAATAACGACGTACATCCATCAAATGCATGCCCTTTTATTTCTTTTAATCCCTCTGAAAATGATATATCCTTCAAGCTTTTGCATTCACCGAAGCTAAGACTATTAATCACTTCAACTCCTGAGCCTAAAACGGCTTCCCTTAAATTCGTGCATCTATAAAAAGCATAATTTGAAATTTCTCCTGCTTTTGAATAAATATATACTTTAATTAACGAATCATTATCTCTAAATGCATCCTCGGATATTTTTGTATCTCCAACTATGTATAACTCATAAGAAAAATTATCATAACCAGCCATTTTTTTAATATTTGCACACGATATAACTATCTTATCAGCACCTTTTTCCTTAATAAATTTATACTGGCTAGCATACATACCCATACTTAAGTCGTTACCTTCGCCACCTAAAATCTCAAAAAATCCTGTGTCATATATTCTATATTCATTCTCACTTTCTTCTATTACCTTACCTGGTATTATGTATCCACCATCTTCTGTAAGTGTAAATTCAGTTACACCTGAATCACTATCTGACTCTCCACCATTATCTTCCTTATCATTCTGTACATCTGTTTGCTTCACTGATTCTGTAGAACTATCCTTTTCCTTATCGCCGCCACATCCACATAAACACAATGTACCACATAAAGCTCCAATCAATAATGTTTTTACTAATAAATTCTTTCTCATAATTTTAGTCTCCTTCTTTATTATAATAAAATATATATTTAACACCCTTATTTAACTTTTACTTCCTTAATAAACAAAGCTCCATTTACAAAATCTTCAAATCTAATCCATGATTCAAATCCAAACAACTCAAGATATTCATTTTCACCTATCTGTACATATAACACTTCTGGATCACCTTTTGCATCCGCAGTTTCATAAAATAATTCAAACCAATAATATGTATATCCATTTACACGATGAGATGTCATCTCATCAATCATAGGATTAGAATCTCCCTTTGCCTTCCAGCTATCGATTAATCCTTTTTTGTAATTCTCATAGGAACTACTTCCTGTCTTAACTGCTGCATTTCCAAATATATTATTTGTATCATTGCCTTCCAAATGTACGCCATTTTCTATTGCTTCATATTTAACTACACTTGAATCATATTCTAATATGCATTCAATAGTCTTTCCAGCACTATTCTTTCCAAGTAATGTAAATGACTTATCTCTGCTGTCCACATCCTCCATAGTGATAAAATATGAAAAATATTCATCCAGTTTAAATTGTCCACTCATAATAGAACAATCAGCTATCTGTGTCCACTTATCTGCATAAAGTCCCATCGCTGAATAACAATCTAAGTCTATTCGTTCAAAAACAACATCCTTTTCACTTGTTATTACGCTTAATACAGATTTAATCAATTCTCTATTATACGGCGCCGAATCTTTACCATTAATCTTTGTTCCAAATCCATCTGCCCATTGAAATCCATAATCCACAACTAATTCATAAACCTTGCTATTTGCATTATAAATTAATACCAAATCAGAATCCTTATCTGCATAATTTATATCAACCTTGATAGTTGTACCTTCCATAGTTACACATACATCCGATTTTTTAACTATGCCATCCTGACGCATCTTTTTTACAATACTTTCAAATGCCTTTACTACCTTACTATATTGCGTATTATCTACATTACCTATCTTTGTAACGATAGGAGCCTCAGTTTCCACCGGTTTCTTAGTCGTTGTCTCTGTTGGTTTTTGTATAGGCTTCTTAGTTGTTGTCTCTATTGGTTTCTTTGTTGTTTCTACAGGCTTCTTTGTAGTTGTTTCAGCCGGCTTTTTCGTGGTTTCCGTGGTTTTCTTCGTTGTGGATGTATTTTCACTCACAACTACCTTAGTTGTTGTCTCCTGCTCTGCAACAGTTTTATTTTCTTCTGAAGAAATGTCTTTTGTTGCTTCTACAGTTGTTTTCTCTTCAGATGAAGCTTCTTCATTATCATCTACGTTCAAAGATGCTTCTTCATTTGATGTTATCTCCATACTACTTTCCACTGTTGTTTTATTATCCTTACTTTCTACATTGCCACCACATCCTGCCAGCGCCATCATGGTTACTGCAGTTAAAACAAATGCAAATCCTTTTTTCATAGGCTCAACTCCTCTTTCTTTTATTATTTATGCTCTTCTTTTACTTCCACCTGAAATTTTAAGTACTATTATAAATACAAATCCAAATACTAAAATTATCGGATATGTAACTGCACCTATACAAGCAACCATTTCTTTTATAGGTAAAAGCTTGTCCTCTGGATATTCCTCTTCAAACTTTGCCATTCTCTTTTTATAGATAAGATATAATACACCACCTGTAGCTGCTAGTGAAACAATTGTTGTAATTACAGTAGCAACTGTTCCATACTCTGATGCAATTATAATTGGAAAGAATGCCATAAATATCAATATAGTATAATATCCAAAACCTAATGCAAATGCTTTACCCTTTGTAATTGTGTTATACTCTGCAAAATACTTCTTCTGATAAAATGGTGGTACAAATAACACCGCTGCAATTAATAATAATACTAAACCCATAATAATTTCCTCCTTAAATTTAATTTTATCGGTTATGGTATATAGATACACGAACTTATCTATAGGTTTTATATTTTTTAAAAAATTTATATTTTTTTATTTCATCTCTATTTTTCTTAATTTTCATCTGGTTCATAAAGCTCACTGGTTACTTTAAGTTCTTCTAACATATTAGAAGAACCGCCAAGCACTATACCTTGCTTTTCAAAATCCACTCTACTAAAACACTGTTCGTAATATGTAGGATTAGCATCAATAATAATTGTTCCTGTCAGTCCGGAACAATCTTGAAATGCCGCTGTCATATCTTCAACAGTACCAGGTATTACCGGTGCCATAGTTATCAATTTGCAACCTCTAATTACAAATTTCATATCTGTAACTCCATACGGTATCTGTGGTGCTTGTTCCAAATTCCAACATTCATCAAATGTTCCCGACATATATATTACATTTTCTGGTATATCAGGTGGCATTGATAAGCTTGTGCAGTGTTCAAAAGTCTGGCTTAAATCTGTCACACTATTAGGCAATTCTGGCGCTTCCTTCAATATCTTACACCCAGAAAATGTTCCTGACATATCCACAATCCCTACTGGCAATTCTGGCGCTTCTATTAAACTTTCGCAATTCTTAAATGTTTCTCTCAATTCCATTACCCCATCTGGTATATTTGGAGTTTTTATTAAACTCTTACATCCATAAAATGTAGAATTCATATTTTTTACACTAGATGGTATCCTAGGAATCTCTTTTATATTTTCGCAATAACTAAAAGCAGCGTCTATATTTTCAACTCCTTCTGGAATATTTGTTACTTTTTCAAGAATAGTACATTCTTGAAATGTTCTATTCATATATAAAACTCCTGATGGAAGCTTTGGAGTTTCTTTTAAATTTGAGCATCCCAAAAACAGTTCTGATACATCTACAACATTAACTCCTGCTATAGATTCTATAATTTCTCCAAAAGATGTCTGAAGCTTATATTCTTCTTTATTGTCTAGCTCAACTTTCCAGCCACCATTAAAATAATCATATGTATATTTATAATCTTCATAATAATAACAATCATCTTGTTCTGGTGCTTCTGGCATTTTATCTCCAGCTTTTAATTCTTTTCCAGTAGAAGCCACAACATATTTTCCGCCTATTGGAATTTCATCGCCAACTACAATTCCACTTTCCACCGTAATATTCTCTATGTCCGTCAAAGGCAATGTTTCTTGATTACTTGTGGCACTCTCTTCTACATATGCTTCCTTTTTGCTTTCCTCTGTAACTGCCCAAATTGTTCCACCTACGATTGCTCCTGTGCCAATTGCTACTGATGCTATGATAGCAACTAATTTTCCAGATATACCTGCTGTGGCTGCTGTAGAAACCGATGCTCCTACCACAGAGCCACTGGTTCCACACGCTCCGGCAAGTGCTGCCCCTGTGCCTGCAACCGCTGCTGTGGGAACTGCTGCCCTGGCAAAGCTTTTGTAAACAAAAAGCAATACAGGTATCGCACCAAAGCTGTAAAGCTTTGTTCCCTGAGTTTTTTCTATATTTAAAACTGATTCCTTTATAGACTTTCTAGCGTAATTGAGTCTGCTCTTTATAGTACCCTCAGAACACTCCATAAGAGCAGCAATTTCCTTTACTGACATCTCTTCAAAGTAAAAGCACTGTACAGCAAGCTTTTGCTCAACAGATAATGAATCAATAACCTCTCCTATCATTCGCTGTTGTTCCTTATTATCAAGCACAGATTCAGGTATAAACATCTCATTGTCATCCGCTACAGTATCAAATATAAACTCTTCGTTGCCTTCGCCATCCTCTGTCGCTGTACTAAGAATTTCCTTGCGATACTTATGTATATATCTTACACAAAGATTTGTCGCTATTCGGCCTGCCCACACAAAGTATGCCTCTGGATTTTGAAGACTTCCTATATTGTTATATATTTTTAAAAATGTCTCCTGTAGCATATCCTCTGTTGTATGATAGTCCTGAACAATATCATAAATTATCTTATATAAATATTTTGATGAAAGATTATATACTTCTGTATAACTATTCGTATTCCCAGCTTGCATATTTCTAATGTGAAAGAAAAGCTGTTCATCCTGCTTTGCGTATTTTTCATTATTCATCTATTTCCTCCGTATATCTTACAATAAATGGTTTATTATCAAATGTGCTTATATCTATCTCTTCAGCTAACCTTCTATAAATTAGCCACAATAAATTATTATGCGATATTCTATTATCATCTTTAGAATTTTTAACAATATTTATCTCTTCCTTTTCCATATACACCAATCCTTTTTTATAACGCACCACTTTTCCAACTATTTTACCATTTTTCTCATCTTATATCAACACTTTTAGCATAATTGCCATTCCCTAAAGTCATACTTTATATCATATAATGACTTTAGGAAAAGGAGGATTTGCTTATGGTTAATAAATTAAATATTAGACTACAAGAACAACGCAAGCTTTCAAAATTATCTCAAAAAGAAGTTGCCAAAGCTATCGGTGTATCCCCCTCTATTATTTCAAATTATGAAAGTGGTGAACGTACACCTAGTGTAGAATGTCTAATGGCTCTAGCCGGCTTATATCGTTGTTCAACAGATTATTTATTAGGTCTTGATAAAACTAACTGTTCATCATATATTGATACATCTAATTTATCCGCTTCCCAGCACAAATTGTTACAAGATTTCATTGATACAATTTCTTAGGTATATGCTCCTGCATATACCTTTTATTTATCCTTTGAAAAATTATCCAATGCCATTCCAAGCAAATTATTAATTACCTTGACTACATTAATAATATTTTGATCCTGCTTGTTAATCTGCATATCACTCTCAAGCATAATACCAACACTTTTCGCTTCACTGATTATTTTTAAAACTTTTTCTGTATCCATATATTTCCCTCCGTTTCTATGGTTTATAGTATATAGATACATAAAAATATATTTTGGTTTTATAAAAAAACAGAATCTCGAAAATATCGAAATCCTGCTTTCTTATTATATTTACATAATATATATATTGCTATTCGCTCCATACTAACTTACAGGTAAAACTCTCCATAGTTATTCTCTTACCATTTTTTACAATATCAATATACACATCATCTTTTGTATATACATTTGTATCTGACTCATAATTTTCGTATTCTGTTATATGGATTATATATTTTACTCCCGTCGGAATGCTTATCTGTTCTGGAACTTCATTTGTATCATACTTTGTTGTCCAGATAACTTCCGACTCATCATTCATTCCAATGAATTTTGTAACACCCACTTCAGTTTTACATTTCATATGTAGCTTCACCAGTGTACTTTCGCTATCGCCAAATGTTTGTGTACTATTGCTATAAGAGCCTATATGTACTCCCATTGTGTCCCATAAGCAATACACTTCTCCATCTGGCTCCTGATATACTGAATAAACATACACTATTACATCCTCTGTAAAATAAAGACTTCCTTCAAGCTCATGGGTCGTCTCGCTTAATATAGTTTCGTTCGTATTTTCTTCAAGCAAAACACTATTTTTACTAGATGCACTTCCATATATGATATTATAAGAGCCCATATGAGCAATATAATCTGGAACTCCTGTCATACTTTCTGGAATAATTGCATTAAAAAATGAAATTCCTTCTCCCTCTCCAAAAACAAATTCATGACTTTTAATTCCATCATCACCTTCTACTTCCACAAGCTTAGCATATATCTTGTCATTCTCATCTGCATACTTAGCTAAACTTCCAACCTGTATATTACTATCATCCTCCATATAAGAAATATATACTCCGATAAACTTATCATTCTTTCCTACTTGGCTTTCTCCTGCTCCATCTTTTTCCCCATTTTTTGCCAATTGACATCCGCCTAATAAACCAATCACAACGCTAAATATTATAAATAATGATACCTTTTTACTCATCCTCTTCATCCTCCAAATTCCCATCAAATTTTAATATATCACCAACATCACACTGAAGGTAATAGCAAATCTTATTAATAGTCCCAAATCGTATACCCTTCGCCTTACCACTTCGTAAAATAGAAAGATTTGCTTCAGTAATTCCAATTTTTGCGCATAGTTCCTTTGATGTCATACCTCTTTCTTTCAATATTCCTTCAAGATAAACTCTAATAGCCATATGCGCCTCCATTAAATGAACATATCATTTTCTTCTTTAATACTCTTCGCATCTAAAATAAACTGAGTAAACAGCATAATAATAAGCATAACTAAAACTATCACAATAGGAACACTTACAACTCCTTTTACCGCAAACAATTTCTTAATAAACACAAACTGTAAGCCATTATATAAAATGTTTAAAATACCATGTATCACAATTGTACCCACACAAAATTTTGAAATCAGCTTAGCCCTTTTCACAACCTCTTCTGATATGCTATCTAAATCAATCTTTTCTATAAGTCCTTGAACCAATATAATTATTCCTATAACTATTAAATAAATTATAACGTCCATTGCATATTCCATAATTAAAAATGCTTTTGTGATAGTTAAGTTCTCACACATTTCTAAAATATTATCTGGATATGTATCTAATTTTCTTACCAATTCATTTAAATATATACCGAAGCTTGCTAATACAAGAATAGCATTTACAACAAATAATACATTGTTGAAGTATCCTTTTAATTGATTCTTATTTGCCTTAGCAAATTTTCTTACCACCTTTATTAATACATATCCAGCTATAACTGAATATATCATTGCACCCAAGATACAATATAAGCTTTCATTTTCTTCCATTGGAATAATCATCTGACTTACCATTGTATTTATGTTAATCATATAATACAATGCCGGAGCCATAATTAAACTTATAACAATTAATAAGCTGTCCTCCACAGCAAATTTCTTTTTAATTATTTTTACTATTAAAATAATAATTGGTATACTACATACTAATATAAATATTACCCAAGCAAAGATATTTGCTATACCTCCTAAAAAGGATAGTTTTCTTAATCCTATAGCTAAAGGCTTAAATAGAAATTCCAACAATTTCGAAGCAAAATTCAAATCCCCTCCACCGAGCACACATACTAATATACATATGATAGCTTCCACTATTAACAATAAATTAATATATTTCTTCATTTTCCCTCCTAATAAGCTGTCATAATTCCGCGGCCAATTTGACATAAATTTTTATAAATTATTGTTTTACGATAATTATAATAAAACAATAATTATCGTTTGTCAATAATTTTTATCCCAAAAAAGAAACCTGCTATTCGCAAGTTTCTTTCTCCTTAATTATTATCTTCGTTAAAAGCTCTTGATGTTAATAAGTTACCATCCTTATCATAAATCATCTCTTTCATTTCCATTTCTTTATATACATCATAAGTTATCCAAACTTCTTCCCTCCATGAGCTTACTAAAGCCTTATGTGTATATCCCAAACTATCAACACCTACCACATATACATCAAGCTTACTCAAAGGATATACTTCTGGTAAATACTCCTCCAAAGAAACACTATATGCTGTCTTACCGTCTATAAAGTCAATATCCACCTTCTCCGTGTCATCCCCCGCCAAAGATATCTCTAAATAAGCGTCAACAAACTTTCCTGCTGTTCCATCTTCAAAATACATTTCCAGCTTTTCATTAAGTTTTATCCTATTCTTTGAATATTCCCATTCAAATGGTACCTTAGCAGCTATTGTTGGCAAATATTGCTTCCATGCTTCACCAAGAGTCACTAAGTCAAAAGACTCAAATGTTGTTATATCACCTTGAGTAATGAATACATTCATATCTGCCTGAAAATACTTAAACAAATCAACTTCTATATTTCCAACAAATTTACCTTGCGAGTTATTAATTAACTCTATACTCATATCATCTATGCTTACAGAAACCTTTGTATCAGCACTTATGCTTTTCAAAATAATCTCTAACTTATACGTTGCAACTCCCTTTTCTATATCATAATCCTCAATAATAAAATCATATGTTTTCACAAGGTTATTTGCATTTTTTAATTCTTCTATCTCATATTCCAGACGTGATATTTGATTCTCTAATTCGTTTATAATATCATGTTTAGCCCAATATATATTTGCGTCTACATTATCTTCTATTTGTCCTATCAAATATTTTGTTTTAAAAACTCCATAAAAAAGTATTACTGCCAATATTACAATAATCACACTTCTTGCATCTGGCATACCTGTATGTCTACCATTGTTTTCCTTCAAAGCATTATTTATTCTTCGTCGATATATAATCATATATACACCACCTATTATAGCTGCAATTAAAAATATCAAATAAACACTTATTGCCTTCATAATCAAAACCTCCTATATATTAAAAAACTCTTTAAAAATATTATAATAACTTCTAGTTACATCCACCAATGTCCCATCTGATAATGTCAATACAAACTTCATAGACAATGCTGGTTTAATTTTCTTTACATGTTTTTTTGAAATAATCACCGAATTGCTTATCCTTAAAAATTCCTCAGGATTAAGCATACTAATTATCTGATACAGCGCTTCTGTTGATTTATAACAATTATCCATCGTATGTATATCAACATTGTGACTATAACTTTCTATGTAGATTATATCCTCTACTGGCACATTGCATCGCTCACCATTTTCATCTCGAACCGGCATATGAGATATGAATTTATCTTTTTCCATAAGGACAAATTCTGCGTCATCATCTATCTCTATTCCTAGCTCCTGCAATTTATTAGTAATTTCAGCAATGCGATTTTCATTTATAAGTAACTTAACTTTCATAATCACACTCCTCTATTTATCCTCGTCGACAATATCATTTTATCCAAAATAAAAATATATTCAATAGCTTATGCATGAATTGCACAATACGAAACATAGATTACACAGAACATATTAATATTAAAACCTAATATGCAAATATTTTTTCATAATAAAATAAAGGTAAATACCGTATAATTCTTGCGGTACTTACCTTTTTTAATAAAAATATATTTATATCACTTCATATATCACACCAGAATATGGACTTAAGGTCATACTTACCATGCCTTCTTCCATATTCACCTTCTTTTGCATATTAGAACCATTTCCACCATATTTCTTATCGTTGCTATCTATACACAAAGAAAGTTCATTGCAATCATCAATATTCAAATCGTAATCCGCTGCTTTATCTAAAAAATTAAATAACGCTACAATTCTTTTATTTCCAGCTATACGTTCAAATACATAAACACACTTTTCTTCCTGATGACAATCAATCCATTTAAAACCTTCTCGATTATGGTCATTCGCCCACATAGGTGACAGTTTTAAATACTTCTTGCTTAAATCCTTTATAAATAACTCAAATTTCTTGTGCATCGGAAAGTCTGTAATGTCCCAATCCTGCTCCCTGTTTTCATCCCACTCACGAAGCTGTCCTATCTCATTGCCCATAAAGTTAAGCTTCTTGCCTGGATGAGCATACATATACATATACATTGCTCTTGCCTGTGGAAACTTAATATCCAAATCTCCATACATTTTCTGCAAGATAGTTGCCTTTCCATGAACCACCTCATCATGAGAAAGAGGCATAATAAATTTCTCATCATAATTGTACATCATAGAAAATGTAAGCTTATGATAGGCACCTTTTCTATCTTCTGGCGATAACTTAAAATATTCTAAAGTATCGTTCATCCATCCCATATCCCACTTATAATCAAAGCCTAAGCCTGCCTCTTCTACTGGCTTAGTAACACCAGGATATGATGTAGAGTCCTCTGCAATAAGCATAATTCCCTTATGCATTTCTTTAAGGGACTTATTCATATGTTTAATGTAATCTACGGCATTGTTATTTACTCCTCTATTCTTATCACCATGCCAATAGATAATATTACTTAACGCATCTATTCTCAAACCATCAAAATGATATTCTTTTATCCAATAATTAGCCGCCGACTGCAAGAAGCTTTGGACTTCACCTCTTGAATGATTGAAATTGTGACTTCCCCACTCACTTACACCTACTGCATCATTTGGATATTCATATAAATGTGTTCCATCATACTTTGCTAATCCATATCCATCCACTGCAAAATGAACTGGAACAAAGTCTAAAATGACACCTATTCCATTATTGTGGCACTTATCAATCATTTCCTTTAATTCATCACAGCCTCCATATCTGGCAGTTGGTGAATAAAAGCCAGTCTGTTGATATCCCCATGAATTATCACAAGGATGCTCCGCTATAGGCATCACTTCTATATAATTATATCCTTTCTCTTTCACATAAGGAATAAGCATATCCGCTATTTCAGTGTATGAATACCAGCCATTTTCTTTCTCTCCAGACCTTCTCCATGAGCCCAAATGTAACTCATATATATTAAGAGGTTTATTCACATGATTATCTCTTTTGTTCATCCATTTTTCATCACTAAAAGTATATCCATTCATATTTCTAACGATGCTTGCTGACATAGGACGAAGCTCCATTCCATAGCCATATGGGTCGCAATGGTCTGTAAATGTTCCATCATGTTTATATATTCTAAGCTTATACATCATTCCAGGTTTAACACCCTCTATGTTACATTCCCAAAAATGGTTATTATAGACATTGTACATATCTGTCTCATTCCAATTGTTAAAATCACCAATAACACATATTTTTCTAGCCGCTGGCGCAAATGTTCTAAACACCGCACCCTCATCTGTCAAATGACATCCAAAATACTCATATGCATCCAAAATCTTTCCTGTGTAAAATCCATAATGATCCATTATTCTTTCCTCCTGCTTGTCAATTATTATTTTTCAACCATATTATTTTAATTGACTAGTGTTGTTTATCTGGTTCCGATGAGTTATAATAAAACACGAATAATTAAAAAGCTACCATCTATTATCAACATTCGTTGTTTAAACAACCACTGTTGATAAATTGTCGATTTACGCAATGAACTATAGAATATAGGAGGACTATAATGGATTTAAGAGTAGAACGTACTAGAAAAAGCATTCATAATGCATTTATACAATTAAGAAGCAAGAAACCTTTAGAAAAAATAAGTGTAAAAGAGCTTTCTGAATTAGCTTATATCAATAAGGCCACCTTTTACTCTCATTATAAGGATATCTATGACTTATCAGACAATCTTGAAGACGAACTTATAGCATCCATCATAAAAACTATGCCAAATCCCGAAAATATAATTTCAGATTCCGCTAATATGGCTGCCTTTCTCACAACCGCTTTCACATCTCACAAAGCACTTCTATATACCATTTTTTCAGATAGTCGTAGTGGAATATTAGTAAAAAAACTTGATACAGCACTTAAGAAATTAATATACGAATACCACCCACAGTATAAAGATAATTTGGAAATGGATATCGTATTTACCATCATGATTCAGGGCGGCTTTTATGCTTCCATATCCCATCCTGATGCAGATGTAGAAGAACTATCTCGCATCATCGGCAAAGTGAATAAATGCTTAAGTACACATTATTCCTTATCCAGTCAAGATTTCCAAGGGATTAATTCATAATAACTTCTTGCCCTTAAGCATTTTTTTTGCTATATTCTATCGTATAGAAATCAACATATGGAAGGAATTAACCATGTCAGATATAAATCAGAAAAATATAAGAAATTTTTGTATAGTTGCTCACATCGACCACGGTAAGTCTACTCTCGCTGACAGAATCATCGAGATGACTGGACTTCTTACAAGTCGTGAGATGCAGGCTCAGGTTCTTGACAATATGGACTTGGAAAAAGAAAGAGGTATCACTATAAAGTCTCAGGCTGTTCGTACAGTTTACAAGGCTAAGAATGGTGAGGAATATATTTTTAATCTTATCGATACACCGGGACATGTAGACTTTAACTACGAGGTTTCAAGAAGCCTAGCAGCATGCGATGGCGCTATATTGGTTGTAGATGCTGCACAGGGTGTTGAGGCTCAGACTCTTGCAAATGTGTTCTTGGCACTTGACCATGACCTTGATGTAGTACCTGTTATAAATAAGGTTGACTTGCCTAGTGCAGACCCAGATAGAGTCAGAGATGAAATAGAGGATGTTATCGGAATAGAAGCTCATGATGCTCCTCGTATCTCAGCTAAGACAGGTTTAAATGTAGAAGATGTATTGGAAGCAATCGTAGAAAAAATCCCTGCTCCAATAGGTGATTCTTCTGCTCCACTACAGGCACTTATCTTTGATAGCTTATATGATCCATATAAGGGTGTAATCGTATTCTGTCGAGTAAAAAATGGTACTGTTAAGGTAGGAACACAGATAAAGATGTGCGCTACTGGCGCTATCGCAAATGTAGTTGAAGTGGGATACTTTGGTGCCGGACAGTTCATTCCTTGTGATGAACTTAGCGCTGGTATGGTTGGATATATAACAGCTAGTATTAAAAATCTTAAGGATACATCTGTAGGTGATACTATTACAGATAATAACCGTCCTTGTGATGAGCCATTGCCAGGATATAAGAAGGTTAACCCTATGGTTTACTGTGGTGTATACCCTGCAAACTCAGCAAAATATCCAGACCTTAGAGATGCATTAGAAAAACTCCAATTAAATGATGCTGCCCTCTTCTATGAGCCAGAGACATCCCTTGCCTTAGGATTTGGTTTTAGATGTGGTTTCTTAGGACTCCTTCATCTTGAAATCATTCAGGAAAGATTAGAGAGAGAATATAACTTAGATCTTGTAACTACTGCACCAAGTGTTATCTACAAGGTATATAAGACAGATGGAGAAGTAATCGAACTTACAAATCCATCAAATCTTCCAGACCCATCTTTAATCGAGCATATGGAAGAGCCTATTGTCTCAGCTGAAATTATGGTTACAAGCGAATACATCGGTTCTATTATGGAATTATGTCAGGAGCGTCGTGGACGTTACCTTGGTATGGAATATATAGAAGGAACTAGAGCATTACTTAAGTACGAGCTTCCACTTAATGAGATTATCTACGACTTCTTCGACGCCTTAAAGTCTCGTTCAAGAGGATATGCTTCCTTCGACTATGAGCTCAAGGGCTATGAGCCATCATCACTTGTTAAGCTTGATATTCTTATCAATAAAGAGGAAGTGGATGCCCTCTCATTCATCGTTCATTCTGAAACAGCATATGAGCGTGGAAGAAGAATGTGTGAAAAGCTTAAGGATGAAATACCTCGTCATTTATTTGAAATACCTATTCAGGCAGCTATCGGAAGTAAGATTATCGCTAGAGAAACTGTAAAGGCTATGCGTAAGGACGTTCTTGCAAAATGTTACGGTGGTGATATCACTCGTAAGAAAAAGCTTCTCGAAAAGCAGAAGGAAGGTAAGAAACGTATGCGTCAGGTTGGTAACGTAGAGATACCACAGCAGGCATTTATGAGTGTACTTAAACTTGATGATGATAAATAAATATTGTTATATATAGAAAAAACGCACTTCGAAAGTGCGTTTTTTGTTTGTTTCTTATTTTTGAAAACTTGGTATTATTTTGATTCCACCAATTGTTCTATCTCATTAACGGGTAAGCCTACATATTTAGCAATCTTTTCTATTGAAAGTTCATCATCTTCAAGCATCCTTGAAGCAATATGCTTTTTTTCTTCCATCGCTCTTTCATCTGCTCTCTTTTCAGCCAATTCCTCTACCGCCTTACACATATCCTTTCTTCCTCCTTCTGTTTCCTTAAAATACTTGACCTGTTTTGCTAACAATGAATAAAACATATCCTCTGGATTTGTACATCTAAAATCATGCATCAACTTACCTATTGGGTCACTGTCATTTTTGTAACTTCCATTCACATATATTATATGCGAACCATCTACAAAATCTTCACCAGTTTCTTTAATCGTTCTATCTATGTGATACAATGATAATCCAGTTCCTATAACATCATTTTCTGTAATGAAAATTACATACGAATCATGAATATTCTTGAAATCCTGCTTTTCTTTTAGCATCCTTGTATCTATCATACTGCTGTGGAACCTTGCACGATGAAAATCTGCGCCACGGTCTGCTCTCTGAACCTCCACGTCATAAATCTTTTCATCGCTATCCTTGGCATATATATCAATCGTAATTGACCTACCACCAGCCATAGAATTCTTATATTCCCTTTGAGCAACAGCTTCTAATACTTTCAAATCAGTTCTCTGTAAAATTATATTTAACAGTAACTCTGTTGCTTCTATATTTTTATCAAAAACTAGATTCATCAAATCGTCATCTAATAAACGTAGCTTTGAAATAATTTGCAGATTCTCCTGCATTCTTTTATCTAGCATCTCACTAGTCATGCAAATCATCTCCTTCTCATTATAAACTTGTTTTACCTTTTTCTCAATATAATAATCAAGAAATTAATACGCCGAAAAATAATATACTTGGGTGACTCACTTCCAAACATAATCTCAGCTAAAACGAATTATGATACTACACTAATATAATGCTACTAAAACCTCTCTAAAATAAACAGCATTAAATTAATAATAAATATTGGATTTAAGCAGAATACAAAGAAATAAGCGACTCATAAAACCTACTCTCTAGAAATGTTTAATATAAACGTTCTGCTTACAGATATATTAACACCTTTCTCTTGACCTAGCAATAAGTTTTTTAACAAGTAAAATTATCTTCTTGACAAATCCATTCTAATGCATTAGAGTAAAATTATACTCTAACAGATTAGAGGAAGGAGAAATCATTATGGATACACCTAAAGTATTCGAAAGTGAATATCGCTTTTGCTTAATCTTATGGGAAAACGAACCTATAAAATCAAGCAAACTCGTAGAATTATGCAAAGAACAACTAGGCTGGAAGCCGACAACCACATATACTGTTATTAAGCGTTTATCAGAACGTGGTGTCTTAAAAAATGAGAATACTATCGTTACTTCTCTCGTATCAAAAGAAGATGTACAAGCCACCGAGCTTAATGAAATGGTAGAAAAAACATTTGAAGGTTCATTACCTGCATTTATCGCAGCGTTTACAAAGCATCAGAAAATATCAGATGAAGATATTAACGCACTTCAGCAAATGATAGATAACTATCGGAAAGGAGAATAGCTATGAACGAATTCTTCTTAAAAATACTAAATATGAGTATATCTGCAAGCTGGATTATTCTTGTAGTTTTAGTTTTAAGACTTTTACTTAAAAAGGCCCCAAAATGGATTAATGTTCTACTTTGGGGAATCGTTGCAGTTAGACTAATATGCCCATTTACCATTGAAAGTGCAATGAGTCTTATGCCAAGTGTTGATATATTACCTCCGGCTCTAATTGATACGTTACAAAATACTACCAATACAACACAAGATATAACCAACACTTCACAAACTACAATCGGTACTTCACAAGATATAACCGACCCTTTGCAAAACAACTTAGGAACACCTACTGTAGATGAAACTCATCCACAGATAAACAATTCCCACACGCCAGTTATCCAAGAAGCAACAGCGACCAGTGCTAAGGATGAAAGTATTGACTATATACAATTGTTCACATCCATCTTTTCGAAACTTTGGATTATAGGCGTTGCATTAATGCTTACATATAGCATAATAAGTTATATTCGCATAAAAAAGAAAATCAATACAGCCGTTTTGCTTCGCAATAATATTTACCAAAGCGAAGTCGTTGTCTCACCATTTGTCTTAGGTATAATTCAGCCTAAGATATATCTACCATTTAATGTAAGTGAGCAAAATATAACTCCAATTATCGCCCATGAGCAAGCCCATATAAAACGCAAGGATTACCTTTGGAAACCAATTGGTTTTCTACTTCTTACACTCCATTGGTTCAATCCTTTAGTTTGGCTTGGCTATATACTACTCTGTCGCGATATTGAACTTGCCTGTGATGAGAAAGCAATTAAAGAAATGACCATAGCACAACGTGCAGATTATTCCCAAGCATTACTAACCTGCAGTGTGAATCGTCGTATGATTACTGCTTGTCCTATTGCATTTGGAGAAGTAAATGTAAAAAACAGAATAAAAACTGTACTAAACTATAAGAAACCAACTTTTTGGATAATACTAGTAGCAATTATTGCAAGTGTAATCGTTGCAATTTGTTTCCTCACTAATCCAGTAAGCAAAAAGAAAAGTACCGATAATAAAAAGACTACAACCGAAAATGAAACCGAAGAAGAAACTGAAGAAGAAACTAAAGAAAATAATAATTCCAACTCCTCTTCTGCTGAGGATGCTTCAAAAGATATAAATAAACTTAAAGCTAAGTTTCCAACATACTTCGGACTTGATACAACAAAAGGATTAAGTGTATATATTTGGCAGATGGCTGAAGACTCATACTCTTGTGGTCTATTAGCTAATAGTGATATTGGACCAACTCTATACGAACAGCTACAATTACAAGAAACACCTGCTACACTTGATGAAATGAGCAGTATTGTAGCATATTATTATCCTACTAATGCACAAAATCATGTTACAATCTTCCCAATAGTTATGCCTACTTCAAGCTATGCTTATGTTATTAATTCAGACTATACTGCTAAAATAATTGTTCTATTCTGGCGCAATGTTAGGGAAATGTATCCATATATAGTACTATCCACAACAACCGAAAAAAATACAGAAGAACAAGCAACTGAAGAAACTACAGATAAAGTAGAACCTTTGAAACCTCAAAACATGGATAAATCCACATATGAACCAAACGGGAAAACTCCGCAATTACTGAAAGATGTAGTTCTTAGTAAAGCCGAGTTTACATTTGTTGAAACTGAATTGATACTTGAAGAAAACAACGATTATACTAGCAAAAAGATAGCAGAATGGCCAATGCTTTTATCAAAATTTAATTACAGGGTGAATTATTTTGATGATGAAGTACTGCCTATAGATAGTTATTGCGTGATTGATTTAAATGAGGATGGCTATAATGAAATCCTACTTCATCATCCAGTTGGTTGGCTAATACTTCATTATGAAGATAATAAAGTATATGGTTTTCATTATTTCGAAAGAGGTATGATGCCTACGTACTCTTCAGGTATGTTTCATGGTTCGGGTGGAGCGTCATATGGCACATTTTCTACTATGAGTTTTGATAAGGACTCTTTTAAAGTAACACACCATGCCATATGGGATAATGAAAAAGTCACTATAGAAGGTAAAGAAACTACTCAAGATGAATATTGGAAGTATCTGCATAGTGGAAAATTTGATTATATGATTCCAGATTATGAAGATTTTGAAGATATCTTGAACATTGATTAAACAACCTATAGAAATCAGTGACGAACATAAATTAACGCACTTCAAAAGTGCGTTTATTTTATTTATCATCTTTCAATCCAAGTGTACGATATAACCACTCACGACTATCCACTAGCATATGAAGTATTCGAATTATATATATAGTGTCATCTGATATAATATAGTAAATCTTATAATTCCTATAATAATCACTTCTAACACCTATTTCTGCAAGTAATTTATCTTCATCAAGTTCATTTCGTTCTGGAAAATTCACCAAAGAATTTATCTGTTTTCGATACCCTTTACAGTATTTTCAGCAGCAATAGAATTTTTCAATACAAAAAAAATATAATCAGCTGCATTTTCCAAATCTTCTTCTGCCAAATCAGTAATTTCTATTCTATATTGATTCATCCCTGTATTTCTTCTCCAATCTATCACATACAGAATTAAAATCCTTTGTCTTTCTTTCTTTTATCTGCTCCAGTCCTGCTATCACAAGATTACGAACTTCTAATTTCTGTTCTTCCAAGGCTTTCTGATAATCTTTTTTTACTGCAACATCCATAAAATTAATCCTTTCTCAAATATAATATATGCATCAAACATTTTATCATCAATATCATTTTTAACTATATAATACCTTATCTCTTCTTGCATTTCAAGATTTGTTAATAAGTAAAATTATTCCATATTGACAAATTATAACTCTTATATTCTTCTTTTGCAAAAGCTTCTACTACTGTTGATTTTCCAATTCGTCTAGCCCCTTCTATTAAAAGTGCGGTCTTTCCGTCAGACTCTTGTTTCCATTCCAAATGGCTTACTATATATTTTTCTTTTAAACATAGATATTTTCTCTTCTATAATCCATTATTTTTATGACAGTTTTTACAAAATTCCATAACATATTTCTAGTTTTCATTATAATGCGCTTGCTCAATTTCGTCAATTTATTTTCGTTATCTTTCTGCAATTTCGTCATTTTCACATAGATCATTTTTTACACTTTCGTCATTTTGCACATCCTTCATTCACTCTAATAAAACTTTATAATAACCTCTTTTTATAAATCCAAATACCACTTTCCTCTCCTAAAATATGAAAACCCTTAAAATTATCAATCTTATCATCATGGTTGTAAGCGTCAACTCAAACGCGCATAGAAAAAATCAGCATTAGTAATATAATTATTACTTTTGCTGATTTTTCTATCCTTTGCAATATTCAGATATAAGTTCATTTGCTATATATTTCGTTATCGACAGATAGATTTAATTCCATTTCTCCTAACAACAAACACTCCCACTCTGAAGGTGCAATCCAACCAGATGTATCATCCTTATTTGATGATGTTTCTAATTGCTTTATAGATGTTGTTTCACTTGTATCTCATGACATTTTTTCAAGCTTCTACTATTGACTTAATTACTCCATATCCAATATATCTTCAAAATCTTCATAATATGCAATCAGATAATCAAATTTACCACTATGTAAATTTGATAAATTATTCCTCTACTCTAAATTCCGATATATCCTCAGCATCTGATACACTTACTATAAGTTCCCATAATTCATCCCAATAATCCGGATATTCGTCATAACCTGAAAAACCATATCTATCAAGATTAGTTGTCACTCTTATTCTCCACAAATTTTGTTTTTCCTCTGATTTATCATTTATACTTCTATTATCTTTTGGTTCATAATCAAATATATTTTTCAATATAAAATTGTTTATCGCATCTACGTCATAAATTTTATATTGTTTTTCTGTTTCGTCATAATAATTACTATACTTTACACATTCACCTTCCTTTGTTAAATCTAATTCAACATCATTCCCTAATTCTCTTTTTGTGTCTGAATAGTAATATATCACTACTTTTTTAATTTCCTCATTTTCAATAACATTATTTTCTTTACTCTCTGAGCATCCAAATAGTAAAAATAATAAACTCGCTATAAGTAATATATACTTTCTATGCATTTATTTCCCTCCTAATTATACATTCTTTCACTTAGCATTTCTTCAAACTTTTTATAGGCATTTGGAAAAACTTCTTGTATATACTGCAATTTTATTGGCTTATAAAACATTCCTGCTTCATAAAAAATTGCAAAAGCTTCATTCTCTATATGAGAATTTGTTACATAATAACTTGTTGTTGTACTTCCCACTTGACTTACTTCCATTTTTTTACTCCTCCGTTTATCCTTACTATATTCATACACTAAATAAAACAATAAGAGTTTATTCAATTACTAAATAAAAGGGATTGGTAATAAACCCAACCCCTCCTGCTCCAATCTAAACTAACTTATTCTATCTAATATATTTCTTTTCCCTTAGTACAAATATAATAATTGATATTTATCTAATAATCACATATTTCATAACTATAATAATTTATTCACCTAAAATACCATCATACCCAAAGTATACATCCATACCTCTTCCTTCGGATGTCGAAATATATAATCTCTTTCCTATTATAAAGCTACATTGAATATACTCTGCAATCCATCCTTCCTCAATCGCTTTCCTCATAGAATCCTTGCTAGCTTTCTTATAAAGTCCACTAACTATATGGTCTGGTGTTCTCTCTAATGCTTCTAACAACATCTCGTTGGTAACACCCATTTCTTCCAACTTCATAATTTTACCAGTTTCAACATTAATATTTATCCCATCTATTCCTCTCATTGCATTACGGTATATGATACATATCATTTTATCATCCATATATCCTATAGTGTAATAAGAAAACCAATCTCCATTCAATGTTGGATTCTTTACACTCAAAAACTCTTCTTCAGACATTCCGTAATAATTACCTGCCACAAACTTCTTTATCTCCTCATTTGCAACATCTGTCGCATCTTTGTTACCCTTTATCTCTATATGAGGACAGTAAATCAAAACATCAGAATCTTTTTTATGACATTCGTATTTCACAGGTTCCACTGAATATATTTCATTGTCCACAGATGGATTTAATTCCATTTCTCCTAGCAACAAACATTCCCACTCTGAAGGTGCAATCCAACCAGATCCATCTTCTTTGTAATAAGCCAACATCTCTTCACTCATTATGTTTTCAAAATGTTTTTCCATCTCATCAAATTGTTCATCACTATACTTTTCATAACATAATGTTTCGCCCTCTTCGGATGAATTCCATGTTTCCTCATTTTCCACACTATTTGTATCTTGTAATCCAAAATCAGTTTTATCTTTTGCATCTGAAACACTTACCAAAACATCCCATAACTGATCCCAGTATGTTGGAAATTTCTCAAATCCCTCATAATTATATGTTTTAATATTAGTATTCACATCTAAATCCCATAAAATCAGTTGCTCTTCAGATTGCCCCTGCTCTATATAATTTTCTTTCATACTATCACTTTTAAGTATATTTTCTTTTATAAAACTAACTATTCTGTCAACGTCACTAATCTTAAATACGTGTTCTGTATTTTTTACCTTATCCGTATAATATATGCATGGATTATCCTGATTTATTTCAATCTCTACTTTATTGCGAATTGCATTCTTTACATCAACACAATAATATATTTTAACCCTTTCAATGTTTTCTACTGTGTCATTCTCATCCATATCAGCTTTGCTATTTTTTGAGCACCCTCCTATTAGGCATATCAATAATAATAAAATTACTATTGTTACCATCTTTTTGTACATTTATTATCCCTCCTTAATTTCGTTCTTTACATTAGCTACTTTTACTTCTATATACCAACATAAAGGAGTCAGATAATCATTCTAGCCAATATAGTTCTTCACACTCAATAACAACTATAATAATTGATATTCTAACAATCATAGATTACAAAATTACTATTATTGATACGCTTAAATATTGTCATTCCTTAATATATAGTATATTTCCACACATACTTCTTCATCTTGTGCTACAACTACCTAAACCACTCTTTTTAACAGATAATAATCATCTTACATTTCTTTCGATATTTATATCGTTGAATTCGTATCTTTCCTCATATTTGTCCGGTGGATATATATATGAACTATATTTATCACCCATATACATTATTTTATCTTCATCTTTAATTCTTTCATTTTCTATTAACCACTTCTCTTCTTCACTACCTTCTTGTTCGAATATATATGTAAGATTCAGTCGTTTATCTTTAATTTCCACTAAAATTCGCCCTTCATACACTCCTACAGATTTAGAATCCTCCCAAAGAACTTCACTCCAACCTAAAACCTCATCACCAGCAAAATAAACCCAATCAGGCAAACGATATCCATAAACCTCTCCATCCTCGTAATACAAAATCAATTTTTCGTAATTACCAGGATAATGCTCTGGTGTAGTTAGCAAAACAATAACTTCAAAATTTCCATCTTCATTAATATCTTTAAAACCGAACATTATCTTAAGCAAATTTTCCACATATATACCATGATAATAATTATAATCCTTTAATAATACATCTTTATTTCCTTCTTCTACGCTTATAAATGACCGTTCACTTTTCAAAACCTCTTTATATATTTGAGGAATTTCTGCATTTGTATATTTTGAATCCCTAATATCATTATCTATTAACAATGAACTAGTATCTTCATTCTGTATAGTTGTCTCACTAACACTGTTGTTCTCTACAGTTGGCACTGTAGATTTATCATTGTCATTATTCCCTATACTACTACAACCTGCCAACATTAATGAGGCTACCATAACAATTATCACATAAATTTTCATCATATTAACCCTCCATTCCATTATAAATTATCCATGCTGCATCTACACGTTCTTTTTGTTTATTTTCAGACTTATCCTTAGGATTCTCCACTTCTAACATAAATGTTCTAGTATAGGATTCCAAATCATTTTCTTTAAGAACTGATGACCATGCCCCTTTAACCAAATCAACCTTTGTAATCTCATCCTTAAATGTAGCAAACTGTACATTAATATTTCCAACTCCTGAACCCATTTCATAAGCAAGCCTTATTAAGTTCTCCTTTCTTGGCTGATAGGTCCACTGCATAATTCCAAAACCTTTTCCATCATTCGATTCGTACTCATATGTTTGTGAATCATCCAATTTAGCATCATATTTAGTATCTTGTCTATTAGTTTCCGAAAAAACACCTTCCTTATAACAGTTAGCTAAAACAGCTGACGATAATTCATTGCTAAACCCCATACCAATTTTAAAAAAGGTCCATGTCTTACTAAAATTTTCCTTTTGTTTATACGAAGTTAATTCTAAATCTTTGTATATTTTTTCAATATTATCTGATCCCAACACATCCTTATAATAGTTATACACCTCATCTACTTTCTCTATAATTTTATCCAACGAATTCAAATCATACTCAACATCATAAACATAACAAAAATTCTCCAAAGCTTTTAAAATTTCACGTGGTGCAGCATCGGCTTTTACAGATGTCGGCTCAACTATATATGGCATTTTTTCTGTTATACCTTCATTTACTTTAATTACTTCTGATTGTACATTTACAAAACCTAATTCATTTAACTGTTGCATAATATTTTCATTTTTATTTAATGACTCTAATATCTCAGAAACTTTTGTAACAGCTTCACTACTATATACATTCTTATCTGTAATTCCTGCTTTACTCATAAATTCACCTAGCACTTCAGTAAGTGAATCACCGTCAGAATATCCATACTTATTAAGAGTATTTTCCATTTCAGCTAAAGCTTCTCCACCCATATGTGACAAATATGCATAAACTGGCGTTCCACTTGAATTTATATTTACTGTTTTGTTTGTAATACTTGTTGTACTCGCTGTTGTACTTGCCGACGCACCAGTTTTATTAGTCGATGTTGCCTCTACTGTAGCAACTGTTGTACTACTTACTTTCGCCGTAGATGACGAACCACTATATGTTACTGTCGTGCTACATGTTGTCTTAGCTGTTGCAGATGCATATAATGTAGCACTGCTTACTGATGTTGCGCTACTTGTTGATGTCATACTTGATGTTGATGTCATACTTGACGTCGATGCACTATTTGCTCCATTTGTTACATAATAACTTGTTGTTGTACTTCCTACTTGACTTACTGCCATTTTTTCCCCTCCGTTTCATTATATCATTACATCTTATAATCAAACAAGACTATATCTGATGTAATTTTCTTTTTTAATACTAAATAATCTTTAATTACTAATTTTCCATCCAGATAAACCTGAATAGACCACATACCCTCTGCATATCTCCCCTGTATTCTGGCTATACGATTTTTAAAGATAACTTCATAATCCGCTTCCTGCTGTTCAAATTGACCCATTGTGCTTTCTTCTAGCATATATAGACTTCCGTCCGGCTGGAAACAGATTAATGTAAGAGTATGTATCCCCTTTACATTCCCTATTTTTGCACCAATATATACATCTAAAGGTCTATCATATATGTACTCCGTCTTTTTGATAGCATTATCCACTCCATGACTCATAGCATTTGATATATTATATGCTTTTAATTTTGGCGTCTCATTATCACATTCTCCTGGCACTGACCATACTTCCCATTTATCATCCGATATATAGCTACTTGCTTATGTGCTTCATCTTTATTCATTATTAATATATCCTTTTGCTCCATAAAGTCTGATATATCATAATCGTCAGTTGGTGCTCCTAAACCCATATATATAAATCCGATATCTTTAGAACGATATCTATATAACTCATTCATATATGTACCAGCTCCACCTATTACGCAATTGCCCAGCTCATTATTTATATGAACCACTTTATATTCATTTGTAAAATTTAATCTAAACATACGTCTCTTTCACTTCCGAGTAATATATTATCCTTCCTCAACACAAATAATTCTTCTATGGTCTCGCACTTAGCAAAATCTACAGGTACTAAGGCTAATTCTTTATTGACACATTGCTCCCAATAGTTAAAGATAAAATAACCTTTATCTGTATCTGAAATATGTATATCATTGAGAGCCATTACCTTCTTATCTCCTACTTTGAATATTGTGCCTTTTGGTATATTAATCATTTCAACTCTCCTCTGTTTCATCTATTTTTTTCTCTGCTATACTCTATTATCTTTTACTTTTACAATCAATCCCATTTACTCAAACGGTATTTTATTTACTTAAATGGTCATTAATTTATCAGTAAATTAATGTATACAAAAAAAGTATAGTAATTTACTAATCTAAAAAGTTAGATTATAAAAACTATACCTTCTATTATTCTTATTATATTTTTTACAAACGGTATCGGAACATCATCCATTGGCACATTCATATTTTCTTTTAAAATAAATTCTATTAAATTCTGCAAGCTTTCTTCTTGCTATATCCAAATCCTTTCTATTTTTCATATATATAATCTTACCATCACATTTAAGTATCTCATCTAAATTAATGAGAAATGATTTATGGCATCTATAAAACCAATCTTTACAAATACTATTTTCTACCTCAGATAAAGGTATATTACTCTTTTTATTTCCATGTCTAGTGTAAAATAGCATGACCCCTTTTTGAATCATATGACAATCAAACTTTTTGATGTTCTGTCTGTTTGATGGGTAACTAAATAGTGTATAAGCTTGTAACAAACTTACAAAATGGTACTTCGCCAGTATTTGATAAAAAGTGTCAATAACTGGATACGCAAATAGTTGCACTAGTACTTTGCGCAACAACGCCACTGAATACCTATGTCGTTCACTCTAGGATAATCTAGAACCTAGAATAATATCCTATCTGCGTTTATCAACTATAATGCCATAAAAATCAGGCACTCAATACTCTAATCATACCATTCTCTCTAATATTTGCAATTATTTTTTGAATCACTTCATCAAAATATTCCACTTCGTTTGGATTTATCCAAGATATTCCCAACAAAGAACCATCTTTTGCACCATGATGATACTTTTTAGACGCATCGTATAACGCTTTTAATTCAAGGCATATTTGCTTCTTAACATTATTTGATCCATTAGATCTTATAGTATTCATATACATTGTTCCTATATGTTCTGGATCAAATTTAGCCTTTTGACTAAATTGAAAAAAGCAAGCTTCTATCAACGGTCTCATTAGCATAACTTTCTTTCTTAAATTCGACATAGAATCAATTGGAAGCGATAAATACAGAGCCGTAATTTTATCAAAATCAAAACCTGAAAACGAATACTCTCCCACTATTTTTTTCTCATCAAATTTGTTTTTAGTTACTCTGTTAACCATCTTAATAAATGCTTTTAATTTAACACTATTATAATCTTTATCTCTAAAACCAATTCTTCCACTTTTCGAATATAACGTATGTGCAAAATACGTCGAAGCCTTTTCCACTTTCTTATAATCTTCATCAGAAATTTTACAAACATATGAAAATGGTCTTAATGACATAAATGCAATAATTTTGCTAAGTTCGGTTGTATCCGATTCAGCAGCTTCTATAAATTCACGATAAACACTTTCATCATTAACCAAATAATCTTTCATACATAATGGAATAAAATCTGTTTTTCCAGCACGTAATTCCATAAGTTTGCATATTGCCTTAGAATCCAAATAGCTAACAACACGTTCAACAAATCCTATGTCATGTGTCATTACTATTACTTGCCAATTTTCATTATTCATCATGTCTGCAATATGATGGGATATTATAGACTTTCTTGACAAATCCATACTACTTATCGGATCATCAATTACTATGGTTCTATTTACGTTTCCTAGTTCAGCATTTGATATTTCAGACAAAAAATAGGCAAAAGCAATCGCTCTATACTCACCTTCACTAAACAGAGTCTCTTTCTCTCTTCTTAACTCCTTTGACTTAAAATCTTTTAATTTTATATAATATTTATTTTGATGAACTTCAATTTTTATATGGGTATTCAATTTTTGTAAAAAATCGTTTACTAAAAGTAGTCTGCTCTGATTATAACAGTCATCAATTCTTTGGTTTAATTCACTGATTTTATTTATATTTTTCACATAATATGCAGACTTACTTTTTATAGTTTCCGCATTTGTACGTAATGGACCATAAGACAATTCAAACAGTTTTCCTACTTCACCTGTCTCCAATCTTTTGGAGTTCTTCTTTTGAACACGAAACTTTACTTCTTCTAATATACTTTTTAATATCTGCATGTTCTTTATCACCCCATTTAAAAGAATTATAATATCTTTCTCTTCTTGTAATAACTCAATATCAATATAAGGATTTTCCGCTTTTGCATAAATCTTTTTTATTAATTTTTCTAACACCTCCGAATCTTCTTCTGACCAACTCAATCCATATTTCAATCGATTGCTATCCTTTTTTAACAACAAATTATTATCATTCAGTAAATTAATAATTTCAAAAAATATATTAATCTTTTTTCTTATATCTACCCCTTGTATCCCAGCTGCTATTTGATATAACTCAGCACTATACTCCTGTATTTTTTCTCCTTTATTTTGACTAACATATTTTCCTAATTTATTAAAAAATTCAATCGCACGCTTATCTCTTATCTCCTGACCACACATCGGACATCTATCACGTTCTTTTTGATTAACATATCCTCTTACAGCCCATTTTATATCTGTAGTGCTAAGAATGTCTCTCAAAAATGTTGCTATTTCTTTCGAGGATATCTGTGGAATTCTTCTTATTTTTTTCAAAACCATAGATACTGTAAAAAACTGTATTCCTCCAATTGAATCATATAGTTCATCACATTTATCAAGTACATTCATCTCAATAGAATACTTTTCATTTTCTTTAATCTTCTGTTCAATTTTATCCTTTTCAGAAAGTGGAAATAATTCCATCGAAGACATTTTTTCAAACCTTTTTATAGAAGTTCGGGTAGTTAATTTCGTGGATGTAAAATCTTTAATCTTTATGCCATTATCTGAAATCTTAGATATTTCATCATTAATCTCCTTGAAAATCCTTTCACTCTCTTGCAAGGCATAATCTCTTTGTTTCATCAACCGAGAGCCTTCTTTTCCCATTGCCATCGACACAACATCACTATGCATTTGTCTGCTCACAAATACATGCTCTGAAACATACTGTTCGTTAAATACAAATATCTTTTCCGGCTTCTTACTCCACCCATCTTCTGAATACAAATATTCTTCTGTGTCTCCTACGACTTCTGCGCTAATTTCCTTTTTTTCGTCTTCCCCTTCTCTGTTTAAGGTTCTACGTCCGTCTAAAAACTGCCAATCTCGTCCTTCTGCCATAGAATAAAACAAATCACTTAATGTAGACTTTCCTGCCCCATTAAATCCAAACAGTATACTATTTTTTTCAAACTCTTGTTTGCTTTCAAACTTTTCAAATTGTCCTAAATTTTTTATTTGTTTTATGCGTTTTATCATATGAAACCTCATTCTTTTTATAATCTTTAGCTACTTCTTCATTTGTTTAGTCACACGCAAACTATAAGTAAACGGTCATTTTTTGTAATATATATTAAATAGCCTATTTTTTTTCTATTTTCATAATCTCTCTTACATTATATAACAAACATATAGTAACAAATATAACTACAATTATCATTGTTTTTATCCACTCCATTATAGGAAATACATATATAATTTTAACTACAGATAATTGATATGCTATCTTTGTTACAATGAATGAACCAGCAAAAGAAATTACAATTATTTCTAATAATATAATACTCATTTCATAAATAGGTACTCGTATTACTTTTTTTATCGGAAGTCCTATTGAAAACAATGTTTTATATTCAGTTGAAAACACCTTTATTCTTGTATTACACGATACTGTTAAGGAAACAAATAATACACTCGTACATATAGCCAATATCAAAAATAACAAAATTTCTGTTTCAGAATAAGAAGTACTTATTGTCTGATTATCAAAATCTATTCTTTCAATCTGTATATAATTAACATCCCTCAAATATTCCAACAAAAGTCCTTCTGATATATCTTTAGATAAATATATTCTATTCGGAGTAATCCCTCCAGATAACATATTAAATGTCTCATTATTTACTACCAATACCCAACTCATACTATCTGAATAGATATTAAAACACTTATCTTTTTCAATATTCACAATTTCAATTTGTTTCTTTTCATACTCAGAATTAAAAACATCTATATACTCACCTACAGACATATTAATAGCATCTTTTATTTGATAACATGTTGATGTGCTAAAAAACACCCCTTGATTTCTCTCTAATTGTATGTCTAATTCATCCTCTAATTGTTCAGAAGACATTAATGCTATACTTATTGGTATATTTTCGGTTAATCCATTACCTAGCATAGCACTATATTCATAATATAATTCCAAATAATTCTCACATTTATCTGAGATTCTATTTATATCAATATTACTTTTGGTATAATATACATTCCTTACAAAAGCTCCAAATCTTTCATCCTCAATCATATCATTTATCAATTTAGACTTTTCTTTAACCTGTGGCTCATCTAATGTATAATCATCAGGTAGTTTCAATATATATTTTACGTTATCATAATCAATCATCGCTCTATCAATTATTTTCACATAGTAAATTGATGTTATATATGCACATATTATAACTGCAACGGCAACAACGGTCAGTATACTATTACTCCTGGACATTCTTAAATTGTTTTTTGCCATAGTTAAATAAGGCTTTTTTTCATTATAGCTTTTTGGATTAACACTATATACTTTTCCAAATCTACCATTTTTAAAATATTTCTTTCCATAAAATATAATATACATTTTTATAGAAACAAGTAGAACTTCAAAAAAACAAAAACACAAGAAAAATATAAGCATTTTCTTTGAACTCACATCTGTAACAACATATCTATAATTGTGTTGATTTTTAAAAACAATTTTATTACACATTTGTTTTGAGAAAAAATAATAACAAACTCCACCGACAAAATTAGATATAATTATCACAGTGCAGATTGCTCTGCTAATCGAGCTCATAACAACATATTTAGATAATCCTACTTGCAAGTAATTATTTATACTATCTTTTATTTTATTCATAAATAGCAGTATGTAATTATATAAAATAATTATTATTGATATTAGCAGCACCAAAAAAACAAAAATAAAGGCGACTTGCGTTGATTCTTTAACATTTTTCAACGCCATCTGCTTATCAACATTGATTCCCACACTACTATATTTTTCTGCATCTAATGTATCTTCATAAAATTCTGCTCTTATTTCATCTGTCACATCACAGCCTAAATCTATCATTATACTATTGCATTTTTTATCACTCACTATTTTTTTTACAAATAAAGCTACATTAATATCAATCTCTCCATAAGTTTTGTCAACAATAAGTCCAGATACAATATACTTTTTTCCCTCAACTTCTACTGAAGAACCTATCATATTTTCCGACTTTATTCCCATACTCCTTAAAAACCAAGGCTCACACATTATTTCTTCTTCATTATCTGGAAATTTACCTTCTATAGTCTGATAAGAAGAATATTGAAAAAATGGTTCATCACAATAAACAATTTCATAATAATTATCTGTTTCTTCAATATACTTTGACTGTGCATAATATTCATAATATGACTTAATATTTTCTTGTGTAAGTACCCTATCTCTTATAAAGTCTTCATTATACACTATATGAACATCCATTTTTCCACAGTCTTTTTCAAACTGCTGCCTGTTCATATCTTCAATTACATTTATCATATATGCATAGCTCATAATCACAAATGTAGATATTATGCTTAAGCATATAAATGTTATAAGCGCGCGTCGCTCTCGTAAAAAGCTTCTATATAAATAAAATTTCAATCTTAAATTCATTATAATTCTCCCTATATATGTACGCATTTATCCGAAACATTAATTATAATATCTGCTATAGAACATAAATCCCTTTCATGGGTAACATATACAAATATACATTCGTTTTCTCGTGCATACCTTTCAAGATAATTCATTATTCTAATTGTATTTTCACTATCCAAATTACCTGTAGGCTCATCCGCATAAATAACTTTCGGTTTTGTCATTATTGCTCTAGCTATTGCCACCCTCTGCTTTTCACCACCTGATAACTGATGTGGAAAATAATCCACTCTGTCATTTAGCCCTAGCAATTCAATTACTTCCTCATACCACTTTTCATCTACCTTTTTATCTTTTCCTAACGCTGCTATCTTCACATTTTCCTTAACGCTTAACGTACTTACTAAGCAAAAATCTTGAAAAACAAAACCACAATTATTTAACCTAAACTTAGCTAATTTTCTTTTTGATAATTTTGTAATATCTACTCCATCATATATAATACTTCCAGATGTAGGAACATCCAAACCACACATTATATTTAACAAAGTTGTCTTGCCGCTTCCCGATGCTCCTGTAATTGCAACGAT
Organism: Lachnospiraceae bacterium; assembly: GCA_017412055.1. Taxonomy (GTDB): domain Bacteria; phylum Bacillota; class Clostridia; order Lachnospirales; family Lachnospiraceae; genus SVEL01. The sequence goes on along the minus strand of JAFQOW010000015.1, from coordinate 51,770 downwards.
ACTTTTATCATCTATTTTAAAATTTAAATCTTTTAACACTTCAGTTTTTACATATTTATTTTCATAATTTTTATATATACTTTTTATTTCTATCATATCTTCCCTTCCTAAAATAAGTATATTTTAAGGTTCATTCCCATCATGAAAATGAACCTTAATCACATAAATTATTGAATACCATCAAAGAAAAAAATCACATCATCATTATCATCTACATTAAAATACTGATTACTATTTTTTAATATATTGTTAGCAAACGGAAATTGTAGCTGTAAATCTCTTACAAAATTCTCTATTTCTTTAACACTTTTCCCCCTTGTATATATATAAAACGTATACTTGCACTCTTTTGTAGTGGACAAGCTATCAACCACATATGCCTCTACATTAGGCTTTGTGACAAAATATGATTCATATAAATCTTTACCACCATTAACCAAAATATATTCACAATATACATCAAATACGCTCATATTTTTTATTTCAAATTCCAATGTGACTTTTGCATAATCACTTGGGCTATTTGACGGTAAACTGTCATCTTTCATAAAAACTTGGATATCATTATCGCCATATGTCCTACTTCTTTCGATGAAACGACCTATCCTATCAACTGGGTTTTCTTCTGTATATTCCATATGACCTACTTCCGTAAATAGGTTCAATGATTCAACAACGACATTCTTAACTGTAATTTGTGGTTTAGATAAAAATAATACATACATCAAAATGCTCACTATCACTATTATTAATGAAACAATAAATACCTTAACTCTTTTCTTACTCATTTATTTCTCCAATTTATTTTACTTTAATTACATACATATATTTATAATTCGACCATATGTTATCGTAAAATGAAACATCTTTTTTATCATTTGAATGATAACAAACCTTCAAATCACTTCCTGTTTTTTCTGTCACAATTACTGAATGCGTAAGCTTATTTATATTATCACTACATTGTATTACATCTCCAACTTGAGCCGTCTTAACCAAATCCTCAAATTTGGAATACTTAGAACCATTTTCAAATGCTGCAATAAGACATCCTCTTTCATTTACCAAATACTGATATAAACCTCTTCCTGTTCCTGTATTATAGACTCTAACCCATGTTGATGATGTTTTCCAGCGTGTTATTTCTAATATTAAATGCAAACCTACACGATAAAAAGTATATTTTTTATTGTACCAGTTACTTTTCTCATCATTAACACCATATTTCAAATCCGAATACGAAATAGATGTTTGATTTCTTATTCCTCCAGCATACAAACACTGCGAAACAAAATTAGTACAATCCCCATCTTTATAATAATCATATTCCTTATTATTTGTATTTTTTGCTGCATGTTTCTTTGCATATTGTACTGCTGCCTCCCTATCATATGCAGCCATAACATTAGCTGGTGTTTCTAGAATAAATGCAAATATCAACATTAATGATAACAATCTTTTCTTCATTTTATAATCTCCTTAAAAAATATAATTTGCACATATTTTATAAAGTGATATGCTTATCCTAGGTACTTTTATAATAAGTGCATAGATTTCTAAAACTAATATATCCCATATAATAGCGTAATTAGAATTCCTCTGGCTACAATAATACTATTTATCCATATTATCAACTATTTTTACTCAAACGGTATTTATACTAATTAATTATAAACATATATTAAACTTTATCACCCATTGGCACATTCATATTTTCTTTTAAAATAAATTCTATTGAATTCTGCAAGCTTTCTTCTTGCTATATCCAAATCCTTTCCATTTTTCATATATATAATCTTACCATCACATTTAAGTATCTCATCTAAATTAATGAGAAATGATTTATGACATCTAAAAAACCAATCTTTACAAATACTATTTTCTATCTCAGCTAAAGGTGTATTACTCTTTTTATTTCCTTGTCTAGTGTAAAATAGTGTACAATGCTTTTCTGTTTCAATATAATAAATATCTTTTAATCTTATTTTTTGTAGCCCTTCACCTACAATATTTATTTCTATAACCTCATTCCTTCGCAATAAAACATTGGCTGCATTTATAGCCTCAGCTATTTCTTCAGACATATTTGCTTTGTCAATATATCTAAAAGCATTCACTAGGTATCCTTTTCGACTCATCTCCGTATGAGTTGTTAATATAATATATATCCCCTCACTATTTCCTTTTTTTGCATGTTCTATCACCTGAAATCCATCCATATCTGGCATCTCTATATCCACAAAAGAAATGTCATATTGCTTTTTAGATTGCAAATATGTTTTTCCATCCTCATAAATATCAATGCAATTTTCTTTATTATTGCATATTTTTCGAATCTCTTCCCTTACACATTTTCTCCAATGACTTTCATCATCTACTATTGCTATATTCATAAATTATCTCCTACAAACCTTTATTCTTCATCATAATAGATATACAAAATTGTTCCTTATCTACTTCTATATTTACTATTCCATCATTTCTTTTTACAGCATCTTTGATATTATTTATGCCAAAACCATGCCTTTCCTTATCTTCTTTTATTGTAAATAATTCATTGCCTTTAAATTGGCCTATATTTTTAAACATATTTCTTTCGATAACAATTATTTCTTCATCCGTATATCGACATTCTAGAAATATCTCTTTGTTTTCAATCTTTTCAACAGCTTCTACAGCATTACTTAATACATTAGAAAACACTGTACATAAATCATATGCATCTATATTACAAATAGCTGGTAATTTTCCCTTTACACGCAAATCAATTCCCTTTGCCATAGCCTCCGTATAAAATTTGTTTATTATTGCATCCACTATGCTATTATTTACGGTCAAGCTATTGGCAAAATCTTCAATTCTAACATTCAACAACTCCAAATATTTATCTATCTCTTCATATTGCTCATTTTTATACAGATAATATAGCATCTGCATATGATTTCTCACATCATGTCTAAACTTCTTAGTTTGCTCCTCCCTCATTTCAAGATACTCATAATGTTTCTTCTGGTCATTTATATACTTTTTCATTAACGCATCATTTTCTGCGTATACGCTATTAGCTGAATATAATAAAAATACTGTCCCGAGTTGAAAAAGCATTCCTATTATGACAAGTATCGCTACAATTGCAATTAATAATTTATTCTCTTCCTTTGTTCCATTTTGATAAACCGCAACTATTGCTAAGGCTATCACCACTTCTACCAATACCAATATTGTAAAAAATGCAGCGTTCTTTACATTAAGCCAATTATATCCTCTACGATACTTTCTTTTATATGCAAATAAAAAAGAAAGTACAAGTAGCATAGAAACTATCGTTGCAATAAGTTCTTTAAACATAAAATCTGACATCTTACATATATCAAATATCATATCTATCATAACTTTATTCATAGTATCTATCATAGAAGACAAAAACATAAGTCCGAATGATAACAATATACCTTGCCATATTTTTATTACATAAATCATATTTAATATAATAAATATCAACCCTATATATATAACTAATGAAAGTACATCTGCATCTCTACAATATATAATTTGAGAAGCTATTACTGAAAATAAACACACAATAAAGTATTTTCTTTTATCTCCATGTTTTTCAAATACAAATAATAACTCACATAATAATATAATCTTAAATATATGTATTAAATCAGTAATTATTGTAGCTAAATTTAATATCATATTAACCTCCGTAATAAATATAATATGCCAAGTACACTATTTCGTATCTAGTATACCACACACTTCTTAAGCGCGGAAGTTTAATATCAAATAACTATCCCAAAATTCCAATTATGAATCTTGCAAATAAATCAAACAACTCTTATCCTTTCCGTATATACTATTTTATTATCCGGATAAGGCTATATTATTAAATTATTATTTTTTGTAAATATTATTTACTTCAACAGTATTTTTTTTACTCAAACGGTCTAAAAAATAAATTTTAGTATAAAAAAACTTCCACCCATCTATATAATGGTGGAAGCAGATTTCCCCTATTCAGCAAAGCCATACTCGCTTTTATCTTCAACATCAGTTGTTTCAACCATGACACTCCATAATTCATCCCATCCCTTTGGATATTCATATGTACTTTGTGCCTGATATACCTCATTTTCTGTATTTATAGTAATACACCATGTCATACGCTTTGGCACACTCACACTGTCCCCATCTGGACTCATGTATTGCGCCTTCATGTACGTTTCCTTCATATAATTCTCTAACCTATCTATATCTTTTACTTTTACAATCTTCTCGTTTTCTGATGCAAGACCAATTACCACTTCCTCCTTTTCAAAATTAATGACAATGCTATGTTGATTATTACTAGCAAAATTGACCCTATAGTCTAATTTCATTGTATTAATCTTCTCATCTTGCATAGTGATAATATCATCTCTATTGTATGACTCTATACCTCTATAATGATCATTCACATATTCATAGATAGTCTCTTTTCCTCCAAATCCTTCATATGTAACTACTACACACTTTTTCCCAGCAATACTTTCAACAGTCTCTACTACTTTCCCCAAAAAATATCCTGCGCATACATGCGTCGCAGCCCATAATATAAACATAATCACAAAAATGAATATGGTATTTCCCACCTTCTCAGCTTTACCACGCACCTTATCCATCCACAAAACAACTATGTAATATACCGCAGTGCCCATCGCTAGCAATAATAACAATATCGTTATAATATCAAAAATATGTTTCCTAGGCCTTCCATACATCTGACAACCAATAGAAATAATAAACAGAAATATTATATATACTCCCCAGACAAAACCAAATACTATTTTTTCATTTTTCTTCATATTAACCACCTCTAAAATACGAATAGTTTATTTATTCCTATTCTTACTCCTTATCTACCATCTCCAAAAGCATCAGCAATGTCTCATACTCCTGTAATTCCCCTTTACCCCATACTTCATCATATACCTTGGAATATTCCTCCCAAGAAACCTCTACCTCATCTACGTAATATGTTCCATCTGATTCTGTCCCACATTTTTCTATTTGAGTATAATTATCTTTATTAAATACAAGCGTATACGTATCATTATCAGCAGCACCGCTGGTTCCATGTAAATATCCACCCGGTGCAATCCATTGAGCAGCTCTAAATACAAATTCATACCCATATACTACACCATTCTCACAATGGAATACTATAACATCATCCCATGGATACTGCATATATGTCACAACCTCACTATAACCATCCTTATCAATGTCTACTACCACATAGTTTTCAACCCTACGGAGTTTGTCTTTATTACTTAAATCAGACACCTTAATAACTTTAGTAACCCTAGTAAGCTCATAATCCTCAGAATATGTATCATATGTATATCTAAATTCCTTATCATATAACAATACATCAACTATTTCCTTTGGAACAACACTTTCATCTATGTAATCTGTTATATATTTTTCCATATAATCTTTATCATGATTTTTTTCTACTTTTGCAAAATAATCAAGTCTTGATGCACCATAAAATTTCTTAGCAATCTTCCAATTATCTTTTGCACCTGTATATGTTACATACTCATCATACTCTACTAATTTTCCGCCTATATAAAACTTATCTCCATCATCTGTTTTCTCGCTATGTGCCAATTCAAATCTTGTATATCCATCCACTGTAAACTCCGGCACAAAATAGACACCTCTGTCAAACATAATTCCATCATTATTCAAAAATTTATCTGAAGGTATCTGATAGGAATAGACTTCCCCCTCTATATACTTAAATACTACATATAAATCACTATATTGGCGAACAAACACTTCATAATATCCGTCTTTATCTACATCCGCCACTGAAAAATAATCTTCATAATAAACTGTTTCATCGTTTAAATAAAAATTGTCTATGGTAGTCTTTTTGCCACCATTATCCGTATCTATAAATTCCTTATTTCTGATAAGTACATCTCTAATAGCTTCATGGGTATTTCCCTTTACATAATATGAAAAGCTTACTAGTTTCTCATCTTCCATTGTCATCTTATCCTTATACGCTTGAAGCTTTGAGTCTAATCTATAATAATCTGCTGTACCTAATGTAAGCCTATATATTTTTATCACATTTTTCTCGCATGCCATTCTATATATGCTGCCATCTTCCGAAACTATCACTGGATAATCAGGCTCTGCCACAAAATCATCTGTATAATAAAGAGAATATCCTAATAATTTTCCATTCTTATCATACTTACATATTCTGTGTTCAAAGTATACCACATCATTTTTATATGCTCTCTCATGAGTATAAAAACATTCATCTTCATCAACTTTTATTACCTTAACAAACTTGTCTTCACCCTGAACCATTTCTTCAAGTTCATCTGTTGCGATAGAATCAATCTTCACATCCTTCTTCTCTGCCTTTGATATAGTACCATCCTCTTTTATAGGATAATAATTGCCATCCCTACATTTAAGTAAAACATCTTCCCCATCATAATATAATCTGTCTACATTTAAGCCCTCTACAGAATAAAACTTATTTCCTCCTGGCATATTCCAAAATACAACCTGCTCTCCACCACGATCATATATTACTATTTTATTCTCATCTAAGGCTAAGTAATCCTTTGGACCTATATAATAAGCCTGTCCTACTCTTTGATAATTGATAACACCATCTGCAAATTCTCCTGTACCATAATTCACATCTGCTGGTACCTCTGCTATCAATACATGAGACGAAATACCAACCTTTACATTTCCCATAACCTGATTTTTATTTTCTGTATCATTGTTTTGTGTATTGCTTTGTGAGTTATCACTTTGTACACTCTCGTTTTCTGTACTTTCAATTTCTGTGACACTATTTTGATTTTTATCACTGCAAGCTGTCATAACAACAGCGCTCATTACGCATAAGCCAATAATCAATCCTCTAAATCTTTTTCTCATAAGCTCCACCTCTTTAGTTAATATATCATTTATCTAAAATTACTTCTAACCGGTTCACTAGTTAAATCCACCCCAAGCTTTTTAAATGTCTTTATATCCACATCTGATAACATATCTGATGTATGAACCTGACATCCTGCAAGTAGTGGTAGCTGCTCCATAGCCTTCTTGGCATTATTATCATCTAGCGCCGATAATGCAAGTGCTATAAGAACCTCATCTGAGTGAAGTCTTGGATTCTTACTTCCTAAGTAATCTGTCTTAAGACTTTGAATTGGTTCAAATGCCTTTGGTGAAATAAGATGTACATCATGCTCTATTCCACCAAGATGCTTTAATGCATTTAAGATAAGCGCTGCAGATGCACCAAGTAAATCTGTAGTTTTTGAAGTAATAATAGTGCCATCACTAAGTTCGATAGCCGCTGTTGGCACCCCAAGCTTATTTGCTCTATCCTTAGCTGCTACTGTCACCTTTCTATCGTCAGTAGTGATTTTTGCATTCTTCATTATAAGTTCAATCTTATAAATCTGATTTTCTACATTTTCACCCTGAGCCATCTGAAGAAGAACCTTATAGTATCTTCTGATTATCTCCATATATGAAGCTTGTCTTGTAGCCTCATCATCGATGATGCAGTTTCCTACCATATTTACGCCCATATCTGTAGGTGACTTATATAGATTTTCTCCATATATCTGCTCAAATACCGCATTGAGAACTGGGAATATCTCTATATCTCTATTATAATTAATCGTTGTCTCTCCATATGCCTCCAAATGGAATGGGTCAATCATATTCATATCATCTAAATCTGCTGTTGCCGCCTCATAAGCAAGATTTACAGGATGTTTAAGAGGAAGATTCCATATTGGGAATGTCTCAAACTTAGCATATCCAGCCTTTACACCTCTCTTATGCTCGTGGTAAAGCTGTGATAAACATGTAGCCATCTTTCCGCTTCCTGGTCCTGGCGCTGTAACTACTACAAGTGGTCTTGTAGTTTCGATATAATCATTCTTACCAAAGCCTTCATCACTTACGATATGACCTACGTTTGTAGGATATCCCTCGATGACATAATGCTTGTACACCTTTATATTCTTTTTCTCTAGCTTTTCTTTAAAGTCATCTGCTGAAGACTGCCCGGCATATTTTGTTACCACTACACTACCTACATAAAGGCCACAATTTCTATACTCCTCGATAAGTCTTAACACATCCTTATCATAAGTAATTCCAAGGTCCTCTCGCTTTTTATTCTTGTCTATGGCATCTGCACCGATAACGATAACAACCTCTGCCTGCTCTGACATTTTAAGAAGCATTTTTAATTTACTATCTGGCTCAAATCCTGGTAATACTCTTGATGCATGAAAATCATCAAAAAGCTTTCCTCCGAATTCCAAATAAAGCTTATCTCCAAACTTATCAATTCTTTTCTTAATATATTCTGATTGCATTTTCAAATATTTGTCATTATCAAAACCAGTCTTCATAATCTTCACCAAATAAAGTCTTAAACTTTCCTTTCTGAGTATTACATTAATCTCTGTCTAACTATTTCATATGCAAGTACACCTGTTGCCACGGAAGCATTGAGTGAATCAATATCTCCCTTCATAGGAATAGATGCGATAAAATCACATTTTTCCTTTACAAGTCTACTTACCCCGTCTCCCTCATTTCCAATAACAAGGCCTATAGCTCCCTTTAAATCCAAGTTGTACATTGTCTCACCGCCCATATCGGCACATACAAACCATAAGCCTTCCTTCTTAAGTTCTTCAATAGTTGCAGATATATTTGTAACCTTTGCAACTGGTGTATAGTTAAGGGCTCCTGCTGAAGTCCTAGCCACTGTAGCTGTAAGTCCTACAGCGTGACGCTTAGGTATAATAACTCCATGAGCGCCTGCAAGATTTGCTGTTCTTATAATTGCTCCAAGATTGTGTGGGTCCTCTATACCATCTAATATAAATATAAATGGTGGCTCATTCTTTTCTCTGGCAACATCTAAAATATCACTTACTTCAGCATATGTATATGCTGCTGCATAAGCCATAACACCCTGATGCTTTCCAGTCTTTGACATGGCATCAAGTCTTTCTTTTGACACATAATTTATAATTGTGTCTCCCTTTCTGGCTTCTCTTGTTATAGTATTCACCGGGCCATCATGGCATCCATCAAGCACAAACAGCTTGTCTATTGTTTTTCCCGAACGAAACGCCTCTAATACTGCATTTCTTCCTTCAATTGTAAATTCTTCATATCTCATAATAATACCTCTATCCTGCTATTATTCTGACTGTACTACCTTTAAACCCATTGAAATAATTTCAAGCATTCTGTCGCTCTTATCTAGTAAATATAAATATCCAATAAGAGCCTCCAAGCCTGTTGCCCACCTGTAATCTGAAACACTTGCATTTTTCGCTTTTGTGTACGACTGTGCGTTTCTGCCTCTCTTAAGAACACGCATCTCTTCCTCGTCAAGTATGTCATTATCTCTTAGATAAAATGCCATCTTTGCCTGTGTCTCTGCTTTAACTAATTCACTGCTTCTCTTATGAAGCTTATTAACTGGTGCGTTCGCATCTGTGACTATCATAGAACGAACTACCAGCTCATAGATACCATCACCTATATATGCAAGGGTTAATGGAGAATATGAGCATATATCCTGCTTTTCTACGCTCAATTCATTCTCCTTTAACTTTTGGAATATAAAATCATAAAATCCTATACTAGTTTCCATTTAACGCCCTCACGAGTATCCTCCAATGCGATACCTTTTTCTAAAAGTTCATTTCTTATCTCATCTGCTCTAGCGAAATTCTTTTCCTTCTTAGCAGCCTTTCTCTCTTCAATCATAGCCAAAATATATGCCTCAAGCTCAGCATCTACATTAGCTCCCTCACCTGAATTATCAGTACCATCTGCCACTGCTGCAGCTGCCTTAAGTAAATCAAGTGAAAGTACATAATCAAAGCTTTCGATAAGAGCTAACTTTGTCTTATCATTAATGTCAGCCTTTAACATATCGTAGATAACTGTGATACCCATAGAAGTATTCATATCATTTACGATAGCGTCCTCAAACTTATCTCTCCATATCTTAAATGCAGCTTCGTCTACTACACCTTCATCCTTAAGACCTGATATTCTCTTAACAAGCTTATTGTATGCTGCTGCCACATTGTCCATAACCTCGTAAGAAAATTCAAGTGGCTTACGGTAATGTGATTGAAGACAGAACATTCTATAAACAAGTGGATTGTAGCCCTTCTCCTCCAAAAGTGAAACTGTTAAAAATTCACCCTTTGACTTACTCATCTTACCAGACTTGTCATTTAAGTGATGTACATGGAACCAGTAGTTACACCACTTATGTCCAAGGTACGCCTCACTCTGTGCGATTTCATTTGTATGATGAGGGAAGATATTATCTACACCACCACAATGAATATCCATATATTCTCCAAGATGCTTAATAGATATTCCCGAACACTCTATATGCCAGCCTGGGTAACCCACGCCCCATGGACTATCCCACTTAAGCTCCTGATTATCAAACTTAGACTTTGTAAACCAAAGCACGAAATCACTCTTATTCTTCTTATTCTCGTCCTCTTCTACATCATCTCTTACACCTACCATAAGCTCCTTCTCACTCTGTGAAGAAAATACGTAGTAGTCTTTAAGCTTAGATGTATCAAAGTACACATTCTCACCTGCAATATATGCGTAACCCTTTTCAAGCAAAGTTTCTACCATATGGATAAACTCACCTATGCAATTTGTAGCTGGTTCCACCACATCTGGTCTCTTTATATTAAGCTTATTACAATCACTAAAGAATGCATCAGTGTAAAACTTGGCAATTTCCATAACTGTCTTATTCTCTCTCTTTGCACCCTTAAGCATCTTATCCTCGCCAGTATCAGCGTCACTTGATAAATGTCCCACGTCTGTAATATTCATTACACGCTTTACATCATAGCCTGCAAAACGGAGAGTCTTTTCAAGAACATCCTCCATTATGTAGCTTCTAAGATTACCGATGTGAGCAAAATGATACACTGTTGGTCCACATGTATACATACCAATCTTTCCATCTTCGTTTGGAATAATTGTCTCAACCTTTCTTGTCAATGTATTAAAAAACTTTACTTTATTTTCCATATCGCAACTCCTTATAGCCTTTCTTTAAGCTTTTCTATTTCTCTTCTGATATCCTCAAATTCCAACTTGACAGGGTCAGGAAGATGTACCTGATCCAAATCAACTCTTGGAATTCTCACATTATCCTGCTTGATAACTCTTCCTGGAACACCTACAACAGTTGAATTAGGCGGAACCTCATTGAGCACCACGCTACCTGCACCTATTTTACTATTTTCACCTATTGTAAATGAGCCTAATATCTTAGCACCTGCGGATATCATTACGTTATCTTCTATGGTAGGATGTCTCTTACCAGTTTCCTTGCCGGTACCACCTAAGGTTACACCCTGATAAAGAGTAACATTATCTCCTATGACAGTTGTCTCACCTATAATAACTCCATGACCATGGTCAATGAAAAATCCTTTTCCTATCTGTGCTCCTGGATGAATCTCTATTCCAGTTTTTCTCGCAGCTTTCTGCGAAATATATCTAGCCCTAAAGAAATGTCCCTTCTTATAATGCTTATGAGCTTTTCTATACTTCCATATAGCCCAAAAGCTTGGATAAAGAAGCACTTCCCACTTACTCTTTATAGCCGGGTCTCTCTCTTTTATGATTTCTGCTTCTTCCCTAAAATATTTAATAAAACCCATAATTGCCTCCAAAATGTCTAATTTCTTAATTTAATTGTAGTTTCATCAAAACTACAATATTTCTCTTCTACTGTCTATTCTTTATGACAGCCCTGACATCGTTGGCATTTTGACATATCTTCCTCCATCATCATTGGATCATAGATATGATTTTCTACTGTTTCAAGCAATGCAATAGCCTGTGATGAAATACCTTCACCAGCTCCTGTAAATCCCATTCCTTCCTCTGTAGTAGCCTTAACCCCTACCTGATTTACAGAAATCTTCAATGCCTTTGCAATATTTTCTCTCATCTGTTCTCTGTATGGAGCCATCTTTGGCTTCTGAGCAATAATTGTAGAATCTATATTGCCTATGACAAAGCCTTCCTTTGTAAGAAGCTCACCTACATGCTCCATAAGCTTTATACTAGATATTCCCTTATATTTTTCATCTGTGTCTGGAAAATGCTTTCCTATATCACCAAGGGCTGCTGCACCCAGCAATGCATCCATAATAGCATGTAATAATACATCCGCATCTGAATGTCCAAGTAAGCCCTTCTCATATGGTATATCTACTCCGCCTATTATAAGTTTTCTTCCTTCCACTAGCTTGTGAACATCATAACCCATTCCTATTCTCATAACGTCTCCTTATATTATATAAAACCTCTAATTTGTTGTTACTTTTTTCTTACTCATTGACTTATTCTTTATAACTTCTCTTACTTTACTCCAATTTACACAATACACAGGTATATACATAATAGCTGCCCATATAAGTCCACCGAAAACATCCACTATAGAATGTTGCTTTAAAAATACAGTGGACATAATAATAAGTGTACTAAGCACTACTGCAGAAATCTTAATCCAGTTATATTTCTTTAATATATGACTCTTAAATATAAGAATCGCCGCTCCTACAGAATTATATACATGGATACTTGGAAATACATTTGTATTGGTATCAGTGCTATATATAAAGCCCATTATAGATGTAAGAATATTGTCCTTATCAAAGCCTTCCACTCTTAAATCCTGTCCATTTGGCCACAATGTACATATAAGTAAGCACATTGACATACCTATGAACATATATGCGCTAGCCTCGTAAAACTCTTTTCTCGATGTAAAAAGTACAAATGCCATAACACCTGCAATGTACAAAAACCACAAAATATATGGAATTACAAACCACTCACAAAAAGGAATTAAATCGTCCACATATATATGCAAATTTGTGTAATCAGAATCTGGTGTAACTTTTCTTTCCAACCATGTAAACCACAACATATATATTGGAAAATATAACAGTGTCCAGCAGTGACTATATTTTATAAAAAAATTTTTAACCTTTGTTAACATAGTAATTCCTTTCTGTATAAAACAAAACTCCAACCTACAGAATAGCACAATTTATGGGGATTTTCAAGAGTGGAAATATTCAAAAGTCCATTAAATACACAAAAAAAGACCTAGATAAAATCTAGGTCTTAGTGGCTAAGAAGGGATTCGAACCCCTGACACCACGGGTATGAACCGTGTGCTCTAGCCAACTGAGCTACTTAGCCATAATCAGATTAGAAAATTTTGAGTGGGACCTACAGGGCTCGAACCTGTGACCCTCTGCTTGTAAGGCAGATGCTCTCCCAGCTGAGCTAAGATCCCATTTGCTTTTCCAAACCTGCCTTGCTATTATATTATGCAAGTGGATTTATGTCAAGCAAAATTTTTTATTTTTTTTACAAAATTTTAGTCAATTACTTTTGAGCCATAAATCCACTTAATATACTAGTTAAATCCAAATACCATATGTGCTATCTTATATCCTATTACATAGATTCCTCTGCCTATTGGACCTGGAATAAAATTAGCAAAACATAATGGTGAACGCTTTATCTTCTTGTAAAGCTCAAGGTCTGTGTCCTTAAGCCACTGCCATAACTCATCCTTTTGCTTAAGCTTCTCTTTATCCTTAGAACGTATAAGCATAATAGATGCTATGCAGTACATCATACTTAGATACTGAAGCATATATTTTTTAAGCTTTTTACTCTCTATATTAGTCTTTAAGAATTCCTCTGTCATAAGCTTAGCCACTCTAATGTGTTGGTCAATACGAGATATCATAACCTTTTCATTGACAGACTGATCTTCTCTACCTATGAAATATCTGTAGAAATCTACATCTATATAGCAAATCTTCTTAACATAAGGAAGCGGTTGGAATACAAATAGATTGTCCACATAAAAAGTATGCTTTGGAAGCACTAGTCCACATTCCTTCAAAAGCTCTGTCCTATATATAACCGAATGCATAAGTATATACTGAGCTACACCAAACTTAATATTGCCATCCCAGCTCATAATATGCTTAGGAGCTATGGCATCTCTATATTGCATTACTGTCTTGCGCTTTACACCCTGCTTTTCGTATACAAAATTAGATAATAGCATATCTAAGTCTTTCCTGTTGTCAATCATATAGTGTAAAGTCTTTAACACTGCCTGCAGCGCTTTCTCATCTACCCAGTCATCACTATCTACAACCTTAAAATAAGTACCTGTAGCATTCTTAAGACCAGTGTTCACAGCTTCTCCGTGTCCACCATTTTCCTGATGTATTGCCTTTATAATAGTCGGATGCTCACTGGCTAGTCTATCTGCTATTTCCCCTGTATTATCCTTAGTAGAACCATCATTCACTATGATAATTTCCATATCCTCCCCACCCTTTAGGAGGCTATTAATACAGTTTTCCATATACTCAGCTGAATTGTAACATGGAACTGCTACACTTAATATCTTCATCACGCATCTCCTTTGCGATAATTTCATACCTTCTATAAATATACCACAATTCCTTCTTCTTTAAAAGAATTTTATATGAATTTATTCATCAATAATTTCTTCATCTATTACCGTTTCATCAATAATCACTTCATCAATTTGCTTTTTTTGATTCATTATAAACAAAACCATCATAAATAAACCAATCATAGCTATTGACACTATAATTCTTAGTATAATATATTTATCAATCAACTTAGATAATGGATTTATACCCATAAATATAGCTACTACATTAGCCGCGCCATGTGCCACCATTGTATCTATTAAGCTGCCATTTTTCTCATAAATATATGATAATACTATTCCCAAAATAAAAGCATATAATCCCTGTATAAGATTAAAATGTGCTATACCAAATATAATAGCCGCTATATACGCCGCTACTGACACATCACAATACAGCTTTAATCTTTTATAAATAACACCTCTAAATAGCAATTCCTCCAAAATAGGAGTAAGTACACCAAGTACTAAAAACTGTAAAACAACCGAACTGTCAGCAAGATTTGACTGTACACTTTTATAGTTGCCCAATATTCCGTCGATAGGAAGCAATGCTATAAATCGTCCTACTCCAAGTGGCGCCAACATTCCTAGTATTATAGGATAGTTGAACTTCTTTATATCAATTCTCTTAAAGTAATCCTTAAGTACAAATTTATTTTCTTTTCTTCTTGGATTAATAGGATATTCATAATCCTTTTTTACCATAAGATACATAATAGGTATACTTACAACCAATGAGACAAGAGTCATTACAAGAGTATATCCAAGTACATAATCACTATACTCCTCCACATATAATATTCCATTAAAGGCCGCACTTACATTTAATTCCTTAAATTTTATGTTCCATAAAACCACATAAAATATAGTTTCAACTAAAAATCTTATTCCTAAATATACAAACAGAGGGCCTAAAACTCTCCATATTTTATTATCTCTATCGTAGTTCATATGCCCTCCTTTTTTTATGTATCTAATATTTCTTTATTACTTACTTGTAATCTTACCTATATTTTTTATTAATACAGAAATTGTTCCATCCTGATTTGTTATAAACTCTATGCTGTCTGTGCTATTATACTGCTCCATAGGAATCTTTATCTCTATACCAGTATCTGTCATTAACTGCTGCTTGCCAAACTTCTTTGTAGTAGCTTCGTTTACAAGCTTTATAGGTTCATCCTCTTTAATATTATACTTCTCTATTTTTTCCTTAAACTTTTCTCTAAGGTCAGCTTTTTCCTCAAACACCTTAGAAGCTACCTCTGTAATATTGATTTCACCCTGCTCTTCCAATTCCTTGTGAATAATGCTCTTAGCCTTCATCTTTTCTTCGAACTGCTCTGAATCATTTAAGAATTCCTTCTGCACAGATTCAACAGCCTTCTCCACTATAGCAAGCTTTGCTTTCTGTGAAAGCTTCGTTGTACACTGCAAGAACATCTGAGAGAAATAGTTTTCCTTCTTGCCATTTACTTCATATTTCTTCTCTAATATTTTCAATGAAAAATCATCAAGTCTGATTATAGCAGCCTCTGAAAGCTTCTGTGATTCACTTGGAAGTAATGAGCGATATTTAATTATGCTATTCACATTACCATTTTCCATAGGCATAGTCTGATGCATATAAGATTCCTTATAATTCATTTTTAGAATAGCCATATGTGGTATCTGGTTTATCTCAAAGCATGCCACAACCAAATCTGCTGCTGGAATATCTATATTTGAATTTAGTATCCCATACATTTTTTCAGCTACAAATCTACTAAAGGTAAGAAAATCCATCTCCCCAGCAAGAGCTGATTCCAGATTTTTAAATACTTCTGATTCTTCTTTAATAAACTGACACTTCTTTATATCATCACTAGTTATTACTTTATATATATGTTCCTTTAAGAAATCAGCAAAATCAGAGCCATACTCCAATAAAGAATCTGAAAGTACTGGCATACCAACTGATGAATCAAGAATATGTACTATTGTGTCTTTTAAATAGATGTCGCCTTTTGTCATCTTTTCCTCCATATAATAAATTCAGGGTATCAAATATCCTAATTATAATTTTCATTTGTTATGTTATACGAATATTAAATTGAGGCTGTTTTTAAACAGCCTCATAATTATTATTCCTTTTTTGAATCATCTGCAGCCTTAGTTGTCTCTTCCTCTGAAGAAGTTTCCTCGTCTGCACCTGTTGTCTTATCGTCTGCACCTGTTGTCTTATCGTCTGCACCTGTTGTCTTATCGTCTGCACCTGTTGTTGTATCATTGCCTGTTGTAGCATTTTCTGTAGCTGTTGCGGTCGCAAGATATTCCTCTAATTGAGCCTGAAACTCTGACATCTGTCTTGATTCATCTTCGGCTGCCTTCTTTTCAGCATATACTGACCAACCAATCCAAACTACAAATACTGCTGTCACTAAAACACCTGCTAAAATATATAATTTCTTTTTAAGCTTCTCTCTTGCTATCGTCTTCTTACGATTAGCCTTCTCTTTCTTATATCTGTCAACTTTTTCCTGACTCATGTTAAATACCTCTTTTCGTAAATTTTACCCAATAGATAGATTATACTACATTCTATCTGGTGCTGTAAAGCCCAATATATCTATACACACTTCCAAAGCTTTCTTTGTTATCATAAGAAGCTTAATAAAGCCCTTCTGCTTATCCTTGTCCTCTTCTGCAAGGATTTTATTGTCATGATAAAAGCTATTAAATGCATTTGATAAATCATAAATATATGCACAAATCTTATATGGTGCAAGCTCCTCATATGCACTGTCAATTGTAGCATTAAACTTGGCAAGCTCCATCATAAGACTCTTTTCAGTTGGTGTTAATACCTTATTTACGCCAGACTGAATATCCTCTACGCTTCCTTCACTAGCGGCATATTTTTCAAGAATTGACTTAATACGTACTATCGTGTAAAGGATATAAGGTCCTGTATTGCCTTCGAAGGATGCAAATCTTTCAGTATCAAATATGTAATCCTTTGATGTCTGATTTGATAAATCTCCATATTTAACAGCGGCAAGTCCTACTATCTTAGCTGTAGCTCTAGCAGTTTCCTCATCCTCGCTTCGATTTTCCATAATCTTATTGTAGATTACTTCATTCACATCTGAAAGAAGTGTTTCAAGACGCATAACTCCGCCTTCTCTTGTCTTAAATGGCTTGTTATCCTTACCGTTCATGGTACCAAAACCCTCGTAAACAAGCTTAACGCTATCATCCACGATACCTGCCTTTTTAGCTGTACGGAATACTTGTGTAAAATGCATCTCCTGACGCTTATCTGCAAGATAGATAATCTCTTCTGGATTATAATCCTCCATTCTCTGAATAATAGTTGCAAGGTCTGATGTGGCATAAAGTGCTGCTCCATCTGACTTTCTGATAATACATGGTGGAATTTCCTTTGTGTCAGTTTCTTCCATTACATCTACTACCATAGCTCCCTGACTCTCATGAGCAAGACCACTTTCTATCATCTTATCAACCATGGCTGGGATATAAGGTTCCGCATCACTTTCGCCCTTCCACACATCAAAGTCAACATTAAGATTCTTATAATTATTCTTTAAATCTGCAATAGAAACATTTAAAATATGCTTCCACAATGCTCTATATGCCTTCTTACCCTTCTGTAATTCAAGAGTAACCATATGAGCCTTCTCTTTAAATTCCTCATCCTCTTTAGAACGAGCACTAGCTGTTGGGTAAATCTTTTCAAGCTCTGAAATAGTAAATGGAGCCTCGCTAGGATACTCTCCTTCATATGATTCATCAAAATATACTAAATCAGGCTGCTCAACTCTAAGCTGCTCTATGATAAGTCCCATCTGAAGTCCCCAGTCGCCTAAATGAACATCACCGATTACCTCATCACCCTTGAAGCGATATAATCTCTTTAATGTCTCTCCGATAATAGCTGAGCGAAGATGTCCTACATGAAGTGGCTTAGCTACATTTGGTCCGCCGTAATCTATGACAACCTTCTTAGCCTTTATATTTTTCTCACATCCCACATTCTCAGCCTTAGACATTTCATCAACATATTCAGCTATAAAGCTATCACTTATTTTAATATTGATAAATCCTGGATTAACGGCTTCTATCTCCTTAAACATATCATTGCCAGATAATTTTTCCACAAGCTCATTGGCTATGATAATTGGCGCCTTCTTATGAGCCTTTGCTAAAGCCATTGCTCCATTACACTGATATTCACATAAATCTGGTCTGTTTGAAACTGTAATCTTAGCAAATTTCTTGTCATATCCACATTCTTCCATTACGATTTCAAACTGTTCTGTTAATATATCTAATAATTTTTTCATAATTCTACTCCATTTTGTTTAAGCAATTCTCTTGCCGATTCTACTGAATCCACACCTGTTTTATTCTTAATTGGTGCAAATTCCTTATTTCTTATAACCTCAAAAGGAAGACAGCTATCTAAAAGATGAATCATATCTAATACCAGTGTCTCAAACTTATAACCATTTGGTTCCTCTGGCTTAATGAGCTCTCCATTTTCATCAATATACGGAATCTTCTTTTCAACAATATGAAGAGGCATATTCTTATTCATAATATCTATAAGGTCCTGAACTCTGAAAAGATAATTCAAGATAACACCAAAGTTGTATGCTGGCTCTCCATTGGCATCCTTAGCATCCATCATTTCCTCTGTAAGCTCATAATACTCTACAATAGAAGGCTTGCCATCCTCTAAGCACATAACACCAACCTTCTCATCTTTAGCTGCTTTCTTTACAACCTTAGAACCTACAGCTGCATTATTAAGAAGAGTTGCACCTACAAATACAGGGTCTGCAATTCTTTGAAGTACATTATCTACTGCAAATATGTTCAACCATTCTATACCTGCCCTCTTTACAATGTCAAGAACGCCCCACTTTGCCATAGATATAAACCAACCACCATTACCATTTGGAGATGTGGCTATCTTACCCTTCTCTTCCATATATACTTTACCTGAATAATCAGCCGCTGGAGCCATCTCCTGCATAAAGAAAGTCACATATTCTTCATTATATCCAAAGTAATCCTTTTCCTTAAAGAACTTTACTGTAGCCTCATGATTTTTGTCGCTTGTCATAATAAAGAGATGAATCCAAGTAGATGACTGACGTACTACATCCAAAAGGTTGCTAATAAGTCTTTCAAAGATAAATACATCCTTTGTAATTCCTATGTTATACATTCCCTTGGGATCATCTGAGCCAAGTCTTGTGCCCATTCCGCCAGCAAGCAATACTGCACCTACCTTACCGGCCTTAATTGCTTTAAGTCCCGCCTGCTCAAATTCTTCCTTCTTTTCCTCTATCTCACTAAGCTGCATGGCTGCAAGTGGTGAAAATTCACCCTTGCTTACCTCTTTATTTGCATCCTTACACATAGCTACCACGCTGAAATCTGTAGCTTCAATCTGCGCTAAAAGCTCAAGCTTTTTATCAGTTTCCAATTCATCATAATATTTAAGAACATGTTCCTGATCAAATTCCTTAAGCTTAGATAATGCCTCATTATAATTCATATTATCAATTCCTTTCCAATTTATCCCCATTAGGCTCTCTTTAAGAACGCTGCATATCCATTCTTAGTTTCATATATATCAGCCTTGCTTGTTATTTCCCATGGAGCATGCATATTGAGCACGGCTACACCACAGTCTATAACTTCCATTCCATAAAGTGAAAGAATGTAGGCAATTGTACCACCACCACCTATATCTACTTTTCCAAGCTCTGCTGTCTGGAATAAAACCTTTTCATCATCCATAATTTTTCTAATGGTGGCCATATATTCTGCATTGGCATCATTAGATCCTGACTTTCCACCTCTACCTGTAAACTTATTAAATACCATTCCCTTACCGAAGAATGCTGCATTTTTCTTTTCAAAGGCAGACGCAAATGTAGGATCATAAGCTGCACTTACATCTGAAGATAACATTCTTGAATTTGTAAGACATCTTCTAAGTGTAAGCTCCTTATACTTATCTATTCTATCGATAATCTCTGCAACTGTGTTTTCAAAAAACTTTGACTGCATACCAGTTGCACCTACACTACCGATTTCTTCCTTATCAACTAAGAGACAGCATGTAGTCTTCTCTGGCTTATCTACCTCAAGCATCGCTACAAGTGAAGTATAAGCACACACTCTGTCATCCTGACCATAGCCCATAATCATGCTTGAATCCATACCTGCATCTCTTGCTGGTCCAGCAGGAACAACCTCCAATTCAGCTGAAAGGAAATCTTCCTCTTCTATATCATACTTATCCTTAATAAGCTTAAGAATATTCTTCTTTACAGCATCCTTTTCCTCACCTGCAAGTGGCTTGCTTCCTATGAGAATATCAAGCTGCTCGCCCTCTATAACCTTTGACGCAGTCTTTGTCATCTGCTCTGAAGATAAATGAATAAGTAAATCTGTTATGCTAACTACTGGGTCCTTTTCATCCTCACCGATAACAATATTAACTACACTTCCATCCTTTTTTGCTACCACACCATGAATAGCCAAAGGAATAGCTACCCACTGATACTTCTTGATGCCGCCATAATAATGTGTATCAAGATATGCAAAATCCGAATCCTCATATAATGGATTCTGCTTTATATCTATTCTAGGCGAATCAATATGTGCACCTAAAATATTGATACCCTCTTCTATATCTTTCTTACCAATATTGAACATTGCAATAGCCTTGCCCATACATACAGCATATACCTTATCGCCAGTTTTAAGCTTCTGCTTCTTTGAGATAATTGTTTCGAGATTTTTATATCCTGCCTTCTCAATTATTTTAATTGTCTCTGTAACACATTCTCTTTCAGTCTTTCCCTTATCAAGAAACTCTCTATAATCCTTACAAAGACTTTCCATTTCCTTAATCTGCTTATTCTTATACTTATTCCAAGCTAATTCTCTCTCCATCATTACTCTCCTTTTTATAATTATCTCACTGAATAAATAACAGTGCACTCATCAGCTCTACCTAAAAGGTCTACAACTGAATATGTAACCTTATATTCTCCAGGAATATTTAAGTCTACTTCGCCTTTTACAACTATCTCATCAGTAATGTCATTACCACAAGTATCGTATGCTTTAATACCATTTAAGTAATCAAACTTATCAAGTTCATAAATTATCTTATCCACAGCGCCCTCTATTCTTGGTTTCATATCCTTCCATGGATTATTCTCATCAGGGTCTGTTGGATCCCACTTTGTATCAAGTGGAACCTTGATACATTCAGGCTTTCCAAGCGGTCCTACTTCTTCACTATCGTAAATTACAACCTCTGTTCCTGATGGACAATTATCATGAATCCACTTAGCATCCTCCACTGTAAGTCTTATACAGCCATGAGATACGCCAAGACCTAGGTTGTTAAAATCATTTGGATTCAAATCGTCTTTGTTTAAGCTATTATTACCAGATGAATGAAAAAGTATTGAACCATGTATTCTCGAACAATACTGTCCATAAGATTTATAAAACAACTCTTTAAACTCATACTTCTGATTAAGCTTAAATGTTCCCACTGGTGTAGCTTCACCACCTGTTGAACATATCATAGCCTTATACGGAACTGTGTAATTGCCTTCTTTATCAGGTGTATATATAGTTACACAATTCATCTGACGATTAACCATAACCTTGTAAGGTAATAGCTTTGACAAATCTACAGTTTCTTTTTCCGTTTCATCTTCCTCTTCTGGTTTCTCTATATTTACTCCAGATTCAGTGGAATTCTCTTCTGTTTCTTCATCATTGGACACACTGCCACTAACTATGTTATGGATATGACTTTCATCTTCCAAATCGTCATTATCACCCATAATATCACCTTCCACAAAGGTTTCTCCAGCCAACGCACCATTTGGCATATCTATAGCCACACCATCTGTATATCTAATAACTAATATAGAAATACAAATGGTAGCTGCGACACATTCTATCTTTACTATTGTTCTAATATTTTTCTTAAAGTATTCTTTCATCTTGACAAACGGATAGCATATAGCTCTCTTAACTCCGTTTATCCCTTTACATATGGCATAATGTATAAAACAAACCACTAGGATAACATAAAGCTGTGCTTTAATCAGCCACAAAGGTACATTATGTCTCTTATTAAAGGCGACGAATTTCTTCAGGAATTCAACTCTGCTCATAAGTCCTCCATAATAAATTGTAGACATACTCTTCTATAGATTACCACACAAACCCTTTATATTCAAGCATTTTCGTTATAAACTTCAAGCAGGAATATACAATATTTTGTATATTCCTGCTTGCTTTTATGACTTATCGACAATTGAATTTATAAATACATATCTAAATCATCATCATCGTATGAATCATTCTCATATTCTCTAGTCCAATCTATGTTACCACTTCTCTTTGGTCTGGCAGTATGCTTTGCTGGTCTTTGATCGCCTCTTGACTCTGTATGCTTCTTCTTCATAGCCTTCTTTTCTTTTTCGATTCTATTGATAATCTCAAACTTATCTGGCTGCTGCTCCTTTGGTTTACTATCTGTCTTAGGCTTAGAACGTCTTACTGGTGTTTCCTCATCCTTGTCCTTATCAAATCCTCTGCCACCAAATCCACTGTTACTATAACCGCCATTATTGCGATTATTACTATATCCACCGCCGTTACCACTTCTTGGCTTATATTCGCCACTGTTAGAGCGTGGCTTGTATTCTCCATTGTCACTTCTTGGCTTGTACTCACCTGACTGCTTACCCTGACCATCTCTCTTAAAATTAGATCTCTGTCTGTCAGAATTTCGGTTGTCGGTTGTATAGATTCGCTTCTCTTTCTTTTCTCCCTCTACACTTCTGCTGTTTCTTGGTCTGTTATCATTGCTATTGCTGTTTCCAGCGTTTGTAGTAACCACAAAATTTTCCTCCTACTTGTGTAAGTTTCCTTTCTGATTATTATATCAAATAAATTCCACAAATCAATAAATTTTTACTTCAAAAATATATTTTTTTGTGTTATTATATACGTAATAATGTTTTTTAATTGTGAAAGTTTATTTTTATATTAATTTTTATATATTTTAGGTAGGTATTATTATGAACGAAAACTTTAAAAAATATATTGATTCTTTTTCAGAAACTCTACTTAATTCCCTACGAAGAAGCAGTAGTGACTGTAAAAGAATTTATGTTATCAAGCATTACAATACTTTTGATTTAAGAGAAGAAGATATAGAGCATCGCAAGAATGGTTCTATGGAGATATATTATCATAATTTTATCGGTTCGGAAATGACTGATGCTTTCGAGCCTTTTTTGGGTATCATAAAAGATATGTACAACAAATATTATGTCAATGATATGCGCTTCAATGGTATAGATGGTTTTCTTTCTGTCTGTGGCATATATCCTCTTCACCGCTCTATATTTAAATCTTATTTTGAGATTAATGTTTGTAGACGCTATGAAGATATGATTGCAAGTGAATGCGAATACGAACATAAAATGTTCATTGAAGACATGAAAAAGCTTTTTAAGTTTATCACTGAAGACCATACCATATTTGTATATATAAACAATATTAACAAAGCTGCCAAGTCTACTATTGAATTTTTAAAGGATATTTATGAGAATAATACACTTAACAATTTTTTAGTTTTAGCAGCTTACAACGATTTACATACAGTGCGACCTCATATGGTTGATTTATGGGATGCATATACTAACCTACTTAAGTTCGATAACTGTATAATAGAGAGTATATTTACCGACCAGCTTAAGATTGATTCCTCAGGACATTTTCATTTTACATCAAATAAAATCCCTGAATACTTACGAAAACTTACTAATCTTTTCTACTGTCTTGATTTTGACCAATTTGATTACTATAGAAAAATCATTCACCAAAAGCTTGAGATGGAAAGATTATCTGTAGATAAAAATTTACGTTACAAATTACTTAGACTGTTTGCTACATACTGTATCTATGCAAAAGACTTATCTATGGCGAAGCTTTTGTGTGATTCCTTGGGTGAGGTATACGAAGAAGAAAACTCTTATGATTCTGGATATACATACAATTACCTTACCGCTATGACATATATGTACAATGGTAGACATCTAAAAGCTCATATGCATGCTGAAAAATGCATTCGTTTGGCCAAGGAAGAGGACGATGAATATAACCTCTTCAAAGCAGAATTACTTGATGTGATGGTAAACATGTCCGGTTGGAACAATATCTTCTTCTGTACCAATGATGTACCAGTAGAGACAGCATTCCTTGAAAAAACAAGCAAATACAACTACACCAATCACTTGGCACATACATATATATTTGCTTTTGATAATGATAGAGATTTATATACTGATGTAGACAAATTAAACCAAACACTCCCTCACTTTATGAAGGGTGTAGATCTAGCGATTTCTATAAAAAATTTACAGCTTCTTATGGACGCTTATAGAAAGAATATTATGATTTCTTCTTCAAGCGGTTGTTTTGATGTTTCAAACTACTTCTATTCAAAGTTATTTGAATTGGTTGGAAACTCTGATCCTTTCAAAGAAGGTGATATTTATAAGGGCTGGGGATATAACTGTTGTGCCACTGAACAGTATCAGACAGCTCACGATCATTACAATAAAGCACTTCAAATATATTATAAGCTAAATATACCTGAACAAATATGTGAAGTATTATATAATATGTCTATTAACTGTATATTATCTGAGGATTATGACAATGCATTTTCATATCTTCAGATGAGTCTTAAGATTGTAAAATCATTACACCTTAATGATTTACGTGTTTGTAATATTTCTAAATTATTTGGTTTATTGACACTATGTAGTTATCGCTTAGGTAACCACTATAACTGCCAGTTGTACTTAGACTCTACAGCTCAGTTCCTAAGTCATATTCTTAGCAAGGACGTAGAGTTTGTTACTACAAGCACTGACCCATCATTTACTCTATGTGATGATGATTTATTCTTATACCATTATGTAAATGCTCTTTTATGTAAAGATAATAAAGATTATGATAAAGCCTTTGAGTATTTTGATATAGCCAACTTCTACGTAAAGCGTTCTGAAGGAAATCAATTCTTCAGTGTTGTTCAATATAAATTATCATTGGCTGAATTATATAGAACTGTAGGCAACGAAGAAAAAGCTATGGATACTTTAAGGGAAGCCTTAACCTTCTGTGAAGAAAAGAACTATTACATTAATTCACAAAAGATTTTAGCTGCTATATCAGGTAGAACCTACCACCCTATTAAATACAAACTAATTCTTGATGAGGTTACTTTGGAAGATATCAGCATCTTAACTAAGCAGGCTGCCTTAAGTAAAAATTATGCTGCATCAAACAAGCAGTTAGAGTTCCTTAACTCATGGCAAAAAATCACTGATATCACGAATAAAACTAAAGAATCCTTAATCGATTCTTGTTTAAATACCATGGCTACTAACTTTAACCTTGATTCTATAACATATATAAAGTATATAAACAATAAGGCTCATATAGAATATGATACTTCTACAGTTAGATTAGACGATAATCAGCTTAAAGTAATAACTGATTACTTCAATATTCATCACTCAGGCTTTGTTACTTCTAAGATGAGAAAGAACTACCATGAGTATGATGTAGTAATAGACAATTTCAATAATCACAATATCTGTTCTATCGTCTGTATTCCATTCTATGTGAATGAAAAGCTGGATAGTCTCTTTATAAGCTGTATATATATGAAGAACAACTGGAGTTCAGTAACACATAAATACTTATTGGATGAATCAGAGCTTAACATATTCTCACTTGCTTACAGACAGCTTGTCAATGCGTTAGAAATGTTAGAAAAGCAACAGCAGATTCGAAATATCAACACTAAACTTGAGAATGCTGCTATTACTGATTATCTTACAGGCTTATACAACAGAGATGGTTTCCACAGCATGGTTGAAAAGAGTATTGAGGAGGCAAAAGCCAATAATCAATCTGTTGATTTAGCAGTTTTATATATTGATTTAGATAACTTCAAATATTATAACGATACCTTTGGTCACGATATAGGAGATTTCATCCTAAAGAGTATTGCAAATCTTCTAAAAGAGTCAGCTAACGACAATGGTTTTGCCGTTCGTTTTGGTGGTGATGAGTTCCTCATTATTCTAAAAAATGTAAATGCTGATTATAGCCAACAGATTGCTAAAACCGTATTAAGCTCCATAGTTGAAAAACGTGGCTATGCAGAAGATATAGGACGAATAATCCACAAAACTGTAACTATCCCAGACAGCAAAAATGTATCAGCAAGTATTGGTATCGCTATCGCAAAAGATGTAAAGAATCATGATGATGTGGCTATAGCATTAAAACAGGCTGACTCCACATTATATCAGATTAAACACACAACAAAGTGTGACTTTAGACTTGCAAGTACAAAAGAATAATTATATATGCAAAGAGCCCCAGAAAACTGGGGCTCTTCTTAAGAATAAGGAGTAATTCCGGTTATTATAAATAACCGACAATGAAAAAACAAAAAATATGTATATTCTAAAATAATGATGTAAATATATCTCCTGTAGAGAAGTTATTGCTATAAGAGCCATTACTTGTATATGTATTAGCCTTAGCTGCCTCTCTGGTTGCTGCATCATTCACAAACGATGCCTGAGAAGATATACTCTTTGAAAATGAACTAGAACCTGTAAATGTATCCTTTATATCTGATACTTCAGATGCCTTAAAGGCTTTCTCATCTACACTTAAAGTCTTATCTCCATTAATAGTTATTCCTAATTTTTTCAAGCTATTAGCATATAAATCTGTAATGTTTGTCATATTACCAGTAGCTTTCTTAATTCCTGATGATTCTGAAGCATTGGAATTCTTGATTACGTCATTGTACTTGTCTACGAAACCTGATATAGACTTATATATAGCATCCATATCATATTCCTTCTTAACTTCCATAGTTCCATCTTCATTCTCAATCTTAGTTTCCTTCTGAACTAGAAGCTTCTCTTCTCCATCCTTCACAAACTCACTTGCAAGTTTACTTAAAGATGATGTAGAATCCTTAACTGCTGCTAAAGTCTTTGAGCTATCTTCTGCTAAAGACGTAGATACTTTATCCTTATTAGATGTCTTATCAGTTTTATCGTCCTTTGAAACATCTTCGCTCTCAAGCTTCTTATAATATGCTTTTACGAGCTTACCATAACTACCACTCTTTATACTATTATAATCAGACAAAAAGCTCATATCAAATATGCTACCTGATGACTTATTATTAAGATTTGAAAATAAATAGGATGTATCTGGTTTTAATCCAATTGCCATAATATCACTCCTTTGAAATAACTGGCGGCTTCCTTGCCTAAAAACGGTTACTTTTTTATATTATAACACCTTTAAATATCAAAAATCAAGAATAAATGCGTGCCAAATACAATTTCTCATACTTAGCACGCATAATGTCTTATTTCATTACAATATTTACAATTCTTCCTGGAACATATATTTCCTTAACTATATTGCCTGTAAGCTTATCTGCTATCTCTTCCTTAGCCTTAGCTATTACAGAATCCTTGTCAGCATCCTTGTCAATCATAACAGTAGCTCTTGTTTTTCCGTTAATCTGAACAGCGATTTCAACTGTGCTCTCTACTGTCTTAGCCTCGTCAAACTCTGGCCATTTTTCGTATGCAATTGTATTATCATGACCAAGCTTTGCCCATATTTCTTCACCTGCATGAGGACAAATACAAGAGAACATTTTAATCAAACCTTCTGCATACTCTTTTGGACAGCTACCTACTTTATAAACTTCATTTACAAAAATCATCATCTGGCTGATTGCTGTATTAAAGCCTAACTGTTCGTAGTCATTTGTAACCTTCTTAACTGTCTGGTGATATACTTTTTCAAGTGTACCATCATTTTCTTCAGTAATATTTTCTGAATTAGTGAAGAAATTCCATACACGAGTGATGAATTTTCTAGCACCAACTACACCGTTAGAATTCCATGGTTTAGACACTTCAAGAGGTCCCATAAACATTTCATAAAGTCTTAATGTATCTGCACCGTACTCTTCTACAATATCACTTGGATTTACAACAAACTCTGGGAAACGTTTACCCATTTTAATTCCGTTTTCACCCAAAATCATACCCTGATGTACTAACTTCTTGAATGGTTCTTTTACAGGTGATAAGCCCTTGTCATATAAGAAACGGTTCCAAATACGCGCATACATTAAGTGTCCTACCGCATGCTCTGGTCCACCTACATATAAGTCAACTGGCAACCAGTGCATTAATAATTCCTGATTTGCAAATTCTTCATCATTGTTAGGATCAATATATCTCATATAATACCAAGATGAACCTGCTGAACCTGGCATAGTGGATGTCTCACGAACACCTTTTACACCATTTGCATCATACTGTTTCCATTCTTCTGCATTTTCAAGAGGTGCCTTACCGTTTTTACCTTTATAATCTTCAAGTTCTGGTAAAACAAGTGGTAATTCTTCGTCTGGAATAAAGTAAATTTCTCCATCTTCTTTATATACACATGGAACAGGTTCGCCCCAATATCTCTGACGAGCAAAAATCCATTCACGGAAGTGATAATTTACTTTTCTTCTTGCAACACCCTTATTTTCTAATTTAACTGTAATAGCTTCTTTTGCTTCTTCCACAGTAAGACCTGTGAATTCTTCTGAATTGATTAACTTACATCCTTTTCCAAGATAGTTCTGCTTCTCAAATGCGCACTCAGAGACATCGCGTCCTTCGATAACCTGAATCATATCTATATTATGAACAATTGCATATTCGAAGTCACGCTGGTCATGGCTAGGAACCGCCATAACTGCACCTGTTCCGTAGCTTGCAAGTACAAAATCACCGATGAAAAGTGGTACTTCTTTGCCATTTACAGGGTTAATTGCATATAAACCTTTTAATGGACAGCCAGATTTTGTCTTATTTAACTCTGTACGGTCCATATCATTTTTCTTTAATGTTTCGTCAATATATGCCTGAACTTCTTCCTTGTTTTCCACACGGTCCATAAGACCTTTCACGATTTCTCCATCTGGAGCAAGTACCATAAATGTAATACCATAAATAGTTTCAATACATGTTGTAAAGATAGAGAATTTTCCACCACCTACGATATCAAAATCAACCTCTACACCTGTACTCTTACCGATCCAGTTCTTCTGAATTTCTTTTGTAGATGTTGGCCAGTCTATTTCTTCTAAACCTTCTAATAACTTCTCAGCAAATGCAGGCTGATCAATTACCCATTGCTTCATATTCTTTCTAATAACTGGATATCCACCACGTTCTGATTTACCATCAATTACTTCGTCGTTAGATAAAACAGTACCTAATTCTTCACACCAGTTAACTGGCATATCAACAAGCTTTGCATATCCATCTTCGTATAATTTCTTAAAAATCCACTGTGTCCATTTGTAAAATGTTGGATCAGAGGTTGCAATAACTTTAGACCAGTCATAGTCAAAACCTAATTCTTTCAACTGATTAGAGAATGTTTTAATGTTTTCCTGTGTAAATCCATTTGGATGATTACCTGTAGAAACTGCATACTGCTCTGCAGGCAAACCAAAAGAATCATATCCCATTGGATGAAGGACATTATAACCCTGCATACGTTTCATACGAGACATAATGTCTGTAGCTGTGTATCCTTCCGGATGTCCAGCGTGAAGGCCTACACCTGATGGATATGGAAACATATCAAGTGCATAATATTTAGGCTTGCTAAAATCCCAAACATCTGTCTTAAAAGTCTCGTTTTCTTCCCAATATTTCTGCCATTTTTTTTCTACTGTTTTGTGATTGTACATTTCTGACATTTTGTTACCTTACCTTTCTTTATATACATTTTTCACACGTAGGCAACTTTTTATGATATAGGAAGTTCTCATTGAGAACTTTCCTATATCATAAAAAATCGCCCCTATGTGAAGGTTCACATAGAGACGAATTAACTCGCGGTACCACTCTATTTCGTGTGCATGCACACGCTCTCTTAAACCACAGTCTTATAAACTGCGATTATATTCTGTAACGGGAATTCCCGCTTTAGACTACTTTCCTTAAATCTGATTCACCTAAAGACCTCAGAGGCGAGTTGGGAGTGCTATTGTACTATCTTTCACCAACCGACAGTTCTCTAAAACAATGCTTTCTCTTAATACTCCTCGTCAAAGGTTTTATTATATTCACAATGTGTTTATTCTATACAGAATATATAATTTTGTCAAGCCTTTTAAAGCTTTTTACCAATTACAAAATCTGATTAATAAAACACATGACAACCTATAAATGTCCCATTGATAATTCCGTTTTTCATTCTAAAGAACAGCCATGGACCAAGTCTTGTTCCCTTTTCTATTACTTCTATAGCTGCATCAACACAAGACTGTTGCATATTTTCCATAGAAAGTGCTATAGCGTACTTACCTGACTTGTATGGTGAGAACTGGCCGTTTTGACTTATTACACCTTCGATTGTATTGGGAAACCTAGGACTTTCCACTCGGTTCATTACTACAGTTCCTACCGCTACCTGTCCTTCATAGCTTTCTCCTCTAGCCTCACACCATATAATAGCTGCCATCCTCTTAATGTCACCTTCTAGCTGCTGATAAGGAATCTTATTAACTGTACCATTAGCTAACTCCTGCTTACGTCGTTCCTCTTCCTGTTTACGACGTTCTTCCTCCTCTTTAAGCTTCTCGATAGTATTTTTATCAGCCTCTATCTCCTCCTCTATAGCCTCAGCTTTTTTAATGGCAGCCTCTATCTGTTCCTTATGAGTTGCTATGTTTTCCTTGGCTTCGTCCATAGTTTTTTCAAGCTGAAGTCTCTGCTCCTCTTGGTCGGCTAACAAAGTATCTAGCTTTACTTTCTCATTTTCAAGCTCTGCTTTTATTTCTTTTGCCTCTAAAAGATTTGCTTTATACTCATCCATCTGTTTTTTATCATATTCTGTAACAGCTGACACATATTCCATTCTTTCAAATATCTGTCCTATATTTTCTGAAGAAAAAATAACATCCATATAGTTAGTGTCATTAGATTCATACAAATACTTGATTCTAAGCTTCATATTTTCATACTGAGCTTCAAGTTTTTTATCGATGACCGCTATTTTAGCCTGAGCATCCTTAATTTGATTATCTTTCTGCTGTATTTGATCTTCCAAATCCTCTAGGACTGCCTCAATTTGAGCAGTAGCATCATTAAGCTCTGCTATATAATCTTCCAGATTGTCCTTAGCTTTTTCTAATTCATCTAATTCCTTCTGTATCTTATCATATTTCTTCTCATTTTCTGATACTTCATCCTCCAAATCAGATATCTGATCTGCTCTGGCACCAGATATACCACCACCACAAACAAGAATAAGCATCATACACATAATAAAATACTTTATCAGTAATCTTTTTTTCATAAAATACCTCTAAATACCCAATTGACCATATATCTCATCAGGAACATTTGCCTTTACAAGTATTCCTTCTGCTATATAATCTTCCGATATAAGCTGACCATACTTTCGTATAAGCTGAAGCTTAGAAGCCTCATTATATGAAAATACGTGTTCAACATATACACTTTTTTCCTTAAGAATATTTTCAATAGTATCTACTAATTTGTCAAGTCCTATTCCTGTTTTTACAGAGCCATGAACTACATAATCAGCCTTTAAGTCCTTAAATAAATGACTTCCATCCTGAAATTTATCCTGCTTATTAAAAAATGTTACAATTGGCTTCTCCTTAACACCAAGATGCTCTAATGTATCATAAACAATCTCCATCTGTGCATCTATCTGAGGATTAAATGAATCCACTACGTGCAAGATAATATCTGCATATTTTGCCTCTTCAAGAGTTGAACGAAATGCATCAATAAGATGATGAGGAAGCTTTCTTATAAATCCTACTGTATCTGTAAGAAGAACCTCCTGTCCCATTGGCAATTTATAATTTCTAGTAGTAGGATCAAGAGTTGCAAATAATTTATCCTCTGCAAGAATTCCCGCATCGGTAAGTTCATTTAACAGTGTTGATTTTCCTGCATTTGTATAACCTACAATAGCGATTACAGGCACAGAATTCTTACTCCTTTTCTCTCTTGCAAGATTTCTGTGTTTTTCCATCTCTTCCACTTCTCTTCTAAGAGCTGCGATTCTATCTGATATAAGTCTTCTGTCAATTTCAAGCTTTTTTTCACCAGGTCCTCTGGTACCTATACCACCACCAAGACGAGACAAGGAACTTCTAAGTCCCACAAGTCTGGCTGAACGATACTTAAGCTGTGCCAATTCTACCTGTATCTTTCCCTCTTTAGTAAGAGCACGTCCAGCAAAAATATCAAGAATAACCAATGTTCTATCCATAATTTTTGTCTGGAGTTCATCCTCAAGGTTCTTAAGCTGCGCTGGTGATAATTCATCATCACATACTATACCTGTAGCCTCCATAGACTCTATATACATCTTAAGCTCTTCTATTTTTCCTTTACCTATATATGTTCCAGGATGAATTCTTTCTCTATTCTGGGTCATTCTGCCCACGGTAATAGCACCTGCAGTACTTACTAACTCTTCTAATTCATCTAAGGATTCCTTAACCTTATCTTCATCTCCATCAGACACTGCTACAAGAATAACCTTCTCAGGCTCTTCTTTCATATCATACAACTTTTCCATATTTCCTCCAGCTTTTTATCTTCTGTTACATTATAGCACCTTATAGCCGACATTTCTAACTGTTTGTATAATATTACCACATTGTCCTAACTTTTGTCTTAAAGTTTTTATATGCATATCAACTGTTCTGGATTCTCCCTGAAAATCGAATCCCCACACACTCTCCATAATCTTATCTCGTGTAAGCACGATTCCTTTGTTCATAGCAAGATATCTAAGTAATTCATATTCCTTATAAGTAAGGTTGCATTTATTTCCGTCTGCCACAACCTCTCTCTTTATCAGGTTAATATATATTTTTTCAATAATCACATCCACATCTGTTGTCTTTATGTCTTTTCTTCTAAGTATCGCCCTTATCCTAGAGGAAAACTCCAAGACACCAAAAGGTTTCGATATAAAATCATCTGCTCCTGCATCTAAACCTTTTGTTTTATCAACTTCCGAATCACAAGCTGATACCAAAACTATTGGTATTTTATTCGTTTCTTCATTCGTTCGCAGCTTATTTAATACATCATATCCATTCTCTTCATAAATAAAAATATCTAGCAAAATCATATCCGGCTTTTTGGCGCGAATTCTTTCAAAGAACGGTTTACTATTTAAGAACCCTTCCACCTCAAAACCCATTTGTTCCAAAGCCTTTCTTTCCACTCCAATAATGTCCTCTGAATCATCTACAATGTAAACAAGCATATAACCTCCACATTCCCGTAACAATATTCTATTTTTAACAATGATAATTATAAATATTTTTGTCCATTTGTAAATATTTTTTTACAACTTTACAAAGATTTAACGTTTCTATTTCTTATCAAACAATGCCCTTCTTCTTGTAGAATGTCTCATCATTGCCCTCATTCCATCAATATCCTCAGCTTCAATCATCCCCTTTAGCTCATTAAATTTATTCAAAAATAAATCCATCTGTTCCAAAAGTGCTGACTTATTTGCAACAAATAACTCACTCCACATAAGATCATTTATTCGTGCGATACGTGTAAGGTCGCGGAAAGAATCTCCTGTGAATTTCTCCATATTTTCCTTATCATTGCAGGTCATAAGCGACACGGCAATACAATGTGTCAGCTGTGAAAGAAAACCTATCATTTCATCATGTTCCTCAGGCGATAATACCTCTACATTTGAAAAACCTAAAAGTCTACCTAATTCCACACAGTTCTTGATTGCATCAGGTGTATTTTTTTCCGTAGGCGTCACTATATAATTTGCTCCAAAGAACATGTTATCTGTACTGTTTTCAACTCCTGATACCTCTCGTCCAGCCATAGGATGTGCTGGAATAAACTCCACGTCCGAACGCAATATCTCCTGTATTTTATATACAATACTACCTTTGACACCTGTTACATCAGTAATCAACGCACCACTCTTTAGTAGTCCTTGATTTTGCTCAATCCATTCTACAAATGTATGAGGATAAAGTGCAAAGATTACTATATCAGCATCACCTATTATACGTTTATCAAGCTCTACCGAACCCTCATCTATAATATTTTCTTTAATAGCATAATCGATGGAGCTTTGGTCCTTGGTAATAGCACTAATATGAAAACCAAATCTTTTCAAGCCCTTAGCATAACTTCCACCTAGAAGACCAAGTCCTACAATCAATACTTTTTTACTTATATCAACTATCATTTTTATTCACCAATTATTATTAAATCTTCTCTGCAATGTCGAAAATCAATTGCTCTGTCTTTTCCCATCCAAGACATGGGTCTGTAATAGACTTTCCAAATACATGCTCGCCTGCACTTTGTGCACCATCTTCAAGATAACTTTCTATCATAAGTCCCTTTACTAAATGCTTGATATCATCATTCTGATTTCTACTATGAACGATATCCTTAGCTATACGCACCTGCTCTAAATACTGCTTACCAGAGTTATTATGATTTGTATCCACAATAACTGAAGGATTTACAAGATTAGACTTAGCATATAATTCATTTACTCTTACAAGATCCTCGTAGTGGTAATTTGAAGAACTCTTTCCAGTGTAATCAATATATCCACGAAGGATAGAATGTGCTAATGGATTACCATCACTTACAACCTCCCATCCACGGTAAAGGAATGTATGGCTGGCCTGAGCTGCTGTTATAGAATTCATCATAACACTTAAGTCGCCACCAGTAGGATTCTTCATACCTACAGGTACTGATATTCCACTTGCTGTCAATCTATGCTGCTGATTTTCTACAGAACGAGCACCGATTGCAACATAAGAAAGAAGATCTGAAAGATAACGGAAATTTTCAGGATAAAGCATTTCATCTGCACAAGAAAAGCCATAATCCCTAAGGGCTGCTATATGCAATTCACGAATTGCGATAAGTCCTTTGTACATATCAGGCTTCGCCTCTGGATCAGGCTGATGTAACATTCCCTTATATCCCTGTCCAGTTGTTCTTGGCTTATTTGTATAAATACGAGGAACAATTATAATTTTATCTGAAACCTGATCACTAATCTTACGCAAACGCGAAATATATTCAAGAACCGGTTCACTATAATCTGCAGAACATGGACCGATAACCAAAATAAACTTATCAGACTTACCTTCAAAAACCTTGCGAATCTCTTCATCACGCTCAGCCTTCACCTGAATCATTTTTTCTGTTAAAGGAAATTCCTTTTTTACCTCCTGTGGAATTGGAAGTTTTCTTTGAAAATTCATACCCATTGTTTTCTACCTCATTTCTTTTTTTATAGGACATTTATACAAATCCCACGGATTGTTACGTGCTTCGCACTCTCACAATCCTACACTGGATTTTTTATTTAGAAAAGTTCGTTGAACTTTTCTAAATAAAAAATCCGCACCCTTCTATGCCTAAAAAAGCATATCGAATGCGGACTGTCCGTTCTATTGATTTCAAAGTGTTTAACCTTTGATACTCACAAAAGACGGGCAGCCCATATTAAAAAAGTAATAATAATAAAAATAAAATTTATTCATTTTTTGCTACCTCCTTTGTGATTTAATACTTGTAATATATCACTTTAAATCATCAAAGTCAACTACTTTTTTATCTTAATTTTTATAAAATATAGAACACCTTTAGCAGATTTTTATTCTCGTCACTCTCTCTATTACTTAAACACAATATCAAACATGTAAAGTGGAATCTTCACCACATCTCCATCTATCATAAAGTTCTTTGAAGACTTTACTTCTACAGGAAACACCCTAAAGTTTGTTTTACTTTCATTTGTGAAATCATGTTTTCATTATTCGTTCCTTCATTCAAAGACAATTACACTATTTTATCCAACAGTACACAGGGTATTTTATGCACTTTTCTAATATCTCAAAACCAATATACCTTTAATTACCAACAACAAAAATACCACAACCAAAGCATAGACTTCTCTTGTAATTGCAAAAAACAACACCAGCAAAATACTTAGCACCATTGAAAACGCTGTTACTATACGATTACATTTTTCATTTGTAAATTTTGTTAATAATACTTTTATACTTCCAACTACTATAAGCAAAATAAACATAGCCCAATATACCAATCGATTCAAGAATGTCGTCTGAGTATATTCGAGCAAATTTACCGAATATATAATTTCATCTACCATATTGGGATATAGCGGTAAAACAATTAAAATAAAAGAACTTATATCCAACAAACCAAACAACATATCACATATATTGCGTAGGTTTTCTTCATTTTCTCTTTCAGCTATAGAAAGTAATTTTTCTGTAGATAATAACTCATCAATTGTTATACCGAAAAATTTCGATATCTCTTTTAAAGAATCTATACTTGGATACCCTCTTCCTGACTCCCATTTAGATATAGCAGTTCTAGATACATATAAACTTTCTGCTAATTCTTCCTGCGTAAATCCCTTACTTTTTCTTAATTCCTGAAGTTTTTCATGAAATTCCATAACAAACCTCCACCTAACTTTCCTCTTTACAAAGCAATGAAACTACTGCTTTATAAATACAAAACAAACCTACACTAAGCATAATAGAACCTATAATATCTGTCAACCAATGAACGCCTGAAACTAGCCTTCCTAATACCATAAAACCAGAAAAGCAAACACTAAACATCATAACCACTTTCTTTGCACTCTCATTACATAATCTACGGCTTGTCTGTTCAATAAGTGTTGGCATTACACAAAGAACTAAAAGCGTAGTTGAAGATGGATATGAAGCCTCTAAAAATCCTTCAATAAGAATTGGTCTATAATTGATAGGTATCATCTCAAAAATAAGATAGCCAAATATCACAACAATATAATAAACACCTAAAAAAATAATATCTTTGTCCACTTTAAAAAGACTTCTTCTTTTAATCAACTGTATTAATCCGATGAAACCAAATATCATACACACAAATATCGGTACAAGGCCTAACCAGTCGGTAATTACATAAAGTGACATATGCACGCCTGTCAATTTGTGAAACCAATTATTGACTGTTGAAAAACCTATATCTGTCCCATTAATACCTGTTGACTTCACATCAATCGTCTGAATCAGCAATGTCCAAATAGTAAATGCCACGATAAATAAGCTTCCTAAAATTAATATTTTTTTCCATTTTCTTTCATTGTTTTTTGTCCTTTCACTAAATTGCAGTTGCAACGCAGCTACGATTAAACTTTCAAATTTTGCCCATAGGCAAGTTTAAATATAATTAAGGACATAAAAAACATAAAGAAACGCTCTGTCACATGCATGACACGATTCGTATCAAGCGCAAACAAAGCGGTAAATCTTCTCTTATTTTTCCTTTAATAAGCATCTCTAAAATCTGCTATTTCTTTTTCATATCTATACATTTTTGTACGAAATTAATATATGTGCAGGTGCAAACAATATTGCAGAGACAATCAACAGTATTGACCTGCTCATAATTCCACTAAATAAGAAAACTACAGAAGGAATAATAGATAATGCTAACGCCTTAAAAATCGTATTTTTCCAAAAACAGATTGCCCAAATTATACAATATAAAATAACTAATACCGCGTTCGCTATAAGATATACTGCAAATGCCTCATCATACCACCATCCAAATGAACATCCAGGGATATTAACAACCATAAATCCAAAGCATCCAAATCGTCCTATCTGCTCTACAATTTCTACAGTCTTGTTATTCCATTTATTTATAAAACCATCTTTACATTTAATTCCATAAATAATGTTTGGAATCATGATTATAACCATAAATACAGCTCCAAAAATATTAATATATTCCATCATATTTTCTTCTCCTCACAATAGGTATTCTACTTATTCTCTCTACCCGCAATCATATCAATTATCTTCTCTACAACATCATCTATCTTACTGCCATCCCATCCAAGATGCCAGCCATCTTCCGAAATAACATCGGTAATAATATATCATCCAATATAAAAAACTTGCGCAGCAAACATATGTTTGTTATAATATGTCTGGGTGCTACCATAACGGTAGGCGGTTAGTCCTTCTACGGAGGACTGTGACCTCCGATTACATAGAAATCTGTTTACAGAAATCTTTGAAAAGGAGGGGTTGCGTATGTTAACCATCGAAGGCTTAATTGCTGTTATCAGTTTATGTTTGACTTGTTTTAGTCTTGGTTATTCGCTTGGTCGCAATAGCAAAACACAAAAATAACCGCCCGGTCCTGCAAAACTTGGCGGTTATTTTTAGCTAACAATTAATCAGGACTAACCGTCTATCGGTAGTACCTTTTCTATATTTATATTACCACCAAGCCTTCCTTATGTCAATATGCATACGTTTTCCATTTTCTACTCTACGTCCACAGTGATGTATAACATAGCTGATAATTTTTCATAAAATATGTATCACTTCTTTTTTGTTACAAAATAACATATTACAGACACTCCAAGTAATATGCCATATGCCCACGATGCTGCATAACAAAAAATATATTCTCCTAAATAAGTAAAACCTGGCATCCAATTATCAGTCCCAGGCAAATTATCATAATAATTCATTAATCCTCTAGCTACAAAAATCATAACAAACTCTGCCAAAAATAATCCTAGCCACAACTTTTTATCTTTTCGTCGAACACTAACTACAATTCCAACTATAAATAAAACTAATATCGCTACAAACACAAATAACAACATTGTCTTCATTACTATATTCCTCCAATAAATCAATTATTTAATAGAATACATTAAAGAAACAACGACTCTACACCTCTGCTTCCTTAATCCTTATCTTCCACTAATTCTTTTAAAAGCTTTAAATGACTTATATAAATATACAAACTTAAGTACATCCGCTACTATCATTCCTATACTTGCAAATAAAATAAGATATACACCTATATCCAGCATCATAAATAATAATCCTACTCCACATATCATAGCTAATCTTGCACAAATTGTAATATTCCATAAACTTCTCCACTTATCAACTAGTTCTTCAGCTACATCATTTAATACGTTTGCATGAGCATCGAACTCGTTATATGCTGCAATTAGTCCTGCGATAAGTGAGAATATTTTTAACACATAAGCCCCTACACTATCTTGACCTATGACAAAACCGATAACAAGTAACACTTGCCCTATTATCCAGCAAACTCCAGCAAGCTGGTAGCTATGATTTGTCCTAGACATAACCAATAGAACTACTGCATAAAAAACTGATAACACAACACTTAATATAAATCCTGGTACCGCTAGTCCAGGCATCACTTCCAATGTCATATCTAATGTTAAGAATGATGCTATAACGCTTGCTATCATAATAACAAATAGTATTCCTATCCATCTACTAAGAAATAATGCATTAGGTGTTTTTACTGCGTGATAATTCAAACAGGTTCCCCTTGTACCACACTTATAGCAAGAGCTGTGATGCAGGCTCTTACAACATCTTGCCACTTCGCATTCTTCACTCTTTCCACCAAAATTTTCAGTTACACATCCCACACACTCATCATTTTGTTTTTTTATGCATTGGCCGCATGTTTTACCACAATATGTATCCGCCATACCTTTATCCTCCTAAAAAAAAATTATACCTTAGTATAGCACAATAAAAAAAGAAACTCTACTTTTACAATGTAAAGTTCCCTTTAATTTTTATCAAAAGCCTTATCCTACTATCTCTTTAAATATATCACTTACATGTTCAAGCTTTGTAGCCTTATATGCTTTCTCACCACAAAAAAGCAACGCTTCATCTACATCTCCATTTGCCGCATTCACAAGCGCATCCGTTATACAATAAGGTATATCCTTACCCTTACATGTTGCTATACATTGATGACACCTCTTAAGCTTGAAAGTCTCTGTCTCAGACTTTTCCATAAACTCATTGTAAATAGCTCTTCCAGGCATTCCCACCGGACTCTTAACTATTCTTATATCTTCTTTCTTAGCATTGATATAAGCCTGCTTATATTCATCTGGCGCATCACACTCATATGTAGTGACAAAACGCGTTCCCATCTGAACTCCATCTATTCCCAAGCCCATATAATGTTCTACATCATTTTTATCATATACACCGCCACCAAATATAACAGGAATATACTTTGAATACTTATCTGCATATTCGTCTACAACCTGCTTAATTGCTACTATTTCCTTATCATATTCCTCATCTGTGATATTTTCTACTTCATCCTTAGAAAATCCTAAATGTCCACCAGCCTTAGGTCCCTCTATTACTACCATATCTGGTGATTTACTATAATGTCTATCCCAAAGTTTACATATAACCTTTGCTGATTTTACAGAAGACACAATCGGAGCAATCTTTGTTTTTGTATTCTTAACTAGCTCTGGCAACATAGTTGGTAATCCAGCTCCCGACACTATCAAGTCTACACCTGCCTTAACTGCTGCCTTTACATATTCCTCATAATACCTTGTGGCAACCATTATATTTACACCTATTATGCCACCCTTAGCAATTTCTCTTGCTCTATCAATATATTTCTTAATCGCAGAAAGATTTGTTTCAAGCGGTTTCTCATCGTACCCTGGCTCCCTAAAACCAATCTGTGCCGTGGATATGATACCTACCCCACCTGCTAAAGCCACATTTCCTGCTAATCTATCAAGGCTTATACCTACTCCCATTCCACCTTGTACAATAGGATATTTCGCAATAAGTCCGTCTATGTTTAAAGGTTTAAACTCCATATTTATTTTACCTTTCCAAGCTTTCCATAGCATACTAAATAACTAAAATTAGAAGCTTCTAAATCTCTCATAACGAAGGTTAACGATTTCCTCCGCATTTTTTTCCTTATAGTGTGCTAAAAACTCCTTAATATACCCCTTCATAAATCCAGATATATCACTTAAGTTTTCCTCGCTTGCTGGCTTTGGTTCTGGAATAATCTTTTCAATAATTCCAAGCTCTTTTAAATCATTTGCAGTTATCTTCATTACCTCTGAAGCTTCTGCCGCCCTCTTTGAATCCTTCCAAAGAATAGATGCAAAGCCCTCTGGTGAAAGTATAGAATATGTTGAATTTTCAAGCATCCATACTTCATTTCCAACTGCTAATGCAAGCGCACCACCACTGCCACCTTCACCGATAACGATAGTAAGTACTGGAACTTTAAGGCCTGACATTTCGTAAAGATTTCTAGCGATAGCCTCGCCCTGTCCTCTCTCTTCCGCCTCAATACCACAGAATGCACCAGGCGTATCTACAAAGCAGATAATAGGTCTGTTAAATCTCTCCGCCTGCTTCATAAGTCTTAATGCCTTTCGATAACCTTCCGCATATGGCATACCAAAGTTTCTAACGATATTTTCTTTAGTGTTCTTACCCTTCTGCTGACCGATAACTGTGACAGGCTTACCTGCAATAGTAGCAATGCCGCCAATGATGGCTCCGTCATCTCTGAAGGCTCTATCGCCGTGAAGCTCTATAAAATCCTTAAAGATAGCATTAATATAATCAAGTGCTGTAAGACGAGTAGCTGAACGGGAAGCCAATACCTTGCTCCAGCAATCCATTGCCGAATTATCCTTCAATGGTATATTTGCTATAGGCTCATTTTTCTTAAGATAATGCTCATAAGTATTGATTCTATCATTTTTTGTAGTATGCATTCTTACGATTTCACTTAAAGTTTCTCTTAAATCTCTTCTCTTTACAATTCCATCGATGAGTCCCTTTTCAAGCAAGAACTCTGAACGTTGGAAGCCCTCTGGAAGCTTCTGACCAATAGTCTGCTCTATTACTCTAGGACCTGCAAAACCGATTAATGCACCAGGCTCTGCTAGGATAATATCACCAAGCATTGCAAAGCTTGCTGTCACACCACCTGTTGTAGGATCTGTTAATACTGAAATATATAAAAGTCCTTTATCATTATGTCTTTTTATAGCCTGTGAAGTCTTTGCCATCTGCATAAGAGATACTATTCCCTCTTGCATTCTAGCACCACCTGAACAAGCGAAAATAATAAGTGGAAGTTCATTCTTAGTAGCTGTTTCTACCAGTCTTGTAACCTTTTCTCCTACTACCTCACCCATACTACCCATAAGGAATCTAGAATCACATACACCTATAGCAACTGACTGACCATGAATCTTGCCTTTTCCTGTAACTATAGCCTCATTTAAGCCTGTTTTAGCCTTTACCCCATCAAGCTTAGTCATATAACCAGGGAAATTAAGTGGATTACTTGTTTGTAAATCATTGTTCCACTCTTCAAAGCTTCCCTCATCAAGAATCATCTCAATTCGTTTGGATGCATCAAGTCTAAAATTATATCCACATTTAGGACATACATGGTTGTTATTCTCCACATCTGCTGTATATATTGCTTCCGAACAGTTACCACATTTCATCCATAGTCCCTCTGGTACCTTATCTTCTGCTGGAATTACTTTTTCATCACCAAGCGCCTTATTTCTTTCAATAGAAATATATGTGGTTTTCTTAAACATTTCCTTTAACATGACTTTCTCTCCTACAATCCAAATTCATCATGAATGAAGTGTGTATTTATATCTCCACTTCTAAACCTTTCATTGCCAATTAAGTCAAACTGAAAATCAATATTTGTATCGATTCCCTCGATAACAAGCTCTCCTAAAACTGACTGCATCTTATAAATGGCTGATGTTCTATCCTTACCATGCACTATAATCTTGCAAATCATTGAATCATAATTAGCTGGTATCTTATATCCATTGTAAATAGCTGAATCTATTCTCACACCATTTCCACCTGGGAAATGAATATTTGTAATCTTTCCAGGACATGGCATAAAGTTTTTTGCTGGATTTTCCGCATTTATACGACATTCAATAGCATGACCCTTTACCTCTATATCTTCCTGTTTTACTGAAAGCTCTAAGCCTTCCGCAATACGAATCTGCTCCTTTATCAAATCAAGTCCTGTAACCATCTCTGTCACTGGATGCTCCACCTGTATACGG
The DNA here is from genome assembly GCA_017412055.1 of Lachnospiraceae bacterium. Classification (GTDB taxonomy): domain Bacteria; phylum Bacillota; class Clostridia; order Lachnospirales; family Lachnospiraceae; genus SVEL01. The sequence goes on along the minus strand of JAFQOW010000015.1, from coordinate 7,870 downwards.
GTATTCATTTCCATAAAATAAAACTCGCCGCTTCTATCAAGAAGAAATTCTATGGTACCTGCACTTTCATATCCAACAGCCTTAGCTGCCTTAACTGCAGTTTCACCCATTTTTCTTCTAAGTTCTTCATTTATGGCTACAGATGGCGACTCCTCTATCATCTTCTGATGCTTACGCTGTACTGAACAATCTCTCTCTCCAAGATGAACTACATTACCATACTTATCTGCAACAATCTGAAACTCTATATGTCTTGGACTTTTTATATATTTTTCAATATACATAGTGTCATCGCCAAAAGCATTCACCGACTCTCTCTGAGCTGTGTTGAAATTAACTTCGAATTCCTCAGAATTTTCTGCAATTCTCATACCCTTTCCACCGCCACCAGAGGAAGCCTTAATAATAACTGGATATCCCATTTTATCAGCAATTTTTCTACCCACAACAGCATCATACACAGGCTCTGTTGTTCCTGGTGTTACTGGAACTCCTGCGGCTATCATTGTAGAACGCGCTTCTGATTTATTACCCATTTTATCTATAAGCTCTGCACTAGGTCCGATAAATGTTATATTACATTCCTCACACATTTTAGCGAATTTGCTATTCTCAGATAAGAATCCAAATCCTGGATGAATAGCCTCTGCGCCTGTAATAATTGTGGCACTTAAGATTCTCTCCATATTTAGGTAGCTCTCTGCAGAATTAGCTGGTCCTATACATACTGCTTCATCTGCAAGCTGTGTATGCAACGCCTCTGCATCCGCCTCAGAATATACTGCTACAGTTCTAATCCCCATCTCTCGACAAGCTCTTATAATTCTAACGGCAATTTCGCCTCTATTTGCTATAAGAATTTTTCTAAACATATATGACTCCTATAAACTTCTTCTATATTTACGCTTTCTAGCAAAATTTCTTCGTGACCCTTTTATGTTTTTTCTTTATCTACATATTCTAGCAAAATTGCTACGCAATTTGGGTCTATATTTTGGTCTATGACTCCTATAAATTTCTTCTCTATTTGGTCTAGCCAATTGCGAATGTTAGCTCTGCTGATACTGCAAGCTTTCCATCAACTGTAGCTATAGCCTTGCCCACACCTACAGGGCCTTTCATTTTGATTATTTCACACTCAAGCTTAATCACATCACCCGGTACTACCTTTTTCTTAAATTTACAAGAATTAATTGCACCAAAGTAAGCTGTCTTTCCCTTATTTTCTTCAACACTTAAGATTGCCACTGCTCCTACCTGTGCCAGTGCTTCAACCATAAGTACTCCTGGAACCACTGGTTCCTCTGGGAAATGTCCTCTAAAAAATGACTCATCATATGTTACAGCCTTATATCCTACAGCCTTTTCACCTGGTACTAATTCCTCAATCTTATCTACAAGCAAAAATGGATGTCTGTGAGGGATAATCTCCTGAATTTCCTTTATACCTAACATAATTTTCTCCTAAATAACTATATTTTTAATTATGCAACTATAAAATCACATTACTTAACTTTAACCAAAATTTGACCATATTCAACCATATCGCCATTATTTACCATTATCTCCGTAACTACGCCATCATGGTCGCTCTCGATTTCATTCATAAGCTTCATAGCTTCAACGATACCTATTACCTGACCTTTCTTTACTGTGTCGCCTACAGATATGAATGGTGCATCATCTGGCGAAGGTGCTGCATAGAAAGTACCAACAAGTGGTGAGTTTATAGTCTTGATATTTGCATCAGACTTATTCTCTTCTGAAACTTCATTAACTGCTTCAGTAGCTTCAACCTGTGGTGTAACTGCACCTGTTGCAACTGGCATAGGCATTACCTGTGATGGCATTGCCTGTGGAGCCATAGCCGGCATAGCAACTACCTGTGGTGCTACAACCTGCGGTGCCTTATCTCCTGCCTTGATTGTAAGCTTCTTGTCACCCTCCTCAAGAGTAAACGAAGTAACCTTTGAATCTGAAATTGTATTAATAAGTTCAATAATCTCTTTAAATTCCATTCTATTATCCTCTTATTCTATTAAATGAAAATTTCTCTAACTATGTTAATGCTTCGCAATATCTTATCCAAACCTCTTAATTAAGATACTTGCATTATGTCCACCAAAACCAAGTGAATTAGAAAGCGCATAATTTACTTCCATATCTACACCGCTTCCCATACAGTAATCCAGGTCGCATTCTTCATCTGTCTCTTTAAGGCCTACTGTCTGATGAACATAACTATTCTCAATACTCTTAACACATGCGATAAATTCAACTGCACCAGCTGCACCAAGAAGGTGACCTACCATTGACTTTGTTGAATTAATCTTAACCTTGCTAGCAGCCTCGCCAAATGCAAGCTTAATAGCGCGTGTTTCAAACAAATCATTGTGATGTGTACTTGTTCCATGAGCATTAATGTACTGAATGTCAGCTGGTACAATACCCGCTTCCTCAATAGCATTTGTCATAGCTTTAGCTGCACCTGAACCATCATCAGCTGGAGATGTAATATGATATGCATCAGATGTCGCACCATATCCTACTACCTCAGCATAAATCTTAGCACCTCTAGCCTCAGCATGCTCCAATGATTCTAAGACAACGATACCTGCTCCTTCACCCATTACAAATCCATCTCTATTCTTGTCAAATGGCTTACATGCATCCATTGGATCAGTCTTTGTACTAAGCGCTGTAAGTGCCGCAAATCCGCCAATACCGATTGGTGTAATAGCTGACTCTGTACCTCCTGCTATCATCACATCTGCATCACCACACTGAATACTTCTATACGCCTCACCGATACTGTGTGTTCCTGTTGCACAGGCTGTAACTACATTTAAGGACTTACCCTTTGCACCAAGTGCAATAGATACATTACCAGCTGCCATATTTGTAATCATAAGCGGTACAAGCAATGGATTGATTCTTCCTGGTCCCTTCTCAAGAAGCTTCTTATGGTCTCTCTCAATAGCATCAAGACTTCCTATACCTGAGCCCACGGAAACGCCTACCTTATATGGATCTTCCTTTGACATGTCAAGTCCTGCATCTTCTACAGCCTCCTTAGCCGCTGCTACAGCAAACTGACAGAAGCGCTCCATTCTCTTAGCAGCCTTTACATCCATAAAATCTCCCGGATTAAAATCATCAACCTGTCCTGCTACCTTTGCTTTATAATCTGTCACATCAAATCTATCTATTGTCTTGATTCCAACCTTACCTTCTTTTAAGCCATTAAAGAAGTTATCTACACCTACACCAATTGGTGTAACTGCACCTAAGCCTGTAACTACTACTCTTTTCATAATATATTTCCTCTCTTATTATTTTTTTTGTAACTATTTAGACATATAAATCTATGAAAACATCCCTTTGCAAGCAAGCTTACCACTTCTTTTCTCATAAATTTGCAAAGCTCTGAATAGTTACATATACAATCCACCGTTTACATGTATAACCTGACCTGTAATATAAGATGAATCCTCTTTTGCCAAGAACTCAACAGCATTTGCTATATCCTCCACTGCTCCAAGCTTCTTAGCTGGAATCTGAGCCAATAAACCTTCTTTCACATTATCAGGAAGTACCTTTGTCATATCTGTATCTATAAATCCTGGTGCAACTGCATTTACAGTAATATTTCTCGACGCAAGCTCTCGTGCCGCCGACATTGTAAGGCCTATAACTCCACCCTTTGAAGCACAGTAATTTGCCTGTCCAGCATTTCCCATTGCGCCTACCACACTTGAAAGATTTATAATTCTACCATATCTTTGCTTCATCATCTGCTTTGTAACTGCCTTAATCCCATTAAATGCACCCTTTAAATTGACATCAATGACATCTTCGAAATCCTGCTCTGTCATCTTAAGGATAAGATTATCCTTTGTGATACCTGCATTATTTACTAAAATATCAATACGTCCGTATTTTTCTACAACATCATTTATCAAGGCTTCAACTTCTGCATAAGAAGCTACATTGCATTTATACGCATACGCTTCGCCACCTTCTGCCTTAATGTCCTCTACAACTTCATTTGCTGCAGCCTCTGAACCAGAATAATTAACAACTACTTTAGCTCCACCCTTAGCTAATCTTAATGCTATTCCTCTACCTATGCCTCTGCCTGCACCGGTAACTACTGCCACTTTATCTTTAAACATAATCTCTCTCCTTTATGCAAGTGCTTTAAGTACTGCATCTACATCTTCAAATTTTTCAATATTATATGTACTAGCTTCCTTACCTGCTGCCTTTGCAATTTTCTTTATGAAACCTGTAAGTGTCTTTCCAGGTCCTATTTCAATAAATGTATCCACACCATTATTCAACATCTCTTCCACACTCTGAATCCAGAGAACTGATGATGAAACCTGATCCTTTAACATTTCCTTAATTTCACCTTTATTTTCATTTGTAACATACTTTGCTGTCACATTTGTTACATATGGAATTTCAAAATCATTAAGCTCTACAGACTCAAGAACCTTATATAATTTCTCTCCTGCTGGCTTTAACATAGCAGAATGGAACGGTCCACTTACATTAAGCATCACACATCTCTTAGCTCCTGCTACTTTAAGCTCCTCATTGGCCATCTCTACTGCTGCCTTTTTTCCAGTTATAACTATCTGCCCTGGGCAATTATAATTAGCTACTGAAACTCCATCTATCTTCTCACATATATCTGCTATGACATCTCCATCTAAACCAATAATTGCTGACATAGCCCCTTCTCCTGTAGGAACCTCTTCCTGCATAAGTATCCCTCTCTGACGAACTGCCTTTACTGCGTCTTCGAAATCCATTACTCCTGACGCTACTAATGCACAGTATTCACCAAGACTAAGACCTGCACATACATCAGGTTTTAAACCCTTTTCCTTTAAAACCTCAAGCATCGCTACAGAGGTTGTAACCATAGCCGCCTGTGTATATTCTGTTATATTGATTGCTTCGTTCTCCTCAAAGCAAACCTTCTTTACATCAAAATCCAAAACTCTAGCTGCCTCATCATAAATGCTCTTGCTTAATTCTGAATTTTCATAGAAATCTTTACCCATGCCCACAACCTGAGCGCCCTGTCCTGGGAATACAAATGCTATCATATCTTTATTCTACTCCTTTTGCATTAAGGTACTTAATTACATCCTCAACAGTGTTTAACTGTGCTAAATCCTCTGAAGGAATCTCTACATTGTACTCTTCCTCAAGAGCCATAACTAATTCAAATAAGTCTAAGGAATCTGCATTTAAATCATCCTTAAAGCTTGCTGTTAAAGTTACCTCTGCTGCATCACAGCTTAACTGTTCTGCTACGATTGACTGAATCTTTTCTAACATATTTTTGTTCTCCTTAAAATAATTTGATGTATCAAAATTTTGAATTATGAATATTTTGATATTCAAAGTATATTTGATTAAAAAAAATTTGTCAATATTTTTTTTATATCTATTATTAAGTTGTTTTTAATTTCTAGTAATCATTCTATTTCCAACCCAATCAGTAGATTTATCTACCAGAGTTTTTTCACTTTTTATGCTTTAGCTCGGGGTTGCTTCTTTTCTGTCTTCTTTTCACTACCCGAGCCTTTTCAACTTTTATACTTTAGCTCGGGGTTGCTTCTTTTCTGTCTTCTTTTCACTACCCGAGCCTTTTCAACTTTTATACTTTAGCTCGGGGCTGCTTCTTTTCTGTCTTCTTTTCACTACCCGAGCCTTTTTTACTTTTATACTTTAGCTCGGGGTTGCTTCTTTTCTGTCTTCTTTTCACTACCCGAGCCTTTTTTACTTTTATACTTTAGCTCGGGGTTGCTTCTTTTCTGTCTTCTTTTCACTACCCGAGCCTTTTTTACTTTTTTGCTTTAGCTCGGGTAAATCACTTTGCCTGCTATCAATAAGCCAAAAAAACTGCCAAATCTGTTTTTCATCACTCTACCTTATCACATCCTTTAACCACTTCGCCCATTCTGTAAGCTCTGACTCCTCAAAACCACTTATCTTACCACACCAGCTTTGGAACATTGCACTAGTCTCAGCTTTATTAGACATACTCCAGCCCACGAAGCTTATTCCATTCTTATTAAGAAAATCAATCCATTTATTTGCTTCCGCTATATCTAATCCTCCGTTACCTGATGCATCACATATACTAAATTCAGAAACAAACAATGCACACCCATTATTTATAGCCGTCTTTGCTTTGTCTCTAAGCCATTCCTTATGAGTAGCTGCATAAAAATGTAAGCTATACATAATATTATCATAACCAGTTATCTTATCCTTTGATGCTATATCCACATCCTGCGACCAAGTAGGCGTTCCTACTATAATGATAGCGTCCTTATCATTAGCTCTTATAACCGGAATAACTTCATTTGCATACGCTTTTATATCTGCCCAGCTTGTTCCTCCGTTAGGCTCATTACATATTTCATATATTACATTATCATAATTTTTAAATGTAGAAGACATCTCTCTAAAAAACTCTATGGCATCTGCCTTATATTTATGAGGTGTTAAATCATGAAGTATGTGCCAATCAATTATTACATATAAGCCTAAATCTGTAGCAGCCTGTACCCCCTGCTTAACTAATGATTTAAGATAATTCTTGTCTCCTCCCTCGCAGTAACCAGCATATTCTGCTGTATACATAGCAAGACGCACTACATTCACTCCAAAAGAATCTCTCATATATTTAAATGTATCGTAGCTTACATACTGCGGAAACCACGCCATACCATGAGTGCTGGCACCCTTTAGCTGATACGGATTTCCATTCTTATCAACCAATCTTGTACCTGCGACCTGTAATCTGCCATGAGCTTCATATGGAGTTTTACCTTTATCATCTGTAACTGGTTTCTTAGTTGCAGCCTCTTTTGATGCTTGTTCCTTCGATGCCTGCTCTCTTGATGCCTGTTCTCTCGATGCCTGCTCTCTCGATGCCTGCTCTCTTGATTCTTGTTCTCTCGATGCCTGTTCCTTTGATGCCTGCTCTCTCGATGCCTGTTCCTTTGATGCCTGTTCTCTTGATGCATGTTCTCTTGATGCCTGTTCCTTCGATGCCTGCTCCCTTGATGCCTGTTCCTTCGATGCCTGCTCTCTAGACGCTTCTTCCTTCGATGCTTGCTCCTTTGATTTTGTCGTATCTTCTTCAGAAACACTCTCACCGTCAGTCATAACCACACTAGTAACAGCGCTTGTTATATCACTATCACCTCTACCTGAATCATCCTTACCACAGCTACAACCACATAGTAAAACTAAACTCATAACTATAAATATAACGCTTAGATATCCACGTATTTCTGTATTCTTTTTCATATGTACCTCCTCATATTTTATCAATTATATATACCATAGGAAAGTTTGAAAAACTTTCCCAATATAGATCAGGGTATCATTAGCCCTTTCAAATTCTTTATTCATATTGTACAACTTTGTACTGTATCTTTCACGATAGAGGAGAATATTTAGATTTTCTTAATACTTTGTAAATCCTAGTGATTTCCCAACACGATGTTGGGAAAAGGCGAATAGCTCCACGGATGGAGCTTATGAGCCGGTCACGTTCGTAATAAATAAAATATATCAAAGTATTTAGAAAATCAAATGTTCGTAGCATGTGAAAATACAGTATAAAGCTTGTACAATATGCTTCACAAAACTTTAATAAGGGCTAATAATACCCTAATCTATACTGCCTAGAACAAGAACAAAGCGGACAAGTCCGCATCATCTCCCTAAATCCCTCTGTCTAGAGGGACTTGCTCCGCTTTGCGAGCCGAGCACGGTCAGCGTTAGCTGACATATTCTTCTCGTGCGAGTGCTCATCCTCGCGGAGCGTTTTTTA
>JAFQOW010000014.1 GCA_017412055.1 Lachnospiraceae bacterium | reverse complement strand
TATCCGGTTGCTACAACGGAAGAGGTATCATTCACTGCTGTTCCTGCCCAAATGCCAAAGGCTTCATCTGTCATGCCAAGTGCTCTGCCCATAATAGGGAAAAGAACAATCATAGCCATATCGAAGAGGAAAGTGGCAGACATAGCATAAGCAACATCGTTATCATCGGCATCAATCGTAGGTGCGATTGCAGCTATGGCAGAACCGCCGCATATGCCTGTACCTGCTGAAATTAAATTGGATAATTTCCAGTTTAAGCCCAGTGCCTTACCGATAAAATACCCTCCACCAAAACAGGTCAGTAATGTAAAAATCATGACAGTTAAAGACATTTTTCCCACATTCAGTATGGTAGTGATGTTTAGGGAAAGCCCCAGTAATATAATGGCAAATTTCAATATTTTTTTTGAAGTAAATTTTAAACCATCTGAAAATAGGGTGGTGTTGTGTAAATAATGATTGAGGAACATACCGATAAACATTGCAATTACAGCAGAACCAATCAAGTGAATTGGCAGAATGTTTTCTATCCAGCAGGCAAGAAACGCAATTAAAGCTGATAATATAATTCCGGGAATGTGTTTTAAAAATTTCATAATGGTCTCCTTTTGATTTTAATCCATATTGTTTATACTGCAATTGTGTGATAAAATCAAATTATCATTTATTATTGGATGATAATTTGATTTTATGGAGGGCGTATGCTGGATTACAGAGTATCAACATTTCTTACTTTATATGATGAAATGAATTATAGGCGCACAGCAGAAAGATTAAATATGACACAGCCGGGTGTCACACAGCATATTCATTATCTTGAAAATTATTATGGTGTGAAGCTTTTCGAATATAATGGTCGTACACTTTCAAGAACAAAAAATGCGGAACAACTTAAGAGATATTTTGACAGTATTAAAGTGCAGGAAAAAGATGTCTGCGCAAGCTTTTGTACTAGTGATTTGGTTCATATCACAGTTGGAGCAACAAAAACTATCGGTGAATTTGTAATTGTTCCGGAGGTGCGAAGGTTTCTTATGACACCAAATTGCAATATGGATTTGTATGTTGATAATACAGAAACCTTGTTACATATGCTGGAACAGTCGAAACTGGATTTTGCAGTTATAGAAGGTGTTTTTGATAAATCCAGATATGGCTATCATCTTTATAAAAAGGAGTCCTTTGTGGGTATTTGTGCAAAGAATCACCCTTTTGCAAATTTGGAAGTCACTTTAGAAGATTTGTTTCATGAAAAAATTGTTGTGAGGGAACCCTTCTCAGGAACAAGAATGTTACTGCAAAATGCAATAACAGACAGAGGATTTTCTTTGGATAGTTTCAAACAATGTACATCAATAAATAATTTCTCGGTTATCTGCGATGTGGTGGCAAATACTCATGCAATAACCTTTGCATATGAACCGATTGCAAGATGTCGTGATGATATTACAACGTTTACGGTTTCAGATTTTCAGATAAGTGGAGAATTTAATTTTGTGTATTGCAATGAGCATATTGCGAGGAAGAAAATAGAAGCTATATTTAATTAAAAAGTGAAGTGGAATTCAGTTTGTAAGAGAGAATATTATCAGATGCTGTCTTACAAAAGAAAGCTAAGAAGATACCACGATTTTGTTGATTTTATTACTTTAGTGTGATACAATATTTACATTGCGAAAAAAGAAGAAAAATTCTTTTAGAGAAAGGATGGAATTAAAGTGTCAAAGAAGAAGATTATGCTTGGTAATGAAGCAATTGCTCGAGGTGCATATGAAGCAGGTGTTAAGGTGTCTGCAGCATATCCTGGTACACCAAGTACAGAGATTAGTGAAAATATTGTAAAGTATAACGAGATATATGCAGAGTGGTCTCCTAATGAGAAGGTTGCTATGGAAGTTGCTATAGGTGCATCTATAAGTGGTGTGCGTGCTATGGCTTCTATGAAGCATGTAGGTGTAAACGTAGCCAGTGACCCACTTTACACAATCGCTTATGGTGGTGTAAACGGTGGTTTAGTTCTTGTAGCGGCAGATGACCCAGGTCTTTATAGCTCACAGAATGAGCAGGATACAAGATGTGTTGCCAGAGCTGCACAGGTTCCTGTATTAGAACCTTCTGATAGTCAGGAAGCTAAGGATTTTATGAAGTATGCATTTGAGTATAGTGAGAAGTATGATACACCAGTTATCGTGCGTACTACAACACGCTTATCACACTCACAGGGTCCAGTTACACTTGAGGAAAGAGCGGAAGTAGAAGATAAGGTATATGAGAGAAATGTTGCAAAGTATGTAATGATGCCAGGTAATGCTAAGAATCGTCACGTATTCGTTGAGCAGAGATTAAAGGATATGGCAGAAGATGGCGTGAATATGCCTATAAATCGCGTTGAATATAACGATAAGAAAATTGGATTTATCACAAGTGGTATCGCATATCAGTATGTTAAGGAGGCTTGCCCTAACGCATCTGTATGTAAGTTAGGACTTGTCCATCCTCTTCCAAGAAAGATGATTGAAGAGTTTGCTAAGAATGTGGAAACATTATACATATTTGAAGAGCTAGAGCCAGTTATCGAGGAACAGGTTAAGTCTTGGGGAATTAAATGTATTGGTAAAGAAATCTTTACAGTACAGGGCGAGTACAGCGCTAATATGATTCGTGAGAAGGTATTAGGTGAAACACTTGAGCTTAAGGCACCATCAACTGTTCCAGCCCGTCCACCAATTCTATGCCCTGGATGTCCTCACAGAAGCGTATTCTCAGTACTTAAGAAGCTTGGAATTCACGCGGCAGGTGATATCGGATGTTATACACTTGGAGCTGTTGCACCACTTTCAGTAGTCGATACTACAGTATGTATGGGTGCTAGTATTTCAACACTTCATGGTATGGAAAAGGCTAAAGGTAAGGATTATATTAAGAACTGGGTAGCAGTAATCGGTGATTCTACATTTATGCATACAGGTGTTAACTCACTTATGAATATGGTTTACAACAAGTCTACAGGAACAGTTATGATTCTTGACAACTCTACAACAGGTATGACAGGACATCAGGACCATGCGGCAACAGGTAAAACACTTATGGGTGAGCCAACAAATGCAATTAATATCTATAATCTATGTAAGGCTATAGGTGTTGAACATGTAGTGGAGGTAAATGCATTTGATATAGATGCATTAGCAAAGATTGTAAAGGAAGAGACAGCGAGAGAAGAGGTTTCAGTAATTATTACAAAATCTCCTTGCGTGCTTTTAAAGAGCAATGTTTTCCCTAATAAGTGTGTTGCAATTCCAGAAAAATGTAAGAAGTGTGGCGCATGTCTTAAGCCTGGATGTCCAGCTCTTACAAAGAATGAGGATGGAACAATTAAGATTGATGAAACAATGTGTAATGCATGTGGTCTTTGTAAGACACTTTGTAAATTTGATGCTATAGAGGAGGTTGCAAAATAATGGAAACTAAGAATATTATGATAGTCGGCGTAGGCGGACAGGGAACACTCCTTACAAGTAGAATACTTGGTGGTATAGCTATGGCGTCAGGTTATGATGTAAAGCTATCAGAGGTGCATGGAATGGCACAGCGTGGTGGAAGCGTTGTTACATTTGTAAGATATGGTGAAAGTGTAGCAGAGCCTATAGTAGAAGAAGGATGTGCAGATGTTATCATAGCATTTGAACGTCTTGAGGCTAAGAGATATGCTCATTTCTTAAAAAAAGATGGCGTTATGATTATTAATGACCAGAGAATTGACCCGATTACAGTTGTTACAGGTGCAGCTACATATCCAGAAGGAATTATTGAGGAATTACAGAAGGATAATAAAGTATTTACAGTAAATGCTATGGAAGAAGCTAAGAAGCTTGGTAACTCTAAGGTATTTAACATAATTGTTTTAGGTATTGCTGCTAAGCATATGGATTATTCTAAAGAGCAGTGGCTTCAGGTAATTGAGAATACAGTGCCACCTAAGACAATTGAGATTAATAAGAAAGCTTTTGAAATTGGCTATGAAATGTAGTTAATATTAATTGGGAGGAAACACAAAATGATTTGGAATGAAGCAAGAGAATGTATGAGTCGTGAAGATATGAATCATCTTCAGAGTGCAAGACTTCGCAAGATAGTTGACAGAGTTTATCACAATGTAGAGCCATACAGAAAGAAAATGCAAGAGGCCGGTTTGGAACCAGGTGATATTAATGGAATTGAAGATTTACATAAGCTTCCATTTACTACAAAGGATGATTTAAGAGATAACTATCCGTTTGGATTGTTTGCGGCTCCACAGACAGATATTGTAAGAATTCATGCATCATCAGGAACAACTGGTAAGGCTACAGTAGTTGGATATACTCGTAAGGATATAGATGTATGGAGAGAATGTGTGGCTAGATGTTGTACAATGGCAGGTCTTGGAAGGGATGATATTATCCAGGTTGCTTATGGCTATGGTCTTTTTACAGGTGGTCTTGGTGGCCACTATGGTGCAGAGCATCTTGGTGCAACTGTTGTACCTATGTCTACTGGTAATACAAAGAAGCTTATCGATATGATGATAGACTTTAAAGCAACAGGTCTTATGTGTACACCTTCATATCTTATGCATATTGCTGAAGTTATAGAAGAAATGGGTGTTAAGGATAAGATAAAGCTTAAGGCTACTATCAATGGTGCAGAACCATGGACAGAAAATATGAGAATGCAGATCGAAGAGCGTCTTGGTATCCATGCTCATGATATCTATGGCTTAAGTGAGATTATGGGACCAGGTGTAGCATGTGATTGTATACATCATAAGGGACTTCATATATTTGAGGATCATTTCCTTCCAGAGATTATAGATCCAAAGACATTAGAGCCAGTAGCACCAGGTGAAACAGGTGAGCTCGTTATCACAACACTTACTAAGGAAGGTATTCCACTTATCAGATATAGAACAAAGGATTTAACAAGTCTTTCTTATGAAAAGTGTGAGTGTGGTAGAACAACAGCTAGAATCTCAAGATTTAAAGGTCGTTCAGATGATATGCTTATTATCCGTGGTGTCAATGTATTCCCAAGCCAGGTAGAGGCTGCGCTTCTTACAGTTGATGGCATCACACCAAATTATCAGATAGTAGTTGATAGAGTAAATTATCAGGATACACTTGAAATTTTAGTAGAAGTAGAAGAAAGATTTTTCTCAGATGAGATTAAGGCTCTTGAAGGGCTTACAAAGAAAATTGGTCATACAATTCAGCAGGCACTTGGACTTTCAGCAAGGATTAAGCTTGTAGAGCCAAAGACTATTGAAAGAAGTATGGGCAAGGCTGTAAGAGTAATTGATAAGCGTAAGTTTGATAATTAATTTTTATAAGGAGGTGTAGCTATGTTTATTAAACAGTTATCAGTATTTATTGAAAATAGAGAAGGTCGTCTTGAAAAAGTATTAAAGACACTTAAGGATAATAATATCAATATTATCTCATTAAGTCTTGCAGATACAAGTGATTATGGAGTTCTTCGTATGATAACTTCTAATCCGGAGGACGGAAAGAAGGTACTTAAGGATAATGGATTTTCTGCAATGCTCACAGATGTATTAGCTGTAAAGGTTGAACATAAAGCAGGAGAATTACAGGAGGTTCTTGATATTATCTGTAAGGCTGGTATTAATGTAGAATATATGTATGCATTGGCAACAAAAAATGATGATGCTACAATAGTTATTAAGACATCTACTGCTGAGGAAGCAGCATTACTTCTTCAAAAGGAAGGAGCAGAGTTCTTAACATCAAAAGAAATAGAAGAACTTAAGAGTGTATAATATGATAATAGACATACATACACATATATTTCCTGAAAAGATAGCTCCTAGAAGTATTGCTAACCTTGAAGAAAAGGCAGGGATTAATGCTTCTACAAACGGTATGTTGTCAGGTTTACAAGAATCAACACTTGATGCAGGTATTGATTATTCGGTAGTTATGCCAGTTGTCACAAAGGTTGAACAGTTTGACAGTGTAAATAAGTATGCAGCATATCTGAATGAAAGATGTCAAGAAGGTGAAACAAAGATAATATCCTTTGGTGGTATACATCCAGATGATGAAAACTATATCTCGCATCTTAAGGATATAAAGGATATGGGTATCAAAGGGATTAAGCTTCATCCTGACTATCAGAGAACTATGATAGATGATAAAAAATATCTTAATATAATCTATAAGGCTAGTGAGCTGGATTTAGCAATTCTTGTCCATGCTGGCGTTGATATAGGGTTGCCAGAACCAGTCCATTGTCCACCAGATAAAGCATTAGCAATGCTTAAAGAAACACAGGCTGAGAAGCTTATATTAGCCCATTATGGTGGCTATTCTCAGTGGGACATGGTAGAAGAGTACCTTGTAGGTGAGAAGGTTTACTTTGATACATCATTTTTAGTTGGAAGAATTGAAGAAGAGCAGTTCTTAAGAATTGCGAAAAACCACGGAACTGATAAGATATTATTTGGTTCAGATAGTCCGTGGACATCACAAAAGGATTCAGTAGAATTTATAAAGAATCTTCCTATAAGTGATAAAGAAAAAGAGCAGATTCTTGGCATAAACGCCAAGAATCTGCTTGGAATATAGGATAAAAAATATATATTTAGTTATTAGCTTTATGATGCTGACGCTTATTGTCGTACATCATCTGATCTGCATTGCGGATTACTTGGTCGATATTTTTTCCTTCGCCCCAAGCATATCCGTAGGATGCTGATAGAGGAATGTCGCCGATAGGCTCGGCATTTTTTATTGATTCATTCCATTTTTTAATCTTATCTTTAACAGATTTTTCTGTTGCACCACGCATTACCATTACAAATTCATCGCCGCCAATACGATAAGTTTTATCATTTTCGTTGTTGAATTTACGAATTGAGTTGGCAATACCAAATATAAGTTTATCGCCATATTCGTGGCCTAAAGTATCATTTACATGTTTAAGATAGTTAATATCCCAATATATAATACCAATAGATTTTTCGTATTTATATTCGCTTTCTATCATAGATATGTATTTACTCTTTGTATAGGCACCAGTCATTTGGTCACGTTCTGCTAAATGTCTCATTTCTGTAGCATAGTTAGTGTTTTCTGTAATGATTTTAGAGATTTTTGAGCAAACAATTGATATTCCAATATATAAAATACTACGAGGAAGTACATAAAACAATGTTAGTGTTAATGGTAGGCTATCATTCATTTTTGTTAGTAAAAATGTATTGTTGAGGCCTACATATTCTGAATAAGGTGATGCTGTAAGTAATACCATGTTAGCATCGCATATACCTACAAAATAACCGACGTAAATAGTGATAATTGTGCTAATAATAACAGCTATAATTGTATACCTTTTAAACTTATCTGAGGAATACATTATTGTATATATAATAGGTAATACACTAGCTATTACCGCGTGATAAGTAAAAGCTGTCGTAATACAGGTTATAAGAACTACAGTCCAAGTTATAATGTAGTATTTCATCCAAGGCTTGGATAAATTAAATTTTAAACAAATGCTTAAACCTAGTAGATAAACAATTAGGGAAGATATTAAAGCAATTGTGGTTACACGTAAATCGATTATGAAAATGTTTAAAGCATTTAGGAAATAAATAATAAATAGTATACCTTGAGTGATTGTGTTACATCGAATGGCATATCTATTGGCTGTAATTTCTGGATTTTTATTGAATTCAGGTCTCATAAGTGCTGCAGATTCTTTTAACAATGCCATAAAATTTCCTTCTTTCATAATCATAATTATGGTAACATTTTACTCTATGTGGCAAAATATGTCAAAGTTATTTATGTTAGCAAGTTATAATTGACTAAGTTATAACCTGGAAGTATTATTAGAAATATAAAGTGAAAAGGAGAAAATAAAAGTGGAACAGATTTATAGAGCGATAGAGAAAAAAATAAAAGATGCAGGCTTTTTAAGAGAAGTTAATGGTGCAGACGTATATGATGATATTTGCGAGCAGATTGATGACAAGGAGCCAGGAACTTACCTTTGTATTTCTAAGTTTTTTGATGATGTAGTATTTGAATATACAATTGTAGTTATGGAAGAAGAGTTTAACCTTTCAATTCTCACAATTGTAGAAGGTGATAAGAGAATTGAGATTGATTTTGACAAATAAATTAAGTTACGATTGTAATTGTTAGTGATTTATGCTAATATAACGCAGGCAATAAATAGTAATTAAATGCAATATGATAAAGGAGCTAGAGCATGAAGAAAAATTTATTAGTAGCACAGTCAGGTGGACCAACAGCAGCGATTAATGCTACATTAGCAGGAGTTATCGACGCGGCGATAAAGTCAGGTTCTATAGATGAGGTATATGGAGCTTGTTATGGTATCCAGGGTGTTTTAGAAGAGAAGTTTGTAAATTTAACTCAGAAAGTGGATTCGGCTGAGAAGAGAGATATGTTAAGTCGTACACCAGCAGCAGCGCTTGGTTCATGTAGATTTAAGCTTAAGGATATAAATGAAGATGATTCGCAGTATAAGCAGATAATTGATATATTCTATAAGCATAATATTGGTTATTTTATATACATAGGCGGAAATGATTCTATGGATACAGTATATAAAATATCAGAGTACTGTAAGAAGAATAATGTAGATGATGTAAAGGTTATAGGAGCTCCTAAGACTATAGATAATGATTTATGTGGAATTGACCATTGTCCAGGCTTTGGTTCTGCAGCAAAATATATTGCAACTGTATTTTCAGAGCTTGAGAGAGAAGCTGTTGTGTATGATACAAAGAATGTAATTATCGTAGAGATGATGGGACGTCATGCAGGATGGCTTACAGCAGCAGCGGCATTAGCAGAGGGTACAAATGACCAGGTTCCATATTTAATTTACCTTGAGGAAAGAACATTTAGTATAGATAAGTTTATCGCAGATGTAAAGGAAGCCCTTAATAACCATACAGCAGTTATGGTTGCTGTCAGTGAAGGTGTTCATGATGAGGATGGAAGATATATCTGTGAACAGGCTCAGGATAAAATAGAGAAGGATGTATTTGGACATACAAAGCTTACTGGTACAGGTAAAGTGTTAGAAGAAGCTGTAAGAGCGCAGATAGGTTGTAAGGTTCGCTCAATTGAGCTTAATTTATTACAAAGATGTGCGTCTCATGTAATGTCTAAGATAGATATTGAAGAGTCGCAGGAGTTAGGTGCATATGCAGTTAAGTATGCAGTAGAAGGTATAAGTGGTCAGATGTCATCTCTTGTGAGAAAAGATACAGAAAATTATCAGGTAGAGTATACTTCTGTAGATATTAAACAGGTTGCAAATATGGAAAAGAAAGTGCCAGTAGAGTGGATAAATGAAGAAGGCAATGGTGTAAAGGAAGATATGATTAAGTATCTTAAGCCATTGGTTCAAGGAGAGATATCAAATATCTATGTGGATGGTGTTCCACAGTATATGTTACTTAAATAAGGCTATAATTTAAAATTCGTCCTTTTGTAAGGACGAATTTTTTGTACAATTTTTTCTAATAATTATAATTATTTTATGCTAGGTGGTTTACATTTTTTTGATAATAGTATAAAATACAACATATATGTAATGTGAAAAAATTAATATTTGGAGATTTGTATATGAAGGGTAAAAAGATATTTTTAGTCAGCTTTTTAGTTGTATTTTTTACTATTGTTACGTCATTATTTATAGTAGATACATATGCTGAGAATAATAGAAAAGTTAAAGTAGGATTCTTTCCTATGGAAGGTTACCATATTATAGATAGAGATGGTTCTTATGATGGTATGGATGTTAGATATTTAGATGCCATAAAGGAATACGCGGGTTGGGATATTGAATATGTAGAATGTGATAGCTGGGAGGATGCCCTTATTCGTCTGGAAAATAAGGAAATAGACTTGGTAGGTTCAGCTCAGTTTTCAGAAGAGAGAGCGTTAAAGTTTGATTATGCTGAATTATCTAGTGGATATACCTTTGGTGTCATAGCCACAAAAAGCAATAGTGTTCTTGCCTATGAGGATTTTGAAGCCATAGCTGATGTGAAGATAGGTATGGTTAAGGGGTATGTAAGAAATAAAGAATTATTTGAATATATGAATGATAATGGTGTAGCCAATCCAAATGTAATAGAGTTTGAATCTACAAGTAAGATGCAGGAAGCATTAGATAAAGGAGAGATTCAGGCTTATGCACATACTTTTACAGAGGTAAAGGATGGACATAGACTTATAGGAAGGTTTGCGCCAAGACAATTTTATTATATTTCATATAAGGGTAATGATGAAATGATGGCTGAACTTAATAAGGCCATAACAGATGTAAAGCTAAAAAGACCAGATTTAGAATCAGAGTTGATGAATGAGTTTTATTATAATAGATTTGATAACGCTTCATTACTCACTATAGAAGAAAAGAAATATATAGAAACAATGGATGAGATTAATATAGGATATTTATCTGATAATTATCCATTTTCCTATGATAAAGATGGAGAATTTAAGGGATTAACAAAAAATCTTATCCTTGAATCTTTGAGAAGTATCGGTGTATCAGCAAAATATATAGGTTATAGTTCTGTTGAAGAGGCTATGGAGGCTTTGGAAGCAGGTGAGATAAGTATGCTGTCTTACAGTGTGATTTCTAAGAGTATTTCAGATAATTATGATTATATAAAGCTTTGTGATTACGTAAGTTCTCCACTTGTATTGGTTCATGATAAGGATAAGAATGTTAAAAACATAAAATCTATCGCTATAGTTGATATGTATTTAGATGAGTCACATAATTTCATAGATATAGATGAACTTACTGTTATAAAATGTGATAACCAGAATGAATGCTTTAAAGAATTGAGAAAGAATAATGTTGATGCGGTATTAGTTGATGGATATTATGCTGAAAATGTAATTAAGAATAATTATAAAAATAGAAATCTTGAAATAGAGAATGCTTTAAGTGGACAATATACAGCTTCGATGATTATGAATAAAAATACAGATAAGCAACTTGTGGGTATTTTATCAAAGATTATTTCTACTATAGAATCAAACGAAATAAATGAATATGTACTTAAGGAAGGCGAATACAAGCCATTTAACTTAGGAGAATTTATACAAGAAAACAGTATGATTATCATTGCGCTTTTGTTTATTTTGATAATTGTTATCGTATTAGTAGCGAGACATATTATCAATGATGGCAAGAAGATACAGAAGCTTATGTATAGAGATAGTGTATATGATATCTGGAATATGAATTATCTTATATTCTGGGGTGAACATCGTATATTACCAGAGGCTAGACAAGCATATGCAGTGGTAAATACAAATATATCTCAATTTAGAAGATATAATATTATCTATGGCTGGAGTGCTGGTGAGAAAATTATAAAGTGTATTATAGATGTAATAAATAAGAACATTGACAAAAATACAGAAATATGTGCTAGACAGCAGGGCGACAGATTTTGTTTGCTACTTGGTTATGATAATAAGGAGGATTTTGAAGAAAGACTAGAAAATCTTCGTAAATCTATAGAGAAGCATATTAAGAAAACTACAGATAATAAGATGAAGGTTCAATTTGGTGTATATTACTTGCAGGATAATGAACAGGATTTAAGATTAGCAGCAAATTATGCACATCAGGCGTTGGAACATATCAGTGATAGTAAGACAGAAGCAATCAAATATTATGATGAAAATCTAGAAGTTATTATAAAAGAACGCCATGAAAAAGAAAAGCTTTTAGAAGCAGTAGATGTGAACAAAGACTTTGTAGTATTTTATCAGAGCAAGGTTGATATAAGAACAGGACAGATAGTAGGAGCAGAGGCACTGGTAAGATTTGCAGACCCTACGGATGGTGGACGAATCAAGGCACCAGGTTTTTTTGTTCCATATTATGAACAGACTGGTAGAATTATAGACATTGATTTCTTCGTATTTGAAAGTGTATGTAAGCTTATAAGAAGAAGAATGGACGAAAATAAGAAAGTTGTAGTGGTTTCATGTAATTTTTCAAGAATGCATTTCGTAAGAAGTGGTTTTGCTGAAAAATTTGAGGCAGTACTAAATAAGTATAATATTCCGAAGGATTTAATCGAGATAGAGATAACAGAGACCTTGGTTGTGGAAGAACTTCAGCACAATATGGTTAAGAAAACGTTGGATATAATAAAGGAAAAAGGTTTTAGATTATCGATTGATGACTTTGGAGCAGGTTATTCCTCACTTGGAGTATTTGAACAGATACCAGCGTCAGTTATCAAGCTTGACCGTTCATTTTTATTGAATCAAGAGGATAGAGACAGACAGGTTAAGATAATGAGAGGTATCGTAAAGCTTACAAAGGAATTGGAAGCACAGGTTGTGTGTGAAGGTGTAGAAAACGAAAATGATGTTGAATTGATGAAAGAAATTGGTGCATATGTGGCACAAGGATATTTTTATTCTAAACCGATTCCAGAGAATGAATTTGTACAGAAGCTTGATGAAAATAAAGTGGACGTGAAGTAAAAAGGTAGGCGAATATGAACGAGAAGGCTTATATTGACATTTTAACAGAGGAACTTATACCGGCTATGGGTTGTACAGAACCCATAGCCTTGGCTTATGCTGCGGCAAAAGCGCGAGAAGTACTAGGTGAATTGCCTACAAAAGTATGTGTAGGCGCAAGCGGCAGTATTATTAAAAATGTAAAATCAGTAATAGTACCTAATACAAATCATCTTAAGGGAATAGAGGCTGCAGTAGCTGCAGGCATTATAGCTGGAATGGCAGATAAGGAATTGGAGGTTATTGCAGATATTTCCAAGGATAAAATAGAGAAAATCAGTGAGTTTTTATCAAATGATTGTATAGAGGTATATTGTATTGAAGATGGCTGTACTTTTGAAATAGAGCTTAAAGTAGAGGGAAATAATGGTACAGCATATATTAGAATAGCTAATTATCATACAAATATAGTTGAAATAAAGAAAAATGATGAAGTTATATATGGGAAAAATACTAGTGTAGACAGTAATGATGATAATCTTACAGACCGTTCTCTTCTTAATATGAAGGATATATATGAATTTGCCATGAATGTAGATATTTCAAAGCTTTATAACCTTATTAAGATGCAGATAGATTACAATATGGCCATAGCAAAGGAAGGATTGAACGGAGATTATGGTGCGAATATAGGAAAAGTACTACTTAAGTGCGAGGGCGATACTGTGCGCGTTCGTGCAAAAGCATATGCAGCTGCAGGCTCGGATGCGAGAATGAATGGCTGTGAATTGCCAGTTATTATTAATTCTGGAAGTGGAAATCAGGGAATTACATGTACATGTCCTGTAGTAGTATATGGTTTAGAGCTTGGAGTGTCTGAAGAAAAGTTATATAGAGCTTTGATATTATCAAACCTTACAGCCATATATCAAAAAAGTGGCATAGGAAGACTGTCAGCATATTGCGGTGCAGTTAGTGCTGGAGCAGCGGCAGGAGCAGGTATAGCATATCTTAACGGAGGTGGATATAAGGAGGTAATACATACGGTTGTGAATGCATTGGCCATTGTTTCAGGAATGGTGTGTGATGGAGCGAAGGCTTCATGTGCGGCAAAGATTGCATTGGCGGTGGATGCAGGCATATTAGGTTATGAAATGTATAAGTGTGGTCAGCAGTTCTATAGTGGAGATGGAATTGTGGCAAAAGGACCAGATGCCACTATAAAAAATGTGGGATTATTAGGTAAGGACGGAATGAAAGAAACTAATCAGACAATTATCAATATGATGATGGGAATAACTGAAAAATAGGAAAAAAGTACCAGAAAAAGATTGAAAATTAATATTAAGTATGAGATAATGTTGAAAAGTAGTTATCGTGAAAAAAAGAAAGGAGAATTGGATGACAAAACAAGCCTTAAAAAAATTATTTAGTTTTGTTCTTACAATGGTATTGCTTGTAGGAACAGTGTATGTGGGAGATAACATATGAGTCTGTAGCTATAGGTGATTATGAATTTAAATTTGTTATTGATAATGCGTGGAGTAATGGAGATTTTGGTTCAGATTGCACTTTGGAGCAAGGTAAATATTATAAAGCGTATAAAAATGGCGGAAATTGCCTTTTAAGCATTATGGCAAAGTCAAATATCACTTTACGTTTAGATTTAAGAAATTATGATGGAACAAATGGGGCTGATATGATAGCAGTTGTTACTCCGGTGCCAATGGCTGATCCATATTCAGAGGATCCTGGAAGTGATGGATATGTAGTTTATAATACAGAGAATATAAGCTATGATGGTTATGAAGCTGGATATGATTCATATAGTGGATGGGAAAAGTTTTTAAATGTAAATTATAGGACAACACTTAAGCCTTTGCCTGGATTTATATTGCCAGATGAAATAGAAGTTTCACGTTATAATGGTGATGTATGGGAAAGTCTATTACGGGGAAATGATTATGGCTACAATAATAATACAGGTCAAATAGAAATATTTAGTTCAGAATTCAATTATGGTACTGTTAAAATTACAGCAGTAGGTGTAGAAGTGAATACATATCCAATGTATATTGTGGCAGGAAGTGGTACTCTTACAGGAGCAGATTGGAAGGGAACTTGGGTTGATAATGATGATAATATAATGTCATTGGATGACTCAAAATACGTAAAGAGATATAAAAATGTTCAAGCTGGAGATTATGAGTTTAAAGTAGTAAAGTTTGATTCTGGGGGATGGGATACTTGGATAGGTGAAAATGACAATAATGTTTCCTTCAGTGTATCAGCACCATGTGATGTGATTATCACATATGATCCTGCAACAAATGATATAGATGTACAGTATGTATATGTGAGTTCGTTAACAGTGGCGGGAACACGTGATGACAGCGATTATAGATGGTTAAATGATCAAAACTGGAATGCATCATATTCTCAAAATCATATGGAAGAGATTGAACCAGGTATATGGCAGAAAACATATATTAATATTAAGCCTAAGGATTTCGAGATTAAATTAGCGCTTAATGATACATGGGATATGAGTTTTGGAACAGATTGTAATTTAGTTAGTGGAACTTATTATGATGCAATAAGGTATAATAATGCACAAGACTCTGGTAAATGTACATTTACGTTAGCAGATATTCCAGAAACTACAGAGAATGAAAGATATAATATAACAATAAGAGCAGATTTTACCGAATATGATCCGGTAAATGGAACTGGTGCTAAGATTATGATGAAGGCAGTTGTATTTGAAAATATACCTGTAATAGGTGGAGAAATTTTGCCTTCAGGCTTAGTGGACCATAAAGTAAATAATCTTGTTTATTCGGGAAGTGATGAAAGATATTATAATGGATATGTATCTACATTATATCCTTTAGAAGGATATAAATTACCATCAAGTGTAAGTATTTACTGTGAAGATGATACAAGTATAGTCATGGAAGAAGGTGTGCACTATACATATGATTCTAGTACTGGTAAAATTTTGATTAAAGAGAATGCACAATCTTATACTTTATTAAGCTGGCCAAGTGGTGCAACTACTATTATAGAAGCAGAAGCAGTTCCTATATATCCGTTATATTTAGTAGCAGGAGATGCAGCTTTTACAGGTAGTGATTGGAACGATGAAAAAGATGGTAATGAAGCAAACCATATGACTAAGGTAGGCAGTGAATTTGTTAAAACATATACAAATGTACCTATAGGTAATTATTCTTTAAAAGTAGTTAAGTATGGTGATGAAAATGCTAATCCTACATGGATCGGTAAAGATGGTACTGATGCTGATGTGACATTTTCTGTAGGTACAGCGTGCGATGTTACAGTTAAGTATAATCCAGCTACAAATAAAATTACAGTAGAAGGCGTAGGACTAGTAGATTACTTATTTGAACATATGTCTATAGCAGGTGAGACAGCATTATTTGGAAGCAACTGGACACCGATAGCTATGACATATTCGACAGCTTCAGGCAAATGGGAATATACGTTGACTAATGTTTCAGCAGGCGATTATCTATATAAATATACAGCAGATTCAGCTTGGACACATAGCTGGGGCGATGAGGGCTGGTATGGTAGTTCAGTTAATTACCCATTATCAGTAGAATATGATGGAAGTACAGTTATATTCAAGGTGGACTTATCAGGTGCAGATATGTTAAATCCATCATCTGTGCAATTGACAAATACAGAAGTTGAAATTATAAAGCCGGTATATGATGTAACATTCGATTTAGATAGTGAAATTACAAAGACTGGCAATGATACAGTTACAGCAGGAGATGTATATACAGCTACATTGAATGCCGCAAGTGGATTTAATTTACCAAGTGATAAGTCAGGTATTATTATAACTATAAATGGTTCCAGATTAGAAGAACAGTATTATGAATATAATAGCACAACTGGTATAATTTCAATTCAATCAGGTGTGATAATAGGAGATGTAGATATTGCAGCAAGTGCAACACCTGTATTGCCAGATGAATATGATGTAACACCTCCAGCAGACAACAATATTGATATAACGGGTGAATCAACAGCTACTGAAGGTGAAGAATATTCTATGACATTGATACCTAAAACAGGGTATGTTCTTCCACAAAGTATAATTATCAGGATTGGTGGCGTCGAGACTGATGATTTTACTTATAATAATGAAACTGGAAAGATAACTATTCCAGGAGATAAGGTCAATGGAGAGATAGAAGTTATAGCAGTAGCTCAAGTTATAGATGATGAGTCTAATAATCAAAATGAAAGTACTGAAAATGAAAGTACTGAAAATGAAAGTACAAATTCAGGAGAATCAACTGAAGAAAGTACAAATTCAGGAGAATCAACTGAAGAAAGTACGACAAAAGAGGATACAACTGAGGAAAGTACAACAAAAGATGGTACAACTGAGGAAAAAACAACCGAAGAAGGTACAAATAATAAAAATGATTCATCTAATAATCTTAATAATCAAGCAGGAAATGGGCTTGGCGGCTCAGGTGATGTAGGCGGACAAAATAGTAGTAATGCGAAACCGGGTGATTCAGCCGGCAGTAAACTAGTAGTATTTGTGTTTATGGCTGCTGTGGGTGCATTAGGACTTATGTTCTCAAATAAAAAAAGAACACTTACTGAATAATTAAGTGTTTTGGTAAAAAAAAGTAGACCTCTTGTAAATAATCATTTACAAGAGGTTTGCTTTTATAAATAAGTCGTGATATTATAGGAAATATGTTAATTATACTTTATGGAGGAAAGAACATGGGAAAGAACAAAGAAAAAACTACAAATTTAGCAAAGGGGGCAACAAAGAAGGTTGGGGGATTTTTTGGTGAATTTAAGACATTTGCACTTAAGGGAAATGTAATGAGTATGGCAATTGGTGTACTTATCGGTGGTGCGTTTAGTGGATTGGTTACATCACTTACAAAGAATATTATTACACCACTTCTTAACTGCTTTGGAAAGATGGATGGTTCAGTTTCTAAGCTTGCACTTAAGGTTAGAGGTCAGTCTTTAGAGTTTGGTGCATTTTTAGCAGATATAGTTAACTTTTTAATTATGGCATTTGTTGTATTTTTACTTGTAAAGGGTATGAATGCATTGGCAAATATTGGAACCAAGAAGAAGGAAGAAGAGCCAGCAGCACCTAGTACAAAGACATGTCCATATTGCAAGAGCGAAATCCCAATGGACGCAACAAAGTGTGCACATTGTACAAGTGATTTGGCATAAATGTTTATATAAAAGCGTAAAATATATAAAAATGTGGAGCGTAAAATATGTATAATATAGAACTTGGTAGAAGTAATATAAGTGTACCTACTATAGCGGTAGGATGTATGAGAATTAGCAATATGTCAAAGGAAGGGGTGGATTATTTTGTAAATACTGCCCTTGAAAATGGTGCTTACTTTTTTGACCATGCAGATATATATGACGGTGGTAGATGTGAAAGCCTATTTGGAGAAGTAGTCACACCTTCTATGCGCGATAATATTATGATACAGACTAAGTGTGGTATTGTACCAGGAAAAATGTTTGATTTTTCGTATGAGCATATTATTCGTTCAGCAGAGGAGAGTCTTAAACGATTAAAAACAGATTACATAGATGTGTTTTTACTTCATCGTCCAGATGCGCTTGTTGAACCGGAAGAAGTAGCAAGAGCCTTTGATGAATTAAAGATGTCAGGTAAGGTTAAAGCTTTTGGTGTATCTAATCAGAATTCTTATCAGATACAGCTTCTTCAAAATTCATTGGATATGCCACTTTGTGTAAATCAGTTACAGTTTGGAATAATGCATTCGTCCATGATACAGTCAGGTATTAATGTAAATATGCATAATGATTCGGCAGTGAACAGAGATGGCGGAGTGCTTGATTATTGTAGACTTAATAATATAACGATTCAGGCTTGGTCACCTATACAGTACGGATTTTTTGAAGGCTGTTTTATAGATAATGACAAATTTCCAGAGCTTAACAGAGTTATGGGTGAAATAGCAGACCGCTATGGCGTAAATAAGAATACTATAGCTTTTGCCTGGATTCTGAGACACCCGGCTAAGATACAACCTGTGACTGGAACAACAAATACAGAGCGTTTAAAGGATTATATAAAGGCTACAGATATTAAACTGACAAGGGAAGAATGGTACGATATCTACAGAGCTTCAGGAAATATATTACCGTAAATGATAGATAATTTAAAATTGACTGCCACCGGGTAGTGAATGTGAATAAGCATTCGTAAGCATATCGTTAGGTCTTAGAAGATATGCTCGCGAATGCTTTGGTATTATATAATATCAAAGCATTTACGTATGATTTTTTTATATGAGAGGTATTAAGATGAGATATTTTACTAGATTTGAAATGATATTATGGCTTGTGTCAGTTATTGCGATTATCACATCGTTTGCCATCTTCGGCGGAGATGGTGTTTTGGATATGATAGCGTCCATATTAGGTGTTTCTGCACTTATTTTATGTGCTAAAGGTAACTTTATAGGGCAAATTTTAATTATTATTTTTAGTATATTGTATGGATATATATCGTACACGTTTAGTTATTATGGTGAGATGATAACATATGTATGTATGACTTTGCCAATGGCCGTGATAGCATTAATATCGTGGCTTAGGAATCCTTACAATGGCAAAAAGACGGAAGTGAAGATATATAAGGTTGATGGTAAGGAAATAGCAGTGATGAGTGTTTTTGCAGTGATTGTTACATTTGTGTTTTATTTTATATTGTCAACCTTTAACACTGCAAATATAATACCTAGTACATTTTCTGTTACTACAAGCTTTGTGGCAGTTTATTTAACATATAAGAGAAGTCCATATTTTGCAGTGGCTTATAGCTTAAATGATTTGGTATTAATTGTATTATGGATTTTGGCAGGTATTAAAGATGTACGATATTTTAACATGGTTGTATGCTTTATAATGTTCTTTATCAATGATATATATGGATTTATCAGTTGGAAGAGAATGGAAAAAATGCAAGAGGGTGATGGGCTTGATATGTAGTTATATAATATGGGAAAATAACAATAAGAAATCGTGTAAATCCAAAGGATAGAGGTTCAAATGATAGGGTCAAAATGATAGGGTCCAAATGATAGAAAATGAGAACTCAATAATAAAAGAAAGGTCGATAAGGACGAATAAATGTTCGATTCGGCCTTTTCATATTTGTATAATTGTGATATAGTATAGGTATGATATGTTTAAGATAATAATGTTTTTATGTTTGATATAGAGTATTTAATTAAGTATTTGCATTAAGGAGGTAAAGATAGATGATGAGAGAAAAAACTTATATAGCCATAGACTTAAAATCCTTCTATGCCTCTGTAGAATGTGTGGAGCGAGGACTTGATCCTTTAAACACAAATCTGGTTGTGGCAGATGCAAGTAGAACAGAGAAAACAATATGTCTGGCAGTGACGCCTTCTTTAAAGAGTTTTGGTATTCCAGGAAGACCAAGACTATTTGATGTGGTACAAAAGGTTAGAGAAGCAAATATTGTTAGAAGAGCAAATGCTCCAGGAAGAGTATTTACAGGTTCGTCTTATAATTTAGATGAATTAAATAATAATCCGTCATTGGAGGTTTCTTATATAGTAGCAGCGCCTAGGATGGCGTATTATATGGATTATAGTACGAAGATATTTGATATATATTTAAGATATATTGCTCCAGAGGATATGCATGTATATTCAGTTGATGAGGTATTTATAGATGCTACATCATATTTAAACACATATAAAATGACTGCTCGAGAGCTTACACTTAGGATGATAAGGGATGTGCTTAGAGAAACGGGTGTAACTGCCACGGCAGGTATTGGGACTAATATGTATCTTTGTAAGATTGCTATGGATATTGTGGCAAAGAAGATGCCGGCAGATGAGGATGGAGTTCGTATCGCAGAGCTTGACGAGTTATCTTATAGAAAGCTTTTATGGAATCATGTGCCACTTACTGACTTTTGGAGGGTAGGACCAGGATATGCCAAGAAGCTTATGGAAAATGGTCTATATACTATGGGTGATGTGGCAAGATGCTCCCTAGGAAAAGCAAATGATTATTACAATGAAGCATTTTTATATAAGCTTTTTGGTATAAATGCAGAATTGCTGATTGACCATGCTTGGGGCTTTGAACCAACCACCATAGCAGAGATTAAGTCCTATAAGCCACAGCGAAATAGCTTAAGCACTGGTCAGGTGTTGCACTGTGCATATACAGCCACAATGGCAAAGACTATAGTAAAGGAAATGACGGATTTACTAGTGTTAGACCTTGTTGATAAAAAGCTTGTGACAGACCAGATGGTTTTGACTGTGGGTTATGATATAGAGAATCTTACAGACCCGAGTATCAGCAGTAAATATCACGGCGAGATAACAACTGACAGATATGGAAGGCAGATTCCAAAGCATGCTCATGGTACCATAAATTTACCAGGGCCTACATCTTCTACAAAGGCAATTATGAAAGCAGTTGAGGAGCTGTATGACAGAATTATAAATTGGGATTTGCTGGTTAGAAGAATAACGGTTGTGGCTTCAAGAGTTATAACAGAAAGAGAAGCAGTGTCTACAGAGAGCTTTGAACAGCTTGATTTATTCACTGATTACTCAGCTATAGAACAAGCGCGAGAGCAGGAGAAAAAGGAATTGGAAAAAGAGAAAAAGATTCAGCATGCTGTTCTTGATATAAAAAAGAAGTTTGGTAAAAATGCGGTATTAAAGGGCATGAATTTTGAAGAGGGTGCAACTACAAGAGATAGAAACAGGCAGATTGGAGGTCATAAGGCATGAGTGAATACTATAAGGATGCAAATAGATATGATGATATTATAAATCTGGCATATCATAAGTCCGCTGATAGAGAACATATGTCGCTACATGACAGAGCAGCACAATTTGCGCCTTTTGCAGCTCTTACAGGTCACGAGGATGCTATCGAGGAAACATCAAGACTTACAGATGATAAAATTATATTAGATGACAACGCCATAGAGAAAATTAATGAGAAAATCTATAATATATCACAGCATTTATTAGAGAGATGGAATGTTTCTGTAACATATTTTAGACCTGATGCCTTAAAAAGAGGTGGCGCATATCTTACGGATGTGGGGACTGTTATGAAGGTAGATGTGGCAGAAAAGATGATTATTATGGATAGTGGGATGAAGATAGATATGGGGCAAATTGTAGGGATAGAGATTATGAAATAAAGATTATGAAATAAAGATGGATATTGCTAGCTATTTTTGTACAAACTACTATGGAGAAGTAACCATATATTAAAATTAGTATTATGTCATCGTGACACATAGTAGAAGGAGAGAAAATGAACGTAACTAGTGATATTAAGTATATTGGAGTAAATGATTATTCTAAAGATTTATTTGAGGGATTGTACAAGGTACCTGATGGTATGGCGTACAATTCCTATGTTATTTTAGATGAGAAAATCGCCATAATGGATACTGTAGATGTGGAGTTTACTAATCAATGGCTTGATAATATTGAAAATGTACTTGGAGATAGGAAGCCTGATTATTTGATAGTTCAACATATGGAGCCTGACCATTCAGCAAGTGTTATGAGTTTTTTTAATAGGTATCCAGATACTACATTGGTCGCGTCATTTAAGGCTTTTGAGATGATGGGAAATTACTTTGGAACGGAGTTTGAGGAGAGACGAATAGTTATAAATGACGGGGATAAGCTGGTAACAGGAAGGCATGAGCTAGAGTTTATTTCGGCTTTTATGATTCATTGGCCAGAGGTTATGATGACTTATGACAGTAGGGATAAAGTATTGTTCTCAGCAGATGCATTTGGCAAATTTGGAGCGGTAAATACCACTGATGAAATAAAATTAGATAAAATAGAATTAGAGAAAAACTGGATAGATGAAGCTAGACGATATTATTTTGGTATTGTGGGTAAGTATGGTACACAGGTAAAAAGATTGTTAGATAGGGTATCGCAGTTGGATATAAGGATTATATGTCCATTGCATGGCGTTGTGTTATCAGAAAACCTTCAATACTTTATTAATTTATATAATACGTGGGCAGGCTATGAGCCAGAGGAAAAGGGTATATTGATAGCATATACATCGGTCTATGGAAATACAGAAAAGGCAGCTTTGATGCTAAAGGATATGCTTGTAAGCAAAGGGTGTACAAATGTTGTCATGAAAAATCTAATTAGATGTGATATGACAGAGGCGGTGGCAGATGCATTTAAGTATAGTCAGCTTGTACTTGCCACAACTACCTACAATGCAGATATCTTCCCACCTATGAGAGAGTTTATCAATGATTTAGTACAGAGGAACTTTAGTAATAGGAGAGTTGCGTTGATTGAAAATGGTAGCTGGGTTCCTGTTGCTTCAAAGAAGATGAGGGAGAAGTTTGAAAAGTGCAAAAATATAGATTTTCTTGATAATACAGTTAAGATTTTGTCTGTATTAAATGAAGAAAGCGTGACACAGCTAAAAAAGCTAGCAGATGAGCTAATATATTAAATTATAATGGTCAATAATATTGATAGAATAATAAAATATGGGGGTGTTTATATGAGATATGTATGTGATGCATGTGGATGGATTTATGATGAAAGACTTGGAGACGCGGACCTTGGTATTGCGCCAGGAACAAAATTTGAGGAGCTTCCAGAGGATTTTGAGTGTCCATTATGTGCTGTTGGTAAGGAAATGTTTAGCGAGGTTGAGGAGTAATGGAGCAGCGTGAATTAGAGATTGCTCTTAAAAGTCAATTGGATGCAGGAAAAGATTATTATGATATTCGTTTAGAAAGTATAGGCGGCTTGGGAGCAAATTTATGTGGGAAGATGCTAGGTGAGTTGGGGATAAAGTATCTTGGTTTAAATTGCAGTAGCTTTTCCAGTTATGGTTCTGAAAAGGCGGGAACACCTGTAAAAGGCTATATAAGATATTGTAAAAATAATAAGGAAATAAGAGTTCATTATCCAGTAGTTAAACCAGATTTACTAGTAATATTTCATCAGGCATTGTTAAAAGATAAATCAGTATTAAAAGGGTGCCATAAGCATACGGCTATTATTATTCCTATGGATAATGGTGATGATGTAGTGAAGTGCTTTAATGAGCTTAAAATGTATAATTGTTATGGCTTAGAGGCGCAGAAAATTGCAATGGAGACCCATTCCAGAATAAATGTTGTTATGCTTGGAGCTACATTGAAGCTTATGGGTGTAGATGTGGAAGTGGGAGAAAAGATATGCGAAGATGTACTGGGGAAGAAATATCCTGATGCACTTAAAGGTAATATTCATGGGATGCGAAGAGGATATGAGGAAGTAAGAAAAATAAATTTGACAGATAAGAGAATACAAGCATTAGATGAAAACAATGAAATAGATAAGAATATAGCTGACAACAAGGAAGCTAATAAAGAGCAGGAATGGGGATATATGACAGCACCTATAGGTGGAATTAATCCTAGATATGGTAGTACTGTTATTTTGGATGTATCGCCTTCAAGACAAGGCTATATCCCATTATTTATCAAGGAAAGATGTATAAATTGTGGACAGTGCCATACTACATGCCCTGATATGGTGTTTCAATTTGTCAAGGGCGAGTATAAAGGTAAAGAAATGATGATTAATAAAGGGTTAGATTATTATCATTGTAAAGGATGTCTAAGATGTGTGGAGATATGTCCTGTAAATGCATTGGTTTGTGGTGTGGAAGCAGAGCATCCTGAAAAAGCATATTTTATGACAAACATTGAGCTTATAAGAAAGCCAGAATATTATGAGGAAGCAGGACCAGATGGTTACATTACATCAGAGTCATATCTTACGGAGAAAAGAATGGAAGGGGGCGAGGTGTAATGAATTATATGAAGAGTATAGTTGAAAATAAAACTGAGAAAAAGATAGATAAACAAATATGTAGTCAAATCACGGAATATGCATCTGGCAATGAAATCGCAGCCATAGCCATTAAGCAGATTGGATATGATTTAATGGGATATTATCCTATCACACCATCTACGCAAATAGCTGAAAATCTGGATATTATGCGGGCAAATGGTGAAACCGATATGGTGATGATAGCTGCGGAAGGGGAACATAGTGCAGCAGGGATTTGCTATGGCGCATCTGTGGCAGGTGGACGTGTGGTAAATGCCACTAGTGCCAATGGTCTATTATATGCTATAGAACAATTTCCGGTACAGTCTGGTACAAGATATCCCATGGTTATGAATGTTGTATGTAGAACTGTTTCAGGTCCCCTGTCCATTAAAGGAGACCATAGTGATATAATGTATATATTAAATGCAGGCTGGCCTATATTATTTGCAAGTACGGTTCAGCAGGTATATGATTTTAATATTATTGCTCTCAAGCTTGCGGAAATGGTAAG
The DNA here is from genome assembly GCA_017412055.1 of Lachnospiraceae bacterium. Lineage (GTDB taxonomy): Bacteria > Bacillota > Clostridia > Lachnospirales > Lachnospiraceae > SVEL01. The sequence goes on along the minus strand of JAFQOW010000014.1, from coordinate 20,602 downwards.
GCTTCCAGTGGTGGTGGCATACGACGGATTTTTTACAAGTCATCAGAAGAGTCGAGTATATAGATTTGAAAATGATGAAGATGTAAAGAGGTTTATAGGAAAGAGAAAGGATGAATATCCATTTTTAGATTTGGAGCATCCCATAACTGTAGGCTCATATATGAATGAACCAGATATTATCAATAACAGATATCAGCTTCATCTGGCTATGGAAGCTGCTAATGATGCTATAAATGAATTGTTTACTGCCTACGAAAATACATCAGGCAGGGAATATAAAAAGGTGGAAGGTATAGGATGTGAGGATGCAGAAAGTATCCTTGTACTGTTAGGTTCTTCTTTTGATACTTCTATAGACGCAATAAATGAAATGGGAGAAGGTGGACAAAAGGTTGGTGTAGCTACATTGCATATGCTTCGTCCATTTCCTGGAAAAGAGCTTATGGAGCTAATAGGAAATGCTAAAAATATCATAGTGGCAGATAGGCAGGATAGCTATGGTGCAGGAGGCGGCAATCTCTCATTGGAAGTGCGTGCTACTTTGCAAAGGTATGGCAGTAAGGCTAAAGTTAAAAGCATAGTATACGGTCTTGGTGGAAAGGATTTCTTTAAGGAAGATGTGTTTGAGATGCTTAAGTGGGCGCAAGATTCATCTAAGCCAGATTTTGATTATTATGGAGTAGAAGCTGGATATGATAATGAAAGAAAGATAAAAGAGAATACAGGTCAGTTTTTTAATCCTATATCAAGAGAAAAAACATCTATCGGTGCCACAAAGGTTCAAGAAGATGGTGAAAACGTAAAGGTGACAGGCGGTAATTTAAATGCTGTTACAGCAATGCCAGGTCGTATAGCGCCAGGACATGGTGCTTGTCCAGGGTGTGGAATACCTGTCAATATAAATCTTCTTCTCAAAGGCATCGAAGACCCGGTAGTATTCTTATTTCAGACAGGATGCGCTATGATAGTTACAACAGCTTATCCAAGAACAAGCTTTAAGGTTCCCTATTTACACAATCTTTTTCAGAATGGTGCAGCAACCCTAAGTGGAGTGGCAGAAATATGTTATAGAAAACAGCAAAAGGGAGAAATACCACCAGGGGATATAATATTTGTAATGGTCAGCGGTGATGGTGGTATGGATATAGGTATGGGAAGTGCATTAGGAACTGCCTTAAGAGGTCATAGGCTTTTGATATTTGAGTATGATAATGGTGGTTACATGAATACAGGATATCAGTATTCTTATTCTACACCATTGGGAGCTAGAAGCTCTACATCGCATATTGGAAAAGAGCAAATGGGAAAGTCATTTTTTCATAAGGATATGCCACTTCTTATGGCGGCTACAGGTATTCCGTATGTGGCAACAGTTGCAGAATCAAATCCTACAGATTTTATAAAAAAAGCCGCTAAGGCTGCATATTATGCTAAGACTACAGGTACTGCATATATAAAGGCTATTTCAGCCTGTCCTCTTAATTGGAACGATAAACCAGCAACAGAGCGAAAGGTAATAGAAGCAGCGGTTAACTCATGTTATTTTCCATTGTATGAGGTGGAAAATGGAGTGACGAAGCTTTCATATGAGCCAGAAAGAGCAGGAAAGAAGATACCAGTAATAGAATGGCTTAGGATGATGGGAAGAACAAAGCATTTGCAGAAAGAAGAATATAGACAAGTGGTGGATAAGCTTCAGAAGGAAGTGGATGAAAGGTATGAAAAGCTTAAAAGTAGAGTTATAAACAGAGAAAATTAGGCGTGAATATATAATAAGAATGTAGAATGTTTGTGGTATTATATCCAATTCTATATTCTTATTTTTTTAGCATAAATAAAAGCAAATTGAAATAGACTTTTTGAATTTCTTATTATACACTAGATATTAGTATTGATTTTAAGTGTATTTGGAGGTTGTTATGAGTGAACTTCATTTGGTGGAAGTTAAACCAGGAATGAAACTTGAACAGGCGGTAGTTTTGCCTGATGGAAAAACATTATTAAGTACAGGTACAATCCTTAGTATAAGAAATATTGAAAAATTACATGAGCTTGGTATAAGCAGTGTAAATATCGCTGATAGATATACACATCTTATCACACCTATAGATAAGATGCAGTCGCAGCTTATAGAAGATTTTACAAGAGTTTTAAGACGTATAGCGCCAAAAGTTCCAGAAGCTAATAAAAGTGATAAGGTAGTAAAGGTGGCAGAGGTTCTTGAGAAAATTATACATAAAATAGCTAGAAATGAGATTGTACTGGAATTCATGGTAGAGCTTCGTATCATAGATAAGGTAAAGCTGTACGACCATAGTGTTCATACAGCAGTATTGTCAGGACTTGTGGCAGGAAGTATGGGGCTTGACACAGAGAATATATTATGTGCCGTTACAGGTGGTTTGCTTCACAATATCGGTGTGGCAGAGATGCCTTCTTTAATTAATATTCCAGAGAGGACACCTGCACAGGAAAATTTATGGCGAGAGCATCCGACCTATGGTTATTATTTTGCTATTCAGAAAAATATACCAAGAGTTATAGCTAACTGTATACAATTTCATCATGAAAAGTTTGATGGAAGCGGATATCCAAAGGGTGCTAAGGGAGACGAAATCCCATTGTTGGCTAGAATTATAGGCTTATGCACTAAGTATTCCGCAGCTGTTACATACCAAAATATATCACCTTATATGGCGGTGGAGGAAATCTATGGCGCCAGTGGTATATATTATGATCCAGAAGTGGTAAAAGCATTTGTAAATAATATTCCAATCTATCCTCTTGGTGTTATGGTTAGATTATCAACTAAGGAGGTTGGAATCGTATCTAATATTAGAAAAAATGAAGGACCACGACCAATTGTAAAGGTTTATTTTAACAGAGTTAACAGACCGATAACAGAGGACAAGATTATAGACCTTGGAGTGGAACGAACTATTTTCATTGAAGAGATACTGTAATATTTTATGGAATATGGGCTGTGATATGGCTAAAAAAATGAATAGCATTTTGGCAGTGAGGTAAATATGGGAAAATATAATAGTTTATCAAAAGAGCTTCAGGAAAGAATCATAGAGGATCGCACTAATCACCTGGTAAATCCATATGCATTTAAGGATGAAAATGTTGTGAGAAGACGAATGGATCACGATAAAGCTAATTTATGGAGGCCCGCGTTTGTAAGAGATTGTGAGAAAATAATGCATCTTCCACTATATAATAGATATGCAGATAAAACGCAGGTATTTTCCCTCTATAAAAATGATGATATATCGAGAAGAGCACAACATGTTCAATTGGTATCACGTATAGCAAGAAATATTGGAAGTCTGTTAGGGTTAAATCTTGATTTGATAGAAGCTATTTCATTGGGGCATGACATAGGGCATACTCCATTTGGACATGCAGGCGAAAATAAATTAAGTGAATTATATAATGGACAGACAGGAAAGTATTTTAAACATAATGTACATAGTGTTCGTGTGCTAGATAAAATGTGTCCACTTAATTTAAGTCTTCAAACATTGGATGGAATATTAGCACATAACGGGGAGCTGGAGTTAAAAGAATATTCACCGAAGCTATATTCTGATTTTCAGGTATTTGATGAACATATCAATGAGTGTTATATTAACAAAAATGCAGATAGAGCCTTAATTCCAGCTACATTAGAGGCATGTGTAATGCGTGTGTCAGATATTATAGCATATCTTGGTAAAGATAGACAGGATGCTGTAAAAATTGGTTTAGTTAATGATACAGAGCAAAGCTACCAGAAAAGCAAGCTTGGCAATCAAAATGCAGAAATTATCAACAATATGATTGTAAATATTGTAGAAAATAGCTATGGAAAGCCATATTTGAAAATGGATGATGATTATTTTGAAGCATTTTCAGCTGGGAAAAAAGAAAATTATGAGATAATATACCGAGATGATAGAGTTGAAGATGTATACAAAAATGGTGTATATCCAATGATGGAACAAATTTATGAAAGAATGCTAGCTGATGCAAAATCCCACAATAAAGATTCATTCTTGTACAAGCATCATATTGCATATATAAAAGATATGACAAAATACTATTCTACAGTAGATTACGAGGAGAATGATCCTAATGATATGGTGGTAGATTATATTGCAAGTATGACAGATGATTATTTTGTGGATTTATATAATCACTTATTTCCAAATGGAAAATATGGGGTTAAGTATATTGGGTATTTTGATTGAAGTAATAGTGAATTGATAGATTACGGAAATATAAGTAATGAAAAGGAGGAGGTTTATGAATATAGAACTTGCTATAGAATATGAAGTATTTGAAGATGAGGGTATAAGAGTTTTGTCTGTGGTGGATAAAGAAAAAGATGAAGTCTTGAATATGTTTCGTGATGATGAGGCAGAAAAGATATATAAGCTTCTTGTTAATGTGGGTGAGTAAAGAGTTTTTTGGAAATTATGTAATTAGTTTTTGCGGGGAACAGAATAGATGTTATGAAGGTTGAATATTTTAATATATAGAAATATATGGTATAATTGGTGTAAATTGGAAAATTGCCACGGCAGCAAGTTGCTTTTCAGGAGAAGACTAGGAAAATCAAGGGTTGTGGGAGTTTGAAAGAGGATTTTTATACCAGATTTTAGACAGATTTTAAAGGATTTTGGGTTGTGACATGGCGGGAAAAATCGAGGTTGCATACCTGCAATCTCGATTTTATTATAAAGATATAGCGAAAATAATGATGGGATTTAATATATGAGGGAGGGAATGCTAGCATGAAAAACTATATTGAACATGAAATAAAGGTTAGATTTCTAGATGAGTATTATGCCAAAAATACAGAATGGACTTGGTTCATAGAATATATCAAAGAGAATTTTGAGACAACGGATATTCATTCATGGGATAACTTTAGTGATAGGCATCGTCATTTACAGGACGTATATTCATACTTTTTGAAGATGCTAGAAGTTTCGGAGCAGAATATTTGTAGTGATGATATGGTAATTAAAGATATATTTTATGTGGCTCAATATGGTGGTGGAAAAAATAATGTAGATGCCGCTATTCAAGCAGTAAAAAGTAATTACGGAAAGATTTTGTTACTTATTGTATGGATTACAAAATTAGAGAATTCAAGTAACAATACAAATTATTTGTTTGATAGACGTTTTCTGGTACAAAAAAATGTGTGGCAAATAATAAAGATGGACTCCTTGGTTTTGTATACGGACGAATTAGTTGAATACTGTAATAAAATCAATGTAGATGGTTTTTACATTATTCGAGATATATTTTATTCAAATCTGAATAGAACTTTCTTTGAGTGTAGAGCAGATTTTTTGTATGAGAATGAAGAAAAATTAGTTTCTGCAAATGCATTCAATTATCAAATAGTTGTTAAGGAAGATGGACTTACTTGGCAGGAATCATATTTGTTGGATATGGTAGAAATTAAGATAAAAGATAAAGAAATAATACCTTTGATGAGTGGTGGCGGTGGAAGAGTCCCTGATGATTCACAGTGGTCATTAGATGTAATTAATAAAATGAAAAGTTATTTTTCTAATGAGATTGCGGATTTCATTTTAGAAACAGTTCGATATGTTAAGTATAATAATATGCCATCAGAGAATATTGTATTAAAGCATTGTATATTGTTAGCTGAATGGATTCAAAAACATCCAGAAGGATATAAGTTCTTTTGTTCATCTTATGAAGTTATAAGTGTTTTGTTTAAGGATAATGAATTAAAACAATATTGCACGAATTGTTCCTATGTGGAAATGATAAAACAGCTAAATTGCATAAATGATGTGGATGTTCTTAGAAAGTGTTTAGTCGATGGTATCCCGTTGTCAAAAGAACAACGAAAATCAATTAAGGAAGCAATTACTTTAGAGTACAAAGAAATTGATGAAATTAGGGATATAAGTCATTTGATGCAATATTTAGAAAGTCGGGAAAAGGCAAAATATATTGACGAAAAATATTTTAATAAAGTAGCAGAATGTTTTGAAGCTTGTATCAAAGATAGGTATGACTTACATGTGACATCTGTTTTTTATGAGTATATGTTGTTTTTGTTAGAGATAAAAAATGTGAATCAGAATATTGCAAAAAGAAATGTTGAGGCAGAAATAATATACATTCAACAACTATGGCAACAAGAATATTATGATAAAGCAAGTAAATTGTTGCATTCTCATAGTTATGAGATGACAATTTCTACTGAAGAAGTTGAAAAATATAATAAAAGTGTATTGGAAAATCCATTTGTTATGTCGTATGGATGTATGATGGTAAAAGAGAGTCAGATGTGCGAAGTTATGAAATTTATTTCTGAAACGCCAATGGTTCATATGGTGTCACACATACATTTGGATAAGGTGTTTCCTATTAAGGAAGGTGGGAGTATAAATTATTCACGACATGAAATAGATGAACTTATTTCAGAAATAGTTAAGCGCATTCTTGAGAAGTATGGTTATAAGATGTTGAATATACTTAATGTTGATGTTTATATGAAAGCAATACATCAGAGGTATAGAGAAAATGCTAAGACGTATGTAGCAATGTTCCATTCAGAGAAAGAAGTGTATAAATTAATTAGTGAAAAAGCGCAATATAAGATGTTGCCATTTCCAACACATATAGATGTAGGACATGTTGCTCAGTTATTTCCATTACTGGAAATTAAAATTAGGGAATTAGCGTATTTACTTGGAATTGTTCCGTTTAAGGAAGATATAAAAGAATTTATGAAGTATAAGGATCCAAGTACGTTGTTGAGAATTATGTTAAAAGATGCATACGAGATGACAGATTCTTTTGAAAGAGTTAGTGATTTATTATTTGTATATAATTTTATGTATAATGGAACTTCTTTTAATATTAGGAATGAGTTAGTACATGGACGAGAATACTTTGAAGAAGGTGGATTGAAATTTGCATTCAAAACATCATTGATGTCAATTTATATGATAGATTTTAGAATCAGATGTATTCATGAACAAATACAAGCGTATAAAGATGTAGAGGAATAATTGAAGTAGCATTTCGGCAGTAAGGTAAGTTTATTGTTGGAGTGCTATTTTGTTTTAAAGAAATTAATAGTATCGAGATAAAAGTAATATATGAAGAATTGTGATTTCATATGTGGTAAGTTAATTGCAAGGAGGTAAAAAGTATGAACCAAGATTGTACAACAGAGTTGATTATCAAGACACTAGGCATTATTGAGAAGGGAATTGAAGAAAAGTGTAATGGTAATGAAATTAAACGAAGAATTATTGATGAAATAGGATATAACTATAATTATTTTAATGAGTTATTTAAGAATGTTATAGGATGTTCGATAGCAAATTATATACGGTTTGCATCTTATAGTATTTGGAAAACTGAAAAACCTGAATTAAAGCAGAGAGATTCTTACGTGGGATTGGATTATTTTTTGTATAATTTCAAAAGAACATTTGGGAGATCAATAACTGAAGTAGAAACGAAAGGAATTAATGAAATGGAAAATATATCGAAAGAAGAATTGATAAAGATTACTGAATTTTTAGAGGAAATACCGCTAATAGAATCTTATAAATTTGAAAAAAGAAGTGTTGAATTTACAGTAGATATAGATATGGTATTGGTATTTATGTTAAGCAATAAATGTTACTTTATTTCTAAAGATGTGATTGATAACACTAACTGGAAGGATATGAATGAAGATTCAAAAAAAATGCTTTTAATACTTTTTAATAGAGCACCTGATGAGTTTGATGAAGAAAATCAAATAATATTGAAAGAAGAGGAAATAGAGCAGGAATATATGGTTATAGATTCGTACAATATGGATGAACCAGAACTTTTTAATGATTATTATATTTTTTATTATAAGTGGGATGCTCAATTAAAACCTATAGTTGAACGTAATATAGATTCATTGTTTAGTCGGATGGAGATTATTATCTCAGGAAAAGATATCCCTAGAAAATACAACAATATATTGCAAGTGTTCAAAGAGTGTAAGGGATTGATTACGATTAGTCGTATAGCATTAAAATGCAAGATGGCAGAAACTGATATACTCGAGATATTGTGGGATATGGCTCAAAAAGGCTTTTTGAGAATAACAAATTGAATGTGTTTTGTGAGGGTTATATTAAGTAGGCGAAAATGAAACATAAAAAGTTGGAAAAACCAACATTTTGTGTTGAAAAATCTTTCTTTGTATATTATAATAAATATGCGCAGGTATGCATAGAAGGAGGAATATGTCATGAGAGCATTATACGAGAGGATTAAAGAAGCTAGAACAGAACTTCATCTGTCACAAGATTATGTAGCTAAGTTTTTAGGTGTTAATCGTACTGCTATTGTTGAGATTGAATCAGGAAAGAGAAAAGTATCTGCAGATGAACTAGGTAAGTTTAGCGAATTATTTCAAATTCCAGCAGATGAACTATTGAATGGAAGAAGCACAGAGATGCCTGTAAAAATGTTTGCTCGTAGATTTGGAGCGTTAGATGAAGCTGATCAACAAGAGATTTTAAATTTGATTGAATTTAAAAGAATGATGAAAGAGAGGATGTAATTTGGCAATTGATTTTGAAAAAATGGCAAATAATGGTATGCCTGCTGATCAATTAGCAAATGTTTTTCTTCGAGAGTACTATAATGGTAAGGAGATAAGTTATCCGATTAATCCATTTCAAATGTTAACAGATTTAAAGGTAGCTTTTATATTAAGACCATTTAATAAGTATGAAGGAATTTATATTCCAGCAGAAGATGATTTTCCGATAGTGGGAATTAATCTTAAGAGACCGATTGCAAGACAAAGATTTACAGCAGCTCATGAATTGTGCCATCATTTAAAAGATGTACATAGAGGATTTATGTGTGCAATTAATGCGAAGTCTGAAATTGAAAAATATGCAGAGAATTTTGCGTCAGAACTTTTGATGCCAACAGCAGAATTGGAAAAACAAGTGATGAAATATGCTAAAAACGGTCATATTGACTTGGATGGGGTTTTAATGATTGCAGACTATTTTGGTGTTAGTTTTCAATCATGTTTGTATAAGATTGCATATCGTTTACACATGATTCAAGGAGATACTGATGCTGATACTTTGAAGAAGTTAGCAAGAAAGTATAAGCCTGCGGTTAAAAGAAAAGAACAAGGTAAATATGATACTGTTTTATATGAGCAGTTGTTAGATGCAATAGGCGATAATTTTAAATTTAAACCAACAGAGTATGCATGTCAGAAGTTTAAGACAGAGTATGTATTTCATGATAGTAGATTAGAAGGTATTGACATAGATTTGGAAACAGCGGCAGATATTGTTATGGATTTACGATTCTATAAACAGGACAGTTCTTATTGCCGAGAAGAAAATCAAAATATTATTGAAGTAGCTGGGTTAACGTTTGCATATGATTATGCTTTTAGCGAAGCGGAGAACGAAATTAGCATTTATGATGCAAAACATTTAAATGAGAAATTGTTTTCTGCTGCGCCTTGCCCAGAATATGGAGGGCGATATAGAGAGTCAAATACTTTAGTAATTGGAGCGAAGTTTGAAACGATTGATTATCGTAAAATACCTGAGGAAATGTATTTTTTAGATAAAGAAATTAAGATATTAATGGATGAATATAAAGAAATACCATTGAGTAAATATATCGAGCGCGTGGTTCGGATTCATCATAGAATGACGGTGATACATGCATTTCGTGATGGGAATGGTAGAACTTCTAGAGCGTTTATAAATATGTTATTACTGAAGAGAAATGTGTCACCAGTTTTTTTTAAAGATAAAGAAAAAGATGAGTATAAAGAAGCTTTGAAGGTGGCAGATATTTCAGGACAGTTTGATGTGTTATATGAAAGATTTTTTAAATCAATATTGATTTCTTTTGCTGCATTGTCAGATTTTAGAAAGTAATCTATGTTATATGTATCAGTATGAGTGTCGGTTGGAAATAATGCTAGCTGACACTTTGTTAATTATGTAGAGGAGAAACAAATGAAGAGAATAATAGAATCAATAAAAAAAATATTTTTTAATCATTTAAATTTGTTTTTAATAGTTATATATATAAGTGTAATATTTATTGGTGGTTTTTTTATTTATAATAATCAAGCAGAAATACTAGTAAGTGAGGAGATAAATTCAAAAAAATATATATCTCAGTATAAAGATTATTTTAAAGAAAATTCTGATGAATGGTATAATGGAAAAGAGATGAATTTGGATGGTATAGATGAAGAAATAATTAAAAATATAGTAAATAGTCATGTGTCAATAAACAATTATAATAGGGGAGCTTCGGCGGATTCTCAAAAAGTAAATATGAGTTTGTCGGTAGCTATACCATTTTCGGCAGATATTCCAAATTTTTCTACTATAGAATATACTGGAAAATTTAATGATTCTTTGAAAAATTGGATTCAATTAGGCGATTTTGTTGGATATAAAACTGAATTAACAACTTTGGAGGAGGAGTATGCCTTATTTTATACGGAACTTTTTTGTTCGGAGTTTAATACATTTAAAATTACATTTTGTGAAGAAGATGTTTTTGAAATACGTCAATATGATGTTATTACAGGAGAGACAATATATGATACTGGAAAAAAAGAATGTATAAAAATTACAATGACTTTTAAATCAAAAGAAGATGAAACAAATCTCTATTTATTAATAGATAAGCAAGTAATTGGAAAAGTGTATATGGATGTGATAAATAATTTATATAAGAATGGCTCAGTATGCAAGGTGAATGAGCAAATCCCTGTTTATGAATTGAGTTATGTTGTAAGTAATGGTCAAAAGGGTACAACTACATGTACTATATCAGGAAAGGAGTTTTTACATACATTGTTAAAAAATAGTTCGCTTTATAATGATGCAATATGTACTTATATTCCGAAAAAGAATACTTTTTCAGTTATCGAATGTTTGTATATAAGTACAATGTACGCAACAACAACAGGTTATGATGGGATTAGTTTAAATAGTAATTTTTTACGTTTTGTAGTTATGTTAGAAGCGATTATTGCAAATAGTGTTATTATATCTATTTGTGTGTCTTTTTTTACAGATTTTATATCAAAACAAAAGGAAAAATATTTAGAAACAAATTAGTAGTGTAAACAGAATAGTTAATAAATATTGAAATTAGGAGGTGGGGTATGTATAGTTTGATAAAAATAATTAGCATCATAATAAGGCAATTTTGTGTACCTAATCCATTTGAAACGTTGGGTGATGGAATAGTAATGAATCTGTGGGGGACATCTATGCTGATTTCTCCTGAAGTATTGAATTGGGTGGTAGAACCATTTATGTATGCAGTGACATTTTCTATTGTTGGAATATATTATGATGAAGGAACGGTGCCGGTTTTTGGGAGTTTTTTATATTTAGCATTTTATTGTATCCATATTTTTTTGCTATGGGTAATGTCATTAGCAGGATTTGCAACAGGAGCAGTTTTGCTGGTTATAGTGATGTATATAGGATGCCATGTTGGAGCAAATAGGCTACGAAATAGATATATTTAACTAATGAAAGAAAAGAAATATATATGAAAATTTTGAGAATATTTGAGGCGTATTCAAACTGTAATAGATATTTTTTTTATAAAGTATATGAAAGCTGTTTGTGTAGATATATATAGCGAAGTAAAGCGAAAAAATAAATACTAGAATTTATAAAGAAGATCTGTATTATATGAAAGGGTGAGAATAATGAGAACTTTTTTTGAAAATGGTATTTCAAAAGATATATCAAATTCTATAGAAGATATTCAAATGTTTTATATTCAAGAGTTGAGTAAAGAAGCACCGGATAGATATATATATCCGGGTGATTATATGAAATATGATTTAGATGGTGAGTTGGTGCTTCTTTATGACACATTAAGGGATAATTTTTTTGAAGATATACAGAAATATTATATAGAATTAAGTAATATGCCTATTTTTGTTCAAGAGGCTGGTCAAAATTCTGAATGTAGACTATCAGCGGAATTATTTTCTAAATGGATACAACAAGACAAATATAAAAAACTTCCAAATTTTTACAAACACTTATATTTAGTTGATTGTCAATTCTTGGTCGGAACAATTCAAAATTTATTGTGTGGAATGGAAGATTCATTTATTAGGTATTATATATTAATATCTTCGGTTGACCTTAATATAGAATCGTTTGAGTCTAATGTGACAATGGTCCAAAAGTCTTCATATGTAGGAGGTATATCAGCTACATTGGAGAGCTATTTTATTAAGGCGTATTCGATATTGGATATGTTATGTAAAATAGGTTACGAATTAAAATCATCGCAGAAAGAATTTACTACATATAAAAAAATGAGAAGTGCTGATATCTTGTGGGGAGCTAGAAAGAATTTAGAAATAAACAATACTGAAGGGACTATTTTTGAAAAGTGTGATTTAATTAGTCTAATTGAATCTCTTAGAAACGAGGTGGTCCATAATGGAACATGGGAACTTAATCCTAAGGCATATATTAGATATGAAAATGGAGTTCCTACAGAGAAATATATGTTATTTCCTGATATTTCGCAAGGGCGTTTGGCAACAGTGAAAGGGAGGAAACATTTTTTTTGCAATGGTATAAAGGTAAATGAAGTATTACCAAAGATTCATTCTGAATTTAAGATAAGACTATTGAATACAATCAAATTGTTAAATCAGAAAAAAAATTAAATGTAGATGTGGGTATACTTTAAGAAATATATTAGAGAATTGAGTGGAATTTTTTTTAAAACATACTAGCAAAAAAGAAACGAGCACCCTTTTCCTGTCCGAAGACTTTACTCAGTAACAAAACTCGTTTCTTAGTATAGAAGCGAGTACCCATTTCTAATCCGAAGAAATTATTCAGTCAAAAACTCGCTTCTGGAATATGAAACGAGCAACCTTTTCCGGTCCAAAGACTTTACTCAGCACAAAACCCGTTTTTTAAATGAAACGAGCTACCCGCTTGAGCCGATGGCTGTACACGACAGAAAACCCATTTCATGAGACTATAATAAGCAAGAAATATTACAGAATCAAGTGTAAATATCGATAATCTGTGATATATAAAGGATTAAGAAAAATATATTAAGTGGAGGCGATAGAATGGTAAAGAAAATTACATATCCAAACATAGATATGCAACAAACAGGCATAAAATTAAAGAGTATCATTGAATCGTCAGGTTATACTCCGCGTATGATACAGGAGTACTTACATTTATCATGTGTGCAGCCGATTTATCGATGGTATAAAGGATTAATATTGCCATCGGTGGATCATTTACTGATGCTAAGTGAATTATTAGATGTTCATATGGAAGATTTATTAGTAAAGAAAAATGTAATGCATTTTACATATGATATTGAGCAATATAATATGAAAGAAACACAAAGAAGAATTTTATTATATTGCAAAAAGGTATATCGATCAGTTGCATAAGGTTTTTGGACTAACAGTCCAATGCAAAAAGTATTGACAAATGATATCCTCTTATTGTAAGCCCGCGCAGGGTTTATGATAGGAGGATATTTTTATGTATGTAATGAAGAAGAGAGGTTAATAAATGGCTAAAAAATCCGTGCTTCTGGAACCTAATATAGAAGACAAAATAAGAAAAATGGGACAACGCATAAAGAAGGCAAGGTTGCGACGAAATATCAGTATTGAATCGATTTCTGAGAAAGCTGGTATAAGTGAAAGTACATTCTATGCCATAGAACATGGAGCTTCAACAGTATCACTGGGAGCATATGCAGCAGTGTTGGCTATATTAGGATTGGATAATGATATAGATGTAATTGCGGTGGATGAAGATGGAAAGGCGTTGTTCTGGGAGGATAATATTGTAGAAAGAAAGCGAGCAAAGAGAAGATAAAATTGTAAATATAATATACTTACCCGGGTAGTTGGGGGACGTGCTCTCATCCGTTCCGAGCATTAAGGAAAGGATGATGCTTATGAGTACATACGAGGAATTTATTGTAATCTTAACCGTAGCGTTATTGATTGTGGCAATTCTGGATATGAGAAACCATAAAAAATAGCCGTCCTGCTCTCTGGAAAAGTTTAGGTCGACTATTTTTTTAATAGTTATAAATTTCGCCGGAACGGGTGAGGTGCACTCACCTTCCAACTGCCTTGTTAAGTATATTATAAGCAATTGATTAAAGAAAAGCAATATTTAATATAGATAACTAGTGATAAAATACGGGATAAGTGAGTTTTATTAAATATTTGTGGATAACTATGATAGTAATTTGTAAAAAATGCAAAATGCAAATTTGGTAAGGATATAATTGTTCTTAAAATAAGAATCTATTCTTATTGCTTACGGGCAAAGAGAATATTTGGCTAATGAAGTTTGTGTGAGTGATACCAAATGCAAATGGAGGTCTTCGCGTTGGTTTAGGCGTTGAGCCAACAGTATCTTACTCTTTGGAGGAAAAGGCGAAAATGTCTATAAGTGTCTTTTAGGTGATCTAGAAGACATTTATTATTATTGATATTGCATTTTAAATACTAGACAAAAAGGAGGAAAAAAGTAATATGGGTATATGGATGATAGGTACTGGAAACATAACGATTAAACCAGAAGTGGATGAAAATCTAATAAAGGAATATATACAGTTTTCAAAAAGTAGTTTTCCGGAGGCTTATAGAGATGGGAATTTCACTAACACTTGGTTTTTTGATGAGGACAATAAACTATTTTCAATAGCAGGTAAATTTGCCGAGCCATCAATTTGGTATCGTCATATAAGGGAAAACTTCTTTGAAATAAGGGGATATGAGTTGGAAGGAGAAATGACGATACTTGGCGAATGTGATTATAGTTTTGAAGAGGCTTGTGAAATAAATGAAGAAAAGTATCAGCAATGGAGAAGACGAAAGCTATATTTTGAAGAATTTTGAATAATTGTAAACTTCAGGTGTTTTTATTGTACATAAAATGCTTATAATAGTATTAAAAGCTGTACTTTGAGGAATAGGAGGAATAGGTATGATATACATAACAGGTGATTGTCATGCAGACTTTGCTAGATTTAATATGGAGAATTTTTCAGAACAAAAAGAGATGACAAAGGATGATTATGTGATTATCTGTGGTGATTTTGGTGGAGTTTGGGCAAAAGATGAAGAAAGTGAAAAAGAAAAATGGTGGTTAGACTGGTTGGAAGGAAAATCATTTACAACTTTATTTGTAGATGGTAATCACGAAAATTTTGCTCGTCTATATTCATATCCAGTAGAAGAATGGAATGGTGGTAAAGTACATAGAATACGTCCGTCTGTGGTACATTTAATGAGAGGACAAGTGTTTACACTTGAAGGTAAGAAAATATTTGCCTTTGGTGGAGCGAGAAGCCATGACATAGATGGTGGTATATTAGAATATGATGATCCAATTTATCATATTTTAAGAAAAGCTTTAGATAGAAACGGTAAATCGTATAGAGTTAATCATTACAGCTGGTGGGAACAAGAAATGCCATCCGATGAGGAAATGGACGAAGGCATAAGAAATCTGGCATTACACAATAATAAAATTGATTTTATTGTGTCGCACTGTTGTGCAGCTAGTACTCAAGCATTAATAGGCGAAGGAACGTTTAAGAGAGATTATCTTAATGATTATTTTGAAAAGATACGTAGTAGAGTAGAATTTAAGAAGTGGTTTTTTGGTCATTATCATAATAATATAAATGTTAATGTGCAAGAGATACTAATATATGAACAGATTATTAGAATTGTATAATACGAGGAGATATTAAAATGATACAAACATTATATGAACCATTCCGTCACTGGTCAGAGAATGGTTCGGTTTACATATTATCAGATTTACATTTCGATGATGCAGATTGCAAGTATATGAGTCCGGATTGGATTACTCCACAGGAACAGATTGAAATTATCAATAGAATGGTAATGAAAAATGATACATTTGTATGTTTGGGAGATGTAGGAAAAGCAGAGTATATTAAAGATATAAAGGCTAGAAAAAAGATTTTGATACTAGGAAATCATGATGCGAAAGGTGCATATAAGAAGTATTTTGATGAAATCTATACAGGTCCGTTGTTCATAGCCGATAAAATATTATTATCACATGAGCCAGTGTATGGATTGCCTTGGTGTCTGAATATACATGGTCACGATCATAATAATGTGGAAGCATATAAAGAAGGATGCAAACATATTAATTTGGCGGCAAATGTATGTGGATATACACCAATAAATCTAGGTAAAATTATTAAGGAAGGTGAACTTGCGGATATTCAAAGTATACATCGAATGACGATTGATAAACGATTGTAAAATGTGTAAAAGATAATTGTTAAATAAAAAAACAAGGTGAAGTATTTTTTTGATGAAAAAGTTAAATCTTTCTTGAGAAGATTATTTAAGTAAGGTATAATGTAAATTGGTGTCTTTTGTGGGAAAATGTGGATTGATGTTGTGAACAACTGAGGAGATTATATGGCAGTATATACAATAAATAAAATAGTAGAAGATACAGGTCTCACTAGATTTATGGTTTTAAAACACATAAACGGTGGAATATTAAAATGTGAAAAGGTTTCATCTGGTTATGAGATAGATGAGGATACATATATAGAATGGAAAAACAATATACCAGATGTGGATAATATTGAGGGACAATGTGAGTTTAGTAATTATGTTGAGGATGCATATATAAATAATAATTTGAGTGAAGATGATTATCAGGAAAAATCAATCAAAAGAAATATGTATGATATAGTCAAAACCATTAAAGTTAAAAAAAATTCAAAACTAACTTTTGCGGATTTTTTTTCGGGTGCAGGAGGAATTAGTTGCGGATTTGCAGCAGCGGGTTATAGACCGATAATGTTTGTTGATAATTTTAAGGAAGCATCTCAAACATATAGAAATTATTTTGAAAAGAAGGGATTTAGCTTTTCGCAAAAAGAAGATTGCCTAGATATTACTGAAGATTCTACGAAAAAAGAGGTAATTAAGCAGTTAAAAAAAGAACATCCATATGTTATCTGTGGGGGGTTTCCGTGTCAGGGATTTAGTTTGTCTGGTACAAGTATAGCAACAGATAAAAGAAACACGCTTTATCAAGATATGCTTGAAATTGTAAAAGAAGTAAAGCCTGAGTTTATAGTAATGGAAAATGTAACAGGCATTTTAAGTATGTTAAAAGGTAATGTTATTAGAAAAATCTTATATGATTATAATAATATTGGATATAATATAACATGGAAAGTGTTGGATTCTGCGGATTATGGCGTTCCACAGCATAGGAAAAGAGTTATATTTATTGGAAATCGTATAGGTGAGAAAAATGTATTTCCGAAAGCGTTTAGGGATGAAAATAGTTATATGACAGTAAAAGAAGCGATTGGCCGATTTGAAGAATTAGATGATGATCCTTTAATTAATCATATTATGTCAAAACACTCTGAAGATATGAAGCAACGTTTAATTAATGTTAAAGAAGGAGAAACGCTATATGAGAATTTCAATGATTCATGGAAAAAGTGTGCAGCAGATAAGCCATCGTGTACAATAAAAGAAAATCATGGGGCAACAAATATACATTACAAATTACCAAGAGTAATAACACCGCGAGAGATGGCAGCGCTACAATCGTTTCCAGATGATTATATTTTTAGTGGACCAAAAACAAAACAAATAAAACAAATAGGAAATGCTGTTCCACCAGTATTAGCACAAGCGATTGCATATGCGCTGAAGCCAAGAGTAAAAAGAATTGTTGAGGAAAAAGAGAAGATATAAAGTATAGTGTGATTCACTAAGTTTAGTAGTGGTAACATAAAAAAACAAGTTTAGTGTTAGTGAGAACTAAGCAAAAGAAAATAATAAAATTTATGCCGATGGGTCAGTTTGACACATCGGCATTGTGTTGCAATGAAATATCTTTAGGAAGAGTTGCTATATTTTAAAGTTTTAGGTGCTAGAAATAGAGACAATATAAATAAAGTAGCCATATATTCTAAGTTTGGTAATTTTTGTGATACTATCCATATACCTTCTTTTTTGAATTTAATTGTATATGCATGATAGAAAAAGATACAACAAAGGGTAAGAAAGCATCAGTTTGATGAGTTTTTACCCTTGTTTTAATTGCATAAATAGGCCTAATAACTTCTTTACTGTTTGTTTTATACTATTAAAAGTATCATAAAAATTAAAATATTTAAGAAATATTGTGAATATGCTGGTTATGTTTGTAAGGAATTTTTACTTGCTTTACGTACGTAAATGATATATTGAAAATATAATGAAAATATTATTGACATTTGGTAAATAATAGAATATTATTAAAATATAAGAAAGGAGTGAGGATATATGGGAACAGAATCCAAAAGAGATAAATTTGTAAGATTAGCAGAAAATAGAACGCAAGGAGTGTTAAAAGGAATAGAATTGCTAGGTAATTTGGTAAATTCGAATGCATATGACTATTCAAAAAAAGATTTAGACAAAATAATAGCAGCAATCAAGGAAGCTACAGTAGATTTAGAGAATACATACGCAAAAGCAATTTCAAAGGAACAGAAAAAATTTAAATTGTAGGAGGAAATTTATGCAAGATACAAAAGTTTGTAATTGGTACAGTGCAAAGGATGCTAATTTGAGCGATAATGGTCAGAGTAGATTTGTTGATTCCAAATTTGCATTAGACAAGAAAACATCGGTAGTTCGTGAATTGATTCAGAATAGTATAGATGCTAAAGTTGGTAACTGTGTTGATATTAATCTTGATATTATAGGGATTGATAGAGAAAAAATACCAGGTATAGAAGAGTTAATTCGTCGAATAAAGTTGTGCAAGGAGTATGCAAATGTAGATGCAATAAGAGAATATGATTCGGCAATAAAACTATTGAATAAACCAATAGTTTATTGCTTGAAGGTTTCTGATAAAAATACAACAGGTGTGAATGCTGATATCGATGAGAAAGGTAAATCTCAATATAGAGCATTAGTTTATGATGAAGGAAATTCATATGGAAAAGGTCAAGGTACAGCAGGAAGTCATGGTGTAGGAAAAAGAGCATCATTTATACTTAGCGAATGTAATACTGTATTTTATGCAACAAAGTATAAAAGTAAAACGGGAAAAAATAGATGCCTTTCAGAAGGAAAGTATATGTTATCTACATGGTATGATAATGACGAGAAAATGTGCGGAGATGGATGGTTTGGAATTGTAAACAGTAATGATGTTAAACCAATAGAGAATGCAGAAGCGTATGGAATAGATAATTTCTTTGTAAGGACAGATGAATATGGAACTGATGTTATTGCTATAGCAATAGATTATGAAAATAAGGAAGATCAGTTTAAAGAATTATATATAAATAGTGTATTGGAAAACTTTTATGTAGGAATTATAGATAAAAAAATTAGAATAACTGTATTTGGAGAATTGATTGATGATTCAACAATTGATGAGGTTTATGAAAAATACTATGTAAAAAATAAAGCGGCATATTTGGCTGGTACTAACAAATGCTTGTTAATAGGTAATTTATATGATGCCAAGCGTGTGTATAAGGATAATAAACCATTTGTCTATGAGATTGTAGTTTCTGGGGAAAAGTTAGGTGATATCGAAATTTATTATGATAGCGATAATGTTAAAAATAAGAAATATTATTCTGTTATTAGATCTCATGGAATGAAAATTAGAGATTATAAATTAGACACTGAAAAAGAATTTACTGCCGTTGTTAAAATAAATGGTAAAGAGTTAAATGAAAGCTTGCTAAAATTAGAGAATGCGGCTCATGATGATTTTTTAAGTAAAAATCCAGAATCGGGTGTAGAATATGATGCAATTGCAACAGCTGCTTTATCAGAAATTAAGAGTATTGTTGAGAAATTTATTAGAGAAAAAACAAAAATTGAGTCTGCAGATATTCAAAAGATAGAAGGACTTAATAGTATTTTGAGTTTACCGGGTAAAGTTTCAACAGCCAAATTAGTTGATAGAGAAATAATACCAAAACCACCAACAACACCTAGAACACCAATGCCACCTAAAGAAAAGAATAAGATACTATTTAAGGAATATAGTAAGCAGCCAAGATTTATTGAAAATGATAATGAATTGATTGCGGTATTTGATTGCGCAAGAGAAGTGAAAGCTGGTGCAATAAGATTTTCAGCTGTTGATTTCGAAGGAAAAGAAGTTAAGGGAATGCAAAGATATTATGGTACAATAATTACAATGTTGGATAATAAGCTTATGAAAACAAATAAGGACGATATGTATGATATTACCGGATTGTCTAAAGGAAGGCATAAAATATCTTTCAAGATATCGGGGTTGTTACCATATAAATATGCCATAGATATTTTTGAAAACTGTTAGGAGGTAGTAGTGTGAAAGAAAGTAGAGGAAAGCCCTAAATTGGCGCACTTGAATAAGCTGTCTGAGGCAGGCAACTTTTTGAAGTGTTATAAAGTTAGGAAATAAGATTAAGAAGCTAATGGTTCGTCAGGTGGAAGCAATCCCTC